>NZ_JBHUPC010000013.1:0-795648 GCF_042686145.1 Flavobacterium chuncheonense | reverse complement strand
TATGTAATAGTTGCTGTTCCAGCAGAAACTCCTGTAACAATTCCTGTTGCTGTATCAACTGTTGCAATAGCTGTATTACTTGAACTCCAAGTTCCTCCAGCATCTCCATCTGAAGTTATTCCCGTAACATCTCCAACACATATTGCTTGAACACCTGATAATGTTCCTGCATTTAAAGCCGCTGTAACCACTATTGTTCCTTGCTGAGATATATCAGCCGTACAACCTGAAGTTGTAACTGTATAATTAAAAGTACCTGCTTCTGTAGGTATACCACTAATTGTTAAAGTAAAATCTGTAGGATTAAAAACGCTTGTTAAACCTAAAGGCAACCCTGTAACTGTTACTCCTGTAGCTTCTCCTCCTGCTGTATATACAATATCTACGATAGCATCAGTCAAACAAATAATTTGATTGTCTGTACCAACAGCAGATGTCAAATCTAATTCACAAGGCGGTGGACAATCTTCAATTAAATTAAGAAAATCAAAATTACTACAAACCGTACCTGACAACGAAACATCTACTGCTACCATAGTATCACCCGACCAAACAAAACTAGTTGGATCTGCTATAGTAAATCCATTTGCATCTGTATACACGAAATCATACAACGTTGGATCATTTGGCGCAACGATAGCTGCTTCATATTGCGTTAAATCAAAAGGATTTGTTGTTGTACCACAATATGTTATATCGGGTTGTGGATTCCAAGGAACAGAAGCTCCAAAATTTACCTCGACAGTATCTTCAGTAGATGGATTTGTACACCCTGGAAAAAATACCTTTACTACCCATATTCCACTTTGACAAACATTCAACAAAGGAACTGTAGTAGTGGTTTGATAAACACCATCTAAAAACCATTCATAAATAAGTCCAAGTGAAGGATCAATTGGAGTATCAAATGATGGAATTAAATCTACACAGTTCGCATTATAACAAAAAAATCGATCATCACCTAAATCAACTTCAGGCACACCAAAACTACCTCCTTTTAAAAACACTCCAGAATCCAAAGCATTATCACTAACGTTTGCAATTGCAAGTTTAATATGATACGTTTGACCACACTGCACATTAGATTCTGCAATAAATGTAGTGGTCATACCATCATACTGAATGGTATTTGGATTTAACAATCCTGTATTGGGATCAATAAAAGTATCGTTACTCACGTAATATTGAGGATGTAGCGAACACGCTCCAGGGTTAACATTTCTAATTGACACTGGCAATGTTGTTCCAGGAATTAATGCAATATTTTTCGCATTATTCGTATAAGGGCCGGTTATACCAGGACCCGATAAGAAAAATCCAAAAACATCATTAAATGAAGAGCAGCTAAACTCAGGATATTCCTCCGAAGCAAAAACATACTCAAACTTAACAATACTACTGTTTGGCACAAAGTCAAACTCCAAAACCGCACAATTCCTTACGGTTTGTGTAACAAGAATATCCAAATCTGGATCATTCTGATATGGTGTCGTAGGAGTTGAAGACCTACTTCCTCCTTGAGTAAAAGGCGGTGTCCCAGAAGCATTAGTACCAATTTCCGCAACAAGACTTTTTCCTGTTGTTAACAAAACTCCTGTTTCAATACCCATTGGCGTAGATGCACCATTTGTGAATTTAGCTGCTTGCTCATTAGGAACTAAAGCAGCTACTGCGTTGTTATTAAACTTAACGTTCGAAATAACAACACCAGAACCCACAAGTTCATTAACAACCAATTGTTGAGGCGAAATTGACTGATTTGTCATTAATTGCGAAAATGCAATTACTGGCACAATCAAAAAAAGAAAATGAAGTATCTTTTTCATCATTTATGTAAATTTATAGTTGTTTTTATGATAATTTTAACTCCAAATATAATAAACGAAAACAAACTTTGTTTCGTATATTTGCACAAAACATAATAAAATGCTTAAAATTACAATAAAAAACACAAATAACCCTTCAATTGTTAAATTTGAGTTAAATGAATTCTTTTCGAAAAACCAAAATTTTGAATTCAAAAATATTGATGAAACCAAGAATTCTCCGTTAGCTAAAAAGCTTTTTTACCTCCCATTTGTTAAGACGGTCTATATGTCTGGGAATTTTGTTGCTATCGAGAAATTTTCAATTGTAGAATGGGAAGACGTACAAGAAGAGGTTGCAAAACAAATAGAAGATTTTATTAATTCAGGTCAAGAAATAGTAATCTTGGAAGAACAAAATAAAAAACAACCAATAACGGTTTATGCAGAAACCACTCCAAATCCTGCTGTATTAAAATTTGTATGCAATAAACTTTTAACCAAAACATTAATTGAATGTAAAAATATTGACCAAACACAAGCTTCACCTTTAGCCAAAGAGTTATTTAAATTCCCTTTTATAAAAGAAGTTTTCATTGATGAAAATTACATTTCGATTACCAAATTTGATATTGCTGAATGGGATGAAGTAACATTAGAAACTAGAACTTTCATTAAAGAATTCATTGAAAACGGTAACACTGTTGTAGATGAATCTTTAATTGTAAAAACAGAAACTCACCAAAAGCAACAAGACGAATATTTTGACAAACTTGATGTTACTTCACAACAAATCATCAACATCCTTGAAGAATATGTAAAACCAGCTGTACAAAGTGATGGAGGAAACATTATGTTTGATTCTTATAACGAAAACGAAAAACGCGTTAAAGTAATACTACAAGGTGCTTGTAGCGGATGCCCTTCTTCTACATTCACTCTTAAAAATGGCATCGAAAACATGTTAAAAGACATGTTAAAAGACAACGAAATAAAAGTCGAAGCTATCAACGCTTAATCTTTAAAAAATACAACAAAAAAAAGAGTGTCAATTATTTTGACACTCTTTTTTGTTTTAAACAATAGTATTATTTCTTACTTTCAACGTGTTTATTAAACTCTTGAAACATTTCTAACAAATTCATTGTAGCTTTAATCAAATCATTTGTTTCTAATAAGATCCCAAAATACAACTTACTATTTTTTGGACTGTTCTCTGTCGTTCTAATGCGAGTAATTTGCGCTTGAACTAAATCTGAAATGGTATGTAAAACTTTAGTTTTCTCAATCAACGCCTTGTTGATATTCTCGAATTTCTTACTATTAAAAATATCTTCAATATCTTTAAACAAAATTGAAATTTCTAACTCAATCGTTTTTAACTCACGCAATTGGTTAAACTTTAATTGCTTGTGATTGTTATTAATATGAGAATAACTGTTTTGTGCAATATAACTTGTCGATTGTACAATATCCTGAATATAACCTAAGATCAAAATATAGAATTTACTTGCCTCAACTGAAGTTTCATCTAAATTCTTGATAAAGTAATACACATTACTCTTCAACTCATCAACTTGTTTCTCCAGTTTCTTTACAGATTTTCTGTTCTCTTTTAAAGAAGGTAAATCTTGCAAGCTTAATCCAGCAACAATCTCGCTGTAAATTTTGTTTGTTTTACCAACAATTTTCGCAACTTGATCCGAACTCTCGTTAATTACCTCGTGAATTGTAACAATATCCTCACGGTTAAGCGTTTTCATCTCTTCTTTCTCTTGCATTTTTACTTTATGATGTTGGTTACTTCTGTAAAACAACACCGCAACTAAAATCATCAAACCAAAGAATGCATAAACTTCACCTATATATAAGGTATACGCTACCAAAGCTGATGCAATAAACGCAGCAATAGCTGTAAAGAACCACCCTCCAATTACATTTAAAACTCCTGCAATACGATATACTGCACTTTCTCTGTCCCAAGCTCTATCTGCAAAAGAAGACCCCATCGCTACCATGAAAGTAACATAAGTAGTTGAAAGAGGCAATTTCATAGAAGTCGCAATCGAAATTAAAACAGCAGCTACAACAAGGTTAACTGAAGCACGAACCATATCAAACATTGGCTGCTCACTTCTTTTTCCTTTGTATTCTATCGCCTCAAAACGTTTATCAATTTTCTCTTGTAATTGTTTTGGCATTAAAAAGCTAACACCATGTCCTAAATACATTGCACCTCTAACAATCAAACGAGAAAAAACATTTGAAGAATATTTCTCAGAACCTTCTGATTGACGTGATAAGTTTTGTTCTGTTTCCAAAACATTCATTGACTTCTTAGAAAACCAAAGTGTCGCCACCATAATTCCTCCTGCAATAATCAACAATAATGTTGGTGTAGAGACTTTTTCTGCTAACACGGACATTGCAAATCCAGATGCTGGAGCCCCAGAAGCAACCCATGCTTCGTATGATTGCCATGCCGCAATAGGCACACCAATAAAGTTAACTAAGTCATTACCCGCAAAAGCTAAAGCTAAAGCAAAAGTACCAACAATAATAATAATTTTATAAATGTCTTTCTTTAATCCTTTAACAATAACAAAAGAAACCATTGACCAAAAAACAAAACTGATTAATAAAATCAACGCTGTTTGATCTTTAAAAGATTTAACTGCCTTTTCTAAAGCGGTACCTTTTAATCCTTTGATAATAATGAAATACGTAATAGCAGCTAATGCAAATCCCCCAAATAACGCTCCTACCCACTTCGCTTTTTTCTCAAAGTTAAAGGTTAACAACATTCTTGAGAAATATTGTACAATTGCTCCTACAGTAAATGAAATTACTACCGAAAGTAGAATTCCAACTATAATTTCAGTTGCCTTTTCTGTATTGATATAATTAACAACTGTTGACAATGCATCTCCTTTAGACACAACTTTAACAACAGCCATTACCACAGCAGCACCTAATAATTCAAAAACTACCGAAACAGTTGTAGATGTAGGCATCCCTAGCGTGTTAAAGAAATCTAATAATAAAATATCGGTTATCATTACCGCCATGAATATTATCATGATTTCATCGAAATAAAACTCACTCGGTACAAATATACCTTTCCTCGCCACTTCCATCATCCCACTCGAAAACACTGCTCCAACAGCAACACCTAAACTAGCCACTATCAATATAGTACGCAAAGAAACTGCCTTAGAACCTATTGCAGAGTTCAAAAAATTTACTGCATCGTTACTTACTCCAACCATTAAGTCGATGGCTGCTAAAACAGCCAAAGCAACAAGCATAATGATATAAATCTGTTCCATTCTTTTTATTTATTTAAAACGGCGCAAAATTGTTACTTTTAAACAAGTCCTGCGTTAAGTTAATGTTATGATTTTAAAAATGTACATCTAATTGTAAACGCCACGTTACTTTGTCTGATCTATAAGTATCAGCCAAATAACTCACGTCTGTTTGAACTTTTAATTTGTGCCCAACGATAAACTTAGACAACCCTAAAGTATATTGTTCTTGTATTCCTTTATTTATAATATTTTTATCGAGCTCTAAATTAGTATATCTAAAAGCAACTTCATAATTATTTTTAAACAAATACCCTCCTTGTAGATTAAGTGCGTCCCCTATCTGAACAATATCACCTGTTAAAGTACCATCTGAGTTCTTTGCGATTGGATCATCAGCATCTCTATTTGCATATTCGCCCATAAATGAAAACCCTTTATACTTAAATACCGCATCAACAAATAAAGTAGTAATATCTGTTTCGTGATACCCAATATCATTCACCATATAAGTCCCTTGATTTGAACGTGTTCTTACAGCTTTATTATTGAAATCATAGGTAGAAGCAAGAGACAATTTCGGTTTTGGTTCTCTTACTAAATCCGAACCTGAATAATCTCCATCTTTAGTAAAAGATCCAAAAGGCAATACTTCAATTCGAGCAGTATACATATTCCCTCCTAAGTTCCCCGTAACAACGTTACGCCCTTCTCCTTGAGAGAAAGCTACTTTTTCTCGAATTAAAAAATTAGTTCCTAATGTAAAATGGTGACGCAATTGCACTCCCATATCGCGATCGATATTAAACACCCCATTTAATAACGAACGATCTACCAACTGAAGGTTAGCCGAAGAAATTACACGTTCCACATTTCCAGGCAATTTGGTTTGACCTGCCCATAATGTAAGATTTTTATAAAAATTCCACATTACAACAGCATCCATTATATAACGTGGAGTATTTGCCGTATAAACCGAAGTTCCAGACATGTCAGAGTTTGAAAGACCAAGTTCAACCTTATACTCAAACTGAGGATCATAAACAAATCCATCCAATTTGATACGAGAACGACGAACCATAAAACCGTGTGTACCGTTCTGTATATGATTGATTTGATCATTAGAAGCATCCCAATTCGCTGCAGAAAGTAATTGCATACGAAACGCCATCTTCATACTCCAAGTACTGTCTTTACCAACAATATTGAAGATTCCTTTTCCAAATTTAGGTGCTTTCACCTCTCCTTCTTGAGAAAAGATCATAGTGGTAAACAACAAGAATAACCCTGCTGCTTTTAACTTAATGTTCATGTATTATTCTTTTAGTTTTTTGTCGGTGCAAAGAAATAAACACTATGTTAAGCTAATGTTAACCAAACATAAAGATACAATTAAAAAAAACTGCCTGGCCAAGGCAGTTTAAATTCAGGAATCCATTGACAAAAAACTAAATACAGATTACATGAATGTTCATTTTAAAATGTTTTACAAAAAAACAATTCTATTTTTAAGTTATCGTAAACCCGGTGTTACTAAAAGTTTATATAAAAGAAACCGCAATATTATCAATATTATCAAACTGTAACACATAAAAACATAACGCACAGATTTGAAACTCGTTAATAAATTTTTAACACTTATACACTTTATAAAAAATTCAGCTAATTTTTATTTTTATAGATTAATAGTAGCTTTGTAATGAATTAAAAAAACAAAAATATGGATATTGAAAAATGGACCTCTAAAGGAATTGAACTAGCAACAGATTATGGTTTACGTGTAATAGGCGCAATTGCAATTTACTTAATTGGTAGCTGGTTCTTTAAAAAGTTAATAATCGCCGCGAAAAAAATAATGGTAAAAAGAGAAGTTGAAGAGAGTCTTCAAAAATTTCTTCTTAACCTATTAAATTGGTCGCTTAAAATATTATTAATCATTGCTATTTTAGCAAAACTTGGAGTTGAAACAACTTCTTTTGCAGCTATATTAGCCGCGGCTGGTTTGGCGGTTGGTATGGCATTACAAGGTTCGTTAGGTAATTTCGCTGGCGGAGTATTAATTATGCTTTTTAAACCATTCAAAATAGGCGACTTGATTGAAGCACAAGGCGAAACTGGAGTTGTTAAAGAGATTGAAATTTTCACAACCAAACTTATCGGTCTTTCAAATAAAGAAATTATTCTTCCAAACGGTTCTTTATCAAATGGGACTATCATTAACTATTCAACACAAGGAACACGCCGCGTTGACTTAGTTTTTGGCGTTAGTTATGACACCGACATCAAACATGCAAAAGAAGTATTGACACAGGTATTAACTTTGAATCCTAAAGTTTTAAAAGATCCAGCACCATCTGTGAATGTTTTAGAACTAGCTGATAGCTCTGTTAATTTCGCTGTTAGGCCATGGGTTAAATCAGAGGACTATTGGGAAGTATATTTTGGAATAACTGAAAATGTAAAACAAGCGCTTGATGCAGCAGGTATTGAAATTCCTTATCCACATCAAGTTGAAATTCAAAAATAAAATTATTTATTCAAGACAAAATCTTTCAAATAATAAGGTTCAAAATAAGCGACATCTACAAAGTCGCTTTTTTTGTACTTATTAAAAGACAAAACGCCCATTTCTTGCGCAGAAGGGAAAACCGCTTCGTCATGATATACAAAGTTATCTGCGGTCAAAATTGTTTTAAATTTTGATGCCCCATCACCTAATAAATGAATCGTTTCATTAAGATCATTGTACGATTCTTCATTTATAATTTCTGCTTGAATAGCCCTTATCTTATTAAAATCTTTATCAAAAATAGCTGTATAGACTTCCATACGTCTGGCATCAATCATAGGAATGACAACTCCATTTTCTATTGAAATTTTACGTGCTAATACTTCTAATGTATCGACTGCAATTAATGGTATATTTAAGGCATAACATAATCCTTTTGCCGAAGAAACTCCAATTCTTAAACCAGTATATGATCCAGGTCCTTGACTAACAGCTACAGCATCTACATCTTGAAATGTTATTTTATTTTCCTCTAAAAGAGCAACTATAAACACGTGAAGCTTTTCAGCATGTGAAAAATTTTCTTCTGCAATTTCTTTTATTGCAATCACTTCTCCTTCTCTTGCCAAAGCAACAGAACAGTTCTTAGTTGCTGTCTCAATATTTAAAATAAAACCCATTTCCTATAAATTAATACGCAAAAATACAAAGTTTAAAGATAGGGTTATAACAAAAAAGCACGAATAAAATCCGTGCCCTTTCTTCCCAAAACTAAATAAATCTCTATTTTTTATTCTTAGAATCACCTTCTACTTTCACTTTATCATTTGACGACAACTCTTTTGAAACCATTGTATAAGGCCCTGTAATAATCTCCTCTCCTTTCTTCAAGCCAGAAACAATTTCAATATTTGTATCGTCTTGAATACCAGTTTTAACAACACGAAGTTTTGCCATACCACCTTCTTTTACAAAAACACATTCAAATTTTTGATCCAATGCGTAAGTTCCTTTACTTTTCTTTTCTTCATCTTCCAATTCTACCAAAATGTCTTTTTTAGCCGAAACAGTATCTTCTTTAATGACTACTGCACTAATAGGCACACCTATAATATTCTCTTTACGCTTAGTAATTATATCAACAGTTGCAGTCATACCTGGACGGAATGGAGAATAGTTTACTGGTTTCCCTTCTAATAAATCCATGTAAGATTCTTTTAAAATTCGAACCTTAACTTTAAAATTAGTCACCTGATCCGCTGTTAAAGCTGTACTAGCCGAATTTGATATACTGGTTACAATACCTTTGAATTCTTTTTTCAAATATGCATCAACCTCAATAGTTGCAGAGTCTCCAATACTTACTTTCACTATATCATTTTCGTTAACATCTACTTCAACTTCCATGTTATTTAAGTTGGCTACGCGTAAAATTTCAGTACCTGCCATTTGTTGCGTCCCCAAAACACGTTCTCCTAACTCAACAGAAAGCAAAGAAATTGTTCCATCAGCAGGCGCATAAATAGTTGTACGACCTAAATTGTCTTTTGCTTCTGTTAAAGTAGCTGATGCACTTTGTACGTTGTAATATGCCGATTGTTTACTCGCAATTGCAACTTCATAACTTGAAACTACTTTATCCCACTCCGATTTTGAAATAATACCTTTATCAAAAAGTACTTTATTTCTATCGTAATTAGCTTTTGCTTCTTTCACTTGAGCTTCTGCCTGATTTAAGCCCGCTTTAGTAGTTGACAAAGTTGCTGCCGTTCTATTTACTCCCGAAACATAGATGTCGGGATTGATGCGTACCAATAAATCGCCCTTTTTAACTTGCTGCCCTTCTTTTATAGGCAAATCAATAATTTCTCCCGAAACTTCCGAAGAAATTTTAACTTCTATTTCGGGTTGAATTTTACCAGTTGCAGAAACCGTTTCTACAATTTTCATAGTTTCAGCTTTTTTAACTTCAACTATTTTCTGATTCTCATTATTACCAATAACACCAGCCTTTTTAAGCCCTATAAGTGCTACAATCAAAATAATTACAGCTCCTGAAATTATATAAATATTTTTTTTAGACATAGTATATTAATTGTTTTGTATTAATGGTATTCCGAAATAGAATTCTAAAATTTTAGTCTTAAAAATGTACTCGTATTTATTACGCAAAGCATCAATCTGAGCGTTTTGCAAAGCTAATGTTGATTGAGAAAAATCGAAAGCATTCATCAATCCAACATCATAACGCTCTTTGGAAAAATTGTACGCTTGTTGACGAGCTTCAACGGTTTTTTGAGCCGCTTCAAAAGTTTTGCGTGCATTAATAACATCATTGTATGCTTGATATACATTACGTTCTAAATCCAGTTCTGCTTGCGATAATTGTATTTCAGCTTTCTCCTGATTGATCTTTGCTCTTTGAACGCGCCCACGAGTTGAGAAACCATTTAAAATAGGCACATTTAGCTGCAATCCAATTGCAGTACCATCAAAAAGTGATAACTGATCCGCAAAATTAAAAGGTGTACTTTCCGACCATCTGGTATTATAACCCAAAAATCCGGATAGGGTAGGCAAATATGACGAACGCGAGATAGAAACATCTTTTTTAGCAACTTCTACATTGGAAAGCGCTACTTTTAAATCATATACTGACTCTTTAGCTTTTACCAAAATACTCTCCGGCGTCTCACTTTCCAAACCAAAAGTCTCTGGCACATCCATTTCCTCGTCAACAATATCAAAAGTGCTATAATTTTCAAGCATCAAGGTTTGACAAAGTGAAATTTTAGAAATTAATAAAGTATTCTGTGTTGCGATAATTTGCTGTTCTTCACCAGCATTAGTGGCTTCTAATTCATAAATATCACCTGCTGGTAGAACTCCTGCTGCAATTAACTCTTTGGTACGCTGAATGTTTTCTTTAGTAATGCTATTTTGATTTTCCAATACTTTCAATTGCTGCTTGTTGAATACTATTTGCAAATACGAATTAGCAACTGAAAGCGCAATATCATCTTTCATTTTATCCAAACGATAAGTATTCGCAATTTTATTCATTTTAGAACGTTGCAAGTTTTTCCAATTTGCAAGACCTCTAAAAATTGCAATACTAGAATTGGCAGATGCTGAAAACGATTTAAACGTTTGATTTTCGAACTGATTGGTTGCAGGGTTAATATTTGCTCCAGTATTGATACTGTAATTTGCATTCGCATTTAAGGTTGGTAAAAAACCACCTATTGCTTCCAGTTTCTCAACTTCAGAGACACTTAAATCCAGTTCAGATGACTGAATTGAAATATTATGTTGCACTGCATAATCAACACATTCTTGAAGGGTCCATTTTTTATCTTGAGCCGAAAGTTGAAGGCTCAAAAAAAATAGCAAAAAGAATACTTTTCTGATTATCATTTGTGACAATTTACTTATGTTTTTACTATAAGACCAAAAACGCAAGATTTTGTTACAACTAATGTTTAAAATTTTATTTTTACTTAAATTTTAAACTTATGAAGTGGATTTTAATCATTTTAATAATTTTTGGGATTGTTCTATTCTTCACTAGTTGTAGTACAACACAAAAAATAGCAACCCTAAAACCTGAAGCGACTAGTAACAGTCCTATTCTATATAAAACCAAAACTTCCTTTGTTGCACTCCCCGTTGAAATCACGTTAAAGGATATCGAAAAGCAACTAAACCAAAGCATAAAGGGACTTATCTACAACGATTCGATATTGAAAGATGACAATTCCGAAATGAAAATCTGGAAAACTGAAAACATTACACTTACAGAAAAAGAAGGCAATATAATTTCTAAAATTCCGCTAAAAATTTGGTTAAAAGTCAAATATGGAACTGATTTTTTAGGCTTAAATGACACCAAGGAACTTTATCTGGATGGAGTCGTATCACTTAAAAGTAAGGCACATTTAACCAATTGGAAACTTACCACCACATCTTCCATTACAGAATTAAAATGGAATGAAAGTCCAAGCGTTGTAATTGCTGGAAAAACCGTACCTATAACCTATTTGGTAAACCCAACTATTTCATTATTTAAAACACGTCTAGCAAAAGAAATAGATACTATCATTGACAAAAATTGCGACTTTAAACCTCATGTTATGGATGCTATCGAAAAGATAAGCACTCCTTTCCAGGCAAACAAAGAATACAGCGTTTGGTTCAAGATAATTCCGAAAGAACTATATGTTACCGAAGCTGTGCTAGAACAACAAAAAATAGCACTACAAATGGGCCTCAAATGCAACATTCAAACCGTTGTGGGGCAAGAACCCAAAAACATTTTTCAAAGAGATGATCTTGTCTTAAAACCAGTAAGCAAAATGCCTGACAACAGCAACATTGCAATAGCTGCGATTTCAACATTTAAAAGTGCATCCAAAATTATTACCACAAACTTTAAAGGTATGGAATTTGGTTCAGGTGGTAAAAAAATAAAAATCGAAAAAGTAAACATTTGGCAAAAAGACAATAAAGTAATTGTTGCACTTGATGTCTCTGGTTCAATAACAGGAGCCATTTACTTATCCGGCTACCCAAGTTACAACACAATAACCAAAGAGATTTTCTTCGATCAATTAGACTATGTATTAGACACCAAAAATGTACTAATTAAATCAGCTAGTTGGTTTGCTCAAGGAACCATTTTAAAGAAAATTCAAGAATCTTGTCGCTATTCAATAGCAGAAAATTTAGAAAATGCTAAGAAAAACATGGAATACTATTTAAACAATTATTCCCCTGTAAAAGGAGTATATATAAAGGGTAATATGAATCAGTTTGAGTTTGAAAAAATTGAATTAAACGATAATGCCATCATTGCATTTTTAAGCACTTCCGGAAAAATCAAAATAGCGATAGATGGTATGGATTAAACCTCCAAAGTTTCTTTCTTAGCGTATTTTATACGATAAATTGCATAACCTGCAGCTCCAACTAAAATATATGGTATTACCATCAAGTAAACAATCCCATCGTTTATAGCTTCTGCCTTCACTCCTCCCTCTTCACTTTCAAGTGCTGCACGACACATCGCGCACTGTGCTTGCGAAAAGAATGTAGACAAGAAAAAAACCACAGCTAAAAAAGCTTTAGTTTTCAACTTGTCCAACAAAATATAGATTGTATTAGTAACCATAATAAGGAGAAATCATCAAATAAACTATTACTCCTGTAACCGCCACGTATAACCAAATTGGAAACGTTATTTTTCCAATCCTTTTGTGTTTGTCAAAACGAGTAGCAAGTGCCTTTACATACGTAATTAAAACCAAAGGAATAATAGCAATTGACAAAACTATGTGAGTAATTAAAATAAAGTAGTATAACAATTTATAGTCACCTAAATAAGCTGTAGCATCAGCCGACATATGATAGGCCACATACATCAATAAAAAAGCAACGGAACAACCAATTGCCGACTTCATTAATATTTCATGCAAATTACGATTCCCTCTTTTTATTGCAATAATTGCAACAACTAGAAAAACAGCTGTCATTCCATTCATTGTTGCATAAATTGGCGGTAAAAAATAAAAAGGGGCAACATCTATACCCAAACGCTTGAAACTAACTCCAAATAAAGCTGCAACCGCCAAGGGAATTACAACAGATAATACCGTTATTAATTTATTATACTTGGTTTCAATATTATTCTCCATCTTATTCTTGTAATAATTTTTTAATATCTTCTTTTAATGCTAAAATACCCGATTCTTCAAGTCCGTCATAATACAAAATTGGGTTACCAAAATCGTCTTTACGACAACGAATATTCCCTTTTTTATCAACTAAAGCAAACAAACCAGAATGCTCGAAGCCTCCATTGACTTGTCCATTTTCTCCGGCATACATATTAAATCCTTTATTGGCTAGTGAAAATATATATGATTTATCCCCTGTCAAAAAACTCCAGTTTTTATGCGTAACACCTAAAAATTCCGCATGTTGTTTAAGCACTTTAGGAGAATCAAACTCCGGATTAATTGTTATAGATACAATACCAAAATCATCATGTGATTGGAATTCTTTCTCTAAAATCAACATATTCTGATTCATTTTAGGACATATCGTAGGACAAGTCGAAAAGAAAAATTCTATTACATGTACTTTCCCTAAATAGTCTTTATCTGTAACCTTTACACTATCTTGATTTATTAACTCAAAACTTGGTGCTGAACCTATTTCAAATAAATCAGATTCTTTACCCGAAATTTTATTCAAACGATTTCCATCCAAAACTCCTCCATGCGATAAACGATCAATAATTTTAGGAATTACCAAAATTCCAAAAATAAGTACTATGAATGATACCCCTATAAATGATTTACTCTTCATCTAATTATTACTTTAGTCTGTAACAGTTTGTTCTACTTCATTTGTAATTTTATCTCTAAACTCGTCTTTACGCTTATTGTTCTTTTTTAAAGCCAAACGATATTCTCTTAAAATGATTTTCACATCATCAGACATATCATTGTGTAAAGCAGCTGCAGAAATTGTATTATAGCTTTCCATATACTCTTCAATACCTGCTTTATTTTTACCCTTACGACCTCTATGATTGATTTCTTTATCTAAAATAATAACGGAAGGTGTAGCAGTTTGCTTATCCAAATTACCTACCAAGTGAAAGGTTTTGTAATAGTCCTGAATAGCTTCAGGAGATGCGAAAACAAACTTCCAACCACTTAAATCTTTAGAAAGAGGTTCCATTTTTTTCATCACTTCAGCAATTGCATCTTGCTGTCCATCACAAACCACCATAACCATTTGGAAATCTTTAAACCCGAAGTATTTATTATAAATCTTCTGATTCAAGTTAAACATTCCTCCTTTTGCCTTTTCTACATCTGAACCTAAAAATCCAAGAATAGTAATTTTGTCTTGTAATTTAACTGTATCACCCGACAATGACTTCCAATCTTGAGGCAACTCTTGATTCGCTTTGGAAATATAAGGCAAAAACATTGCATTATGTTTCGCCGATGCAAATATGAGATAGGTTACAATCGGAAAAACCAATAACAAGATCAAAACAACTTTATTTTTCATCAGATAAAAATTAATGGTGCAAAAATAAAAAAAATCCCGCTAAAAGCGGGATTAATTATATATAAGCTGATGTTAAAATATCCATTTTAAATGTCCTGTTTTGAAAACTTCAAAAACATAATCTCCTTCAACAAGAACTATAAAACATAAATACAAAATCAAAAATACTAATGGACCTACAATTGACCATCTAAAACCTCCTTTTTCACCTTCTAAGTGCATAAAAGCCCACATAATGTAATAAGCCTTAACTAATGTAAGAATAATGAAAATCCAGTTCAATAAACTAGTACTTAAAAAATGAACTCTGAATAAAGAGTCTGGTTTCACAATACCTAAAGCTACTTCAACTGTTGTGATTACAGATAGGATTCCAAAAACAACCCAAATTCTTTTTGTATTTGATTCGTGTGCGTGTGCCATGATACTATACTTTTATTAATTATACTAAGTAGAAGAATGTAAATACAAACACCCATACTAAATCTACAAAGTGCCAATACAATCCTACTTTTTCAACCATTTCATAACTCTTTCTCTTCTCATAAGTACCTAACAATACATTAAAGAAAATGATTATGTTAATTAATACTCCTGAAAATACGTGGAATCCGTGGAAACCTGTAATAAAGAAGAAGAAATTTCCAAACAATTTATGACCGTATTCATTTCGAACTAAGTTTGCCCCTTCTACTACATATTTAGCTTCTTCAATACGTTTTAAAGATTCTTCTCTAGACAAAACAACTTTTTGCTTATCTTTAATAAATTCAGAACGGATTAAAATATCTGGATTCGCTTTAAACCCTTCAACCACTTCATTCACAGAAAACGATGGTAAAGAAGATTCCGACATAAACCAAACTCCTTTGTCTCTTGACAAATGTTCTCTTTCTTCAGGTAAAACTTTTGCAAAATCTGCTAATGCAACTCTCTTACCTTCTTTATCCACAAACTGAAGCATTGAACCTCCTGTTGTTTCTAAAGCACCAAATTCACCTTTAATAAAGTTTTTCCACTCCCAAGCTTGTGAACCAAGGAAAATAAAACCACCAATAATGGTTAAAAACATATAAAAAGCTACTGCACTTTTCTTCATTTGATGACCAGCATCAACAGCCAAAACCATAGTTACAGAAGAAAAAATCAGAATAAAAGTCATTAACGCTACATAATACATAGGCGCATCAACACCATGTAAAAAAGGAAAGTGTGTAAAAACTTCGTCTGCAATAGGCCAAGTTTCGATAAATTTAAATCTTGAAAAACCGTATGCCGCAAGAAACCCAGAAAATGTCAAGGCATCTGATAAAATGAAATACCACATCATCATTTTACCATAAGTTGCACCTAATGGTCCTGGTCCTCCATCTAATAAAGCGTGATCGTCATGTGTAGTAACTGTCGCTCCCATAAAAATTTAATTGTTAAAAAGTTCCCAAATTTATTACTTTTTTTCTATTTGAAAAAATAGAAAAATAAAAACAAATATACCCAAATAAAATCCATAAAGTGCCAATACATTGCACTTAGTTCAATACCAAGGGTTTGAACTGAATTGTATTTTTGTTTATAATGATTATAAATTACAACCAAAAGCGAAATAAACCCTCCTAACAAGTGTAATAAATGTACCAAAACGACAATATATAAAAACGAAGTCGTCACATTACTCTCACTACCTGTAAAGAAATATCCATTTGCAATTACTTGTCCAAATCCTTTAAACTGCAAAACAACAAATAAAGCACCCAACACCAAAGTCACCCACAACATAACTGTTGCCATACTTCTATTATTGTTTCTTACTGAACGTAATGCCATATAAAATGTTGCACTACTCATAATCATCGCTAAGGTACTAAATAAAAAAGCACTTGGCAATACAAAATCACTCAACCAATCTGGTCTTGATTTACTTACAACATAAGCACTTGTCAATCCAGCAAAGATCATAAGTATACTGATCATTCCAAATACCAACATCATCTTATAAGCACGCCCTTTACGGCTTTCGTGCTCTTCAATCGTCATTTTTTGTTCCATAGTCTTATCTTAAAAATTTATCTAAAATAAATATAATTTGTAAAAGAGAAATATAAGAAACACTTACTATCATTAGCTTCCTAGCAGCTTTAGCATCCATTTCTTTATATAATTTCACTGCGTAAAACAACATCCAACACCCTAACAATACAACTAATGCTGCTGAAATCTTTGTCAAATACAATTTACCCGTCATACCTAAAGCTGGAATCAGAGAAGCTAACATCATCCAAACGGTATATAATATGGTTTGCAACGCTGTTTTCTTATCACGCTGACCTGTTGGCAACATAAAAAAACCAGCTTTCTTATAATCATCATACAAAAACCATCCAATAGCCCAAAAATGAGGAAATTGCCAAAAAAACTGAATAATAAACAATGTTCCTGCTTCAATTCCGAAATTCCCAGTAGCCGCTACCCAACCTAACATATATGGTATTGCCCCGGGAAATGCTCCAACAAAAACCGATAATGGTGTAACTGTTTTTAAAGGCGTATACAAACACACATACATAAAAATAGAAATAGCACCAAACATGGCCGTCTTAGGATTTACAGCATATAAAATCACCAATCCTAATATCGTAAGTATAAAACCTAAAATTAAAGCATTATTTTTTGAGATAAGACCCGCAGGAAGGGGACGTGATTTGGTACGATCCATCAAAGCATCCAAATCTTTTTCTAAAACTTGATTAAAAACATTAGAAGCACCCACCATGCAATAACCTCCAATTGCTAAAAGAAGCAAAACAACAAGGTTATCACTCCCCCATGAATCAACACCCAAAACATAACCTGCAATGGTTGAAAATACAACACTAATTGCCAAGCGTGCCTTTGTAATAGCCGCAAAACTTGAAAATAATGTTGGAGCTGATATGGGTTGATTTTGTGAATCCAAAATTGACTAAATCCTTGTTTTTATTGGGCGCAAAGATACAAAGAAGATTTTTGATTTTCGCCGCTATTTTTAAAGAAAAAAACGAAAAACTATTAATAATCGAAATACCAATTAAACAAATCACTTCTTATCCCAACAGAAAGCCAAGTAGTATTATTCTTAAAAGCAGATACCGTTTCCGCTTGTGGATCAAAATTACGGTAGAAGAAACTACCGAAAACTTTTAAATTTGAAGCTGGATTTACCAAATAACCCAGTTGTAAATCAGTCATAAATACTGACGTCTTATTACCTTGCCCCACAACAACTCCTGTATCATATGGACGATTATCATCGTAACTCAAAAAGATGTTACCTCCGTAATTAAAATTATCAATGCCATTATTAAAATCAAAACCACGCTGTCCATAAGTCAACTTAACTTCCCCAAAGTAGCGTCCTTTAAAATATCGAGCAATCCCAACAAGTTCTTTAAAATTTCCTCCCCATGCGTGCCCCATACTAATATTATTATGCGCATAGTTGGTCAATGGTTGGCTATGCGAATACACATAAGGCCTTACATGATTGTATTCCAATTGCAGTGTTAAATTTTTAAGCTTAAAAGCATCATAATACTTAGCCCCTATTTGATAACCAAACTTATTTCGCCAACTTTTGTTACCCGCTTTAACATCACCAACAGCAAACTCATCCAACAAAAATTGCGAATAAAAATTCAATTGATTGTTCAACTTGTATTTCGCCGTAGCTCCCAATACCGCATTACCACTCTTAGAAGAAGAAGAAAATTCAACAGCTCGGTAAAAAATTATCGGATTAACAAAATTCACATCAAAGCCTCTATCGTTTGTATTAGCCCAAACTACATTTTCAAATAATCCTATATTCAAACGTTTCGAAACATTATAACTTAAATAATGACTTGCCATATATTTCGTCGCATAAGTACCGTCAACAGTCACTTCAGGACGTACATCTTTTAACCACATATAAGTGTTGGTATACTTTATTTTCCAAAAAGTAGTATTGATTTTGAAATATGGATATGGACTTACCGCATCACTTTGCAATAACGAACGATAACCATCTCCAATAAAGTTTCTCCCATACCCTAAATTTAAATCAAAAAATTTACTCGGCGTAAACTTTAAATTCGCCTCAGCCATAGGAAAATCATACGCATCCTCTTTGAATCGCTTTGCAATACCAACTCCTGGAATAATGGCAGGATTTCCTCCTGATGGTGCCAATGTTTCCGCATAAGCATTATAATAATCTGCAAAACGCCCTTGACTTTCATAAACAGAAGTTGAAAATGTAATTTGATTACCTAATCCTCCCTGAAATTGAATCCCTCTTGTATTCACAAACGTATTAGAAATTTGACTGTCAAAATCCTTACCCAATCTCAAATCCAAAATAGGATCCAACGTAAACCAATAATCTTCTCCTTGAATGGCTACAAAATTCTCATTCCAAAATTTCCTACCCAACCAAGTTTCCTTATTTTTCATCAATGATTGGCTTACCGCTTCAAAATCGTAATATTTTTGAACATCAGCATAAGAGTATGGTTTAGCCGCTGTATGATTATTTGTACCCACTTGATTCATCAAAGCATCAAAATACGCATAATTAGCATGTGAAAAAGCCAAATTCAAATCACTTTTAAATTGAGGATTGTCAAACTTTTTATAAGATTTAGCAACGTCATCAAACTCCGAAAGTTCTCTTGAATTATCAATTAAAACACTATTAGTTCTATCTTGCTCATTTAATACTTCATCTTCAACTAAAGCATCAGGTTGAACTAATGGAATAGCAATCTTGACGGTATACTTGGAATATGTTTTCCTGCCAGAATAAGTTGCAGGTTTAACTTTAGGCAACTTACCAAAAACCAATTTTGTTTCTGTTTTTAAATTTTCTGAAACAGCGTCAACATGCAACACTTTAAAAACACCCAAAGTATCCACCTCAAACAACGCAATTACACTACCTCTATACTTACTTTCCGAAACTTCACTAGGCACTTTAAAATTATCATAAATATAATTTTGAAGTGTATTATAAAAACACTCTTCTTGTTTTGTACTTACAAGCGAATCACATTCCGGAAAAACAGGCATTTGTTCAAAAGACGGATTTTGGCCATGAACTAAAAAAAAGTGAAATGTAAAAAGTAATCCGAGTAGTATTTTTTTCATATTCTAAATTCAATAATCTGTATTTGTTGGCGCTGCATCTGCAATAGCTTTAGCAACCGAAGTTCCGATTCTTTTTACACCTAACACCAAAAGAGTTACAACGTCTTCATAAGAACGAACTCCTCCCGCAGCCTTAACAGGCAATGGAAAAGCATTTTCCAATATTAATTTGATATCATCTATAGTCGCCACTCCTATAGAACCGTCATTTTTAGTAAAAAAACCTGTAGAGGATTTTACAAAAACACTATCGTAAACATCTTCTTTAAAATTAGCGATTATCACATTCTTGATAAGTGTAGTAATTTGAATTATTTGAGTTGCATTTAACGCAGCCACCTCAATAATCCATTTTATAGTTCTATTATTTTGCAACACCAAACGACTACATTCTAAAACTTGTTGCTTAACTATATTCAAATCGCCTTTCAAAAAAGATTTGTAGTCTATTACAAAATCCAATTCATCAGCACCAGCTGCAATCGCAGATTGTGCTTCTTGCAATTTAAAATTTAAAGAATGATCACCACTTGGAAAATCTATTACCGTTCCTACTAAAACCCTCGAATTGGATTGCATTATTATTTCTTTTGCAATTGCAACAAATTCAGGTCGTATCATAACCAACTTAAATTGTTCCTCAATTGCCTCACGAACACAATACTCTACTATGTTTATATTGTCCATATCAGAAATACCAGCCTGCAAAGCGGTCTTCAAATAAGTGGAATCTAAATAGCATCTAACATTCATACTAAAAAAATTAATGCAGGGTAAAAATAAAAAAATCCCATCGATATGGGATTTTTTTATTGACTTATTTCTTTTTATTGCAATTTAAAACGAATTGGTAAAGAGTATTTAATTTTCACATTATTACCACCTTGTTTAGCAGGGATTAACTGTGGAATCCTCTTAATTGCTTTTTCCGCAGCCTTTTGCATTTCCGGAGTAGCTCTTTTATTATCAAGAGACTTCACATTAACAACTTTCCCATTTTCATCAATAGTGAATTCCACTAAAGCTATGCCTTGCTTCCCATTTTCATAATCAGATTCTGGATAAACCAAATGACGTGAAACTACTTTTGCCAACTCAGCATCAAAACAAGCCTTTTGCTCTGCACGACTTAAACCTTTGCAAGCTTTAAACATCGGCAATTGTTCTACAGAAATAATAGTAGGCTCCTCAATTTTACCAGAAATCCCAGTCTCAGAAGGAACTTCAGTCGTTGTTTCTTCAACTGCATTATTTACTTCAGAAGGATTTTCATTAGCTAATTTCTCTTCCTCTGCAATTATTTCATCATTCTCCTTAACCTCAATCCTATCAACAATTTTAGGCAATTTAACCGACGGTTTAGCAACCACAGGTTTTGCCACGTCAGGTCTAAGCACTACAGGATTATAAACAAACACATCCTCAGTATGCAAAGACACATCATAAACAGCCTTTGCTCTATTAACATTTAAAAATTGAAATTCTAATACAAACAACACTACAACCATAGTCGCAATAAGTCCCAACTGAAAATAGATTAAACTATTTTTTGTACGCTTTTTAAAATTCACTTTAGCTCTCATAGAATCCTGATTTAATTATTAATACTTTTTTAACAATTAAACCAATACAATACACATGCCAAAAACAAAATTTTAAAAATCTATTCGTTTCGAAAAGTAATTGGTAAAACATATTTTACCTTAACATTTCTGTTACCTTGACGGGCAGGAATTAATTTAGGAATTCGACTTACCGCTTTCTCAGCAGCCATTTGCATTTCAGGCGTAGCCTTTCTATTCCCAACAGTCCTCACATTAACAACATCTCCATTTTCATCAATAACAAACTCAACCATAACCGCTCCTTCTCTTCCATTTTCAAAATCATCTTCTGGATAAACGAGATAACGCGAAATCGCACGCTTTAATTCTTTATCAAAACATGCTTTTTGTGCCGACTTAACCAGACCTTTACAGGCCTTAAACATAGGCAATTGCTCTACAGCAAAAATATTATGCACATCAGAATTACCCGAAACAACACCGTTATTGGCAACACCATTTTGAACTCCACCAGGTAAACCTTGAGAATCTTTATCACCTACACCTACTTCTTGACCTACATTATCTTGAGTCGGAATATCCGTTTTAGGCAATTCTATTTCATTTTGCTCAATTTTAATTTCTACAACATCTGAAGAAGCTTTAACAGCAGGAGCTGCAACTGAAGTTACAGCAGAAACATCAATTTTAACCTCTTCAGGTATCTCAATTATTGGATTATAAATATAAGGTTCATCGATAAAAACAGGACCTTTATATAATGGCAATACTATTGGCACTACTTTTGACTTATACTCTAAAGCCAAATAGCAAAACAACATTGTAAAGACAAGACCAAGCTGAAAATAAATAAAACTATTTTTTGCTTTCTTATCAAAATCCATTCCGGTTTTCATAATGCTCTAATATAGTGAAAACCAATCAACTAAACTAAAACATTAACTTAATATAAAAGCAAAAAAAATCCCAATCAAATGATTGGGATTTTTTATATTATTTTTATTGTAATCTAAATGTAATTGGCAAACCATATTTAACCTTTACTGGTTTTCCTCTTTGCTTACCTGGTGTAAATTGTGGCAACTTAGAAACGATTCTTTCTGCTTCTGCCTCTAATAGCTCACCACCTTTAGGACCTCTCATCTGAATGTTAGTTACATTACCTTGTTTATCGATAACGAACTGAACAGAAACTCTACCCTGAATGTTATCTTCAGCAGCTCGCTCTGGATATCTAAAATGTTTCTTGATGTGAGCTGCCATCTTTTCGTTAAAACAATCTAAACGTTTTGTTTTAGCCACTCCTTCACATCCTGGAAACACAGGAATATCTTCGATAACTGCGAATGGCAATTCATCTGGAATATCATCTAAATCCCCACTACCTCCTACTTCGGAAGCTTTAACAACCACAACAGGTTTGTTTTCTTCTACTTCAGTAGTTTCGATTTTTTTCTCTTCTAATTTTATTTCATCCTTCACCACTTCAATAACTTCTGGAGCTGGTGGTGGTGGTGGTGGTAATTGCTGAACTGGTGGCATTGTAATAATTGCCTCTTCATCATCAGCCAACAAATTATCCGTTACAAATTCAGTAGAAATTTCTTCTCTTGGATCTTCCGATTTTAACTCTATACCCAAATATGACAATAACAAAATTGCCACTAAACCAATCTGAAAATAAAGTGCACTATTTCGCTTTGGATCTACATTAGGATTTTTCTTTAGTTCCATAATTTTAATTTTGAGGTGCTAATATAGTTATTAATAGATTTTTTTAAAAGTTTTTAAAGATTTTTATTTATCACCTTTAAAACCAACATTGCTAAAAAAGCCCCTAAAGAATTTGCCAATACATCATAAAAATCAGCTTCTCTAGTTGCTGTAATCGTCGTCTGTAAAACCTCAATAACTATGCCATAAAGAACTGCTAAAAGCATAATTAAGATTACTTTTTTGTTTTTACAAGCTCTTGACCAAAAAAAAGTAAAGAAAAAATAGAACAATGCATGTACTACTTTATCGGTATTCTTAAAAGCCAACGAAGGTGTTCTACCCTCTAAACTTATCAAACTTAAAGCTGTTATGGACAACGTCCAAATAATTGCTATTAAAAAATACTTACGCTCCAATAAGTGCTGCGTAGTCTTCACTTGACAACAACTCTTCAACTTCAGCCGGATTTGAGATCTTAACTTTAATCATCCATCCACTTCCATAAGCATCAGAATTTACACTCTCAGGTGTTGTTTCTAACTCCTCATTGAATTCGATAATTTCTCCAGATAAAGGCAAAAACAAATCAGAAACTGTTTTTACTGCCTCTACTGTTCCAAAAACTTCATCTTTATCTAAAGTTTGATCTAAAGTTTCAACCTCTACATAAACAATATCACCTAATTCTTTTTGAGCAAAATCAGTAATACCTACTGTTGCAACATCACCTTCAATTGAAACCCACTCGTGGTCTTTTGTATACTTTAAATTAGTTGGAATATTCATAATATTTCTTATATTAATTTGATGCAACAAATGTAGTTGTATTAATTTAAATCCAAAAATTCTTTTTTGTTATTTTTTAAAAATAACAAAGTCTGCATGCATGCAGACTTTGTTATTTTAATTTCCAAAATTATAACGCAGTGTAAATCCTGCTCTAATATTAGTTATCGGGAACGAAGTTGAAATTACAGCTTGCGAGAACTGGTGATCATAATATAAAATAGCCGTTAAGTTTTTACTAAACGAATAATCAGCAGTAAATTTAACCGACCACATATCTTGACCGCCTGCCAATTCATTATTATTATAATCCAAATAACGTACAATTGTATTGTTTTTACGCAATGTAAAATCGGCTTTTAAATTGACATCACTCTTAATTACACCAGAAGGATTATCTGCTAATGATGAATTGATAATCACATCTTTTATGCGGTATCCCAATCCTAAAGTATACTCATTACCACTCACCTCCGTCAATAAATTGTTATCAAAACTCATGTTCAATGTTCGATCTTTTTTCATTTCTGCTAATAAGCGAATTGAATTTTTCATCTCAAAGTCAACACGCATCAACGGATTAAACTGTTCAGCTAAATTGATGTTTGAAATAATCGTATTGGCATAGAAATTACCATTAGCATCGATTGGTTCTGTATTCAAATTAGTTCTAAAAGCATTGATATTATAATTAGATCTATAACCATGTTGCAAAGAAAAACGCTTAAAACGATCTTTGAACCATTTGTAACGCATTAATCCCGTATACTTGACATTCCAGTTTGGAAGTGGAGTATTTCTGAAAACTCCAGTAGAAACTTTTGATGCATCTTGACCAGAATATGCCGCTATAAATGATGGCAATAAAACCTGCTGGCTGTTTTTACCAAAACCAACCGGATACCCTTCCGCATCACGAAGATAAGTTGAATTTCCATAATAAGCTGCTGCCAAACGATCTGCAATCACTAATCTATTAGTTCTAAATTCATCAAAAGCAGCTGATACATTTTCATCACTCTGGCTAAAAGCTGTTTTAATTAAAATTGTTGAAATATTAAAGTTACCAAACTCATATGGTGAACGAGAATTATATTGTCCATCAAAAACATCATACTGTTCTGAGTAATTGGTTGTCAACATACGTTCTGCAGTCAAGTCGATTTTAAAATCTGGAAAAACTTCCATCTGAGCCGTAAAATTCAATTGCTTGGTTTCAATCTCCGTATAATTCTGGTTGAATTCTGGATAATTTGTCAACCAGCCGTTTTTAGCCGCTTCATAACGCACATCTGATTGACTACCAAAAACGAATCCTAAAGTTGGTTTTGAAGACCCAAAGAAACCTAAACCTGGTAAGTAACCTGGTAAAACTGTACCGTTTCGCTCATCGTATTTAACCTGAATATTTTTCACACTTGTCAAGACTCCAATTAAACCATCTACAAAAACATCCCCATCTTTTCCAGAAACATCTTTAGTAGCTGTAATTTTTTGACCTGGCACAGGCGCAACTGGTTTAGGTGTATTTTTATTACTTGCTTTCTTTTTCTTCTTACCAGTAAGCCCAATATATTTATAAAACAAATCCATATTCATATTGGTAACCAACACATGCGAATTTGCATTTTGAACCGTATTTCCTAATTGATATGGAATCCCATTATCAATTATAGTTGAAAAAGCATCTGATGAACGTTGCCAATTATAATCACCTGTATAACTATAGGTTGATTTCAAGAAACTTAATACTGGAATTTTATTCAAAGGCAGGTCATAGTTAACAACCAACTGTTGGTTATGTTGATTCGCTTCACCAGTATCCCAGTATCCATCCCAAATATTCAAACCATCAATTGGAACATTTTGATCATCAAGATAATTTCTAACTATATTGTTGCTCGATGCAGTATAATTTACTCGCAATGCCTTGGTAAGGTTATAATTGAAACCGTATTGATAATTAAAAAAATAATTTCTTCTGTAAAAAGGATCAATCCCAACACCCTGAACATCAACTAAACGAAATTCCTGACGGTTAAATTGTCTTATAATATTAGAACTAAAAGACACATTTGTTGGTAAGAAATTAAAATTGAAATCGGTTAGCATTTTATAGTAACCACTCTTTTTAAGCGATTTTGAGTTTTTAAAAGGCTCAACACTTTTCGGTTTAAAACTATAAGCATAATCTACCGAAGAACGTTGTTGTTGATCTACTAAATCTTTTATCTCATAATCATGATGCTCCATCTCGTTGAAAGAATATGCCAACGTTAAATTTTCTACATCATAGAAATGTTGCTTTTGCTCTGGAGCCCTATCCTTTTTAACACCAATAAAATTCAAACTAGTTCGCTTGGTATAATCAATCGCTCTATTTTTTATATTGTCCTTCTCAGCTGCATCTTCTGTAATATCAAGCAATTGATTCAATTCAATGTCTTGATAGAATGGATCAAACTTAGGTGTAATTGTAGCTTCACCTACACCGTAATTAAATGGCACTTTAATCCCCCATTTTTTTGGTAATAATTGTCCTAAATTAACATTCGTCACAAAATCATATTGGAATACATCCTCTCTACTTCTTTCATTAGGCCCTTCTTCTATTCCTCCAAAACCAATTGTACTCACTCTAGTTGTCGCACTCACATTTGCAAAATCGGCAACATTTGCATCTAAATTACCCACTGCAGCATATCCGCCTTTGTTGTCCATCTCAGACATACGCAACTCATTGAACCAAACTTCTCCACGAACAATTTGTCCCGAACGGTTTTTCAATCCAATCATTAACGTACGAACCAAACCAAAGTTTGGATTACCCTTAATCCCCAAAGTTAACCTATCCGAAGAAGAACCAATTAATGCATTCTCTTCTTCAATATAGCGAATACCATTTGCATCCTGAATAAGATCAGGGTTGTTATTTAACGCTAATATTTTTAAAGCTGTTAAATGTGACAATTGTAATTCAATCTCATTTTCAGACGGCCAAATTTCCTCAGGCGTAGTTGCTGTTTGAGGAGTAATCTTTAATGGCATTTCAACTTGATAGAAGTTCTCTGAAAAGTCGTTACCAAATCGAATAAAAGCCACCAACTGATCATCTCCTAATGGCTGCGATTCTGGCATTGGCAATGCTTCAGCATGTAAAAACATTCTCAGCTTTTTAAACTGACGCATATCCACATTCACATTTTTGAAAACTGCTCTAGAATCATTAGGCTCCAAACCATTAACATAACCACCTAACTTATCGTATACACGAAGTGACAACGATTGCTCATTTTGATTAATAACTGTATTGTTGTTATACAATTGCTCTCTCTCAACCCCTGGAGGTGTCACATAACGAATTGGCGTTCTATTATTATTTTCTTGAATGTTAACTGCTACAACATCAAAACCAGTATTATCATCTTCAACATTTGGATCGTTGAAATCAAGTGAATTTACATAACGTCTCCATTCTCCACGAACTAAATCTAAAGCTCCAAAACGCAACGTAACTTGTTCTTTAAAGCCAGTCATATACATTCTGATGAAACGAATGGAACGTAAATCTTCAATGTTTCCAATTTTCTCTGCATTGGCAATGTCTTGAATTGGAATTTTATATAAAATCCAACGTACTTTACCCGTTTGACCATTTGGAAGCTGAACGTTATCATCAATTCTCGTATCGGCCACAAAGTTTTGACCAATTGTTACTCCATCCTGTGTATTTGGATAAGCTAAAATTGGCACATCAAACTTAAAGTAAGCATTAATCGTGTTCATGGTATTGTCACGATTGATATCTTCGACATCAGGAAAAGTAGTATTACCTCTATTAGTATCTGTTACATTTACAGGCGAATTGCCTTCGAAACCATTATAATTTCGATATCTATTGATAACATCACCTGTACTGTTTAAATAAAATTCATAATCATCACCCGAAGGATCGGCATAACTCGCATAAGCAGGAAACTTTATTGCTTCTTGATCATTCGTAAGCCCATCAAAACCTGCATCTTGAACCGCTCTGTTTCCTTCATTAGTATCAAACGCATAAATCAATGACTGCGTTGTAGGGGTTTGCCCCCATTGTGTTTGAATAGTCGACTGTGTCGAACCTGGTTCTGGCAGACCATTCTCATACATTTTTCTACCATCTTTAAGAATATCTTCTGAAATTTCCCCAAGATTGAATACTAATTTTCCAACGTTAGTAGGATCTACAAAATCATCTGGATTACCACTATCATAATAAGGGTCCATCATCCAAAATTGAATATATTCTACGTTTGCTTGCTCAAAGTTGGTAGAATTAATTGCTCGCATAATACCTGCCCAATTATCTGGTGCTTCAATATCAGGGAACTGACCTGTAGAAACAATATTAGGGTTAAAATTATAAGGTCCTCTATCTTTCGGGAAATACGTTAAATCTAAAGTATTAACTACAGTCGATTGACCTTGTGCAATATCCGTATTCGGATAAAGTTCTCGACTGAATACACGACGCGTTCTATTTAAAGACAAGTCATTATCACTAACCCCTGTAGGCGTTTGCGTATAAAATACTGGATCGATAGCATACCAAGACAATTTTGCTCGTTTGTTCCCAATTGAAAGATCATCCGAAGGCGGATCTGTATCTGTTGGAATACCATCAAAATTATCTTCCAATGGTACACTTGCCAGTGTCCATGATGAAGGTGCTCGTAAATCGATAGTAGATTGCGAACCTTCAAAGTCATCCACATAAGTAGTTGCTTCACCATTAAACTGATCCGCTTTTGAAGCACCTGGCATCAAATAAGCCACTTCTCCTCTAAAGGAAACATTAGATGGAACATCGGTATCAATATTTGGCAACTTGTTCACCAATCGCGTTAAGAAAGGAACTTCGGTAGAATAATTCGTATTAACACCAAAAATCGTATTATTAACGGATTCTTGTCCATAATTTGATTTATTGGTAAATGGACGTTCTGTTAAACGCAACAAAGTTGCACCTAACATAAAATTCTTATTGAATTGATGCTCTACATTAACCCCCCAAAAACGTCTTGTTTGCTGACCAAAAACCGCATTGTTTTCAACCGACACTTCAATTGGCGTATTCGAAGCCTGTAAAGAAGGATCTACAATATACACTTTACCCAATTGATAGTTTACGGTATAATCAATTCCTTCAATTAAAACACGTCCACCAGCAGTTACTACCACCGAACCTTGAGGCACGTTAAAAGCTCCTATCGAAATACCATCGCCCCCTGAAGACTTAAAACGTCCTTTTAATTGAAATTTATTCTTCTCACTTTCTTGAAGTGCTGCAGCCTGAGTAGATTTATATAAATTCCTAAAAACGTATTTGCTTTGATTTTCGTTGTATGTATTGACATCGTTATAATTTTCACCAACACCATTTGTCAATTTACTAAACAAAAGCTCCCCAAAAGGTTCTTTGTTTGTAAAAACAATTCGTCCGTATTTTTGATCAACCGTAATTCCAGGATAAAAGTCAAAAAAACCATCTCCCCCTTCTTGTGGGTCATTGGTATAATTCAATCGGTCTACATTTAACACTCTTAAAAGCGCAGTATCTTCCACATCAGCAGGTAAGTCTGGTGCTGTAGGCGATGCCTTAGTAATATAATTTAATGGAGACGGATCGGTATATAAAATATTGAATCTGAAATCTTCTTGCTCTAATTGGTATCCTCCAGGAATTTGATAAATATTTTTCATCATCAAGTTCCAAATCGGCATAGTATACTGAACCCCTGCAATAGAATTATTGACCAATGTCAAATTACTCTTCAACATTTTCACAATCAAGGCTTGAGTTGTAGGTACTCCAGAAGGATCAACGTTTGTAGCATCAACACCATCAGTTCCGAATTCCCCTACTTGGTACACTTCGTCTCCTATTGTATATTGAAACGCTACTGCTAATACTTCGTCATTAGAAAGCTTTTGGTTCAATGAAATATATCCTAATTGCGAATTGTAACTATACTCCGAAGCCGATAACTTTCTGGCATTTTCCAATTTAGAATAATCAATCCCCTCATCCATTCCTGGTATATTGAATCCATTATTGGCAGTCGCAACTTCACGAATATTATTATTCAAATAGTTACTTCCAATATTGTTCGGGTTGAATTGGTTATTTTTATTGTCGGTAGGTGTATTTGGTTGTGTATTCCCAAAGAAACCAGCATTTGCTCCTAGATCAATTGCGACAACTTCTTGCGGTTGAAGATTCAACAGAGGACCTTCCCCTAAATCTTGAATCGCAATAATATTTCTAAGGTTATTTTCGTTAGAATTAATTCTGTTTTGTTTGTTTGTCACCCAAACTTCCAATCGTGTAATTTGCACACGACTATTTATAACCGGATAATTAACCAATGAATTATCATATTGGTTACGGAAATATTGCGATAAGAAGAAGTGACGATCTGCATCATATTCTAAAGCAAACAATTCAAAATCTTGAAGTGTTCCACCTCCTTGTGCTGTAACTTTTTTGGTTTGTGATTTTTGTTCAGAAAAAACCCCAGTTACTGTTGTTTTACCAAATTGCAATTGTGCTTTAACCCCAAATAAACTTTGTGCTCCGCGAATCAAGGAATTAGACAGCGGAAAACTCACATTACCTACCTCTAATTTTTGTAGAATATCATCTTCATTAGAACCGTATTCTAGTTTAATTAAGTTTTGAAAAGCAAAGGTAGATTCGGTATCGTAGTTTACATTAACACTTAAACGTGTTCCAACTTTTCCTTGTAAACCAACACTTATACGTTGATCAAAATCAAAAGTGGTGGTCTTACGATTTCGCGGTGAAAACGAAGGATTATCTTGCTTGGTAAAACGCACCCCTAAATCAAGCTCTACAGAACCTGTTGGTTTTATATCAATAGTATTACTACCAAAAATCGTTTCAAAAAAACGTGAGTTTACATAGTAACGGGGCAATAAATCTTTTTTAGCTTCTTCAGAACCCGCTTTATTACCATCAATTGCTGCCGATTTTTGCTGGTAATATTTACGCATTTCCTCACGTAGTACCAACTCCTGATATTGTTCTGGCGTTAAAACAATCGGGTAATTGATGTTAAACCCATCAAATGTACTGGTATAAATATAGCGATCCGTTGCCGGATCATAAGTATAAGCTTCAACAATACTTTGAGGTTTAGGCGCTTTAAGCGTACCTAAATCCACCCCGTTTTTAATAGAATCTTGCTGTTGTTCATTCTCCACTTGTGAAAACACAAAAAAAGGAGAAAATAAAAAAACAACCTTTAGCGTTTTTAAAATTGAATTAAAAGTAATTATGGTTGAATCTTTCAAATTATAAATTTTTTAATGCTTGCTTTATTAAATCTTCTACCGTTGCATTTGGCACTTCTCTTACAATTTTATCAATAACCTTTTCCGCTGCCTTTTTAGCAAAACCTAAAACTTCTAAAGCAGATAACGCTTCATCTTTATTTGTATTGCGTGGCATTTCCGAAACATTTTCAATACTGTATACTTTTAACACTTTGTCTTTTAAATCCAAGATTACACGCTGTGCTGTTTTGGCTCCAATCCCTTTTATCCCTTGAATTGTAGCCACATCATTTGAAGCTATTGCTTGAATAATTTCGGTAGGTGCTAAAGACGATAACATGGTTCGTGCTGTATTAGCTCCTATTCCAGAAACCGTCAACAATAACTTAAACAACTCACGCTCTTGCTTTTCAACAAACCCGTATAAAGTATGTGAATCTTCTTTAACTTGTAAAAAAGTATACAGTTTTAAATGCTCACCATCAGGTATTAGCGAAAAAGTATGAAGCGAAATATTAACTTGATATCCTACCCCATTACAATCAATCACAACTTCTGTTGGATTCTTTTCTACCAATCTCCCCTGTAAATGCGCTATCATACTAGATTTATTTGTTAAAAATAATAAATTACTTATTTCCTTGCTTCTTTTTTTCTTTTTCTTGAGCATCCACCACAGCAACTGCAGCCATATTCACCATTTCTTCAACACTTGCTCCTAACTGAAAAATATGAACCGGCTTATCCAAACCTAACATAATAGGCCCGATAGAATCTGATTTATTCAATTCTTTCATCATTTTGTAAGTAATATTTGCCGAATCAAGATTTGGAAAAATTAAAGTATTTACTTTTTTATTTACCAATTTAGAGAATGGGAATTTACTTTTCAAAAGATCGGGATTCAAAGCAAAATCCGTTTGCACTTCACCATCCACAATTAAATCGGGATAATATTTATGCAGATAAGCAACTGCTTGTCTTATTTTCTTCGGACTTACATTTTCTGAAGAACCAAAGTTAGAAAAAGACACCATAGCCATTACAGGTTCCATACCGAACATACGAACTGTTTTAGCTGTCATAAGTGCAATTTTTGCCAAATCTTCTGCTGAAGGATCAGGATTAATTGCAGTATCTGATAAGAAAATAGGACCTCTGCTTGTCATCATCATATTGGTAGTTGCTATACGACTAACACCAGGTGCCTTATCAATCATTTCCATTACTGGTTTTACAACCGTAGGATAACTTCTTGAATATCCAGTAACCAAAGCATCTGCCTCGCCCAAGTTCACCATCATTAACGCAAAATAATTACGTTCACGCATCCATTTTTGAGCGTCTAACAAAGTCGTTCCTCTACGTTGTCTTGACTTCCAAAAAACCTCCCCATAATAGTTTCTTCTCTCGGTTTCCTTTTTCGATTTTGGATCAATAATAACTACGTCATCATCAAAACCAATCTCTTTCATCAACTCGTGGATAATTTCTTTATTTCCTAATAAAATTGGCTCTCCAATACCTTCTTCTAATACTATTTGTGCCGCTTTTAAAACATCTAAATGATCTGCTTCAGCAAACACAACTTTCTTTGGATCCGTTTTAGCACGGTTAACCAACATACGAATCATTTTATTATCAGAACCTAATCGTTCTAATAATTCCATTTCGTATTTATCCCAATCGGTGATTTCATTTTTTGCCACACCCGATTCCATAGCTGCTTTAGCAACTGCAGGGGCAACAACAGCAATCAAACGTGGATCAAAAGGTTTGGGAATAATATAATCGCGACCAAAGTTTAATTTGGTTTCACCATAAGCAATATTTACTTGTTCAGGCACTGGTGTTTTAGCTAATTGCGCCAAAGCACGTACAGCAGCCATCTTCATTTCTTCATTAATTTTAGTTGCGCGAACATCTAACGCACCTCTAAAAATATATGGAAAACCAAGAACATTATTTACTTGATTAGGATGATCTGAACGACCCGTAGCCATGATAATATCTTTACGCGTATCAATCGCTACGTTATAATCTATTTCCGGTACCGGATTTGCCATTGCAAAAACGATAGGATTATCATTCATAGTCAATAGCATTTCTGACGTAAGTACATTCCCAACAGATAATCCTAAAAACACGTCTGCATCAACAATTGCCTCTTTCAGCGTTAATGGACTAATAGCTTTAGCATATTTTAATTGAAGTTCTGATAAATCTTCACGGCAATTTGTTAACATCCCATCTTTATCAAACATGAAGATATTCTCTACTCTAACACCTAACAACAAATACAAATTAGCACAAGCTAATGCCGCAGAACCTGCTCCAGAAACCACTATTTTTACATCTTCAGCTTTTTTACCTGCAAGTTCCAATGCATTTAAAAGTGCTGCAGAAGAAATAATGGCCGTACCGTGTTGATCATCATGCATGACAGGGATATCAAGCTCCTCTACTAAACGTCTTTCAATTTCAAAAGATTCAGGCGCTTTAATATCTTCAAGGTTAATCCCTCCAAAAGTTGGAGCTATATTTTTAACCGTTGCAATAAATTCTTCAACATTTTTGGTTCCCACCTCAATATCAAAAACATCTATATCGGAAAAAATTTTGAACAACAACCCCTTCCCTTCCATAACTGGCTTTGAAGCTTCTGCTCCAATATCACCAAGTCCTAAAACGGCAGTTCCATTTGAAATTACTGCAACAAGGTTTCCTTTTGCTGTATATTTATAAACATTATTTACATCTTTGGCTATTTCCAAACATGGCTCTGCAACTCCTGGTGAGTATGCAAGCGACAAATCACGCTGTGTCGCATATTTTTTTGTAGGTACTACCTGAATCTTTCCAGGTGTAGGTTTTGCATGATATAATAAGGCTTCTCTTCTCTTCGTATCTTTATGCATATAATCATTTTTATATGAACTTACAAAGTTAAAATAAGCTAGGAAAGAAAAAAATTTTAAGACTACTCTTTTAAAAAATCTATATTACGCTTCAAACCATTGAATTTAGTGCGCTTAACCGCAGATTTATTGAACATTTTGGCAAAAACATCTTCAGTCAATTCTTCCCAATCTCGTTTTGAAAAGGACAATAATTCAGGAGAAGGATTGAATGCAGGTTCATTATGTGATTTTGAAAAACGATTCCAAGGGCAAACGTCTTGACAAACATCACATCCAAAAAACCAATCCTCAAATTTACCTTTCATTTCAGAAGGTAAATTCTCCTTCAGTTCAATGGTAAAATAAGAAATACATTTACTGCCATCCACAACATATGGTGCTACTATAGCTTGCGTAGGACAAGCATCAATACATGCAGTACAACTTCCACAATGATCGGTTGTAGGAGCGTCATAATCGAGTTCAAGATCAATAATTAACTCTGCAATGAAATAAAAAGAGCCAACTTTTTGAGTCAGTAGATTACTATTCTTTCCAATCCATCCTAAACCACTTTTAGCAGCCCATGCTTTATCCAAAACAGGTGCAGAATCAACAAACACACGTCCTGAAACTTCACCAATCTCATCCTGAATATAATGAAGCAAATCTTTTAGTTTGTCTTTAATTACAAAGTGATAATCTTGCCCATATGCATATTTTGAGATCTTATACGTTGAATCTTGCTGAAGATCACTTGGATAATAATTTAATAAAAGGGAAATCACACTTTTAGCACCATCGACTAAAAGCGTTGGATCTAATCGTTTGTCAAAATGATTCTCCATATAAGACATCTGACCATGACGATTCTGATTAAGCCAGTTTTCCAATCGTGGTGCTTCAGCTTCTAAAAATCCTGCTTCCGAAATACCACAAGCTAAAAAACCGAGGCGCTTAGCTTCGGTCTTTATCATTTGCGTATATTTTGTTTTATTTTGAATCATTATTCAAATAATCCTCCTTGAATATTGTGTTTTACCTTACCAAGGTGTTTATAAGCTTTCTCCGTAACTTCTCTACCTCTAGGCGTACGAATTAAAAATCCCTCTTGTATCAAAAAAGGTTCGTATACTTCTTCAATCGTTTCACTACTCTCAGAAACTGCAGTTGCAATAGTACTTAAACCTACAGGACCTCCTTTAAATTTATCAATAATAGTAAGCAATATTTTATTGTCCATTTCATCCAATCCATTCGTATCAACATGTAAGGCTTTCAGGGCAAACTTAGCAATTTCAATATCAATACTTCCATTCCCTTTAATTTGAGCAAAATCACGAACACGACGCAGTAAAGCATTAGCAATACGAGGTGTTCCTCGACTTCTACCGGCAATTTCAATAGCCGCTTCCATAGAAATAGGTGTATTTAAAATAGAAGCACTACGTTGAACAATAGTAGTAAGTAATTCGGTTTTATAATACTGTAATCTACTTTGGATACCAAAACGTGCACGCATAGGTGCTGTCAATAAACCCGATCGTGTAGTAGCTCCAACTAAAGTAAAAGGATTCAGATTGATTTGTACCGTACGAGCATTAGGGCCCGATTCAATCATAATATCAATTTTGAAATCCTCCATAGCTGAATACAGATACTCTTCTACAATAGGGCTCAAACGATGGATTTCATCAATAAAAAGAATGTCTCTGTCGTCCAAATTCGTCAACAAACCTGCTAGGTCTCCAGGTTTATCCAAAACAGGACCAGAAGTAATTTTTATACCCACACCCAATTCATTCGCTAAAATATTAGCCAAAGTCGTTTTACCTAAACCAGGAGGTCCATGAAACAGCGTATGATCTAAAGCTTCTCCGCGAAGATTCGCCGCTTGCACAAAAACTTCCAAATTTTCTAAAACTTGATCTTGACCAGTAAAATCTTCAAATGAAAGTGGACGCAACGCCTTTTCAACATCAATTTCTTGAGGCGTGAAACGCTCTTTATTAGGATTTAAATTCTCATTCATAAAGCAAAGATAAACAAAGTTAAAACAAAAATACCTTTCACATATGGAAAGGTATTTTGTATTATCTTAAAGAAAGAATCTTAATGGTGTAATTGCTCTTCACCTTCTTTCATTGGAACCGTTTGTGGCACGAAATCATCATCATGACCTGGCTTGCTGTAATCGTAAGCCCATCTGTGTACTTCAGGGATTTCACCTGGCCAGTTACCGTGAATGTGCTCAACTGGAGTAGTCCACTCTAATGTGTTAGATTTCCATGGGTTTTGAGTAGCTTTTTTACCGTAGAAAATGCTGTAGAAGAAGTTCCAGAAGAATACTACTTGGAAAGCAGCTCCTATAATAGCAAATACAGTAATTAAAACGTTTACATCTGTTAACTCATCAAATAATGGGAAAGCTGAGTTTGTATAGTAACGTCTTGGTAAACCAGCCATACCTACAAAGTGCATTGGGAAGAAAACCCCATAAGCACATACTGCAGTTACCCAGAAGTGAACATAACCTAAAGTTTTATTCATCATTCTTCCGAACATTTTAGGAAACCAGTGGTATACACCAGCGAAGAATCCGTATAAAGCAGAGATACCCATTACTAAGTGGAAGTGCGCTACAACGAAATACGTATCGTGAACGTTAATATCCAAAGTACTGTCTCCAAGGATGATTCCTGTAAGACCTCCAGAGATGAAAGTTGATACTAATCCGATAGAGAACAACATCGCAGGGTTCAATTGTAAATTACCTTTCCATAAAGTTGTAATGTAGTTAAACGCTTTTACAGCTGATGGAATAGCAATTAATAAAGTTGTGAACGTAAATACAGAACCTAAGAAAGGATTCATACCAGATACGAACATATGGTGACCCCATACAATTGTAGATAAGAAAGCAATTGCAAGAATCGAAGCAACCATGGCTCTGTAACCAAATATTGGTTTTCTAGAGTTTGTTGCAATAATTTCAGATGTAATACCTAATGCAGGTAATAATACGATATATACTTCAGGGTGACCTAAGAACCAGAATAAGTGCTCAAACAATACTGGAGAACCACCTTGGTAATGTAAAACTTCACCTGAAATAAAGATATCAGAAAGATAAAATGACGTTCCGAAACTTCTATCGAAAATTAATAAAAGGGCAGCAGAAAATAATACTGGGAAAGAAACAATACCAATAATAGCTGTAACAAAAAACGCCCAAATAGTTAATGGTAATCTTGTCATTGTCATCCCCTTAGTTCTCATGTTAATAACAGTAACAACATAGTTCAAAGACCCCATTAAAGAAGATGCAATGAAAATTGCCATAGACACTAACCATAAAGTCATACCTAAACCTGAACCAGGTATTGCTTGTGGCAAAGCACTCAATGGAGGGTAAATTGTCCATCCTGCAGAAGCTGGTCCCGACTCAATAAACAATGATGAAACCATTATTACAGATGACAAGAAGAACAACCAGTATGAAAGCATGTTCATAAATCCAGAAGCCATATCTCTTGCACCAATTTGTAATGGAATTAACAAATTACTAAACGTTCCACTTAATCCTGCAGTCAATACAAAGAATACCATGATTGTACCGTGTATTGTAACTAATGCTAAATAAATATCATTACGCATTACACCATCTGGAGCAAATTTTTCACCTAATAAAAATTTAAAAATTCCAAATGATTCTCCTGGCCAAGCAATTTGCATACGGAAAAGTATTGACATCATTACTCCGATAACTCCCATTATCAAACCAGTAATTAAATATTGCTTAGCAATCATCTTATGGTCAAGACTAAATATATATTTAGTAATGAACGTTTCTTTGTGATGACCGTGTTCGTGTGCTGACATAATCTTACTCTATTATTTTATATCTATCTTATAAACTATTTTACTACTTGAGCTAAAACTTGTGTTGAATCAACTACTACAGTTTCGATAACCTCTTCAGTCATAACTGGAGCCGCTGGTGCTTCTACAGGATTAGCATCTGCCCATTGCTTAGCAAGTGTAGGTTGTTCGCTTAACCATTTTTTGTAATCTTCAGGTGTATCGACAACTATCTTCATTTGCATGTTGTAATGAGAAGCTCCACAAATTTTGTTACATAATAATAAGTAATCAAAGGTATATGGATCTAAAGCTTCTTCACCTTTAGCTACTAACTCTTTACTTTTTTCAGCTCTGATTTTGTTAATTTTAGCCACTTTAGCTACAATTCCTTCATCTTCTCTCATTTGAGCAGTTGTCATAGTAGGAACAAAAGCAAACTGAGTAATCATACCTGGAACACAGTTCATTTGCGCTCTAAAGTGAGGCATGTAAGCAGAGTGCAGTACATCTTGTGAACGCATTTTGAACACTACTTTTTTACCCACTGGAATGTGTAATTCAGTAACAACTTTATCATCTTGTGCAGCAGCATCAGATAAATCAACTCCTAAAGTATTAATACCTTCGATGAAACGAACGTTAGCTTTACCTAAAGTGTTATCTTCACCAGCATAACGTGCTTCCCAACTAAATTGTTTAGCATATAATTCTACATACATTACATCTTCGTCTTCATCATAGTACATGATTTCATTCCAAGTGTACAATCCGTATAAAATTAAACCAGCTAATACAATTACTGGAATAATTGTCCAAATAGCTTCTAATTTGTTGTTATCTGCAAAGTATAAAGCTTTTTGACCAGCTCTACCTCTGTATTTAAATGCAAAATAGTGTAATAAAAACTGTGTTAAACCTTGAACGATGAAAATGATAGCAAACGAAATATACATTAAGTTATCATAATCTGGTCCATGTTCTGATGCAGGGGTTCCTAAAACTAAATCACCCCACGCAAACAATCCGTAGATTGTAAAGATATAAATGAAGGCTACAAAAGCAAACATTAAATATCCATTAGTACTATTATCTTTATCATTAGCAACTTCAGAATTTTCATCTGCAGAGCCAATTTGAGTCAAATCGAAAATTTTAGTTAATTGCCAAACAGCAATTCCAATTAAAACTAAAACTAAGAATATCAATAAACTTGTCATTTGTTTATTTCTTTTTAAATATTAATAATGAAAATGTTTGCTTTCCTCAATTAATGGATTTCCTTTTGGCTCTAGTGGCGCTTTAGTTAATGTTGTGAACACAACAAAAATAAACAATCCTAAGAAAAATGCAATTGAACTTATTTCTGGCAAACCTATGAACCATTGGTCACCAACTGTTGCAGGCATAATCATGTTGAAGAAATCAATATAATGACCACATAAGATTACGATACCAGCCATAACAATAATCCATGATAAACGTTTGAAATCTGTGTTAACTAAAATTAGTAATGGGAAAACAAAGTTCATAACTAACATACCAAAGAATGGTAATTTATAGTGCTCAATTCTAGTTACAAAGTAAGTAACCTCTTCTGGTATATCAGAATACCAAATTAACATGAATTGAGAGAACCATAAATACGTCCAGAAAATACTGATACCAAACATGAATTTAGCTAAATCATGCAAGTGGCTTGTATTTACATTTGGTAAATATCCTTTTGATTTAAGGTAAATAGTAATCAATGCAATTGTAGTAATACCACATACAAAGAAACTTGCAAATACATACCATGCAAATAATGTACTGTACCAGTGAGGGTCAACAGACATAATCCAATCCCAAGACATTAACGATTCTGTAACAATAAAGATTACTAAGAATGTAGCTGCTAACTTGAAATTTTTCTTGTAAGGAATGAAACTTGTAGCTGTATCTTGATCAATAGAATATTTACGCATTTTCATACGGAAGAAGTTCCATAATAACAAGAATACAACCGCTCTACCTAAGAAAAATGGTACGTTTAAGTATCCTGATTTACCTTGAATTAAGTGATCGTGTGCAACTACTTCCGGATCCATCCATACAAATAAATGGTTCATGTGCATACCTGCAGCAACTAAAACTAAGATAAAAATAATCGATCCTGGCAACAAATAACCTGTTATACCTTCCATCACTCTGAAAAGTATAGGAGACCATCCTGCTTGTGCTGCATACTGAATAGCGTAGAATGCTAAAACTCCAACACTAAGCAACATGAAGAAAATACAAGCAACGTAGAATGCCGCCCAAGGTTTATTTTGCTGTTGGTGTAAAACGTGCTCTAAGTGTGCTTTGTGTTCAGCATCAGCATGTTTAACATCTGTATTATGAGCTCCATGTGCATCTGCAACAGCATGAGTTGCATGAGCGTCATGAGAAGTAGCTTCTGCATGATGTCCATGGCTTTCTGATAACATTTGTTCAACTTCTTCTGTACTACTTGGAGCCGACATAAACCCAATAGCAATACCAACTACTCCTAAAAGCATTAAGGCAATTGAAAAAGTTTTTAATTTACTTGAAAACGTATACATATCAATTATTTTCAAAAAAGTTTTTAAATTATAATTCTGATCTTAGTTTTAAAACGTAATCCGCTACTTGCCAACGCTCTTCTTGCGTCAATTGATTAGCGTGAGAACCCATAGAGTTTAATCCATAAGTTTCTACGTGATAAATACTACCTGCGGTAATTTCTCTGTCTTTATAGCTAGGAACTCCCAAAAATTTCTCTCTCTTTACTAAATTCCCTTTTCCATCACCTTTTTCACCGTGGCAAATTGCACAATAAACATCGAACAATTGCTTTCCTCTCTCGTGATCAATTTGATCAGCCGCTAATGGCGATACTAAACTAGCTTTTGCCAATTCATATCCTTCGGTAGTATTTGGAATTTCATAAGGAACAAACCCTCTCTTGATAGAACCTTCTGCAGGTAACTGACCTTCTTTTCCATTTGCAAATACTCCATGTTCTGAATACGTTTCGTAAGGAACAGCTTCGTACATGTTTGGAAAAAACTGATAGTTAGGTTTTGATTCATTGAAACAAGATGTCGCCATGAAAGATAAACCAACTACTGTTACTATTTTATATAAGCTTTTCATATCTCGGTATTAATGCTTTTCAATTACTTTAACTTCAACAGCTCCTGTATTTTTGAAGAAAGAAATCATTTCTTCTTCGTTACCATGAACTCCTACTTCCATTAAGAAATGGTCATCAGTTGTTCTTACATCAGGATTTTCAGCTTGTTTGAATGGCCATAATTTACTTCTCATATAGAAAGTAATTACCATTAAGTGAGCTGCAAAGAAAACAGTTCCTTCAAACATTACTGGCACAAACGCTGGTAAGTTTTGATAAAATGCGAAACTTGGCTTTCCTCCAATATCTTGTGGCCAATCATTAATCATAATATAATTCAACAATGTTGTATATAATGAAAGACCTACTAATCCGTAAAGAAAAGCACAAATTGCTAATCTTGTTGGTGCTAATCCCATAGCTTTATCTAGACCATGGACTGGAAAAGGTGTGTAAACCTCTTCAATATGATGATGTGCTGCTCTTGTTTGCTTAACAGCATCCATTAATATATCATCATCATTATATATAGCGTGTATAACTTTATTACTCATGATATTAATGATTATCTGAATGATTATGACCGTTTAACTCTCTTTCTCTTTTATAATTATCTCCAGATGATTTTAAGATAGTCTTAACCTCTGCTTGAGCAATTACTGGGAAACTTCTAGAGTATAATAAGAATAATACGAAGAAGAATCCAATTGTTCCGATGAAAATACCAGCATCTACAAATGTAGGTTGGAACATTGTCCATGAAGATGGTAAGTAATCACGGTGTAATGAGGTAACGATAATTACGAAACGCTCAAACCACATACCTACGTTTACCACGATAGAAATAAGGAACGACCAGAAAATACTTGTTCTAATCTTTTTTAACCACATTACTTGAGGAGAGATTACGTTACAAGTCATCATCAACCAATATGACCACCAGTAAGGTCCTGTAGCTCTATTTAAGAAAGCATACTGCTCATACTCCACTCCAGAATACCATGCAATGAACAACTCCGTAATATATGCTGTACCTACAATAGATCCAGTAATCATGATTACAATGTTCATCAACTCAATGTGCTGGATTGTAATATAATCTTCTAAGTTTGATACTTTTCTCATGATGATCAACAATGTGTTTACCATCGCAAATCCAGAGAAGATTGCACCCGCAACGAAATACGGAGGTAAGATTGTTGTATGCCATCCTGGAATAACAGAAGTAGCGAAGTCAAAAGATACAATCGTGTGTACCGAAAGTACAAGAGGTGTAGCTAAACCAGCTAATACTAAAGATACCTCTTCAAAACGTTGCCAGTCTTTTGCTCTACCACTCCATCCGAAAGATAAAGTAGAATAGATTCTTTTTGTAAATGGTGTAATTGCTCTATCTCTTAACATTGCGAAGTCAGGCAATAAACCAGTCCACCAGAAAACTAATGATACCGATAAATAAGTTGAAATCGCGAATACGTCCCATAATAATGGCGAGTTAAAGTTAACCCATAAAGATCCAAATTGATTTGGAATTGGAAGTACCCAGTATCCTAACCATGGTCGACCCATGTGGATGATTGGGAACAATCCTGCTTGCATTACCGAGAAAATCGTCATCGCTTCTGCAGAACGGTTAATAGCCATTCTCCACTTCTGACGGAATAATAATAATACAGCTGAAATTAAGGTTCCTGCGTGACCGATACCTACCCACCAAACAAAGTTTGTGATATCCCACGCCCAACCTACAGTTTTATTTAATCCCCATGTACCAATACCTGTAGATATCGTGTAAATCATACAACCTAATCCGTAAAGGAAAGCTGTTAAGGCAATTGAAAATACAATCCACCATTGTTTATTTGCTCTTCCTTCAACAGGCTTAGCAACATCTACAGTAACATCGTGGTAGGATTTATTTCCTACTACTAAAGGTTTTCTAATGGGTGCTTCGTAATGAGACGACATAATCCTTTATATTGTTTCTATTAATTAATACTTATTTATCGTTTCTAACTTTAACGTGATAGAATACATTTGGTTTAGTACCAATATGCTCTAATAAATGATACATTCTTTCGTCTTTCGCTAAAGCAGCTACTTTACTTTCTGTATCATTCACGTCTCCAAATACCATCGCTCCACTAGAACAAGCTGCAGAACATGCTGTTTGGAATTCTCCATCTTTTACTAATCTACCCTCACGTTTTGCTTGTAACTTAGTAGCTTGAGTTTTTTGGATACACATTGAACATTTCTCCATAACCCCACGTGAACGTACATTAACATCTGGGTTCAACACCATACGACCTAAATCATCATTCATATGATAATCAAACTCGCTGTTTTTGTTATATAAGAACCAGTTGAAACGTCTTACTTTATAAGGACAGTTATTCGCACAGTAACGAGTACCCACACAACGGTTGTAAGCCATATGGTTTTGCCCTTCACGACCATGAGAAGTTGCCGCTACCGGACATACTGTTTCACAAGGTGCATGGTTACAGTGCTGACACATTACTGGTTGGAAAGCAACCTGAGGATTTTCAGATGGATCTTCCATACTTGTTAAAGTGTCAATAGAATTAAACAATCCAGAAGTACTTCCTTTTAATTCAACATCACCTTCAAAAGTATCTTGAGATGAGTAGTATCTATCAATACGCAACCAGTGCATATCCCTACTTCTTCTAATTTCAGATTTACCAACTACCGGTACGTTGTTTTCAGCGTGACATGCAATTACACAAGCTCCACAACCAGTACAAGCATTCAAGTCGATTGATAAATTAAAATGATGTGCAACACTTCTATCAAAAGAATTCCATAAATCAACTTCTGTAGCAGGAGTTTCTTTGTGGTCTAATGATACCATTGGAACTGGATTCCAAATTGCAGCATCTTTAGTATTGAATATTTCAAGAGTCGTCTCTTTTATGATATCACCACGACCCATTAATGTTTTTTGTAACTGAACACAAGCAAATTCATGAACTCCTTCAGCCTTTTCAATAGTTACATTTTGAACACTATTAAAATCTTTGTATAAAGTATAGGCGTTAACACCTGTTTGCATTTCTTGTTTCAATGCTGCAGTTTTACCATAACCAAATGCTAAACCTACAGTACCTACAGCTTGACCTGGCTGAATAATAACAGGAACTGTAAGACTACTTCCATTTACATTTACTTTAGCATAATAACCATTTAATCCTCCATTCGCATCGTGCAAAGTTCTTTCTGTTAAAGAACTCATCGGCATAGCCAAACCTAAAGTCTCAGCATCTTTCTTAGAAACAGTTAAATAATTGTCCCAAGATATTCTCGTAATTGGATCTGGGAACTCTTGTAACCATGGGTTGTTCGCTTGTTGACCATCACCCATTCCCGTTTTAGTATACAAAACCAAATCTAGACCTGCAGACTTAGCTTGTCCTAATTTAGAAGCTGAAGACGTTACATCAATAGTATTTGCAGTTAAAGCCGAAGTTTCAACAGTTGCAAAACCATCGTGTACTACTTGATTCCATGATTTTCCAACAATTTTAGTTGAAGCAAAACCTTTTAAATAATCGTAGTAAGCAACATTATTTCCTGTCCAAGACAATAAAGCTTCTTGGAATTGTTTTGTATCGAATAACGGACGGATTGTTGGTTGCATTACACTGTAATGACCTCTAGACATTGTAACATCAGCCCAAGACTCTAAGTAGTGAGGAGCAGCAGCAGCAATTGTAGCTAAACTAGCCGTCTCATCTTCTTTCATAGAGAAAGCAACTGATAATTTCACTTTCTTCAATCCATCAACAAAATCTTTTGAATTTGGCAATGTATAAACTGGATTAACACCACTCATAATAAGCGTATGAACATTACCAGCTTTCATATCTGCTACTAATTGCGCAACAGCTTTTGCATTACCTTGTCTTGTTAATTTAGCAGCATTCGGATTGAATGCATTTGACATCAACGCATTGTTAATCGCAAGAACTAATAATTGCGCATCAACATCATCTAAACCAGAAACTAAAACTCCGTTAGCTCCAGCAGCTTTTAATTGTTGTGCCGCTTTCATTACTTCTGCATCTTTAGCTAACTTTCCAGTAGCAACAGAAGCACCTGTGATAACATTGTATATTTTTACTAACGCTTGCTTTTGATCCGCAATCGTTAATGGAATTCTTTTGTCTGCATTAGCTCCAGCTAAAGACATGTTAGCCTCAATTTGGATATGCTTAGACATTTTTCCATTTTTAGGAATACGTCCTTGTGCATAACCAGCATCATATCCTCCACCTTGCCAATCTCCTAAAATATCAGCACCAACAGAAACAATAACATCAGCTTTTGAAAAATCGTATCCTGCTAAAGCTCTTACTCCGTAAACAGCCTCAAACGCATCTAAAGCATTTGACTCTGAAACAGCATCATAAACCACATGCTTAACAGTTGGATATTTAACTTGCAAATCAGCAATTAAAGCATCAGTTGATGGACTAGCTGTAGTATTCGTTAAAAGTACTACATTACCACCATTAGAAGCCGTATCATTCAAGCTCGCTTGAACCTTAGCATTCACCTCATTCCAAGTCGCATCTTTACCAGCAATTTTTGGTTGCTTTAAACGCATACTATCATAAAGTGACAATACCGATGCATGCACTCTTGCATTAGCTCCAGTAATTGATCCTTCTAAATTATTGTTCTCAACTTTAATTGGACGACCTTCACGTGTCTTGATTAGAATGTTTGCAAAGTCAAAACCATCTGCGATTGTTGTAGCATAAAAATCTGCAACACCTGGAATGATTTCCTCAGGTTGAACAACATAAGGAATTGATTTTACAACTGGACCTTCACACGCAGCCAATGATGCAGCTGCAGTACTAAATCCTACATATTTCAAAAAGTCACGACGAGATGTTGACGAAGATGATAAAGTTTCTTTATCCCCTAAAAACTCATCCACAGGGATTTGCTCAACAAACTCATTGTTTCTTAGCGTCTCAACAATAGAGCTATTTTCGTTTAGCTCTTCAACACTTTTCCAGTATTTTTTGTTTGATGCCATATTGTATATTGATATTAGCTTCTAAAATTATTTATTAATAGTGGCACTTACCACATTCTAAACCTCCCATTTGCGCAGCAGTCAATTGCTCAACTCCATATTTCTTAGAAAGTTCTTCGTGTATTTTCTTGTAATACTCATTATCCTCAACTTTCACATTTGTCTCTCTGTGACAGTTTATACACCATCCCATTGTCAAAGATGAATGTTGCTCCATAATTTCCATTTCCTCAACCGGACCGTGACAAGTTTGACATTCAACACCAGCAACAGTTACGTGTTGAGAGTGGTTAAAATAAACAAAGTCTGGTAAATTATGAATTCTAACCCATTTTACAGGCTCAGTTTTTCCAGTATAAGCTTGTTTCGATGCATCCCATCCCACAGCTTTATACAACTTTTGAATTTCATCGTTATAGTTAACCCCGAATCCTTCACCTTCAGCTAAAGTTTCTGGAGCAACCTCAGAAATATTTTTATGACAGTTCATACAAACATTCAACGAAGGAATATTTGAATGCTTACCAACTCTTGCAGCAGAGTGACAGTATTTACAATCAATACCATTATCCCCAGCGTGGATTCTGTGCGAGTAATGAATTGGCTGAACCGGCTTATACCCCTGATCCACACCTACTTGCATTAAAAACCCATAAGCAAAATAAGCAGCAAACAACAAGAAGAAAATTGTTGAAACCAAAACTAAAAATTGATTTTTAGCAAAAGCTTTCCATAATGGCAACGATTTTTCTCTTTGAGAAACATCTATTCCGTTTGCTTTAGTAAATTTCGTTAAAGCAGTATTCACCATGAACAACATCACAATCAACACCCCTAAAACCATCACTAAGAATCCTAAAATAACATTATTAGAGATTCCAGATTCACTTGAAGCAACCTCAGTTCCAGGACCCCCAGTAGGAATCTTAACTTCAGCCTTAGGCTCCATGGCATACGCCAAAATATTATCGATATCAGCATTTGACAATTGAGGGAAGATTGTCATTGCCTTTTTATCATTCTCATTGAAGATTTTTACCGCCGTAGCGTCACCTGACTTAATAAGTTCAGTATTGTTTCTGATCCATTTATAAAGAAATTCCTTATCATATTTATCAGCCACACCTCTTAACGCTGGCCCTGTCATCGTCTTATCCAAATGGTGACAAGCAGCACAATTAGCATTAAACAACTCTTTACCTTTTGCCGTGTCACCACCCGCAGTTTCTGGAGCAGCATCTTGAGCAAATACAGACAAAGAAAAAGATAGCGATAGCGCTAAACTGAAGAAAATCTTTGAAAACGATTTATGGTTACCCACCTTTTTCATATTTATTAAATGATTATCGTGTCAATTTTGGTATGATTTTAGTAGTACAAATACATACTAATAGCACACTTTATTTTAAACTCCGACAAAAATACGATATTCGGCCAATTATAAAAACCTTAATATTATCTTAAAACGCAATTTATACTTATTCTAAATAACCACATCTGTTTTGTATAACCCCAGAAATTGTATTTTTGTATATATAAATATTCATAATGAGAAATTTAGCATTCAAATCAACCTTAATTATTAGCTTAACCACTTTATTTTTTTCAACCAAAAGTATTGCTCAAGAGGAGAAAACCAAAGTAATTCAAGACCCTAAATTTGAACAATTACTTAAGGAGAAACAAAAAATCAATGCAAGCATTGCAATAAACAATAGTTATAAAATTCAAATCTTTTACGGAAACGGTTCAGAAGCTGAAAAAAAGCGAGCAGAATTTGTAAAAACCTACAAAGATATTGAAGCAACAATTGTTTATGCAAACCCCACCTTTAAAGTTTATGTAGGTAGTTATAAATCTAGGCTACATGCTGAAAAAGCCTTAACTCGCATAAAAGAAAAATATCCGACTGCTTTATTAATTAAACCCGGAAAATAAAACTTTATCAGTAGTAAGACTACTATAAAACAATAAGAATGAGAGTACCACTCCTTATAATAATAGGCGCTATTTATAGCGCCTCTTTTTGTCAAACACCTAAAGACAGCCTATCATCCACTCCACTAGATGAAGTAATCGTAAGCTCTAAAAAAACTCTAAATACTGCAACAAATAACCCCGTTCAAATTACCACAATTTCAACAGTGGAGATAGAATTCCAAAACTTTCAAAACACAGCAGATGCATTACAAAATTCTGGAAGTTTACACGTTCAAAAATCACAACAAGGTGGCGGCAGTCCAGTAATTAGAGGATTTGAAGCGAACAGAATACTATTACTTGTCGATGGAGTTAGAATGAACAATTTAATCTTTCGCGCAGGTCATTTACAAAATGTAATTACAGTCGATGAAAACTTACTCGATAACATCGAAATATTTTACGGACCATCCTCTACGCTTTTTGGGAGTGATGCACTAGGTGGTGCAGTAAACATGAATACCAAAAACACCCCATTTTCAGATACAAAAAATGGCGCTATTAACAGCAATATTGCATCGCGATATAGCTCTGCCAACCAAGAAAAATCAACCTACTTTGACTTGAGTTTTTCTAGAAAAAAAATTAGCACATTAACCGCATTCTCGTATAACAACTTTGGAGATTTACGAATGGGAAAACAAAAAAATCATAATGGTGATTACTTTGGTGAACGTCCTTTTTACGTTAGTACTAACAATGACGGTATAGATTACATAGTTGCTAACGATAAACCTCTCATACAAAAACAATCAGGTTACGAACAATATAATTTGATGCAAAAAATAAATTACAAAACATCAAAAAACTATATTCATGGTTTAAACTTTCAATATTCCACAACTTCAGATGTACCACGTTACGACCGACTAACCGATCCTTCTTCAACAACAGTATTGAAAAATGCAGAGTGGTATTACGGACCACAAAAAAGACTATTAGCCATTTACAGTTTAAATAAATCAAATAGCATATTAAATAGTGATTTGCACTTCAACACCGCCTACCAAAAGGTAAAAGAAAGTAGAAATACTAGAAAATTTGGCAATTTAAATTTAGAACACAACTTAGAAGATGTCAACATGTTTTCACAAGCATTGAACTTACATAGGAAATTCGAAGCAGGTGAAATTTTTTACGGTATTGAATCATACTATGAAACTTTGAACTCAACAGCGTATTCAGAAAACATAATAACAGGAGTACGATCTTCCATCGCTACACGCTACCCTAATGGAAACAACTATATGTCACGAAATGAAATCTACATTTCCTATAATGGATGGAATACTACCAAATTGTTTTGGAATGCAGGAACAAGAATTGGATATACCACATTAAAAAGCTCAATTGACGATAATAGTATATTTACTTTACCTTTCAACACTGTCAATCAAAATAATTTCACCTATAGCGGAACCGTAAGCCTCACCCATAAAACCACCAAAAACATCACACTCAAAACCAATTTAAGTTCCGGTTTTAGGGCACCTAATATTGATGATTTAGCAAAAGTATTTGACTCAGGAAATGGTATTTTAATAGTTCCAAATACAGATTTAAAACCTGAAAAAACAATTACAGCAGATTTAGGAATTATTCTAAAATCAACAAACCGTCGTTTTGAAACTAACAATACATTTTATTACACTAGAATGTTTGATGCAATAATAACCGATACTTTCACTTTTAACAACCAAAACACAATATTATTCAATGATGAAGAAAGTACAATATATGCCAATCAAAATAAAGGTAAGGCTTTTGTAACAGGATTTTCGACACAGCTACGATTTGACATTACTAAGACATTTCGAGTAACAAACAACTTCAATTATACTTTTGGACGAATCATAGATTCCGATGATTCAAAAGCGCCATTGGATCACATCCCTCCTTATTATGGAAAAGTTGGATTGATGTATCATAAAAATTTGGCAACATTAGAAGCATACGTGTTATATAATGGTAAAAAGGATATTAAAGATTACTATCTAAATGGAGAAGACAACGAGCGTTATGCTCCAGAAGGGGGGATGCCCGCTTGGGAAACCTACAACTTGAAAACAAGTTTCATTGTATATAAAGCGATAACACTATTTGCAGGTATAGAAAACATTCTAGATACTCAATATCGAGTTTTTGCTTCTGGTATAAATGCTCCAGGAAGAAACATCTTCGGAGGATTAAAATGTAGTTTTTAAAAGCTCCTCAAAAAACAACTTCAATAAAACAAAAAATCCCAAGCTGACACTTGGGATTTTTCTATTAATAAACTGATTTATTATTTCAATTTTTTCTTTACTTCAACCTCTTGGAAACATTCAATTACATCATACTCTTTCAAGTCATTGTAATTCTTAATCTGCATACCACAGTCGTAACCTTTTGAAACTTCTTTTACGTCGTCTTTGAAACGTTTTAATGCAACCAATTCTCCAGTGTAAATAACAACACCTTCTCTGATTAAACGAATTTGACCGTTACGTAATATCTTACCATCAGTAACCATACATCCAGCAATTGTTCCAACTTTAGAAATTTTAAATAACTCTCTAACTTCAGCAGTACCTGTAATCTCCTCTTTTAATTCTGGAGACAACATTCCTTCCATTGCATCTTTAACATCATCGATCGCAGCATAAATAATAGAATAGTTACGGATATCAATTTCTTCTTTTTCAGCTAAAGTTTTTGCATTTCCTTGCGGACGTACATTAAATCCAATAATAATTGCATCTGAAGCAGAGGCTAACAATACATCAGATTCGGTAATTGCTCCAACCCCCTTATGGATAATATTGATTTGAATTTCTTCCGTTGATAATTTTGAGAACGAGTCTGATAATGCTTCTACAGAACCGTCAACATCCCCTTTAAGGATAATGTTTAATTCTTTAAACTGTCCTAATGCAATACGACGACCAATCTCTGCAAGAGTAATGTGTTTTTGCGTACGAACCGATTGCTCACGTTGTAATTGTGTACGTTTAGCCGCAATTTGTTTTGCTTCTCTTTCGTCTTCGTATACATTAAATTTATCCCCTGCTGTTGGAGCGCCATCTAATCCTAATACCGATACTGGAGTTGATGGCCCTGCTTCTTTCACATTGTTACCACGCTCATCAAACATGGCTCTAATTTTACCGTGATTTTTACCTGCTAATACATAGTCTCCCACTCTTAAAGTACCAGCTTGTACTAAAATTGTAGAAACATATCCACGTCCTTTATCCAACTGTGCTTCAACCACAGTACCTAAAGCTGGTCTATCTGGGTTTGCTGTAAGCTCTAAAATTTCAGCTTCAAGCAATACTTTTTCTAATAATTCCTTAACACCTAAACCTGTTTTAGCCGAGATGTCATGCGATTGGTATTTACCACCCCACTCTTCAACTAACAAGTTCATAGCTGCTAACCTTTCTTTAATCTTTTCTGGATTGGCTGTAGGTTTATCCACTTTATTGATAGCGAAAATCATTGGCACACCCGCTGCTTGAGCATGACTGATAGCCTCTTTTGTTTGTGGCATGATATCATCATCAGCTGCAATCACAATAATAGCAATGTCCGTAACTTGAGCTCCACGAGCACGCATCGCTGTAAAGGCCTCGTGACCTGGCGTATCCAAGAAAGCGATTTTTTGACCATCTTCCAATTCTACACCGTATGCACCGATGTGTTGTGTAATACCTCCTGACTCACCTGCAATAACATTTTCTTTACGGATATAATCCAATAAAGATGTTTTACCGTGATCCACGTGACCCATTACTGTAACAATAGGCGCTCTATGTTTTAAATCTTCTGGTTTGTCTTCAATAACTTCAGCAGCCTCTTCAATATCAGTTGTTATAAATTCAACTTCATAACCAAACTCATCAGCAACGATTGATAATGTTTCTGCATCTAAACGTTGGTTCATGGTAACCATGATTCCTAATGACATACAAGTTCCGATTACTTTTGTAATTGGCACATCCATCATAGTAGCGATTTCACCTACCGTAACAAACTCAGTAACTTTTAAAATTTTATTTTCAAGTTCTGCTTGTTGTTGTTCGTCATCTAAACGTTGACGGTGTGTATCTCTTTTATCTTTACGATATTTAGCTGCTTTTGAACCTTTCTTACCTTTACCTTGAAGTCTCTCAAGTGTTTCTTTAATCTGGTTTTTAACCTCTTCCTCAGTAGGCTCAGTTTTTTGAACGACTACTTTTTTGCCTTTATTAAAACGGTCTTTTGAGAAGTCTTTTTTAGCACCCGGTGCACCACCTCCTTGTTGATTTGGAGTTGATCCTCCTGGAGTAGGCTTCGTAATACGCTTACGTTTATTTTTGTTTGCAGCATTACCAGCACCTGGAGCTCCAGGTTTTGCATCACCAGGCTTTTTAACATCCTTGCGAGGCTCAATTTTCTTTTTCGGCTTATCAAACTGCGTTAAGTCAATTTTTTGACCTGTAAAAGTTGCTCCAGAAAGTTTTTGATAATTCGTTTTAATAATATCTTCTTCTGTTGAAGTTTCTGGCTGTTTCTCTTCCTTCACCACCTCTTTAACCTCTGGTTTCTCTACCTTAGGTGTTTCTACTTTAGGAGCTTCCTTTTTAGGTTGCTCTTCTGTAACAACTTTTTCTTCTTTTACAATTGCTGGCTCAACCTTTTCAATTTTCTCTGCTTTAGGAGTTTCAGGCTCAACAACAGGTTGCGTTTCCTTAACAGGTTCAACTGTTTTTTCAACTACAACCGGAGGAGTCACAGGCGCCTCTTGTTTTGGCTCTGGAGCTTTAGTAGGATTTAAATCAATCTTACCAACTGCTTTAGGTCCAGACAAAACAGCTCTTGCCTTTATAACTTCTTGTCTTTGCTTTTCTTCCTGCTGACGCTTAAGCTCTTGCTCTCTTTCAAGTTCACGCTTAAGTGCTTCTTTTTCCTTCTTCTTTTCTTCACTTACCTCTAAAGAAGCTTCTTTTTTCCCTTTATCTGCAGAAAACTGATTGCATAAGACATCATACTCCTCTTGTGAGATTTTTGCATTAGGACTTGATTCAATTTCATGATTCTTTTCCTTTAAAAAGTCCACAGCTCTCTCAAGAGAAATGTTTAACTCCCTTAAAACTTTGTTGATTCTTATTACTCTTTTATCAGACATATAATCTTTTTAATAATTCTTGTTTTTTTTGTGTTGCTAGTAGTTTAGTAAAAATTAGTCTTCTAATTCTTCTTTTAAAATGCGTACTACATCTAAAATAGTTTCTTCCTCTAAGTCTGTTCTTCTTACTAAATCTTCAACATCTTGATTTAAAATACTACGCGCTGTATCCAAACCAATTTTTTCAAATTCTTCGATAATCCAACTTTCAATTTCGTCTGAGAACTCTCTCAACTCAACGTCATCGATTTCTTGAACTCCTTCACGTATAACATCTAATTCATAACCTGTTAACAAGCTTGCCAATTTAATGTTATGTCCTCCTCTACCGATTGCTTTCGACACTTCTTCAATTTTCAAGAAAACTTCTGCTTTTTTGTTTTCTTCGTCGATTTTAACCGTAGACACCTTTGCTGGACTCAACGCTCTGGTAATATACAATTGAACGTTATTAGTATAGTTAATAACATCAATATTCTCATTCCCTAATTCACGAACAATACCATGAATACGAGAACCTTTCATACCAACACATGCTCCAACAGGATCAATTCTATCATCATAAGAATCAACGGCTACTTTTGCCTTTTCACCAGGAATTCTTACAACTTTTTTAACCGTAATTAAACCATCAAATACTTCCGGAATTTCTTGTTCGAATAACTTCTCTAAGAATTCAGGAGCAGTTCTTGACATTATAATTTGAGGCTTATTACCTTTTAATTCAACATTTTCAATGATACCTCTTACGTTATCACCTTTTTTGAAGTAATCATTAGGAATTTGTTTTTCTTTTGGCAAAACAATTTCATTTCCTTCATCATCCATCAAAATTACAGCTTTTGGACGAACATGATGCACCTCTGCTGTATAAATATCACCAATTAAATCTTTAAATTGTTTATAAAGATTTGTATTGTCATGCTCATGAATTTTAGAAATCAAGTTTTGACGCAATGCTAAGATAGCTCTTCTTCCAAGTTGAAACAACTTCACCTCTTCTGACACTTCTTCTCCTACTTCGAAATCTGGTTCAATTTTTCTAGCATCAGACAATGAGATCTCAGAGTTTTCATCTTCTACTTCACCATCTTCAACCACTGTACGATTTCTCCAAATTTCCATATCTCCTTTATCAGGATTTATAATAATATCGAAATTATCGTCTGAACCATATTTCTTTTTCAATGCATTACGAAATACATCTTCTAAAATTGCCATTAAGGTAACTCTATCAATGAGTTTATCGTCTTTAAACTCTGAAAACGATTCAATTAACGCAATATTCTCCATGTCAACTCTTTATTTAAAATGATATTATAACTGTTGCTTCTTTTATATCCGTATACGGTAAAACCAATTTTTTTTCTACCGTTTCTTTTCCTTTACCTACTTTCTTCGGTTCTCTAGCTTTCCACTCTAATGTAACCGCTTCTTCTGTAGCAGCAGTAATTTCAGCCTCTATAACATCAGCTGTTGTTGTAACAACTTTCAATTTTCGACCTATGTTCTTTTTATACTGACGCACCATCTGCAAAGGTCTTGAAACACCTGCAGAAGCAACTTCAAGAGAAAAATCAAATTCTTCTCTATCCATATTATTCTCAATCGCTCTACTTATATCGATACAATCTTGCAAATTAACCCCATTATCACCATCTATAATGACATTTACTTTACTATCTTCACTTATCTTCAAATCGATCAAAAACAAGGACGGACGCTCTAATAAAGCATCTTGCAACAACTGATTAATTTTCTCTTTAAACATCATATGGTATAAAAAGAGGCACGCAGTGCGTGCCTCATTATCTAACTGCTAATAAATAATTGATGCAAATATACATATATTTTTTAAACTAAAAAAAAATTGTCAATATGATATTATTTTAGTAATTTTATAATGTAAAAAATTTACTACCAAAACTTTTTTAATACTGACTTATGAAAAAAATTCTTGTACCAACAGATTTCTCAAAACACGCGGAATACGCCCTAAAAGTTGCTGCTCAAATTGCCAAACAAAATGACGGAGAAATATTTTTAATCCACATGCTAGAGCTACCGACTTCTGGAAATGATGCATTGTCTAGCGCACATGAAATTCCAGAATTAATGCTTTTCAAAAATGCAGCCATTGCAAAACTTGACGAGATAATGGAAGCTGACTACTTAAAAGGAATCAATGTATCTAAAATCATTCAGTTCGAAATGGCTTTTGAAGGCATCATCAAAAATGGCGAAGCTCACAATATTGACTTGATTGTTATGGGGTCTCATGGCGCAAAAGGCTTCCAAGAAATGTTCATCGGATCCAATACAGAAAAAGTAGTTCGTAATTCAAACGTTCCTGTTTTAGTAATCAAAAACGAGCACGAAAGCTTTAGCGCCAATAAATTTGTTTTCGCATCAGATTTTTCAAGTGAAATTGCTAAACCATTTGAAAAAGCAATTGAATTTGCTAAAAAATTCAATTCACATATTCACCTAGTAAACATCAACACTCCGAATAATTTCAAATCAACTCGAGTTGCACAAAAAGCAATGGATGAATTTATCGAGCAATTTGATTTCAAAAACGTAAGCACACACATCTACAATGATATCAACGTTGAAAAAGGAATTTTACATTTCGCCAAAAGCATTGAAGCCGACATTATTGGCATGAGTACACACGGCAGAAAAGGAATTTCACACTTCTTCAATGGTAGCATCAGCGAAGATTTAGTAAACCACGCAAAACGACCTGTAATTACTTTCAAAATATAATCACTAAAAAACCAGTTTTAAAACTGGTTTTTTAAATTCACCTACACTTTTAAACAAAGCATAAATCAACCAACTATAAAACTAAAAAACTCCGACATTTCTATCGGAGTTTTTTTGTTGGCCCACAAGGACTCGAACCTTGAATGACGGTACCAAAAACCGGAGTGTTACCATTACACCATGGGCCAATTATCAATCAACAATTTCTTTACTTATATAGCAACTTTGTCAATTCGAGTGCAAATGTAATACATATTTTTAAACTTGCAAATTTTCACCAACTCTATCACCATTTTTTTTTAATCAAAAAACAACCATTAAAAAAGCCAGTTGATTTAACTGGCTTTTTTATTTTCCGCCCAATGTAACATTGAACAAATCAAACAACTATAAAACTAAAAAACTCCGACATTTCTATCGGAGTTTTTTGTTGGCCCACAAGGACTCGAACCTTGAATGACGGTACCAAAAACCGGAGTGTTACCATTACACCATGGGCCAATTATTGACAATGATTTTGTTACAAGTGAAGTAATTTCGTCATTGCGAGTGCAAATGTAGTACATATTTTTAAACCCGCAAACTTTTTATAAAAAAATATTAAAATTATTTTTTTACACCTTCAATGTCCAAAAAAATAGTTTCTTTGTAATACTAAAAGTTATCAATAAATCATACAATTATATGACGCCAATAAACTTTAAAAAGTGGAACACCATTTTAGGTTGGATAGTTTTTGCTTTTGCTCTGATTACTTACTCTTTAACTGTAGAACCAACAATTAGTTTTTGGGATTGTAGCGAATATATTGCAACATCAGCCAAATTAGAAATCGGACACCCTCCTGGAGCACCTCTATTTCAAATGCTAGGGGCCTTTTTTGCTATGTTTGCTACTAGCGCCGATAAAATTGCACTAATGGTAAACATGATGTCGGTATTCTCAAGCGCCTTTACTATACTATTTATGTTTTGGTCGTTAACTTTACTCATGAAACGCCTTTTCATTAAAAACAATACAGATAATAATACTTTAAAAATGGTATTAGGCAGTTCTTTCATTGCATCCTTAGCCTTTACATTTACCGATAGCTTTTGGTTCAATGCAGTAGAAGCAGAAGTATATGCAATGGCCTCATTATTAATCGCTGTCCTTTTATGGTTAGGATTAAGATGGGAGCAAGATATGGACAAACCTAAAGGAAACAAATGGCTGCTGATAATTTCATTAGTTGTCGGATTGTCCTTCGGTGTTCACTTTATGGCCTTGTTGACAATACCTTCAATTGGCTTTTTATATTATTTTAAAAAATATAAAAACATCACTCCAAAAAGTTTTATACTAGCAAACATTGTAATTATTGCAGTATTACTTTTCATCTTTAAATTATTACTCCCGTACACTTTAGCCTTTTTTGGTAAAACAGAAATTTTTATGGTTAACAGCTTAGGCTTACCTTTTAATTCGGGAACCATCTTTGCTTTTGTAGTGATAATCGCCCTTTTTTACTTTGGATTAAACTATACTCGCAAAAAAGGACATGTTTTTTACAACACTATAATTTTATCAATTCTTTTTGTTTTAATTGGTTTCTCTACTTGGTTCATGCTACCAATTAGAGCAAATGCTAACCCTCCAATCAACGAAAACAAACCTTCGGATGCAGCAGAGGTATTGGCATATTATAATAGAGAACAATATGGAGAACAAAAATTATTTTTCGGTCCTCAATTTTCACATGCATATTCTGGTTTAGACGAAAACAATCCGTATTTAGATGAAAAACCTAACTACGAAAGGGATTATAATACAGGTAAATATATCATTACCAACAACTTTAAAAACGCTAAACAAAACACAGACGACAATCATAAAGGATTCCTTCCAAGAATGTGGAGTGACGACCACAGTGTTAATTACATGAGCTTCACTGAACCATTGGATTTTAGAATTAAATCCGAATACTCAGATGCTCAAGAATTAGTAGATATTGTTGCACAATTCAGAACTGCATTTAACAGCGGTCGTCTCGACTTAGAGGATTACGATAGCTTCTTAAAAAGCTATGGAGAGTACTTGGTGGTTGAAAAACCGTCATTTGCCAACAATATGAAATTCATGTTTGAATATCAATTTGGATACATGTATTGGCGCTATTTAATGTGGAACTTTGTTGGTAGGCAAAGTGATATCCAATGGAAAGGTGATCACTTAAATGGAAATTGGATAAGCGGAATTGAACCTCTAGACGCAATACGACTAGGCAATCAAAGTCAGTTAACATCGGACATGAAAAACAACAAAGGACGTAATACTTATTTCTTCCTTCCTTTCATCTTGGGGGTTATCGGAATGATTTTCCACGCTCGTAAAGACTTAAAAAGCTTCTATGTATTACTTGTATTATTCTTATTTACTGGTATTGCATTAAAAATATACTTAAACGAAAGACCATTTGAACCTAGAGAAAGAGATTACGCCTTAGTAGGATCATTCTATGTTTTTGCAATGTGGATCGGATTTGGAATATACGGCATTTACGAAGGTTTAAAGAAATATTTACAACCTAAAGTTGCTGTTCCGGTTGTTTTAACCATTTCTATGCTAGCAGCACCGGTGTTGATGGCTAAAGAAAACTGGGACGATCACAATCGTTCTAAAAAATATACTGCTCTTGCAATGGCAAAAGCTTATTTGGATTCATGCGAAGAAAATGCAATACTTTTCACAATTGGCGACAACGACACCTTCCCACTTTGGTATGCGCAAGAAGTAGAGCATTACAGAACAGATGTAAGAATTGTAAATACTAGTTTATTCATGACCGATTGGTATATCGATCAAATGAAGAGAAAAGCTTACGAATCTGACCCCGTTCCAATTTCGTTCACCCATGAACAATATAGAGGTAGTAATAGAGATTACAGTTTCTTAATTGAAAAGACAAAAGACTCTATTACTTTGGATAATTTAATCCAATTCATGTCTTTGGATGATGAAAGAGCAAAAATTGAATTGAGAAGTGGTCAATCGGTTAACTATTTCCCAACGGATAAAATAGTTATTCCTATTGACAAGGAGCGTATTATTAAAAACAAAGTTGTAGCACCGAAATACTACGACTCAATCGTTCCGATGATACAGTTTAAAATCAAGAAAGACGCATTATACAAAAACCGTTTAATGATGCTTGATATCATCAACCAAAACAACTGGAAACGCCCTGTGTACTTTACAGGAGGAAGTTTTGGAGAAGAAGACTACTTATGGATGAAAGACTATCTTGAACTTGACGGTTTATGCTTTAAACTAGTTCCTATCAAAACGGCTCAAAAAGGAAGACCTAACCCAATGGAAATGGGATTCATTGATTCTGATAAAAATTATGCAATTTTCAAAAATCTTGATTGGGGTAATAGTGGTAGTCCTGAAATCTATCACGATCCTGAAACGAGAAGAAACGGAATTACCTACAGAACCAATTTAGCCCGATTAATGGAAACATTAATCAATGAGGGTAAAAATGAAAAAGCCAAAGAAATTATTGAAATAGCAATGGAAAAGATGCCAATTGACTATTTTGAATATTACACTTTAGTGGAACCTTTTGCAGAAGGTTCATATGAAATAGGTAAAAAAGATGAAGCGCGAAGCATTTTATCACATTTGATACGCAAGTACCAAGAAGAGTTAACCTATTACAACTCACTTTCAAATCGTGATCAAAACGAATATGTTTACGAAATCAGTTCGAGTATTGAACGCTACCGAAGCCTTCTTGAAATTATGAAAAAACAAGGCGATCTTGATTTTTACAACCAAGAAAAAGTAAAATTCAACAATTACAACAAAATGTTCCTTCGCTTTGGAAGAGACATGGAATAAGAAAAAAAGCAAGTCAGTTATTCACTGACTTGCTTTTTTTAAACCCAAATACAATGAAATTTGTCAAAACAAGTAAATGGCTCAAACTACTCTTTCCAAATTACATTTGGTCTATTTCTAATACTTCTAAAAAAGTCTATCTCACTTTTGACGATGGACCTATTCCGCATGTAACCGAATGGGTTTTGGATATTTTAAAACAAGAAAATATAAAAGCTACTTTCTTCTGTATTGGTGAAAATATTAAAAAAAATCCCGATATCTTTAAACGTATTTTGTCAGAAGGACATAGTATTGGCAACCACACCTACAACCATTTGAATGGATGGAACACTCAAACGGGAACTTACTATAAAAACGCAATGCTTTGGGAAACCACAACAAGTGAAGTTAGTCACTCCTTACCTAAGCGAAAACTTTTCCGTCCACCTTATGGAAAAATCAAAAACAAGCAAGCAAAAATGCTGCAAAAAATGGGTTATGAAATTATAATGTGGGAAGTATTGAGCTATGATTTTGATACTAAAACCACAAAAGAAAAGTGTTTGGAAAATGTATTAAAAAACACAACACAAGGCAGTGTCATTGTTTTTCATGACAGCTTAAAGGCAAAATCAAATCTTGAATTTGCTTTACCTAAAACCATTGCAGCTTTAAAATTAAAAGGATTTCAGTTTGACCGAATCCGTTAAACTTGCTCTTGAACCAATGTTATCAAAGTGTTTGCATCTAGCTCTCCACTTTGCCTCCACACCATTTGTCCCGATTTATAAATCATCAGCGTAGGAAGCCCTTTAACCCTTAAAGCATCAGCGAGTTCTTTATTTTTATCAACATCAATTTTAATAACTTTTGCTTTATCCCCTAGTGCCGCAGCCACATCGCGAATAACTTCATTCATCATCATTGATGGCTCATTCCATTCTGTAAAAAAATCAATCAATACAGGCACTTGAGCATCGATAAGTTCTCCAAATTTTGACATAAAAGATGATTTTTGTTCTCAAATAAATTAATTCTATCAAAGAAAGCAATATACAAATGTAGCATTTTTACCGGATTACGCTAATTTTTCGCCCTTTTTTAGTTCTAATACTGTAATTTCCGGCATAATTCCTACCCTACCAGGATACGCATGAAACCCAAATCCACGGTTTACATAAATATGACGCCCATTGTTTTCATACATCCCAGCCCATTGCTTATACACATACTGAACAGGACTCCACTTTATCCATCCTGGCACTTCTATTCCAAATTGAAATCCATGTGTATGGCCAGAAAGTGTTAAATGATAATGATCTTCATGATGTTGCACTTCTGCATCCCAATGACTCGGATCATGACTCATCAAAATTTTAAAATCCTCTTTTGATAAGCCTTCAGAAGCTTTTTTCAAATCACCTGCTTTCTTAAAATGTAATCCCCAATTTTCTACTCCCACTAATTTAATACTATCATTCTCATTTTGAATGGTCACATTCTCATTTAACAATAACTTAAAATCTATCTGACGGTGTAAATCTTTTATCGCTTCAAAATTTGCTGCTTTGTCTGCTTCAGAATCCCAATCAAAATACTCACCATAATCATGATTCCCTAAAACCGAATATTTACCGTATTTTGGGTTATAAATTCCTTTAAAAGTCTCAATCCAAGGATGCATTTCACTCGCAACCGTATTCACAATATCACCAGTAAATAAAACCAAATCTGATTGCTGACCGTTTATCAAATCGATTGCATATTGAATTTTCTCGGAATCATCAAAACTTCCACTGTGAATATCTGAAATATGTGTAATAGTTAAACCGTCAAAACTATCTGGTAAATCAGGAAAAAAAACTTTTTTACGAATTACTTTAAAATTATATTTCCCAACTGTCATACCATACAATAAAGAACTAAATGGGATTGCTGCTAAACCAAGCGCAATTTGACTCACAAACCTTCTTCTGTTTGGTAAGAATGTATCCATATCGGTTGTTCCTAAGAAGTGAATTAAAACTCCAGCCAAAAAACGATAGATATCTTCTCCCAGCAAAACAATGGTAATTACTACCTTGGGTAAAATGGTAATTAAAAACAACCCAATTGTATACATCGATTGGCGATTCTGTCCACTACCTCTATCATGAGCATATACAAACAAAGCAATATAAGTTATAATTGCAAGCGATACTAAAACATAAATACCCAGAACCCATTTTGATTTAAAAACGGTTTTTACTGCTTGAAAAGAGTACAATTCGACCAACAAAACTAATATTATAGGGATAATCCAACGCATTTTATTTTTTTATACAAAAGTAACCAACTCCTTGAACAATAGCCTCCTGTATTAATTCAATTTTAACAAACATTTTTTAATTAAGAATTGTATTTTTACCTTTTGAATAAAATTCCACTTCATGTCACAAAAACGCTTATTTCTACTCGATGCCTACGCTTTAATTTTTAGAGGATATTATGCCTTTATCAAAAACCCTAGAATCAACTCAAAAGGAATGGATACTTCTGCCATAATGGGCTTTATGAATTCCCTTATGGATGTTATTAAACGTGAAAAACCAGACCATCTTGCTGTTGCATTTGATAAAGGCGGTAGTGATTATCGATTAGAAATGTATGAAGCTTACAAAGCCAATCGTGACGAAACACCGGAAGCCATAAAAATAGCCGTTCCATACATTCAGGAATTATTAAAGGCCATGCACATTCCGATTATGGAAAAAGCGGGTTATGAAGCAGATGATTTAATCGGGACTTTGGCAAAACAAGCTGAAAAAGAAGGTTTCCAAGTGTTCATGGTAACTCCGGATAAGGATTTTGCGCAATTGGTTTCAGAAAACATTTTCATGTACCGACCAGCTCGTATGGGTAACGGTATTGAAATTTGGGGAATCCCTGAAGTTCAAGAAAAATTTGAAGTAGAACGCCCTGATCAAGTTATCGACTTTTTAGGAATGATGGGTGATGCAGTCGACAACATTCCGGGATTACCAGGTGTAGGCGAAAAAACAGCTAAGAAATTCTTAGCTCAATACGGTACCATGGAAAATCTTTTAGCAAACACACACGAGCTAAAAGGCAAAATGAAAGAAAACATCGAAGCCAATAAAGAAAAAGGAATCTTATCCAAAAAACTAGCCACTATCCTACTCGATTGTCCGGTTCAATTTGACGAAAAAGATTTTGAACTTTCAAAACCAGATGTTGAAAAAACAGATGAAATTTTTCAAGAGCTTGAATTCCGTCAAATGAAAGCATTGTTTGACAAATTATTCTCTTCAGGTAAGGATTATGATGAAATAGAAACAAACGGAACAACTGAAGGAACTCTTAAAAAAGCAACAACTAAAAAATCAGCGGAAAACCAAATGGATTTATTTGGTTTTAGTGATGAAGAAAAAAGTCCAACTTCACATTCGTTTTATGCTACTTTGGATACAACAGAACATTTTTACCAAATCATTCAAGGTGATTTGGGCTTAAAATTATTCCTTCAAAACTTAGAACAACAAACTTCGGTTTGTTTTGATACCGAAACTACAGGAATCGATGCATTAAATGCCGAACTTGTAGGAATTGCCTTTTCATGGGAAAAAGGAAAGGGTTTTTACATCCCGTTTCCAGAAAATCAAGAAGACGCTAAAGCTTTAGCCGAGAAATTAGTTCCGTTCTTTTCAAATGAAAATATTGAAAAAATTGGCCAAAATTTAAAATACGACATCAAAGTATTAGCCAACTACGGAATTGAAGTAAAAGGTCATTTATTTGATACCATGATTGCACATTATCTGATTAATCCAGATATGCGTCATAACATGGATGTACTATCTGAAACGTATTTGAAATATTCTCCAAAACCAATCGAAAGTTTAATTGGGAAAAAAGGGAAAAATCAAAAATCCATGCGTGATGTGGCTTTTGAAGACATCAAAGAATATGCTGCTGAAGATGCCGATATTACTTATCAATTAAAAGAACACTTTCAACCGATTTTAGAAAGAGTTGGTACTAAAAAATTATTTGATGAAATCGAAATTCCACTAGTAGCCGTTTTAGCCGCAATGGAATGCGAAGGAATTCGTTTAGATGTTGATTTCTTGAAAGCAATGTCTATCGAAATGCAAAAAGAGATTGACACATTCGAAACTAAAATTTACGAAATTGCTGGTGAATCCTTCAACTTAGCATCACCAAAACAATTGGGTGATATTTTATTCGAAAAATTAAAAATTGGCGGACCAAAACAAAAGAGAACCAAAACAGGTCAGTATGCAACAGGAGAAGAAATCTTAAGTTATCTAGCCAAAGACAACGAAATCGTTCGTCACATTTTAGAATGGCGTCAATTGGTAAAATTAAAAAGCACCTATGTAGATGCTTTACCAAACCAAGTAGATCCAAAAACAAATCGCGTGCATACCGATTATATGCAAACAGTTGCCGCAACAGGCCGCTTGAGTTCCAACAATCCAAACCTTCAAAACATCCCGATACGTACCGAAAGAGGAAGACAAATCCGTAAAGCTTTTATTGCTAGAGACGAAAACTATACTTTGTTAGCTGCCGATTACTCGCAAATTGAATTGCGTATCATAGCAGCACTATCTGGTGAAGAGAACATGATAAAAGCATTCCAACACGGCGAGGACATTCATAAATCAACTGCATCAAAAGTTTTCAATGTTGCCCTTGAAGAAGTGACACGCGAACAACGTAGTAATGCTAAAACGGTAAACTTTGGTATAATTTATGGAGTATCTGCTTTTGGATTGAGCAATCAAACCGATTTGAGCCGTAGTGAAAGTGCCGCTTTAATTGAAGCGTATTACAACACCTATCCAAAATTAAAAGCTTACATTCAAGATCAAATTGAATTTGCACGCGAAAATGGCTATGTACAAACTGTTTTAGGCAGACGTCGTTATTTAAAAGACATCAATTCGGCAAATGCTGTAGTACGTGGAGCGGCTGAGCGAAATGCTGTAAATGCTCCTATACAAGGTAGCGCTGCTGACATTATTAAAATTGCTATGATTAACATTCACAAGCGATTAAAAGCAGAGAATTGGAAATCAAAAATGTTATTACAAGTGCACGATGAATTGGTTTTTGACGTTCATAATGAGGAGTTAGAAAAAATTCAACCTATGATTCAATCGGAAATGGAAAATGCTTTCAAATTAGAAGTTCCATTAGTAGTTGATTTAGGTTTAGGTAAAGATTGGCTAGAAGCACATTAATTTTAAAGTTTGATTTATTGTATGAAAAAGTATCTATTCGTTTTTTCAATTTTATTTTCAACACTCGTATTCTCTCAAGATCGTTTTGAGAAAATCGACAATTACTTAAAATTATTAAATGAAAACAACAAGTTCATGGGATCATTAACCATACGTGAAGGTGAAAATGTTGTTTTCAATAAAGCGTATGGTTTTGCAGATGTTGACCAAAATATTAAAGCAAATAGATTAACCAAATACAAAATCGGATCGATTACCAAAACATTTACCGCGGTAATGATTATGCAATTAATAGAAGAGAAAAAACTTCGAATGGAAACAAAATTGCATAAGTTTTTCCCTAAAGTAGCGAAATCAGATAGCATTTCAATATACGATTTACTGTACCAACGTTCTGGCATCCCCGATTATATCAATCACGACAGTTTAACAACTGAAGAAGAAAATGCAGCTAATATCAAATCAGCTATTTACAATAAAATAGAAAATTACAAATCACGCTTTACTCCTGGGAGTAAATTCGAGTATAGCGATTCCAATTATTATCTTCTTGGTGGAATATTGGAAAAAATTACTAAAAAAACATACCAAGAAAATTTAAACGAGCGCATCGTTCAAAAAGCGGGTCTTGGGAATTCCAATGAAAAATTGGAAATGACAGACAAAGGAGCCGTTAAAAAACAAGTTTTCGAGGCTACTACCTATTACAAAACAGAAAACACAGATCCAAACAACAAAGAAAGTTATTCTTATAGTTTTAACGGTAAAAAATGGGAACAATTCCCAGAATGGAAAAACGAAACCGCTTTTTCAGCAGGAGGAATTATTTCAACCTCTGCTGATTTAACACGATTCTATTTCAACCTTTTTGAAGGAAAATTGGTGAATAAAAAAACACTAAGCCAAATGACTGAGGTGAAAGAAGGTTATGGAGCAGCCTTAATACAGATGCCTTTCGGCGAACGCAATTTTTTCGGGCACTCTGGCGCTATAGAAAACTTCAAATCAGTAGTAGGATATTATCCAACAGAACAAACTGGTATAGCCTTAACGATGAATGGAGACAACTACAACCAAAACGACATCATGATTGGTATTTTAAGTATTTACTACAAATTACCATTCCCAATGCCAACCTTTAAAACAGTAACACCTGAATTAATTGCTCAATATTCAGGCGATTACACATCAAAGGACATTCCATTAAAATTAAAAGTTTTCGAAAAAAGTGGTGAACTCATGGCTCAAGCAACTGGCCAAGGTGCTTTCCCTTTAACAATTCAAGACGACAAAACATTTGTTTTCCCTGCAGCAGGCATTGAGATTAGTTTTAATACCGATTCACTAGTACTGAAACAAGGTGGAATGAAATTTAATTTTGTCAAAGAAAAATAGATTTTTAAAACCTTTTAAAAAAATAAATAATTCCTCATCGTGTTTGGATAATCAATAAATAATTGTACTTTTGCACTCCCTTAATTGGGAATGGAATGTTTAATTTAAATTAATTATTGTGAACACATTAAGTTACAAAACCGTGTCAGCAAATAAAGCAACCGTTCAAAAAGAATGGATTATTGTTGACGCTGAAGGACATAACTTGGGACGTTTTGCTTCTAAAGTAGCAATGCTTTTAAGAGGTAAATACAAGCCTAATTATACGCCTCACGTAGACTGTGGTGACAACGTAATCGTTATCAACGCAGAGAAAATCAACCTAACTGGAAACAAACTTGCTGATAAGACGTATATCCGTCACACAGGTTACCCAGGTGGACAAAGAAGCTTAACTGCTAAAGTAATGCAAGAGAAAAATCCTGCTTTATTAGTAGAAAAAGCTGTAAAAGGAATGTTACCTAAAAACAAATTAGGAGCTGAACTATTCAGAAATTTAAATGTATATGTAGGTGCAGAGCACAAGCAAGAAGCTCAAAAGCCTAGAACTGTAAACCTAAACGATCTTAAGTAATGGGAGTTATTCACAAAATAGGCAGAAGAAAATGCGCTGTAGCTCGTGTATATGTTACAGAAGGAACAGGAAAAATCACAGTTAACAAAAAAGACTTAGCTACTTATTTCCCAACAGCTACTTTACAATACAAAGTTATGCAACCTTTAGCAATGACTGAAAATGCAGAAAACTTTGACGTAAAAGTAAACGTTTATGGTGGTGGTACTACAGGACAAGCTGAGGCTGTACGTATGGCTTTAGCACGTGTAATGTGTGAAGTTGAAACTGAGAACAGAGCTATTTTAAAACCAGAAGGATTATTAACAAGAGATCCAAGAATGGTTGAACGTAAGAAATTTGGTCAGAAGAAAGCACGTAAGAAATTCCAATTCTCTAAACGTTAATCAATTTCTCGTTCATTTATTATTGAAATTAAAAACACAGTTGTCGTTATTTCTTTTAAAAAGGAAATTAGTTTAGCATCTAAATGTTTAAGACCAGAGAAATCGCTACTTATTCATTGCTAATCAACGGAACGTAAACTATTACAAAAATGGCAAACAATATAGAAGTCAAAGAATTATTAGAAGCAGGTGTTCACTTTGGACACATGACTCGTAAGTGGGATCCAAACATGGCTCCTTACATTTATATGGAGCGTAATGGTATTCATATCATTAACCTATATAAAACAGCAGCTAAAATCGAAGAAGCTAACGAAGCTTTAAAGAAAATCGCTGCATCTGGTAGAAAAGTACTTTTCGTAGCTACTAAAAAACAAGCTAAAGACATCGTTGCTGAGAAAGCAACTGCATGTAACATGCCATACATCACTGAAAGATGGCCAGGTGGTATGTTAACTAACTTCGTAACTATCCGTAAAGCTGTTAAGAAAATGGCTTCTATCGATAGAATGAAGAAAGATGGAACTTTCATGACATTATCTAAAAAAGAGCGTTTACAAGTAGATCGTTTACGTGCTAAATTAGAGAAAAACTTAGGTTCTATTGCAGACATGACAAGATTGCCAGCGGCTTTATTTGTTGTGGATGTTAAAGCTGAACATATTGCAATTAAAGAAGCTCAAAAATTAAACATTCCAGTTTTTGCAATGGTTGATACAAACTCGGACCCACGTCCTATTGATTTTGTTATCCCTGCAAATGATGATGCTTCTAAATCAATTGAAAAAGTTCTTAGCTTAGTTTCTGGTGCTATTGTTGATGGTCTTTCTGACAGAAAAGCTGAAAAAGACGAGCAACCAGCTAAAGAAGTAGATACAACTACTGCTGAAGCTACAACTTCAAACGAATAACAATAGAATAGTAATTCCAAAATACAAATTCCAAATTCCTGTTCTATTAGAAACCAAAAGTTGATAATAATTTAAAATAGGAATTTGGTTTTTGAATTTTGGAATTTTTACATTTAAAAAATAAAAAATAAAGTTATGGCAAATATCACTGCTGCAGACGTAAATAAATTAAGAACAGCTACCGGTGCTGGTATGATGGACTGTAAAAAAGCTTTAGTTGAAGCTGAAGGAGATTTTGACAAAGCAATTGAAATCCTACGTAAAAAAGGACAAAAAGTTGCTGCTAACCGTTCAGACAGAGAGTCTACAGAAGGTGCAGCTATCGCTGTTATCAATGCAGACAATACTGCTGGTGTAGCTATCACATTAAACTGTGAGACTGACTTCGTTGGTAAAAACGAATCTTTCGTAAAATTAGCTACAGATTTAGCAAACCAAGCTTTAAACTTTGCTACTAAAGAAGAATTATTAGCTTCAGATTTCAACGGAATTACAGTTGCTGAGAAATTAATCGAGCAAACTGGAGTTATCGGTGAGAAAATTGAAATCGGTGCTTTTGAGCGTTTAGAAGGTGCTTTTGTTGGTTCTTACGTACACGCTGGTAAAATCGCTACTTTAGTTTCTTTATCTGCTAATGTAGAAGGTGCTGAAGAGGCTGCTAAAAACGTTGCAATGCAAGCTGCAGCTATGAACCCAATTGCTTTAAACGAAGCTGGTGTTGACGCTGCAATCATTGAAAAAGAAATCGAAATTGCTAAAGAGCAATTAAGAGCTGAAGGAAAACCAGAAGCTATGTTAGACAACATTTCTAAAGGTAAAATCCAACGTTTCTACAAAGACAATACTTTAGTAAACCAAGATTATATCAAAGATGGTTCTATGAGTGTTGCTGCTTACATCAAATCTGTTGATGGAAACTTAACAATTACAGGATTCCAAAGAGTTGCTTTAGGATAATTTATTCTAAACCCAAAATAGAAAAAACCGCAATCTAACCATTGCGGTTTTTTTATTACTTTTACTTTATGCAACACAACGACCCTCTTCACGGAATTACATTAAAAGTTATGGTAGAACAATTAGTATCATTCTATGGCTTTGACACCTTAGGCGAACTCATCAACATCAAATGCTTTAATGAAAATCCATCTGTAAATTCAAGTCTAAAATTTCTTAGAAAAACGGATTGGGCACGAAATAAAGTAGAAGAATTATACATCAGAACCTTACCAAAATTCAATCAGTAATGGAAGCGAAAAACAGATGTGCTTGGTGTGAAAAAGACGATTTATATCGTAATTACCACGATTTAGAATGGGGCATTCCTATCTATGACGATGCAACCATATTTGAATTTTTAATACTTGAAACTTTCCAAGCTGGATTAAGTTGGTATACCGTTTTAGCAAAAAGAGAAAATTTTAGAAAAGCTTTTGACAATTTCGATGTAGAAAAAATTGCTACATATTCACAAGAGAAACTCGACAGCCTTGCAGAAGACACAGGTATTATACGCAACAAACTCAAAATAAAAGCTACTGTTACTAATGCTCAAGCCTTTTTAGCAACACAAAAAGAATACGGAACCTTTTCAAAATACATTTGGAATTTTGTTGATGGAAAACCAATAGACAACAAACCCAAGGACTTAACCGAAGTTCCCGCTACAACAGCAATTTCAGACAAACTAAGCAAAGACCTTAAAAAAAGAGGCTTTAAATTTGTGGGCTCTACAGTAGTTTATGCACATATGCAAGCTACAGGTATGGTAAACGACCACGTTTTGGATTGCTGGACAAGAAAAAAATAATATTCCGCTTTTATTACAATAAATACTTATATTTGTCATGCTTTAGGGGTGTCTGTATCAATTACAGGCTGAGAATTACCCTTTGAACCTGATCTAGTTAATACTAGCGTAGGGAAAAGTAAAATGCCTTCATTACTTTATACTTAAGTAATATAGCCATTCCTAAAGCCCAAAATACAATTAGGAATGGAACTAAAAATCAACAACAACATCAAACAATTCGATTGTAATCAAATTACAATCCAAGAACTATTGGATTTAGAATTACCTTCTAAACAAAATGGAATTGCTGTAGCTATAAACCAAAAAATTATAGCTAGGAATAATTGGGATTCATTTCTTCTTAATCAAAACGATGAAATACTAATCATAACTGCAACGCAAGGCGGTTAAAAAATTCCAATTATGAATAAAAACGAGCAAATTTCAAGAGAGCCCTTTCCAAATTCAAGGAAAGTTTACATTAATGGCGAAATTCACCCGATTAAAGTAGCCATGCGCGAAATTCAGTTATCCGATACAAAACTAGCCAAAGGAGGAGTTGAAAAAAATCCACCAGTAACTGTATACGATACATCAGGTCCTTACACAGATCCTAATATTGATATTAACGTCCGCAGAGGATTACCCCGTTTACGTGAAGAATGGATTTTAGAACGTAATGATGTGGAAGAGCTTACTGAAATCTCATCCGATTATGGAAAAGAACGTCTAGCTGACAAAACATTAAATAATCTGCGTTTCGAATACCTTCACAAACCAATGCGTGCCAAAAAAGGAAGCAATGTAACACAATTACATTACGCAAAAAAGGGTATTATTACCCCTGAAATGGAGTACATTGCTATTCGAGAAAACCAACGCATTGAACAACTCGAAACAGCTCAAAAAGCAATGCAATGTCAACATGCTGGGCATAGTTTTGGAGCCAATACACCCAAAAACAAAATCACTCCAGAATTTGTACGTTCAGAAGTAGCAGCGGGTCGCGCTATCATCCCAAATAACATTAACCATCCAGAAAGTGAGCCCATGATTGTTGGTCGTAACTTTTTGGTAAAAATCAATGCGAATATTGGCAATAGTGCGGTAACTTCCTCTATCGAAGAAGAAGTAGAAAAAGCAGTTTGGGCATGTCGCTGGGGAGCCGATACTATTATGGATTTATCAACGGGTAAAAACATACACGAAACCAGAGAATGGATTATCCGTAATTCTCCAGTACCAATTGGAACTGTACCCATTTATCAAGCCTTAGAAAAAGTAAAAGGAGTTGCAGAAAACCTAACGTGGGAAATATTCAGGGATACACTTATTGAACAAGCAGAACAAGGAGTTTCTTATTTTACCATCCATGCAGGTGTACTCTTACGATACATTCATTTAACAGCAAATCGTGTAACGGGTATCGTTTCACGCGGTGGCTCTATTATGGCAAAATGGTGTTTGTTCCACCATAAAGAAAATTTCTTATATACCCATTTTGAAGAGATTTGCGAAATCATGAAACAATACGACGTGGCTTTCTCATTGGGAGATGGATTACGCCCTGGCTCTATTGCCGATGCAAATGATGCTGCACAATTTGCAGAATTGGAAACTTTAGGTGAATTGACCAAAATTGCATGGAAGCACGATGTTCAAGTATTCATAGAAGGTCCAGGACATGTACCTATGCACATGATTAAAGAAAACATGGACAAACAATTAGAACATTGTTCAGAAGCTCCATTTTACACACTTGGCCCTTTAACAACTGATATCGCTCCAGGTTACGATCATATTACTTCAGCCATTGGTGCTGCAATGATTGGTTGGTATGGCTGTGCTATGTTGTGTTATGTAACTCCAAAAGAACACTTAGGACTCCCTAATAAAAAAGATGTTAAGGATGGTGTAATAACTTATAAAATTGCTGCTCATGCTGCCGACTTAGCAAAAGGACATCCGGGAGCACAATACAGAGATAATGCTTTAAGCAAAGCCCGATTTGAATTCCGATGGGAAGACCAATTTAATCTAGCTTTAGATCCGGATACTGCAAGAGAATTTCACGATGAAACACTTCCTGCAGACGGAGCAAAAGTAGCGCATTTTTGCTCGATGTGTGGACCTAAATTCTGCTCAATGAAAATATCTCAAGAAATCCGTGATGTAGCAGAAGCAGAGAAAGGTATGGTTGCCAAATCGGAAGAGTTTATTGAACAAGGAAAAGAAATCTATAGCTAACAACTTAATGATTATAATTTCAAATCCTATTAAGAAATCAGATGAAATCAACACCATCCATTCTCTTTTCGAGAATGGAATGGAGTTGTTTCATATTCGAAAACCGAATTTTAGTGAATCGGAGATGAAAGTTTATATAAACGGAATAGACCAAAAATATCGTGACAATTTAGTCTTGCATAGTCACCATTGTTTAGCTGAAAACGAAGGAATAAAAAATCTGCATTATCCTGAAAAAAAAAGATTGGAAATTAGCAAAGAAGAAATTGTAAATCATACAAAAAAAGGGATTCAACTCTCAACATCTGTACATTCAATTGAAGTCTTTAATCAACTCCCTTTTGGTTTTAATTATGCTTTTCTAAGTCCTGTTTACACTAGCATTTCAAAACCAGAATATAGTAGTAAAATTAACCTTAGTGAGAGCTTAACAAAACGAAGCAATTTCAACACTAAGCTTGTCGCTTTGGGAGGGATTACAACCGAAAATATTTTACTTACACTTGAAAATGGCTTTGATGATGTGGCTTTATTAGGAACTATTTGGAACACCGCAAAACCTACAGAAAACTTTATAGCATGTCGACAAATCGCCCTTTCACACTAAGTATTGCTGGATTTGACCCATCTGCTGGAGCGGGAGTTTTGGCAGACATCAAAACCTTTGAACAACATCAGGTTTATGGATTAGCCATCAATACCGCTAACACCATACAAACCGAAAATAATTTTCTAGCTATTGATTGGACTCGTATAGATTTTATTTTACAATCTATTGAAACCTTATTTAGAACTTATAACATAAAAGCAGTTAAAATAGGTGTTGTTTCGTCATTAGAAAACTTGACACAAATTGTTTCGCTCATCAAAAATATATCCCCTGAAACAAAAATTGTATGGGATACCGTTTTAAAATCAACGACAGAATTTGATTTTTTATCCATTAAAAATCAAAAGGTTTTGATTGCAATATTGGATAAAATAGAAGTGATAACGCCAAACTACAATGAAATTTTAAAATTAAACACTTCTGAAAATTCTGCAGAAAAAATAGCAAAAAAGCTATCGCAGCATTGTAATGTATTTTTAAAAGGCGGTCACCACCCAACTGAAAAAGGAACTGATTACTTATACTTAAAAAACGAAATTATCAATCTGACTCCGAAAAACACAACTATTTTTCCAAAACATGGCTCGGGTTGTGTGCTATCGGCTGCCATAACAGCCAATTTAAGTTTGGATCAAGACCTCTTATTAGCCTGTCAAAATGCTAAAAAATATACCGAAAATTTTTTATCCTCAACTCCATCACAATTAGGACATCACTATGTATAATCGTTTACAATATATTTCCGACGGGAATACCGTTGAAGAACAAACACAAAACATCCAAAAGGCTTTGCAGAATGGATGCAAATGGATACAGTTACGCTTTAAAAAAAGTACTCCTGAAGATTTGTTCACTTTAGCAAAATCCATAAAAGAACTTTGCGCAAATTACAATGCCACTTTCATCATCAATGACAATGTACAACTAGCCAAAGACATTGATGCTGATGGCGTCCATTTGGGTTTAACCGATATGAAAATTGATTACGCTAGAGGTATATTAGGTAATTCGAAAATAATTGGTGGAACAGCAAACACTTTAGAAGATGTTCTTCAAAGAGTTGAGGAAAAATGTGATTATATTGGATTAGGACCTTTTCAATTTACATCAACCAAAGCCAATTTAAGTCCAATTTTAGGATTAGAAGGTTATCACAACATAATAGAAAAATTAATTTCCAAGCATATCGAAATCCCAATTTATGCCATTGGCGGAATTACTCTGGAAAACATTGAACCTTTAATGCAGACAGGAATTTACGGAATTGCGCTTTCTGGATTAATCAATAAAAGCGAGAAAACAAGCGAATTAATAAACCAACTAAACGAAAAATTACATGACAACATTTAACATAGGAGACAAAACTTTTAACTCCCGCCTCTTTTTAGGTACAGGTAAATTTGGATCCAATATCCAAATGGAAGAAGCGATTTTGGCTTCTGAAAGCGAATTGGTAACTGTTGCTTTAAAACGAGTTGATCTTGAAACTGAAACCGATGCTATTTTATCACATTTAAAACATCCAAGAATTAATTTACTACCCAATACGTCGGGTGCACGAAATGCTAAAGAAGCTGTTTTTGCAGCACAACTAGCTCGTGAAGCATTGGAAACCAACTGGCTAAAATTAGAAATACACCCTGATCCAAAATACTTAATGCCTGATGCTATTGAAACTTTAAAAGCAACGGAAGAATTGGCTAAATTGGGCTTTATTGTTTTACCGTACATACATGCTGATCCTGTTTTATGCAAACGATTAGAAGATGCTGGAACTGCTGCTGTAATGCCTTTAGGTTCTCCTATTGGAAGTAACAAAGGATTAAAAACTATCGATTTCTTAGAAATCATCATCGAACAAAGTAATGTCCCTGTAATTGTCGATGCTGGAATTGGTGCCCCTTCAGATGCTGCAAAAGCCATGGAAATTGGAGCTGACGCCGTTCTAGTGAATACAGCAATTGCTGTAGCAGGAAATCCAAAACTTATGGCAGAAGCGTTTAAAGAAGCCGTGACATCGGGGCGTAAAGCTTTTGAAGCTCAATTAGGACAACAGTATAAAAATGCTGTAGCTTCAAGTCCATTAACCGCTTTTCTGTACGAATAAAAACTTCTAAGGTTAACCAATTTATGAAAACATTTAAAACCGTTTTTGAGCAATACAATTGGGACGATATTACCCAAAAAATTTATGCTACTACTGCAAAGGATGTTGAACTTGCATTGTCAAAAAAGAAAAAAAATCTAGATGATTTTATTGCTTTAATTTCTCCGGCGGCACAACCTCATTTGGAACGAATGGCACAAGAAAGTCATCAATTGACACAAAAGCGCTTTGGGAAAACCATACAAATGTACACCCCGATGTATTTAAGTAATGAGTGTCAAAACATTTGTACGTATTGTGGATTCAGCCTAAACAATAAAATAAAACGTAAAACACTAAACCCAAATGAAATCGCTATTGAAGTTGAGGCGATTAAAAAGTTAGGATTTAATCATGTGTTATTGGTTACAGGTGAAGCCAACTACACGGTAAATATTCATTACTTTTTAAAGGCAATCGACCAAATAAAAAAAGACTTCTCTATTATTTCTATTGAAGTACAACCACTTTCTCAAGATGAGTACGAAAAGTTGCATCAAGCGGGTGTGTATTCTGTTTTGGTTTATCAAGAGACGTATCATAAAGAAGTTTACAAACAGTACCATACCAAAGGAAAAAAATCAAACTTCGATTTCCGATTGGACACGCCAGACCGCATTGGAAAAGCAGGTATTCATAAAATTGGTTTAGGTGTTTTACTTGGCCTTGAAGATTGGCGAACAGACAGCTTCTTCAATGCTCTGCATTTGGACTATTTGCAAAAAACATATTGGCAAACCAAATATGCTGTTTCATTTCCAAGATTGCGTCCAGCGGAAGGTATTATTGAGCCAAATTTCATTATGGATGACAAAGATTTAACACAACTTATCTGTGCCTATCGATTGTGGAATGAAGATTTGGAAATTTCCATTTCAACGCGTGAAAATGAAAAATTCAGAGACAATATTATTCCAATAGGCACCACAAGTATGAGTGCAGGCTCAAAAACCAATCCTGGTGGCTATGTTGTTGATCCGCAATCTTTAGAACAATTTGAGATTAGCGACGAACGTTCTGTTGCAGAAATTGCCTCTATTATTACAAGTAAAGGCTACGAACCCGTTTGGAAAGATTGGGAAAAAAGTTTTAGTCCAAAAATTGAACAATTCGAAAAGTAAAATGAGTATAATCCAAGATTTTTTACGTTACAACCGTCAAGTAATGTTGCCCGAAATAGGTTTTGAAGGACAAGAAAAACTAAAAAAAGCAAAAGTTTTAGTCATTGGTGCAGGCGGTTTAGGTTGCCCTATTTTACAGTATATAGCAACAGCTGGTGTGGGCACTATAGGAATAGTTGATTTTGATAAAATTGAACTTCATAATTTACACCGCCAAATTTTGTATACCGAACCACAAATTGGAGAGTCAAAAGCTACAATTGCAAAGGCAACAATAGAAAAGCTGAATCCCTTGATTCAAGTACTCGCTTTTGAAGAGAAATTAGCCGACCACAATGTTTCAAATATTTTAAAAGATTTTGATGTTATAGTAGATGGTTCTGATAATTTTGAAACGCGTTACTTAGTCAACGATACTTGTGTCGCACTGGACAAACCTTTAGTTTATGGAAGCATTTTAGGCTTTGAAGGACAACTTGCCATTTTCAATCATAAAAATAGTAAAAACCTCAGAGATATATTCCCAGAACCACCAAACCCTGAAGACGTTCCCAATTGCAGTTTAAATGGAGTACTCGGCACTTTACCTGGAATGATTGGAACCATGATGGCACATGAAACGCTGAAGTTAATAATTGGACTACCAACGCTTCAAAACGAATTGGTCTTGTTCAGTACTTTAGAACATAACTTTGTCAAATTAAAATATTAATTCAAATAGTATCTTAAAATGATTAGGCTTGTAGGATGGTAATGAAATCTTCACGCTCAATTTCTACGCAACCTAATGTAGCCAAATGATCATTATACACTTGGCAGTCGAGTAAGCGATATTGCTTTTGTTCAAGATATTGTGCCAAATAAATAAAAGCAACCTTACTCGCATTTGAAACGTGAGAAAACATGCTTTCCCCACAAAAAATGTTTCCTAAATCGACACCATATAATCCACCGACTAATTTCCCTTCTTGCCAAACCTCAACACTTTTTGCAATTCCCATTCTGTTTAAGTTGCAATACGCTTCCACCATATCATCGGTTATCCAAGTTCCCGGTTGGTCTTTGCGTGCAATCTTTTTACAATTGGTAATTACTTCTCGAAAAGCAACATTAAAAGTTATTGTAAACTTTTTTTGATTGAGTACATTGCGCATACTCTTCGAAATCTTTAAATCTTCAAAAAACAAAACCATCCTTTCTGGAGGACTCCACCACATTATAGGCTCATCGTCTTCAAACCAAGGAAAAATTCCACTCCTGTAGGCTAATAAAAGGCGCTCTGGAGACAGATCACCTCCTATGGCAACAATGCCATCAACAGTAGCCGATTCAACTGGAGGAAAATACAATTCTTTCGATATAAAATGCATATTCAGAAAAAAGTAAAAGACTGTTTCATTAAAAAAACCATTCTTAATTATTACATTATGAATGGTTTTTGTATTTATAATTTTAACTATTTACGATTAAAATGGTAAATCGTCGTGTTCGTCTTCATTAAAGTTAGTTGCTGGTTCAAAAGCATCAGCAGCTGGCATTGGAGGCATTTGAGATGGAGCAGCCATTTCTTGTTGCATTTTCTCAATTCTCCAACCTTGAATAGTATTAAAATATTTTGTTTCTCCTTGTGGATTAACCCATTCTCTACCTCTTAAATTGATAGATACTTTAACTTGTTCTCCTGGCGCATAATTATTCAACAAATCGGTTTTATCTTGTGTAAACTCAATCATGATGTGTTGAGGATATTGCTCTTCAGTCGTTACGACAATCTCTCTTTTTTTGAAAGATGCACTAATTTGTTGTACTGGGTTAATTACTTTTACTCTTCCTGTTACTTCCATCTCTTATAAAATATTTATTATTTTGCCAATAGCACTTTCCAAGCGCTAATTGTTTCATTTTTCTCTAATAGGTCTTTTACTAATTGTAACTTCTTTTGTTCATCATCACTGCTTAAAACAGCTTTCACTTCAAAGTTGTCTTTTACAAATATAGCAATTTCTTCATCAGTTGGTACTGCTTCTATATTCCCTAATTTACCCAAATCGTTACCGTCAAAAATAGCACTTTCTTTCACTACAGCTGGGACAGCATCTACACCTATTCCTAGTGTTGTCAAAGGTTTTTCTACTTCAAACATACCAACATTTGAACGTGAATACCAGTTACCTCCCATGCGGGCTACCAAATCGATTTTATGCTGATCAATAGTACCATTTTCATCTAAAATAGCTTCATTGATATGGATTTTAACCACTTCACAAATAACCAAATTACCCGCTCCTCCTTGATCTCCTAAAGCTACAACATCGTTTACTTTACACTCAAATTGCACCGGACTCTCAGCTACTCTAAAAGGCTTTACCACATCTGATGGCACCATCGTTAATCCTGATTTTTCAAATTCATTTACTCCATCTGGATATTCCGTACTCGATAACGACATTTGTTGTACAATGTCATAATTTACAACATTAATAACAACTTCTTTTGAATATTCTGCGTTAATTAAAGTATGCTTAACCGTATTATTCCTAACTCTACGCGCTGGCGAAAAAATTAAAATTGGAGGATTTGAACTGAAAACATTGAAAAAGCTGAAAGGCGATAAATTTGGCACACCGTTTTCATCTAAAGTACTAGCAAATGCAATAGGACGAGGCGCTACAGCACTTTGTAAATACCCTTGCAATTTTGCTGGAGCAATTTCTTTTGGATCAATTGATAACATATAAATATAGATTTTTACAAAGATACTTTTTTGAACCCTTTTATTCAAAGAGTAAGTTCATACATTTTTATTATTTTTACTAACAAATACAACTTATGAAATTTTCAAAAAAACGTGATATTATACGTTGGCTCATTATAACTGCATCTTTTTTTATCGTATCCCTTATACTTTGGAATACCTATAATTTTTTTCAAATCTTTAAAAATGATGAAAAGACAAAAGTAGAATTATGGATTTTAGCTCAAAAAAAACTTGCCAATGCTAATGAACATACTGATGCAGAGCTTCTCTTTGAAATTATTAAATCTAATACTTCAATACCAATGATTCTTACTAATGACAGTGGGATGATTATCAATAATAATAACATTGCAGAAGAAATAACCAAAGACAGTATCGCTTTATATGATTTATTAAATAAAATCGAGACGGAAAATGAACCCATTAAAATAGAGTTTTCGGAGAATAGTTACCAATTAGTATATTACGGAAACTCACCACTACTAAATAAATTAAAGTACTACCCGATGGCGTTGGTACTAATCATTGTCCTCTTTGGCGCTGTAGTTTATAATTTCTATAGAGCGTCAAAAATGGCTACTCAAAATAAATTATGGGCAGGTATGGCAAAAGAAACAGCCCATCAGATAGGTACCCCACTCTCCTCTTTAATAGGATGGTTGGAGTTATTAAAATTAGAAGACATTGAGGAAAGTACTATAGCAGAAATTGAAAAAGATATTAATCGATTACAAACCATTACGGAACGTTTTTCAAAAATTGGAAGTGAACCCGTCTTAGAACCTTTAGACATTATTGAAGAAACTAAAAACTCGTTTGAATATTTAAAATCAAGAGTTTCTAAACAAGTTTCTTTTTCCTTTTCCGCACCAGAGCATCCTATTTATGTAAAAAACAATCCCGCACTTCACAGTTGGACAATTGAAAATTTGGTTAAAAATGCCATTGATGCTATGAAAGGTAGAGGAGATTTAAGCATCGCAATTGAAGAAACTGCTCATGTGGTGAAAATAAAAATTTCAGATACCGGAAAAGGTATTCCAAAAAATCAATTCTCTAAAATTTTCGAACCTGGTTTTACAACCAAGAAAAGAGGATGGGGTCTTGGACTTTCATTGACTAAAAGAATTGTTGAAGATTACCATAAAGGAAGGATTAGAGTTACTCACTCTGAAATAGGAAAAGGAACAACCATTCAGATAAGCTATAAAAAACAAGCATAAAAAAATCCCGATAGTCGGGATTTTTCACTTCTATAAATTAGCCGCTACATCATGCGCTATTTTTTCAAACTCTTCTTTTTCTAAAGTAACTTTACGTTGGAAACGCATATCATCCATATCGTGTAATGGAATTAAATGCACGTGTACATGCGGTACTTCTAAGCCCACAACAGCTACTCCAATACGTTTACAAGCAATAGTCTTTTCTAGTGCTTTTGCTACTTTACGTGAAAAAGCCATTAATCCCATGTACAACTCCTCGTCCATATCAAAAATCTTATTGATTTCTTGTTTTGGAATACATAAGGTATGTCCTGCAGTATTTGGATTTACATCTAAAAAGGCTAAAAAATTTTCATCTTCAGCTATTTTATAACATGGTATTTCACCATTAACAATTTTTGTAAAAATTGATGCCATGATTAGTCTCTTGTAATTTCTAAAATCTCAAAATTCATAGTTCCATTAGGCACTTTTACCTCAGCAATTTCACCCACTTTTTTCCCTAACAAACCTTTACCAATAGGCGAGGTTACTGAAATTTTTCCAGTTTTCAAATCAGCTTCACTTTCCGCTACCAATGTATATTTCATTTCCATACCATTGGTTTGGTTTTTAATTCTTACAGTTGATAAAACCAATACTTTAGAAACATCCAATTGTGATTCATCTATTAATCTTGCATTTGCCAAAAGCTCTTCCATTTTAGAAATTTTCATTTCCAATAATCCTTGTGCTTCTTTTGCTGCATCATATTCTGCATTCTCAGACAAATCTCCTTTATCTCTAGCTTCTGCAATAGCCTGTGATGCTTTTGGACGCTCTACACTTTTTAAGTGCTCTACTTCTTCTCTTAATTTCTTTAATCCTTCTGCTGTGTAATACGATACTGCGCTCATAATTGCTCCTCCTTTATCTTTTGATAGCCTTTGATGGCTTATACTTTTTTTATTAAATAATCGTTTATATAAATAGAAAAAATCCCACAGGAACGGGGATTCTTCAAAACAAATATACTAAATATTTTTAAATATATATTTTAGTTTTTAATTTTAGAAGATAATAATTTTTAATATTGTCGCTTACAATTTATGCTATGAAAAAAATCCTATTTTTAAGTTTTTGCTTTATTTTCATCCTTGGATGTTCAAAAGATTCTGTTAACAATAACAATCCATATTTACCGACATATCGTTTTAGTTCATCTACTATCAATTTGAATTTTCCGTCATACAGCCAATTATTATATGCTGGCAATGCAATAGAATATTATGAAGTAGGTGTTGGAATAAGCAGTAAAATTTTCGTTTTAAACACCGGTTCAGGTTACTTAGCATTTGATGCTACTTGTCCCAACCAAGCCATAACCAGCTGTTCAACTATGGAACTTAATGGTATAAAAGCAGTTTGTCCTTGTGATGAAGTTGAATATAGCCTGTATTCGGGTCAAGCCCCAAACCAGCAATATCCAATGTTACAATATCGCGTTCAAATTATTGATGATACACATATAAAAGTCTACAATTAACCAAAAAGCTCCTTTGAAGGAGCTTTTTGGTTAAATATATATTGATGATTAAGCGACTAAAATTTGATAGTAGCACCCAACATAAAGTTTGAACCTGCTTGCGGATAATAATATACATATCCCCAACCATAATCTGCCGCATTTGAAGCATATTTTCTATTCAATATGTTGTTTACATTTAAAGTTAGCACAACTTCTTTAGCAAACTTATTTAAAGGTAAATTGTAAATTGCATTAAAATCATTTACAAAATAATCGGGTAACATCCCTCTATCATCTTCCACGTTATTCAGATATTGCTCTCCTACAAATTTTGACAATAAGCCCAATTGCAATTGCTCAATCGGTTTAAATACCAAACGATTTCCAACAATAATTTCAGGTGAATACGCAATTTTAGTATCTCCAATATTTTCTAAATCTCCCGAAGCATCCGAATAGAAATCAATATTCTCATTTCTACTTATGGCAATATTTGGAGCTAAAAACCATTTTTGGGTTAACGCTAAATTTGCCTCAACTTCCAAGCCCAATCGGTAACTATCACCACTATTTCTACGTATTGGTGCTCCTACATTATCCAGCTCTCCTGTTAAAACCAATTGGTCTTTATACAACATATAATAACCGTTTACACTTAAAGTACTTCTTGATGTATTCCATCTCCAACCCAATTCAAAATCGTCCAACTGCTCTGGTTTTGGCGTTCCGTTTTCATAATCGGTTCTATTAGGCTCTCTGTGTGCACGTGCATAAGACAAATAAAGATTACTATTATTTGAAAACTTATACGTTATTCCTCCTTTTGGATTAAAAAAGTTGAAATTATCATTTACTAAATACGCTTGAACACCATTCGCTTTATAATTTACGTTACGGTATTGCATATCTGCATATAAACCTAAACCATTTGAAAAAGTATAAGTTGCTTTTGCAAAAATATTTCCATCGGTTTTAATTCCGTAATCATCATAATATTTATCTCCCAGTTCACTTGTAGAAGCATATCTAGCCCAAATAACTTTTCCAAAGTGATCCCCCTCATATTTATTCCAAGCTCCACCCAGAATAAAATCAAAATTATTGCGCGTGTAATTTGCAGAGAATGTAGTCCCATAAAAATCGTTATCCAACCATTTTTGACGAATTAAATCTGTTGTAGTTTGATCAGCAACGGCTGTCATTCCATAATCTTCAAATAACTCATCCTCTTTATAATTTTCATAATACCCTTTCCCTTTGGTATAGTGAACTGCTAAATTGGTAGTCCAATTAACGCCCCATTTTTCATTCCAATGCAATTGATAATGGTCTTGTTGGTAATTATCCGTTTCATTATCATAATATTGTGTATTTCCAAACTCATCAGTATACATCCCCGCAGAGTTGAAAGTAGGATCTGAATTATAAGTATCCAAATCTACTCCGTTCCAAGATTGATACGTTTTTTCTGTTCCACCAAAAGCTAAAGCCTTAATCAAAGTTGACTTCCCAAGAAAAGCACCTTGTAAGAAATACGATTTTAAATCTGAAGAAGCGCGATCCACATAACCATCTGAATGGATATTAGAAACCCTTCCTGAAAGCTCAAAACCCTTGTCCATTTTACCGGTACTAAACTTAACAGTATGTTTTCGAGTATTAAAACTTCCAAATGAATTGGCTATTTCTCCACTTGCCTTTTCTGAAGCTAAATCGGTAAGCATATTCAAACTAGCACCAAAAGCACCCGAACCATTGGTTGAAGTACCAACGCCTCTTTGCAATTGAATACTTTCCAAAGACGAAGCAAAATCAGGCATGTTAACCCAATAGGTACCATGAGATTCTGAATCGTTATACGGAATACCATTAATGGTGATGTTAACACGAGTTGCATCACTACCTCTTACACGAATCCCTGTATATCCTACACCATTACCTGCATCAGTAGTCGTTACTACAGAAGGCAAATAATTCAACAAAATAGGAATATCTTGTCCAAGATTACGCTCTTGCAGTTCCCCTTTCGACACATTAGTAAAACTCACTGGGTCTTTTGAAGTGGCACGCACTGCAGACACTAAAACCTCATCAAGTTGGGTTGTTTTAATAGAATCTTGAGGTTGCACTACCTGTGCATTAGCCATAAACGGCAGAACTCCTAATGTAAAAAGTAATGCATACTTTGTTACTGCTTTTTTGAATAAAGTTTTCATTCGTAATGTTATACGAATAAAAGGGGTAATTATTCATTTTTAAAATTTATTGAAATATTTCAGACACAATTCCCATATAAGACTGTATCGTATTCCTTGGCAGCATTACCTGCCCAGGTTCCATGGGTATAATCTCAGCTCGTTATTTGGAGCACCCCTTTGAGACGCTGCAAAGATATGACGCTTTAATTTAATCTTCCAAGTAAAAACTAAAGTTTTGGATTTCTTCTGTTTTGTTTCAAAACACTCATCACCTTTTTGGCATGTAGTCGTTTCTCTTTAACAGCCTTTGGAATTTTGGTTTCCTTTCTAACTTTAGATTTGTGAAGACCCTTTTCTAAAATTGAAAAAAAGCGTTTCACAACAATCTTCTTGTTTTTAACTTGGCTTCGATCTTCATCGCAACTCAAAATCAACACATAGTCTTGTGTCAATTTTGAAGCTAATTTTTCTTTCAACAAACTACGCTCTGATTCGGAAAGGCCAAGTGATTTGTCAACCTCAAAATTCAAAACTACTTTTGAGGCCACTTTGTTTACATTTTGTCCCCCTGCACCACTACTTCGAACAGCTTTAAATTGCAATTCGGACAATAAAACTTCTTTATTCATCCTCAGGCTGATGTGCTGGTTTTAATAAATCGTTTACCGTTTTTACAGGATTAAATGTAATCAAATCAACTTCTACAAAAATAGTATTCCAAAAAGCCATTGCACCGTTCCATAAACCGGGTAATTCAAACGACTTTAAAGGCTTTCCATTTTTACTTTTCGAAACGATGAATCCTGAATTTTCATCTACAAATTCTTTCAAATTAAACTTCTCTCCTTTGTAGTTTTTCACTCCGCAAACAATATCAACTGGATTAAAGTGTGTTGCTTTTTGTATAATTCTTTCTTGCATTTCATTGGTCGTATCCATTTGAGATCCTTCAACAATTTGTAGAGAAATATTACCTTCTGAATCTTTAATCCAAAAAGGACCTCCACCTGGCTCTCCTTCATTTTTAACCATTCCGCAAACACGGATTGGACGGTTTAAAACCTCCATCAGAAATTCAATTTTATACTCTTTTTTAAACTTTTCAAAATCTAAAGGAAATACAACATTTATAGTTTTTGAAGCGAAAGCAATAATTTCATTCATAATATCAGCGTCCACTTTTTGTCCTTCTAAAATTTTTAAATATTCAAAAACTTTATTTTGAATTTCAAAAAGCAAACCTCCAATCATTTTTTTGTTGGCAATAATATCTTTCATATGATTCTGAGAGACATTATCAATGTTTTTTACAAAAATTAAATCTGCTTCTAATGCGTTTAAATTTTCAATTAAAGCACCATGTCCACCGGGTCTAAAGAACAATTGATTATCATCGAGTCTAAAAGGTGTATTATCAGGTTGCACTGCTATTGTATCTGTAGCTTCATGTTGGTACGAAAAAGTAACTACAAAATCATCAAACTGATTGGCTATCGTATCAAAAGACTCCTGATGTTCCTTTGAAATGGTAAAATGGACATGTGGCGCTACATTTCCAGACTTATAATAAATCGCCTCTTTAAGATGGTCCTCAATTGGCGTAACTTGCTTACCTGATTTTACGTGAAAGGGTAAAATAGCTTTAGGCTTATTGGAAAAATCAAATCCTGCTGGCGATAAAAGTGTCTCTATCAATATATAATACTTCTCATCAGGATTCAAACTATCAAATCCATCATATAATGCTTTAGTTACTTTTAATAAATCATTGTAAAATGGAAACTTCTTAATCCCTACTAAGAATACCGAAAGTTCTTTATTATTGGTTCTGTTAATATAAGCATTAATAGACTCTTCTCCCTTTTTAAAATCGTTTAAGAACTCTAACAAAAACTTAAACATTCGGGTTGCAGCGCCTGAGGCAGGAACAAATTTTATAATTGAAGTACTTGCTTTATGAGTATCAAAAACTTCTTGATATTTTTCAGACTCTTCGCTGGAGAGTTTTATAATTCCATCTCCTATTAAAGCTGGTTTAACCAATACAATCTTTTCAATTCCATTTGCATAATAATGAAATTGTTTTTCCAATTGTTGTATTGATATACCTTTATTTTGAATTAAAGCGAGATCGCTTTTTGTAAATTTCTCTTCCATTCTATATAACCTAAAACGGCAATAAATGTAAATATTATAAACTGAAAGCTAGAAAAAGTAAATCCTTTATAGAAGTACAATGGCACCGAAATAGCATCACCCACAATCCAAAACAACCAGTTTTCAATTTTTCGTTTTGCCATAAGCCACATCCCTACGAAAAATATTCCTGTGGTAAATGTGTCTACATAAGCTGTCCAGTCATTAAATTTTTCAAACCAATGATAAACCAATATTACAAAAAGAATTGTTATGGAAAAAATTACAGCTGCAATTCTTCCTTCTTTTTTTGTAGTCCACGAAATAGGATATTCAACCGCACCTTCCTTTTTTCTGGTCCACATGTACCATCCGTATACGCTCATTATAGTATAATACCCATTAATAAGCATGTCTCCTATCAACCCCCATTTTAGCAACAAATAGACATATATGATGGTACTAATCAAGCCTGTAGGATATACCCAAATATTATTTTTCTTAGCACACAAAACGCTTATTAAGCCAAAAACTACAGCTATTATTTCTAATACAATGTCAATTGTTTCATACCCTTTATATTGCGCAAATAAAAATTCTAACATGATTCAAAAAAAGTATTGTCATTCTCAAAAGCTGTTCCTATAACTACCATATCGGCTCCCGCATTAAACGCATCATCAATACCTTTTTTAGATCGAATTCCTCCTCCTACAATTAAAGGAATTGTCAATTTTTGCGATACGGCTTGAATCATTTCATAAGGTACTGCTTGTTGCGCACCACTTCCTGCTTCTAAATAAACCAATTGTTGTCCTAAATATTCGCCCGCTTTAGCTGTTTGACATACCAATTCAACATCAGTACGTGCTATTGGACGGGTTTTGCTTACTCGTTCTACTGTGGTTTCAGCACCGCTTTCTATTAACAAATAAGCCGTAGGCATGATTTCTAATCTTGATTTTTCCAAAAATGGAACAGCCTTAATTTGGTGTTCAACTAAATAATCGGGATTACGTCCTGACATTAAACTTAAAAAAAGAATTCCATCCGCTTCATTTGAAATTTGCTTATAATTTCCTGGAAATAAAAACACTGGTAAATTTGTATTGGCTTTTAAATTCAAAACAAATACATCTAGCGAATTACCACAATACGTACTTCCACCAACCAAAATATGTGTTGCGGGTGACGTATTAATCTTTTCAATTATTTTATCTAATGAAGTCTCATCCAATTTATCTGGATCTAACAAAACTGCTAATAATCTCTTATTTTCAATTTTAGCTTGTAAAATTGCTCCGTAAAAATTCATTTTAAAGCTTATAATTTTGGTAAAAATAGAGTTTTATTACTGAAACAGACTTGATTGAAACAAAATTCATATTGAAATTGTTGTACTTCTAAGAGCAGCTTTTAAATCAGCTCTTAATTTTCTAATGCATACACCAAAGTGAAATTTTCAAACTCTTCAAAAGAAAACATAAAACTTTTCTCAAAGTCATTTTGTTTTATGAATGCAGTCCCTTTAGAATCATTTAATTGAAAAGCTATTACTTTCATGTTATCCTTAAAACTCAAACTTTTCGAATTACACATCTTGTATTTAGCTTCTTTTATTGCCCAAATCACAGTAAGTTTTCGAATATACTCTGCAGCTTCTTTATCCAAGTATTCAAATTCGTAATCGATAAATTTATCAGCAATGCGAACAATTTTATCTCGTTGCAATTCCAAGTCAATACCAACGTTTTCTTTTGAAACGATAATAGCTGAAAAATTATGAGAATGGGTTATGGAAATATGACAACCATCTTTCAAATTGGGTTTCCCATTCTCGTCATAAAACAAATCAAAATCGGTATATCCTGCTTCATGCAACAAATGCCGCACACTCAAAAAACCTCTTTGGTGACTTTCCGACTTCATTTTTTCCAATCGCGCTAGTGAAACATCTCTTAATTCCACATGGCGGAATAGCCAATTAAAATCTTCTTCAATTTTCCACACAAAAACGGTAGTCGAATTGTTTACTTGTATTTTTTTATATAGAGGCATTAATTATGATACTGAATTTCAAAGCATTATACTATTAAACATTTCACAAAATAAGTGAATTAATTTACGAATTAAAAAGGAATTACCTAACTTTGCACTCTTTAAATTAAAAAACACAAATATATACTATAGATGAGTACAAACACTATTCCTTATGTACCTTACAAAGTTAAAGATATCACTTTAGCTGACTGGGGAAGAAAAGAAATTGAATTAGCAGAAGCTGAAATGCCAGGTTTAATGGCTTTAAGAGCTGAATTTGGTGCTAGCCAACCTTTAAAAGGTGCTCGTATTGCAGGATGTTTACACATGACCATTCAAACTGCAGTTTTAATTGAAACTTTAGTAGCTCTTGGTGCAGATGTAACTTGGAGTTCTTGTAATATTTTCTCTACCCAAGATCACGCTGCTGCTGCTATTGCTGCTGCAGGTATTCCAGTTTATGCTTGGAAAGGTATGAACGAAGAAGAATTTGACTGGTGTATTGAACAAACTTTATTCTTTGGAGAAGATCGTCAACCGTTAAACATGATTTTGGATGATGGTGGTGATTTAACCAATATGGTTTTTGACCGTTACCCAGAATTAATCAAAGGAATTAAAGGTTTATCGGAAGAAACTACAACTGGAGTTCACCGTTTATATGAAAGAATGGAAAACGGAACGTTACACATTCCTGCTATCAACGTGAATGATTCGGTTACAAAATCAAAATTTGACAACAAATACGGATGTAAAGAATCAGCTGTTGACGCTATTCGTCGTGCTACTGACGTTATGTTAGCTGGTAAAAGAGTGGTTGTTTGTGGATACGGTGACGTAGGTAAAGGTACTGCTGCATCTTTCCGTGGAGCTGGTTCAATTGTAACAGTTACCGAAATTGATCCTATCTGTGCTTTACAAGCAGCAATGGACGGATTTGAAGTTAAAAAATTAGACACTGTTGTTGGTAACGCTGATATCGTAATTACAACTACAGGAAATAAAGATATCGTGGTAGGTCGCCATTTTGAAAAAATGAAAGACAAAACTATCGTTTGTAATATCGGACACTTTGATAACGAAATTGATATGGCGTGGTTAAACAAAAACCATGGTGCTTCAAAAGTAGAAATCAAACCTCAAGTTGATAAATACAATGTAAACGGTAATGACATCATTATTTTAGCTGAAGGACGTTTGGTAAACTTAGGTTGTGCAACAGGACACCCTAGTTTTGTAATGAGTAATTCCTTTACTAACCAAACATTGGCACAGTTAGAATTATGGACTAACACTGAAGCTTACGAAAACAAAGTATATATGTTACCAAAACACTTAGATGAAAAAGTAGCAGCATTACACTTGGCTAAAATTGGGGTTGAATTAGAAACTTTATCAGAAGACCAAGCAAAATATATTGGGGTTACTGTTGAAGGTCCTTACAAACCGGAATATTACAGATATTAATCTGATAAAATTTAGATTTAAAGCCTCACGATATGTGAGGCTTTTTTATTTTCAATAAACTTATTTTCAATATTTTAGCAACAATTTTAAACAATTAGCGTTAAATTTGTACTTAATCAATCATCACCCGAGGCGGAGCCAAATTGTTTGGAGCGCAGTTGGGAAAATCAAAAATCAATCATCATGTTAAAAAATTTTTTCATCCTATGTTCTGGAGCCGATAAGAACCTCATCAACTCTTGCTCCAACGCCGAGCAAAACAAATATGCGGGTATTGGCGCAACCGTTTTCTTCACTGCTATCATGGCATTCATTGCAGCTAGTTATGCCCTATTTTCAGTTTTTGATAATGTTTATATGGCGATAGGCTTCGGATTCGTTTGGGGGCTATTGATTTTCAACTTGGATCGTTACATTGTATCTACCATTAAAAAAAGGGATCAATTTAAGATGGAACTACTTCAAGCTTTCCCTAGAATAATGCTTGCGATAATTATTGCGATTGTCATTTCAAAACCTTTAGAAATCAAAATCTTTGAGAAAGAAATCAATACCGTTTTATTAAAAGAAAAAAATGATTTGGCAATTCAAAACAAAAGTCAAGTAACCGATTTTTTCAAAAAAGATCTAGAACAAAATCAAGCAAAAATTGATAGTTTAAAATCGGATATTCTGAAAAAAGAAAGTGAAGTCAATAGTTTGTATAACACTTACATTACTGAAGCAGAAGGAACTTCTGGCACTAAGAAACTTGGCAAAGGACCTGTTTACAAGGAAAAAAGAGAAAAGCACGATATGGCTTTAAAGGAGTTGGACACGTTGAAAGCCATCAATATGCAAAAAATTAAAAGCTTAGAAGCTGAAGCTAAAACCATTCAATCCAATTTGGATAAAAAAATTCAAGATACCCAACCTATTATTGACAACTTTGGAGGGCTAATGGCACGAATAAACGCTCTTAATAAATTACCGCTTATACCCTCTTTGTTTATCATGTTATTATTTTTTGCCATCGAAACTGCTCCAATTATAGCTAAATTATTGGCTCCAAAAGGGGAATACGATTTCAAAATTGAAGATTATGAACTTGTTGCTGTAAATGTATTGGCACAAAACAAATATCAAAGTGAGTTACAACGTAAAACAGATGCTGAAATTTATGACACAATTTACGCTGATATCAAAAATAATCAAGAGTTGTACCATTATAAAAAGCAAAAAGCCACTGAATTATTAAAATTGCAAGCCGATGGTTTTGTGGCAAAACAGAAAAAGCAATTATAAAAAAAGAAGCCATTTAGGCTTCTTTTTTTATGACTTCTTGTGTTTTTTGGGTTAAACTATCAAAAACCAAATCGTAAGAATGATTAATGAGTTCTATTAAGAGTTTAGAAGATACATCTGAGTGAACTGAAACGGTGTTCCAATGCACTTTGCTCATATGATAACCCGGCTTTACAGCTTCATATTGTTCTCGTAGTGCAATAGCACGCTCGGGATTACACTTTAAATTCAACGATGGTGTACCATTTTCCCATTCGCGCAAAGACGTTAAACAAAACATTTTACCCCCAACTTTAAAAACTAAAGTGTCTTCATCAAACGGAAAATGTTCGGTTACCCCCTTTTTACTCAAGCAAAATTCATACAACTGTTGAATATCCATAGTTTAGTTCATGATTTTATACAAAACAGGCTTACTTGGTGATGCATCGTTTTCAAAAGAAGCAATTTGCAGATTTAGCATATAACTACCATCTGTAATGTCATCTGCTACATAAATCATTTCTGTAATCGTACAATCCAATCTTGCATCATCGTTTAATTGGTTTACGTCTTTTACATTCCAGAATGCTTTATGTGCCAATAGCTTTCCTTCATCATGTTCTTTATCTACACTTGGCAAATCAATCAGCAAATGTTTGATTCCTTTTTCACGAATTAAAACAGCCGCTTCTTCCGCTAAATAAGGTGGATTGGTATTCGAATAATTCAAATGCTTTTTACTCTCTGAATTAGGCATTGTACGAATCACAATAGCCTCTAAATTTTTCCCTTCAAGTGCCTTTTCAATTTGTGTTTTGGAAATAACTAAATCCTCATCAATACGCTCTGGAACAATTGAAATTACTTCTGCTTTAAAAAAGAATTGCTTTAAACATTGATTAACACTATAAAATTCACGCGTAATATGACCCAAACATTCTGTATGCGTTCCATGTGCGTGAGGATTGAAAAATATATTATTGAAATTGGTTGAAGACTTCCCTTCCGAAACTTTACCAATCCAGTCGCCCATGGTTACAGGTTTAATCTCCGGAGCATTTTGATACCATGCTATAGGGTTATCTGCATTGTTAGTTAAAGGTAACGAAATATCAAGTGGTTTCGACAAATCTAATTCGTACGAATTATGCTGATGTAAGATTGTAGTTTTCAAAAAAATAATTAAATTTACTGTAACATTAAGGTTCTAAAGATACTACAAATGAAGAAATTATTGATTGCATCGTTACTTATTTCAAATGTTTGCTTGTTTGCACAACATACGCAGGAGGATGTTGTTACATTTCAGCCTCAACAATATACTTCTACAATTATGAAATCTTTTAATTTCAACAAGCCAACTTATACATTCACTCAGTTGCAATTTTACAACAAAAATGATTTCTCTATCTACAACAGAACCACTATGATGAATGATAATTTTACGGTTTACAACAATAAAATAGAATATAAAAATTCTTCTATAATTCCAGAAAATTTAATCGCTACTGTAAAAATGGATTCGTTCAACCCAAATGCAACTGATTCCTTCGAAGGTGCATTGTTAACTGGCGCAATAAATTTATTAGCAGGGCTTTTTAATAGTAAGTAAAGTTTTCTTAACCCACTTTAAACAAATCACTCGCAATACCATCGCACAGGAACTTGCCTTTTGAAGTGGTTTTCAAAATTCCTTGTTCCACAATAAGCAACTCGTCCTTGATAAATTTCTTGCTAGTTGTATTGAGATAGTCTAAAAAATCTTTCCCGAATTCCTGTTCAATACGAATCATAGAAACACCCCAAATGGTGCGCAATCCGGTCATAATATATTCGTTATAACGATCTATTTTAGTCAACTTTTCTATTTCAATCGGCAGAATATTACTTTGAATTGATTTTAAATACAGCGTATTATTTGAAACGTTCCATCCTCGATTGGTCCCATCATAACTATGAGCCGATGGTCCTATCCCAATATACTTTTTACCCAACCAATACGCCGAATTGTTTTTGGAAAAATAATCGGGTTTACCAAAATTTGATAATTCATAATGTACAAATCCGTTCTTGTGTAAGGTATCTACCAAAATATAAAACTGTTCAGAAGCCAATTCATCACTAGGTGCTTTTATAATTCCCTTTTGAATAAATTTATCCAAAGCCGTTTTGGGTTCAACCGTTAAGGCATAACTGGAAATATGAGGTATCCCAAACGATAAAGCAGTCTCAATATTTTGTTGCCACTTTTCATTACTTGCATCCGGTATACCGTAAATTAAATCCAATGAAATATTATCAAAATATTGCGTTGCAATTTCCAAACATTTTTTAGCTTCATCTGCATTATGCGCCCGATTCATCATTTTTAAATCGTCTTCAAAAAACGACTGAATTCCAATTGACAATCGGTTTATTGGTGTTTTAGAAAATGCTATTATACGTTCTGCTGACAAATCATCAGGATTGGCTTCTAGCGTAATTTCAGGATGATCAACAACTTTGTAATTCTTATAAACGGAATCAATTAATAGCTGAATTTCTTCAACCGATAGCAAGCTTGGAGTACCGCCACCAAAATAAATCGTTGCAACAGCCTCGTTCTGAAACTCACTTTTTCGCAGTTCCAATTCTTTTACCAAAGTTAAAACCATTTCGTCTTTCTTCTTCAAATTAGTCGAAAAATGAAAATCACAATAATGACAGGCTTGCTTGCAAAATGGAATATGGATATAGATACCGCTCATTTCTTATTCAATTGAAATATAATGGACTTTAAATTTATTTTTTTATACGTGATTCATTCTGTTTCACAAAAGCATCCCACCCAGAATAACTTTTCCCTAGTTCTACCCTACCAGAATTAAAAAAATGACAAACCGCTGCGGCTAATCCATCCGTAGAATCTAGATTTTTAGGTAACGTTTTCAATCCCAATAATTGCTGGAGCATTTTGGCTACTTGCTCTTTACTGGCATTTCCATTACCTGTAATGGCCATTTTTATTTTTTTAGGCTCATATTCGGTGATGGGTATCTGACGTGATAAACCAGCTGCCATAGCGACCCCTTGGGCTCTCCCTAACTTTAACATTGATTGCACGTTTTTACCAAAGAAAGGAGCCTCAATAGCAATTTCATCGGGATGATGCGTTTCAATCAACTCTATGGTACGCTCAAAAATCACTTTCAGCTTGGTGTAATGATCATCATATTTATTCAAAATCAATTCATTCAACTGAAGAAATTCCATCTTCTTATTCACCACCTTTATAAGTCCAAAACCCATAATAGTGGTTCCTGGGTCAATTCCTAATATGATACGTTCGTTTGCCAAAATTATAGTATTAAAAATATACGGGTATAGGCTAAAGTTTGTTTCTTTGCCTTATGCTTGCAATTCCTCACAAAGCTAAACAATTCCTGATACTTACCGTCAAACTTTTGATTGTAAGTGCTGCTTTGTACTATTGCTTCAACCATTTTCAAAACAACAGTAATTTGGTTTGGAAAAGTACCATGTCATTTTTAACAGTAAAAACTGTTGTAATTCTATTGGGTTTTTCTGCTCTAAATTGGATTTTAGAAATTCTAAAATGGCAAAATTTAGTTTCTTATTTTAAAACTATAACTTTTTACGAAGCAGCTCAACAAAGTTTAGGTTCGTTAACCGCTTCCATATTTACACCCAATCGCATTGGGGAATATGGCGCAAAAATGCTCTACTTTCCGAAACAAAACGCCAAAATCATAGTTTTACTCAATTTTATCAGCAATACTACTCAATTGATAGTAACTAGCCTTTTTGGAATTATAGGACTGTTAAACATTACTACAGTATTTCATTCTGAGATTTATCTATCGCTATTTATTGCTTTTGCTATTATAATGCTACTTATATCTTTAAAAAACATAGAACTTTTTGGCTTTTCCATTCAAAGACTCTTATTAAAAATCAAACAAATACCCCAGACGATTCTAAAAAAAAATGGAATCTATTCTGTAGTAAGGTATCTTGTTTTCTCACATCAGTTTTATTTTCTGCTTTTCATTTTTGATTGTAATTTAGAGTACTCTACCGCATTGTTTTACATTTTTTCAATGTATTTACTTGCCTCTATTATTCCAACCATTCATTTTATGGACGTTGCCATCAAAGGGAGTGTTGCGCTTTTTTTATTTTCAAAATTAGGCATTGAAAATTGGAAAATTGTAACCATAACTTCCGTAATGTGGTTGTTCAATTTGGTGATTCCCGTTAGTATTGGAAGTTATTTCGTATTACGTTTTAAACCCGTTAAAGCATGATTGCTGTTGTATTTATCATTCTGACCATTTATTGTATTTGCATTGGAAGTCTAATTTTTGGCTTTACCAAAATGAAACGATTTTCTCATGATGACAATACAGAAAATAAAACAAGCTTTTCAATAGTAGTTCCGTTTCGTAATGAAGTCGAAAACTTACCCAAAATACTTCATACCATTTCATTACTCAATTATCCAAAAGAATTGTTTGAAGTAATTCTAGTTGATGATGCATCAGATGACAATTATAAAATTACTCATTACGATTTTTCCATTACCCTCCTCAACAATCAAAGAAAGTCAGGTTCCCCAAAAAAAGATGCCATTGAAGCTGCCATACAAATTGCAAAACACAACTGGATTATTACCACTGATGCCGATTGCTTGGTGCAAAAAAATTGGTTGAGCGCAATTGACCAATACATACAGCAAGGAAACAAAAAAATGGTAGCCGCAGGTGTATGCTATTTACCACAGAGAGGATTGCTACACGCCTTTCAAAATCTCGACTTCATGAGTTTACAAGGCACAACCATTGGAAGCTTTGGTATCGATAAACCGTTTATGTGTAATGGCGCAAACTTTGCCTATGAAAAGTCTTTTTTTGAGCAACTAAATGGTTTTGAAGGCAACGAAACTATTGCGAGTGGTGATGATGTTTTTTTACTGCAAAAAGCAATACTACAAAATAAAAAATCTGTTGGTTATTGCATGAATCCGGAAAGTATTGTTGCTACCAAATCGGAAGATTCATGGGTTAAGTTGTTTCAACAAAGAATCCGTTGGGCCGCAAAAAGCACTAGCTATTCCTCTACTTTTGGCAAAATACTCGCGTTGATAGTTTTTACTAGTAATTTAGCATGGATTTGCGTTTTTCTGTTCTGGTTAATAGGGCAATTCGACCAAAACTATTTTATGTTATTCACAGGGAGTAAATTTTTAATCGATTATATTTTACTCCATCAAACCGCTAGTTATTTTAAAACCAAATTGCATTGGGTGTTTATCAGTTCACTATTGTATCCCTTTTTCAATACATTAGTCGCTTTGAATGCACTTTTAGGAAATTACACTTGGAAAGGCAGAAAATTCAAACGATAATTACTGTACCGATAGGGAATCTACTTTAATGATTACTGGTAAAACAAATTGTGATTTTACCTTTATCCCTCTTTTAATTGCAGGCTCAACTCTTGGGAAATCAGCGAGTCGATTTTGTAAAATACTATCAATTACTTTGATGTCATAGGTAATACTGTCGGTAGGGATTTGCGTTTCAAATTGCAACGAAGCATCTGGGTTCACCGTAACTTTTACACTAATTGTATCTACTTCAGGATACATAATTTGTATCGTGTCGATTCCCAATCGCTCTTGAATAACTTGAATTAAATAATCAAAAAAACATTGCTTTTGCGCTTCTTTATCCGAAAGTGTTTCACAATCAGTTACCGTAGGAAATTGGTCCACTTGTGTCCAATCTATTTTTTTAAGTTCTTCTTGCAAAAGCTGCTCTTCGTCAGGCACTTTTTTATCAAAAAGTTGACAAGAAAACATTAAAACAACAGAGAATAAAACAATTACTTTTTTCAAATCGGTGTATTTGATGTAAAAATAATAAGATTTTTTATTCCATGTGCAGTTTTCGTTTCAATTGTTTGATTCGATTTTCAATGTAAAAGCGTTTTTCTTCTGGTAAATTTTTAAATTGAGCCAAATAATTCTCGTAATCCTTGATTATTTTTTCCGGATTATCGCCTTTGTAATCACTTATTGCAATTACTTGATAATTGGCCTCAATATGATTCTTATCTTGCTTTATTGCCTTTTTATAATAATACAAAGCACGATCTAAATTGTGTTCCTTTTGATAAAAGTATCCCAAATAAAAATACTCATTTTCAAAAGTAAAGGTTTTCAATTCAATTGCCTTTTTAATGTCTGCCTCTGCCGCTTTTGTTTTTTCTAAAAAGCCATATGCCTTCCCTCTATTATAAAAATAATTTGCATTTTCTTCCGTTGCATTTTCAATTAAAGAATTATAAATGGTAATAGCTTCTTTATACTCTTTGTTTCCATAATAGGAATTCGCAAGCTTTTCCAAAATAAACGTATCCGTTTGATTTAAGGATAATAGCTTATTAAAATCTATAATTGCATTTTGAAAATCACTTTGAAAATAATATACTTGAGCACGTAATTTCAACATCTCAATATTACTTGCATTCTTTACTAAAAAGCGATTGGTTATCTTTAAAGCTTCTTTGTAATTCTTACCATTAGTATGATAAACCGCTAGTTTATAATTACTCTTAAAATACAAGGAATCTATTTTAGCGGAATGCAAGAAATTAACAACAGAATTCATTACATCGTTTTCTTTTTCAAAAGCCAATCCTAAATAGTAATAATACAATTCATTAGGATTTGATTGAACTAATTTTTGAAATACGCGTTGCGCTTCTTTATTTTTGGATAACTCTAGAAGAAGTAGTCCATAATTATAATTTACTTGTAAGTTTAAAGTATCGTTTTTTAGATAGTTATTATAATTTTTAAGTGCTTCGGCACTATTCCCTTTAGCTTCGTAAGCTTTAGCAATATTGAAATACTTTGAATAATGCCCCTCCTTTTCATAAACTACAATAGCTTTTGAAAACTGACCAATACTCATAAGACTATCGGCCAATTTCATATTTTGTGCTTTGATACAAATACTATATAAAAATATTAATAGTAATATTTTTCGCATGATATTTTTATATAAAAACGCATATCTTTAAATTTATTGTTGTTTAAAATAAACTTGAAATGGAATACTTATTACTCATTTTAGGATTTTTATGCCTTATAATAGGCTTTATTGGTAGTTTTTTACCAGCATTACCCGGCACACCTATAAGTTGGTTGGGATTATTACTCTTATATTTAATTCCTGAAATTGAAACCAACTATTGGGTTTTAAGCATCACCTTTGTGATAATGGCGGTAATATTTGTGTTGGATTACATTATTCCTGCGAAAGGCACGAAAAAGTTTGGCGGAAGTAAATATGGGGTATGGGGAACCAATATCGGATTAGTTACCGGATTATTCTTCCCTCCATTTGGATTTATTATAGGCCCTTTTGTTGGCGCGTTTATCGGCGAACTAATCTACAACTACAGAGACGGTAAAAGAGCCTTAAAAGCAGCTTTCGGATCATTCCTAGGCTTCTTAGCCTCTACATTCATACAAGTGATATATTGTATTATACTATTAGGGGTATTTCTGGGAATATTCTTTAGGAATTTAGAAGTATGGTTTTAAAAACTTCATTAAAATAAAAAAGCACTTCAATTGAAGTGCTTTTTTATTTGGCGGTCTGGACGGGACTCGAACCCGCGACCCCATGCGTGACAGGCATGTATTCTAACCAACTGAACTACCAAACCATTGCTGTATTGCGGTGCAAATGTACTGCTTTTTTTTATATATCAAAATAAAATTTCACTTTTTATTAAAAAAGCCATCCAAATTCTGTTTATCAGAATATATGGAAAGCTTTTCATTGGTCTAACTACTAAACCAACCCGATTCTAACGGGCTTAAACAACACAACTTTCTTAAATACTTTTGAGGGAAAAAAAAGCACTCCATTTCTGAAGTGCTTTCCCAATCTAGCGGTCTGGACGGGACTCGAACCCGCGACCCCATGCGTGACAGGCATGTATTCTAACCAACTGAACTACCAAACCATTGCTGTATTGCGGTGCAAATATACAACGCTTTTCGAGTTCTCCAAATCTTTTTTGAAAAAAAATAAAGATTTTTTAACCCGAATTACCCAAACTTTTGTTTCTCAATTAAATAGGTAATTAAAATTTTTTCAAAATTTTTCCCTACTGCAACAGGCACATATTGAATTTTATACTGCATACACGTATTTGCAATTTTTTTGAAATACTCCGACACTTGTTTTTCGTATAATTCTTTTACATTTTCAGCAAATAAATTGATCACTTCACCCGTTTCAAGGTCAATAAATTTCTTAGGAGCGTTGTCAAAATCAAATTGTAACTCCGTTTTTTCATCGTAAACATGAAAAACAACCACCTTGTGTTTGTTGTGTTTTAAATGTTGCAATGCCTTGAAAATTTTTTCCTCATTTTCATTTTGAAACATATCCGTAAACAAAACCACCATGGAACGTCTGTGAATATTTTCGGCTATTTGATGCAAATACGTAACAGTATCTGTTGTTTTTGTAGCACTATCTTCTTGTAAAACATGTTCCAACTTATCCAAAAGCATACGATGATGACGTTCACTTCCCTTTTCTGGAGCATAATATTCATAGCTATCGGAATACACACTCATTCCCACTGCATCGCGTTGCTTTTTTAGCAAATTCATTAAAACAGCCGAAGCTAGTACCGAAAAACCTATTTTAGTTTCATAAAAATGTCCTACAGTTTTAACACTTGGATAATGCATTGAAGAAGAATTGTCCAAAATAATATGACAACGCATATTGGTTTCTTCTTCATACCGCTTGGTATACAAACGATCTGTTTTGGCAAATAACTTCCAATCGATGTGTTTCGTACTTTCTCCTGGGTTGTAAATCTTATGTTCTGCAAATTCTGCAGAAAAACCATGAAATGGTGATTTGTGCATGCCCGAAATAAAACCTTCCACAACTTGGTTTGCTAAAAGCTCCAAATGCTTAAAACTGGATATTTTTTCTAATTGATTTTCTAGCTTCATCTCTCAAAGATAATCTGAAAATTGAAATAAAAAAAGCCTAACTCACGTTAGGCTTCAGTTTTCTTTTTCATAAGATTATATTACAATAATGCATCAATTGCATCCGTGTAAGTCTTTTTAGGTGCAACACCAACTTGACGTCCTACTACTTCTCCATTTTGGAAAACTAATACTGTTGGGATGTTACGAACACCATATTTTGCAGCAAATTCTTGGTTTGCATCTACATCAACTTTTCCTACAACTGCTTTACCTTCATATTCTGATGCAACCTCATCGATAACTGGCCCAACCATTCTACATGGTCCACACCAAGCTGCCCAAAAATCTACTACTACTGGTTTATCTGATTTTAATACTACTTCTTCAAAAGTAGCATCTGTAATTGCTAATGCCATATCTTAATTCTTTTAATTGTATTAATTTGAGGTAACAAAAATAGTTATTTATTTTTAAGTCAGACAAAATATTATATTGCTTTTACTTATACCTGTATTTCTAAAAATGATACTTAAAGCGACTTTAAAACCGCAAGCAATACTTTACCATCCAATCGTTTAGTATAATTAGGATTGATATATAAGAACTGAATTTCACTATTTGAATCCAATATATATACTGTAGGCACCGGTAAAAATCCAGGATTTTGTCCTTCAGAATATTTATCCAACTTACCCTTTGATTTTGCAAATGCTATCCCAACTGCTTGTGAAAAATCGCCCTTACTGTCGGAATACAAAGTATAATTCAACTTTTCATCTTCTACCGTTTGTTGTAAAAAACGAGGCGCATCAGGACTAATAGCTACAATTTGATATCCTAAAGCCAAGATATCACTTTCCAATTCCTGTAAATCTGCTAATTGCGCATTACAATATGGACACCATCCACCGCGGTACACTACTAAAACCGTTTTCTTATCGAAAATTGTTTTCGTTTGAATCGGTTTACCCAAAACATCGTAAACTACAATATTTGGAATTTGCTCTCCTATTAATAGAGGACTAATATTTTCTGCTTTATCTGCAATTTGACTATAAGTCAATAACGATAATACTAAAAATAATGCTGTTAATATTTTTTTCATAATTTCGATTGCTTTTGAACAAAGTTCTGCAATTCAGAGAAAACGATTTGTTAGCCAACTTACATTAATTCAATTTAAAGCTTATTTGTCGCATTTCAAGTTCTTGTAACAGCTCGTTTGAAATTTTAATTTTCATCTTACGACTAGGCATACTTAACTTCGTCACTACTTTTATCTCTTCAACTTCCGTAACGGTTGGCTCTATTACTACATTTTCAATTTCAGCATCCGCATCGGCTTCATCACTAACATCTATGGCTTCTTCTTCAATATTTTCGACTATCTGACGCTTTACTTTTTCCAATTCCATCACTTCAATCGTCAACGGGTTATCACCTTTTTCTCTTGTAAACAATTCGTAAAGACCATTAATCATATTTTCACTCAAATCAGCAATACTAAATTGTAAAATCAATTTTTTTGCATACGTTGTCAAAACATCTTGCAGCATTTTCACATCTACAAATTGCATTCTTGGGTCTCCCTTTTTACCTTCTGCATTGGTCCAGCCTTCTTTTACAATCAGTTTAATAAACGTAAAATTGTTTTGAATCAAGAAATGTCTAAACTTCAGGTATTCTTCACCAAAAATTCTGAACTCATAACTTTCATCATAGCCCTCAAGCGTAAACATCGCCCAACCTTTTCCATTCTTAGCCGTTCGGTGCTCCACTTTGGTAATGATTCCTCCGATACTAATATTTTTACCCACAAAAGCATTCAAATCTTTCAAAGGTTCCAATTTGGTATTACAGAAATATTTCATTTCGTATTTGTAATCATCAAGTGGGTGACCTGAAATGTAAATCCCTACTACTTCTTTTTCTTTGGCCAATTTCTCCATAGTACTCCACTCTTCACAAGGCGGAACCACTGGTTCTGGAATTTGAACATCTGAAGCATCACCAAACAAACTTACTTGCGAAGAATTTTCGTTTTCTTGAAATTTAGCCCCATATTTCATTGCTTTTTCCAAAAAGGTAATTCCATCCCCTTCTTCGTGAAAATATTGAGCACGATGCGTATCACCAAAACCATCAAAACCACCTGCCAATGCTAAATTCTCAAATGCTTTTTTGTTGGCAGCTCTTAAATCAATTCGTTTGGCTAAATCAAAAATCGACTTGTATTTTCCATCTTTTCTGTTTTCAACAATTGTATTTACAGCACCTTCCCCAACACCTTTAATTGCTCCCATACCGAAGCGGATGGCGTAATTTTCATTTACCGTAAATTTATAGTACGATTCATTCACATCCGGCCCCAATACATCCAATCCCATTCGTTTACATTCCTCCATAAAGAACGAAACTTGTTTGATATCGTTCATATTATTCGAAAGTACCGCCGCCATATATTCTGCAGGGTAATGCGCTTTCAAATAAGCTGTTTGATACGCTATCCAAGCATAACAGGTAGAGTGTGACTTGTTGAATGCGTAACTCGCAAAAGCTTCCCAGTCTTTCCAGATTTTCTCCAAAACTGTTGCATCATGGCCTTTTGCAGAAGCCTGTTCCACGAACTTAGGCTTCATTTTGTCCAGGACATCCTTTTGCTTTTTACCCATCGCCTTACGCAAAACGTCGGCTTCACCTTTTGTAAAATCAGCTAAAGACTGCGACAAAAGCATCACCTGCTCTTGGTAAACTGTAATTCCATATGTTTCCGCTAAATACTCTGCACAAGCTTCTAAATCGTATTTGATTTCTTCTTCACCGTTTTTTCTACGAACGAAAGAAGGAATGTACTCCAATGGTCCTGGACGATACAATGCGTTCATCGCAATTAAATCTCCAAAAACTGTTGGTTTTAAATCCTTCATGTATTTCTGCATTCCAGGTGACTCGTATTGGAAAATCCCAACTGTTTCACCTCTTTGAAACAACTCATACGTTTCCTTATCGTCAATTGGAAAAGTATCGGGATCAAGTTGAATTCCCGTTCTATACTTAACTAATTTAACAGTATCTTTAATAAGGGTTAAAGTCTTTAACCCCAAGAAGTCCATTTTTAATAATCCCGCACTTTCTGCAACCGAGTTATCAAACTGTGTTACATATAAATCGGAATCCTTTGCAGTGGTTACCGGAACGTAATTGGTAATATCTGATGGCGTAATGATAACTCCACAAGCATGAATACCCGTATTACGCATAGAACCTTCCAAAACTTTAGCTTGCTGGATGGTCTCCCCCGCTAAATCTTCAGAATTGGCAATTTCAATCAGCTCTTTTACTTTATCAAACTCTTCCGAACGCAATGCTTTTTTAACTTCACTCTCATCTTCTGCTAAGAAACGTGCTAAATTCCATTTAGAGGGCATCATTCCTGGTATCAACTTCGCAATTCTATCGGCCTCAAAAAGTGGCAAATCCAATACACGAGCCGTATCACGTATCGCCGATTTGGTAGCCATTTTACCATAAGTAATAATCTGCGCTACCTGATTAGCACCATATTTCTTAATTACATAATCCATTACACGACCACGACCTTCATCATCGAAGTCGATATCGATATCGGGCATGGATACACGATCTGGATTTAAGAAACGCTCAAAAAGTAAGTCGTATTTAATAGGGTCAATATTGGTTATTCCCAAACAATACGCAACCGCAGATCCCGCAGCGGAACCACGACCAGGCCCTACCGAAACGTCCATTTTTCTAGCTTCAGCAATGAAATCTTGTACAATTAAGAAATAACCTGGGTAACCTGAATTGGAAATTGTCAATAACTCAAAATCCAAACGTTCTTGAATATCGGGAGTAATTTCTCCATAACGTCTTTTAGCCCCTTCCATGGTCAAATGACGCAAATAAGCATTTTCGCCACGTACTCCACCATCTACTTCATCTTCTGGTACAATAAATTCTTGTGGAATATCATACTTTGGAAGTAATACATCACGATATAATGAATAGGTCTCAACCTTATCCACTATTTCTTGAATATTAATTATCGCTTCAGGCAAATCTGAAAAAAGCTTTTTCATTTCTTCTTCCGATTTGAAATAGTATTCCTGATTTGGCAATCCGTAACGATAACCACGTCCGCGACCTATAGGCGTTGCCTGCTTTTCACCATCCTTAACACACAATAAAATATCGTGCGCATTGGCATCTTCTTTATTTACGTAAAAAGTATTGTTAGTCGCAATTAATTTAACCTTATGTTTCTGTGCAAAAGCAATTAAGGTTTGGTTGACACGATTTTCATCTTCTTGATTATGACGCATCACTTCAAGATAAAAATCATCGCCAAACTGATCTTTCCACCAAATTAATGCTTCTTCGGCTTGGTTTTCACCAATATTTAAGATTTTACTCGGAATTTCTCCGTATAAATTCCCAGATAAAACCATTATATCTTCTTTGTACTTCTCAACAATCGTTTTATCGATACGTGGCACATAATAAAAACCATCGGTATACGCTATAGAAGCCATTTTGGCTAAATTGTGATACCCTTTTTTATTCTTTGCCAACAAAACCACTTGATAACCATTATCTTTTTTGGTCTTATCCAAATGATTGTCACAAATGTTAAACTCACAACCTACAATCGGCTTGATTTCTAAATCTGTTGGTTCTTCACCAGCCTCAATAGCCGCTTCGATTTTTGCTTTTGCTCCTTTGTTGTGATTCATTACAGCACTTACAAAATGGAAGGCTCCCATCATGTTTCCTGTATCGGTCATTGCCACAGCTGGCATTTTATTCTTAGCTGTAGCCGCAACTAAAGCATTAATTGCAATAGTTGATTGAAGAACTGAAAATTGCGTATGATTGTGCAGGTGTGCAAACTTTGCTTCTCTTAAATCGTTTTTATCCGATTCCGAAATGGTAGTTTGCGTATTTTCTTGTTCAATTTTTTGCAGCTGTTTCCTGATTTCATCGGAAGCCGCTTTTAAATTGATATGTTTTAACCCAATGAGTTGGATTTGTTGAGGATTATTCTCTTTAAAACGCGTAAAATAATCTGGCGTTACATCAAGCTCTTCTTTGGTAAAAACTTCACGCTTGATTAATTCTAGAAAACATCGCGTTGTCGCTTCAACGTCGGCTGTTGCATTATGAGCTTCAGCAAAAGGCTTATCAAACAAATATTGATGCAACTCTGTTAAAGTAGGCAACTTAAACTTCCCTCCTCTACCTCCAGGTAATTTTAACAAATTAGCTGTTACCTCGGTACAGGTATCTAAAATAGGCATCGAACTCATATCTGAACCAACATTCATTCTATGAAATTCACACCCCATAATATTGACGTCGAAACCAACATTTTGCCCGACAATGAATTTTGCTTTTGATAATGCGATGTTGAATTTCTCCAATACTTCAATCAAAGGCACACCTTGGGCTTGTGCTAGTTCGGTTGAAATTCCGTGAATTCTTTCAGCATCATAGGGAATGTTAAACCCTTCTGGATTTACTAAATAATCTTGATGCTCGACAAGGTTTCCCATTTCATCGTGCAATTGCCATGCAATTTGAATACATCTTGGCCAGTTATCGGTATCGGTTATCGGCGCCGACCAACTTCTTGGCAAACCTGTTGTTTCGGTATCAAAGATTAAATACATTTATCTAGAAATTAAATACATAGGCACAAACCTACAAGTTAAAGAGAATAAAGACAAAAGTACATTTTATGAAGTGTAAATTCAACATTAGTTATCAACAAGACATAAAAAAACCACTTCATACTGAAGTGGTTTTTTTGTTTATTCTTAAAAAATACTTTACTAATACTATTGTAATGGTGCTTTATAGAAAACGCCTTGAGAAAAAGTAACAACTTCTCCTAACTCATCAACAGCAGAAAATTTAAATGTTCCTGTATAAGTTCCGTTTTCAATTTTTTCGATTACAATTTCACCATTACTTTGTTGAACGTTTAATACTCTGATTGTAGCATTATTATCACCTCCTACAATTGTAACAATATCACCTGCTTTGTAACCATCACCTCTAGTAATAACATTTACATCTGTAATTGTACCAGCAGTACCTGTAACAGTAGCTACTTTTAAACCAGATCCTGAACCACCTGTTGTTAAAGCATTATTAGATTGAATATAGTTTGAACCTGGATTTACAACACCAGCAATTTTATAAACTGGACCTTCATAAATTGAAGTTTCATAATCGCCAGAATCACTATCCGTTCCAAACGAATAAGTTGCAAAGTCATCTGCATTAGTACTACCAAAGTAATAAGTTCCAGCATTTGCAGAAGATGTATTCAAGGTAATTTGCTCATAATTGGTTAAAGCCGTAATGGTAATCCCTCCGTTTTCATTAGGAGTTACTCTTACCGTTTTAGCACGCCAAACCTCTTCCCCGAATTGCGCTTGAAAAGCAGGCGTATTGGTTTTAATCTCTTCAGTACATGAAGACATCATAAGTACTACTGATAATAATGCAACTATTTTTTTCATTTTTTGTCTTTAATTTTTTCTTGTATGGAAACAAAAATAATTTTTTTAATCTAAAAAGCGATTAAAAATAAAAAAAATATTTCGCAACCCATATTTTATTGTAAGACAAACTTTTGTATATTTGCACCCTTAATTAACAGAGGTCGGGTACCTCAAAATTTAATCATTACAGATTATGCCAGTAAAAATTAGATTACAAAGACATGGTAAAAAAGGGAAACCTTTTTACTGGATCGTAGCAGCTGATGCTCGTTCAAAAAGAGATGGTAAATTCCTAGAAAAAATCGGAACTTACAATCCAAACACTAACCCTGCAACAATCGATCTTAACTTAGATGGAGCTGTTCAATGGTTACACAATGGTGCACAACCAACTGATACTGCAAGAGCTATCTTATCGTACAAAGGTGCTTTATTAAAACACCACTTAGATGGAGGTGTCCGTAAAGGTGCTTTAACTCAAGAGCAAGCTGACGCTAAATTAGCTACTTGGTTAGAAGAGAAAACTGGAAAAGTTGATGCTAAAAAAGATGGTTTAAGCAAAGCGCAAGCTTATGCTAGAGCTAAAGCTTTACAAGCTGAAAAAGAAGCAAACGAAAAACGTATTGCTGCACAAGCTGAAGCTGCTAAAGCGGCAGAAGCTACTGAAGAAGCTGCTACTGAAGAGGCACCAGCTACTGAAGAAAACAACGAAGAAACAGAAGCTTAATTATAAATTTTCGAAAGACATGCATAAAAAAGACTGTTTCTATTTAGGCAAAGTTTCGAAAAAATTTAGTTTCAAGGGTGAAGTGTTGATTTATCTTGACACAGATGAACCCGAATTGTATGAAAATATGGAATCAGTTTTTGTTGAACTTAACAAAAGTCTGGTTCCATTTTTTATTGAAAAAAGTCAACTTCATAAAGGTGACTTCTTAAGAGTTCGTTTTGAAGATTTTACATCAGAAGAAGATGCCGATCAAGTAGTGGGATGTGACGTTTACCTACCACTATCCATGTTGCCAAAGCTTGAAGGTAACAAATTTTACTATCACGAAATCATTGGTTTTGAAGTTGAAGACTTGCGTCTTGGCTCTATTGGAACCGTTGAAGGCGTAAACGATAGTAACGCACAACCGCTATTCGAAATCACAAACAACGGCACTCAAATTTTAGTACCCATGATTGATGATTTCATTGTAAAAGTAGACCGTGCAAACAAAAAACTTATCCTTGATACTCCTGAAGGATTGGTAGATTTATACTTAAGTTAATCACATTGTTTCAATTCAAACAATTTACCATAGCACAAGACCGCTGCGCCATGAAGGTAGGTACCGATGGTGTTTTATTAGGTGCCTGGACTCCATTAATCAATAACCCTTATTCTATTTTAGATATAGGAGCTGGAACTGGATTAATTGCTTTAATGTTAGCACAACGCAGTCATGCGGAGCAAATTGACGCATTGGAAATTGACGAAGATGCTTACGAGCAAGCTACCGATAATTTTGAAAATTCACCTTGGAACGATAGGCTCTTCTGTTTTCACGCTGGTTTAGACGAATTCATGGATGAACCTGAAGACGAATACGATCTTATTGTATCCAATCCTCCTTTTTATACTGACACTTACAAATCTGATAACACGCAACGCGACATGGCACGTTTTGAAGACGCACTGCCTTTTGAAGATTTGGTAGAAGCTGCTGATTTATTACTTTCAGAAAATGGTGTTTTTGCAGTTATCATCCCTTTTAAAGAAGAAGAAAGATTTGTGCAATTAGCAAATGATTTTGAATTATATCCTTTAAAAATTACTCGTGTAAAAGGAACCCCTACCAGTGAAATAAAAAGAAGTTTATTGGCTTTTACCAGAATTCAACAATCTCCTTTGGTTGACGAAATCGTTATTGAAACTGCTCGTCATCAATACACCCCAGAATATACAGCACTTACAAAAGACTTTTTCTTAAAGCTATAAAAAAACCAGGCAAGCCTGGTTTAAAACTATCTGATATCTAAAATTTTTTTTAACTCATCGTCTGTATCCCTAAGAAGTGATTTTGCTCTTCTCACTTTATATTCAGCTTCATCTATTTTTCTTTCCGCTCTTAAAATTCGCTCTAAACCTTCATTATCCAAATCGCCTCTTTTTCTCTCTTTATCAAGCTGCTTACGCAAATCTCTTAATCGCAACTCATTATCATCTAGTTCTTTCATTTTCCCTTTAAGTTTTTCTCTCGATTCTTCAGCTCGTCTTTGACCAAACTCTTTACCTGATAAATTCCCCTTATCTTTTCCATATGCATTTCCCTTTCCTTCATTGTCATTCTTTTTCATTTCATGCTTAAAATCATCGTGCTTTTTATCTGCTTTATCATGATGATCATTCACATCCTTATCAATCTTTTTTATTTCTTTCTCAACATTATCAATCTGCTTTCCAGCACTTTTCCCCTTCTGAGCAAAAACACCATTTGAAAAAACTAACACTCCAAATAGCAGCAACACACTTAAAAATTTATTACTTTTCATAACCTAATAAGTTTAATTTATCCTAAATATAATAATTTCTTTGTGACAAAACAAAAAAACGAATCATTCTTAAATCAATTTATCACACCTGGTAATTGATTTGTTAAAAATCTTTACTTACTTTTGTGTACCAAAATTATACAAAATGAAACCTGATTTATTTCAAGCTCCAGATTATTATCAACTTGATGACTTATTGTCAGAAGAACATAAACTAGTACGTGATGCTGCCCGTGCATGGGTAAAAAAAGAAGTATCCCCTATTATAGAAGAATATGCACAACGTGCGGAATTCCCAAAACAAATTGTAAAAGGCTTAGGCGAAATCGGTGGATTTGGACCATATATTCCTGTTGAATATGGCGGTGCTGGATTGGACCAAATTTCGTATGGTTTAATCATGCAAGAAATTGAACGCGGTGATTCAGGTGTACGTTCCACATCATCTGTTCAATCCTCTTTGGTAATGTATCCAATTTGGAAATACGGTAACGAAGAACAACGTATGAAATATCTGCCAAAATTAGCTACTGGTGAGTTCATTGGTTGTTTTGGGTTAACTGAACCAGACTTTGGATCAAATCCTGGCGGAATGGTTACCAATTTCAAAGACATGGGCGACCACTACCTATTAAATGGTGCTAAAATGTGGATTTCGAATGCTCCATTTGCAGATATTGCAGTAGTATGGGCAAAAAACGAAGAAGGCCGCATACACGGTTTAATTGTAGAACGTGGAATGAAAGGCTTTTCGACTCCTGAAACACACAATAAATGGTCATTGCGTGCTTCTGCAACTGGTGAACTTATTTTTGATAACGTAAAAGTTCCCAAAGAAAATTTATTACCTAATAAATCTGGATTAGGCGCACCACTAGGCTGTTTGGATTCTGCTCGTTATGGAATCGCTTGGGGAGCAATTGGAGCAGCAATGGATTGCTATGATACTGCATTACGTTATGCTAAAGAAAGAATCCAATTTGACAAACCAATTGGTGCGACTCAGTTACAACAAAAGAAATTGGCCGAAATGATTACCGAGATCACTAAAGCACAATTATTGACTTGGAGACTGGGTGTACTTCGAAATGAAGGAAGAGCAACTACTGCACAAATTTCTATGGCAAAACGTAATAACGTAGAAATGGCTATTAATATCGCACGTGAAGCACGTCAAATTTTAGGCGGAATGGGTATTACAGGAGAATATTCAATCATGAGACATATGATGAACTTAGAATCAGTGATCACTTATGAAGGAACACATGACATTCATCTTTTAATCACAGGAATGGATGTAACTGGTTTTCCTGCTTTTAAATAATTCAACTATAGATAAAATTGATACAAAATGCTTCGTATATTCGCGAAGCATTTTTACTTTTGGAATAGTATTTGCAAAACCACTATTATAAGTATTTCGTAAGTACTAAAAAACAAATTGCCATGAATACTACTGTAATTAATCAAAAAATACAACCTTACAAGGATCAATTATTACAACATCCTTTATACAATGACATTAAAAACATTGAAGATTTACATTGTTTTCTAGAAAACCATGTCTTTGCTGTATGGGATTTTATGTCATTGCTTAAAGCTTTACAAAATAAACTTACGTGTACTACTACACCGTGGATACCTATTGGCAATCCCGAAATAAGATATCTAATTAATGAGATTGTTCTAGCAGAAGAAACAGATATTGATCAAGAAGGACATCGTAAAAGCCACTATGAATTATACCTAGATGCCATGCAAGCTTGCGGCGCAGATACAAGCTATGTAACTACTTTTCTAACCGATGTAGAAGCTACAAAGAACATTTTTGTTTCCATCAAAAAAAGTGAATTACATCCAAAAGTAAAAGCCTTCCTTGACTTTACCTTTAGAGTTGTTGAAGAGGGACAACCACATCAAATTGCTGCTGCATTCACTTTTGGTAGAGAAGATTTAATTCCAGATATGTTTACTTCAATACTTAAAGAATTTCAAAACAATTTCCCAAATAATGATTTGTCAAAATTGATTTATTATTTTGAAAGACACATAGAATTAGATGCGGACGAGCATGGTCCGATGGCAATGAAAATGATTGAAGAACTTTGCGGAAACGATGATAAAAAATGGCAGGAAACTGAAGACATCTCAATTCTGGCTCTTGAAAAAAGAATAGAACTTTGGGACGCAATTCAAGAGCAAATTGCTCATAAAAAGGAGTTCGTTTAATGAGTTTAGTGATTATTTTTCCAAATAAAGCCATCTAACAAATAATGAGTAAATTGCGGAACTGTTAACAGAGGAACTACCAAAAACTGCCATTCTATTGTAATCAATTTAGAATTAAAGTTTTCTTTCCAAATTAATATTTCCCATAAAAACTCCTCAAAAAAAGCAATTACTGTAACTATAAAAAGGAAAAAGAAAATCCCTTTTAAATTCTTAAAATGGAACAAAATTCCTAATTCTTGATTAGACTTCATATTAATTTCTTTTAAGTAGATTAAGGCAATATAAGGTATACCATGAGATACAACATTCAAAAGTGTAAAAACTAAGTCATTATTATAATAAACAATACCCAAAAACCATGACAACAAAGTACCAATTATAATTAAGTTTTTGGGTATATTAAAATAGTCCGTTTTAAAATAGCAGTATAAAGTCCTAAAAACATAATAAAGAACTATTAAGACATACACTAATGTTATAATTTGTATTAAAAACCCACTTTCATATCTATAGAATTCATTTTCTACAAACCAGTTGTATTCTCTAGGTGAAGAAAAAAACCAGTATAGCATCGGGTAAATTGTAGCAGCGTAAATTATTAAAGCATCTGAATACCTATTTATTTTTGTTTTATCTTCTCTTCGGGCATATAATCTCAGAAATCCATATTGCTGTCTAATAAAATGAAAAACGGCAATATAAGCCAATACTGACCAGAAAACATTGCTACCTAATCCATATAAAATTAATCCAACTAGGAAACAAAATACAGGTAATCCAACATATAGCTTTTTATTGTTTAAAAACTCAGATTTTACAAAATATGTTTTAAATAACGTAGAATAAACGTGGGCAACATCAATAAAAACAATCAGAAAAAGCCAAGTATAAAAAGAATATTTATCTTGAATTTGTAACAACCATTCATGAAAAAAAATAACTATCCCCAAAACAAAAAATGTAGGAAAAAGTATAAACCAAAAATCCGTTTTGCCTTTATGAATCCAAGGTTGTCTCATTTACAATTTCATTAACTATATTAATTCCTTGATGAAAAGCTTCTTCAAATATTGAAATACCTGCTAAGTCACTATGAGCAAAGAAAACTTTGTTTTCAATATTCTTCGAAACTTCTTTAATAACGTTCCCTTTTATAAAATTTGGAACTGGACTAATCATCCCGTGACCAATTCTATGAATTTCGATATCAAGAATATATTTCTCTATTCCAGGATGAGCTATTTCTAAATCTGATAAGACCAACATTTTCCAATAATCTACAGGTCTTTTCAACAACTCACTCCTTTTAGTACTTATATCATTAGAACTGAAACTATAATAATAAGTAATTACCTTTTTTTCTATTATTTGTTCTAAATTTTGATGTTGATTGTACACATATCCTAATCCTTTTCCTTTATATATTACATTATCCCACGACAGTGGGAAGCTTCCATTATCAGGGATTTCAGACAATGTTAATGAAGCAGTGAACCAAGGAGCGTATTGAAATGAATACACTAATTCTTTTCTATTTGGAATCAAGTATTTGGTTATATATTGAGGTGTAGCAACAATTACTTTTTCCGCTGAAATAGTAATAGATTCATTTGATTTAGTATCAAAAACCAAGACTTCCACCCCTTCTGAATCCGTTTTCACTTCATAAACCAAATGTCCGCTTAAAACATTGCCCTCTACATATGACTTTAAATGTTTCACTAATCTACCATTCCCTTCCGGCCAAGTTAAAACAGTATTTCCATAGTTTATATTTTCATGTTTCCTAGATGCAAAATAATGTATTCCTGCCCAAGCAGAAACAAATTCCACTCCTAAACCAAAATCATCTCTACAACAATAATTAACGTATTCAAAAACTTCCTCGGAATCAAACTTGTTTTCTAACATCCATATTTTCATAGTTTTTGAATCGAGATAGTCTAAAGTAGAATCCTTTGAACAAAAAGACATTGGTATATCAAAAAAATATTTGCCATCTCCTCCTTTTTTTTCTCTAAACTCTGACATCTTCTTTAGAAATGTGTCTATCTGATCATCTACTTCTTTCAAATTTCCGTATCTCGGTATCAAATCGGTTTGCCATGAATTACGAATAAACAATCGTTCATTCGGATCAAAACATAATTGTGCTTCATCAAAAACAGGTAAATTATTTTTGTAACCTACAATAATTTTAGATTCTTCTAAAAAGCTTAAAAGTTCTTTATCTCTAATGTTTGGCAATGGAAGATAATGAGCAGCTAATGGAAATTTAGAATATCTATTTTCTCCATTTGCTGAGTTTCCTCCTAATTTGTTTTCTAACTCTAGAACTAAAAATTCATCTATATTACTCTTCTTAAATTGTCTTGCTGCCGAAAGACCAGAAATACCAGCCCCAATTATTAAATATGGTATTTTGATTTCTTTAGTTGGCTTTGGAAAATTCTTTAACCATAATCGATGTCCCAGAATATGATTTGTCCCTGTTAATTTTAAACCTAATTCTAATACTTTGTTTCTACAAGAATTTAGTAAATTTGGAACTACTGCTGCTATTGCAAAAGCAGTTATTTTTTTTACAAAACTTCTTCTTGAATTATAATTTTCCCCACTCTTCATCAAAATATCGCACTAAAATTTGATTGTCTAATCTATTCACTTCAATATCTTTTGCTATCATATCCTTAGTAAATTGATTTAAACTCTGAAAATCGTAATTATAAAACCTAAGGTTATCTACCTTCCTATTTACCGAATTAAAATTAAAATTTGGGTTATTTGAAGCAATTGTATATCCCCACTCTCCAAAAGAAGGTACATAAACGTGGTAAGCATCGGTATTATTAAACGAAGTTTTTACTGTTTTGTTTATACACCAGAAAGATTTTGGAGCAAAATATGGAGAAGTGGTTTGAATAACCACAACAGCATTAGGAGCCAAAATTTTTGAAAGCGATTGATAAAAATTTATTGAATATAATTTTCCTAAACTATAATTTGATGGATCTGGAAAATCTATAATAACAACGTTATATTTCTTTTGTGATTGTTTTACCCAAAGAAAAGCATCATAATTAATAACAGCAACTTTTTCTGCTTCAAATGAATTGTTATTTAAAGCTTTCAAAACAGGGTTAGTTTGAAACAACTTGGTCATCCCTTCATCTAAATCAACTAAAGTAATATTTTTAACCTCATCATACTTCAAAATTTCTCTTACTGCTAATCCATCCCCTCCACCTAAAACTAAAACTTCATCAACATAATTTGCACTGGACATAGCCGGATGTACTAAGGCTTCATGATAACGATATTCGTCTGCAGAACTAAATTGTAAATTATTATTTAAATATAATTTATAATCATTTTTGAAATGGGTTAAAACAATACGTTGGTATGAAGTTGTTTTTGTAAATACAATATTTTCACCGTATAACTTTTCCTCAGAAAAAGAGAGTATTTTATCTGAAAAAACAAAAAAACCTAATAAAACTAAAAACGAAATTATTGCCTTAACTTTTAAAAAGTATACTCTTTTTATCTCATTTGCAAGAATAAAGCATAATGCAATAGCAACACTAAGATTTATCATCCCAAAAAACAATGAAGTTCTAATAATTCCTAATTGCGGGATAAAAACTAAAGGAAAAAGTACTGACGCAAGTAAAGCTCCTATGTAATCGAAAGTAAAAACATTAGAAACCAAATCACTAAACTTAACTTTATCTTTTAAAATATTCATCAACAGAGGAATTTCCAAACCAACTAAGCATCCAGTAATAAAAATTAAAAAATAAAGAATAAACTGAAAATAGGCTACTTTTTCGAAAAGCATAAATAGAATAACAGAGCTTAGCCCTCCAATAATACCGACTATTATTTCAATTTCAATAAAAGTATTAAGCTTATTCTTTTTTATAAATTTCGCTAAGTAAGAGCCAATTCCCATAGAGAATAAATATACTCCTATGATGAACGAAAATTGTTTTACAGAGTCACCTAAAAGATAACTAGCTAATGTACCGGCAATTAATTCATAAATTAAACCACAGGTTGCAATAATAAAAACTGCAAATAGTAATAGGTATTCAAACCTAAAAAATTTACCCATGAATTGCTGCACTTATAATAAGAGAAATTCCAATAATCAATGCAGCAAAAACAATAGCTAATGCTATATTTTTATTTTGTACAATCTCCTTCCAAGTGTTTTCAGGAGTTAACTTCTCTATTACGTAGTAACTTACAATTAAAACGACAACTCCAATAACCGAAAAAATTAACGCATTTGCAATTCCTTTTAATGCTATATATTCCATATGTATATTATTTATGATAAAATCTATTTACTGTTCTGATTCCTGAGCTCCTTGTATTGTACTTTTCTGTAGTTTCACAATCACAAAATCTACTCCCTGTGAAAGAATAAACTATGAAAAGCACATAAACAAAAAGTCCAAATACTAAAGCCCATTTATTATCTTTTATAAATTGTTTTGCACTATTACTATTCATAAGGTATAAAATTACTATTCTCCCATCTTCTTTGCTCAAAGTTTTTCTTTAAAAAAAATACTATTGCAAAAATTGATGCAAGAATTATTAAACTCCACATAAAATTCCAAGCAGAAGACTCATTCCAAACGACTCTAATTTTCATCTCTTTGTTACTAAAATCAGTATCTTGTTTCATTGGAGTTATCACTAAATGATATTTTCCTTGTGCAATACCGCAAAAATTAAATGTTTTACTTGTACTACCTTCAGACCAACTTTCACCATCCGTATAACCATGATAATACTCAATATCCTTTTGAGTAAACTCTTCATCATTAGTAGCTTCATTCACCAAAGAAACTTGAACATTGGCCCATGAATTATCAACATTTGAGTTTGCTAAAATTTTTAATGGGGCTGGACTACCATTTAATTCAAATGAAGGAGAAATGTAATCTTTGTTTTTAAATTCATCGAAATTTAATGACGTGTATAACACATTTTGTACGGTTCTATTCTGATTTTGAAAAATATATGTACCTAAAATTAAAAGTCCCGCTGTTAGGAATATAATAAGTGTATAATAAATATTAAATAAAAATGGCTGTATTAAACCTACTCCTGATTTAGTGGGAGTTATATTTAAATTGAAAGCTTTCTTAATTTCTTTTGATGATACGTGACGACCGAAATAAGTTGTTTCTTCATTATTAATTTTTTCAATTGAAACAATAAAAGGTGGGTTAATATACTCTATTACTTTAACTGGTTTATTTGGTACTTCAAACTCATAGAAACCATAAACCAAGTCAATGAAAGAATCTGTATATTCATAAAGATAATATGACATATCTCTATGTGATATTTTTCTATATTTTCGAGTCGTATTATAGGATTCATTAACTTCTTCTAACAAAATCCAATGACCATCAGATTCTGATAAATACTTAATTTTACCCGTTTTAGACATCAATGTATACTCTCTCCAATAATAAATAGCATGAGCCTTTTTTACTATTAAGCCAACAATTTCATAAGTTTCACCTTCAATTACTCCTTTTGTACCTATTTTTAAAAGTATATCTTTGGGAACATAGTTATTCTTTTTTAAGAATGTGAATTCTGAATTACAATACCTAAACAAATTATTACAATTTGAGCATCCGAAACTTTTGACTTCAAAATCCGACTCAATAGTAGTTTTATGTTTACATTTTGGGCAAGTTAGCTCCATATTATCTTTCTACTTCAATTTGCTTAATAATCTTCGCGTCAAAATATGATATAAAATCATTTGCAAGCATCCTTACTTTTTTAGAATTGTCTTGAGAATAATTACACAGGTATATATCCATCGTTAATGTCAATATCTCAGGCCAAGTATGAATACAAATATGAGATTCTTTTAAACAATATGCAATCGTAAAGCTACCATTATCGAAAACATGAGAAGTATTCCCAACCTTGTCTAATTCATTTTTTAAAAGCAATTGATCTGTAAAAGCAATAAAATTCGCTAAATCAGTTAGCTTATCACTTTTCAAAACTTGTAATGTCAATAATTGATGTATTCCTAAAAGATTATTTGGTTTTTCCATTATAAAAAGTAAACATAATCCTTATACGTTACATTTCTTCAAATGTTACAATAAAAGACAAAAAAGGCGAGAAAAATTTCTCGCCTTTTTTGTCTTTTATTGTTCTGGTGCAATTTCAATTTCCAAACCATCTAAATCTTCTGTGAGATGGATTTGACAACCTAATCGACTATTATCTTTTACGTGATACGCTTCTGAAAGCATCGCTTCCTCATCATCATTTCGCTCGGTTTTTAATACGTCATTCAATACGTAACACTGACATGATGCACACATGGCCATTCCTCCACAAATACCTATTGTTCCTTCTTCTGCTAATTCATAGGAACGTATAAGCTCCATAACATTCATGTTCATATCAGTTGGCGCTTGAACTTCATGCACTATACCGTTTCTATCTGTAATTTTAATCGTTATATCTGTCATTAGTCAATCGATTTAACTACAGCTTTTTCGGCTTCTTTACGTGTACCATCAAATCCATCAACACCTGATACTGTTGTATATTTTAATACATAACGTTTACCAGGATTCAAACGATTATAAACACTTTGACACATTAATGTCGCCTCGTGGAAACCACATAAAATAAGTTTCAATTTTCCTGGATAAATATTAACGTCACCAATTGCATAAATACCCTCAATGTTAGTTTGATAGTCCAATGCATTGTTCACTTTGATTGCGTTTTTCTCGATCTCTAATCCCCAATTTGCGATAGGACCCAGCTTTGGCGTCAATCCAAATAATGGGATAAAGTAATCACACTCTACATTCATACGAGCACCGTTAATTTCAATATCCAATGATTCAATTCTTTCACTTCCTTTGAAACCAACAACCTCAGCAGGGGTAATCAATTTAATTTTACCCGCCGATTTTAATTCTTGTACTTTTTCAACAGAATCTAAAGCACCTCTAAATTCGTTTCTTCTGTGTACCAAAGTAACAGAATTAGCTACATTTGATAAGAAAATACTCCAATCTAATGCTGAATCACCTCCACCTGCAATCACAATATTTTTACCGCGATATTTTTCTGGATCTTTCACGAAATAATCAACACCACGGTCTTCTTTTTCGTAAAATTCAATATCCTTTAAAAGTGGTTTTCGAGGTTCAAAAGTACCTAATCCGCCCGCAATAGCAATAGCTTTTGCTTTATGTTGTGTCCCTTCTTTTGTTGTTACAATGAAAGTTCCATCTTCTAATTTATCAATTGTTTGAGCAGTCTCTCCTAAAGTAAACCCTGGTTCAAATTGTTTAATTTGCTCCATTAAATTGTTTACCAAATCACCAGCCAGAACTTCTGGATAACCTGGAATATCAAATATTGGTTTTTTAGGATATAACTCTGCCAACTGACCTCCTGGTTGTGGCAAAGCGTCAATAATATGACATTTTAGTTTTAATAATCCGGCTTCAAAAACAGCAAAAAGACCTGTAGGACCGGCTCCTATAATTAAGATATCAGTTTCTATCATTTTTTAAAATTCAGCTGTACAAAGTAATAATGAATAAATAGCTTATTCTATGACATTTATCAACTTTGTAGTTACGCAATATTTTCTACCGTTTCAATTTGAGGTACATACTTCTTAATTGTCGTTTCTACACCTGCTTTCATTGTACTAATACTTAAACTACAACTTGTACAAGCTCCCTCTAAGCGTACTTTTACATGCTTATCATCGACAATTTCTACCAAAGTAATATCGCCCCCATCTGAATTTAAAAAAGGACGAATTTCGTCTAAAGCTTTTTCAACATTTAATACAATTTCTTCTTTGTTCATCTTATTTTCCTTTAACGGCAGAACAGCCAGCCATTGTTGTTATTTTTATTGCTTCTGTTTCCGGTAAATTTTCATTTCTATTTACCGTTTCTTGTACAACATTGCGTGCTAAATCTTCAAAAGCTTTTTCTAATGGAGAAGCTGTTTGTAAAGCTGCTGGACGACCATAATCTCCAGCCTCACGAATACTTTGTACCAATGGAACTTCTCCTAAAAATGGAACTTCTAAATCAGCTGCCAAATTTTTAGCACCTTCCTGACCGAAAATATAATATTTATTGTTTGGCAATTCTTCTGGTGTAAAATAAGCCATGTTTTCAATAATTCCTAAAACTGGAACATTGATACTTTCATTATTAAACATAGCAACACCTTTTTTAGCATCTGCCAAAGCAACTGCTTGAGGTGTACTCACTACTACAGCTCCTGTTATAGGTAACGACTGCATAATTGACAAGTGAATATCCCCTGTCCCTGGTGGCAAATCGATTAACATAAAATCTATTTCTCCCCAATTTGCATCAAAAATCATTTGATTCAAAGCTTTTGCAGCCATTGGACCTCTCCAAATTACAGCTTGATCTGGTTTTGTAAAAAAGCCTATCGAAAGAATTTCTACACCATAACTTTGCACTGGTTGCATTTTTGATTTTCCTTCAATTTCTACAGATGTTGGTTTCGCATTTTCAACATCAAACATAATTGGCATTGACGGTCCGTAAATATCTGCATCTAGGACTCCTACTTTAAACCCCATCTTTGCCAAAGAAACAGCCAAGTTTGCAGTAATAGTAGACTTACCTACCCCACCTTTACCCGATGATACTGCAATAATATTGCTAATTCCTGGTATTGCTTTTCCTTTTATTTGATTAGGATTCTCAGGTTTTTCAGGAGCTTCAACTTTAATATTAACTTTCACTTTTGCTTTTTCATACACTTTATCATGTATTACTTTTATAATATCAACTTCTGCTCTTTTTTTAATGTGTAACGCTGGTGTTGCCAAAACTACATCCACCACTACCTCATCACCAAAAGTAAGTACATTTTGAACTGCACCACTTTCTACCATGTTTTTTCCTTCTCCAGCAACTGTTATCGTTTCTAATGCCTTTAGGATTTCTTTTCTATCTAACTTCATATTTTATAATTACTGTAAATATCAAAGGCTTACAGCTTTATTTTTTATTAAGACTGATTTTGAATTGCAAAGATAATCAGAAGTTTAGTAGTTTAAAAATTAAATTCAATAAACCTATTGCGTACAAATTTGACATTAAAAAGCTCTAAAATTGATTTCACAATTTATTATAATACAAATTGCAAAATATTTTAATAGTCATAAGCAATACAAATACAATAAAAACAATACTTTATAAAAACAAATATCTACTACAACATAAAAGTCACAATTAAAATTTATTGTTTAAAATCAATTTTTTGAAAAGATTTTTTTTCATTTGTTTAGCACAATAAAAAAGAATTGATTCACATGGAAAATTCAAAATTACTCATTTGGATAATCATCCTATTATACGCGGCCGTAATCTTATACTTTGTAATAAAAGGAGCTTTAAAAGCAAAAAGCATATCCGATTATGCCATCGGTAATATTGGTTTTCCGTCTTGGGTTGTAGGACTTTCGTTAGCCGCCTCTATGACGAGTGCAGCAACATTTGTCATAAATCCAGGATTCATTGCGCTTTACGGAGTTTCAGGAATCATATCATTTGGAATCGTCTTACCTATAGCTGCTTTTGTATCACTAATCGTTTTCACTAAAGGTTTTACTAAATATGGAACCAAGGTAAAAGCAACAACCATGGCGCAGTGGATAGGAAATCGTTATCAAAACAAAACGTACAAATTCTTTTTTGGCTGTATTGCCTTACTCCTCATCACTTTTATTGTATTAATTAATGTCGGTCTTACACAAGTACTTTCAAAAGCTTTAAACATCCAACCACTTTATGCACTACTTGCTATTTGTGTGTTTGTTTTTGGTTACATGATGTTTGGAGGTGCTAATTCCATGGTGTACACTAATACTATTCAAGCGATTATAATGTTTGTAGTAGCGATAATTATGATTACTTCTGGTAGCGAATATTTTAGTAATGGAATCAGTGGATTTTTGGAATCATTAAACAAAATTGCCCCAGAACTTACAAAACCTACCAATCCTAAAAGCTTTTTATTCCGAGATTATTTTGAGATTATTTTTGCTCAAATCGTTATTGGTATAGCTATAGTTTGCCAACCACATATTATAACGAAATCACTGATGTTAAAAGACCAAAGCAAAATCAACAAATACCTATTTAGCGGAATATTTTTCATGATCTTCTTCTTTTTAGTAGTTATTACTGGATTATATGCTCGTTTAACATTTCCTGATTTAACTTTTGAAGGTAAAGCTTTAAAAATGGACGAACTTATCCCTACTTATGTAATGGTTAAATTCTCAACAGGAATAGGAATTATTGTTATTATCGGACTTATATCCGCTGGACTTTCAACATTGGAAAGTTTAATTCAGTCGCTTTCCATTACCATAACAACTGACATTTTAGAGCCTCTTGCTCCAAATTGGATTGCAAAAAAATCCTTTTTCACAAATAAACTAGTTATCATAGCATTAGCTGTTATAAGCTTCTTCCTTAGTTGGGATCAAATTCAAAATCCAAAACTAAGTGTAGCCATTTTTGCCCAAAACGGTGTATATGCCTATTTTGCAGCAGCATTTGTACCTGTTCTATTTGGAACTTTTATACGTAATATTTCCACAGTTGCTGTCTTTAGCGCAAGTATTACCGCATTATTAGTACATTTTGGCATTTATTATTTACAACTAACACCTTACATGAAAGGAGCTGTAAACAATCCAGGAATTTCAGCAGCCATAGCTATAATAATTTCACTTGTTGTTGGATTTAGTTTAAATTTAGCAATAAAACCACAAAAAAGTAGCGAATGGATTCTTTAGATTGGATAAGCAAATGGGCTGATTATACCCCTTCAAAAACAGCTGTTGTTTCACACGAAAGCAATGAAATGTTTAGCTATAAAGACTTAGACGAATATGCCAATAATCTAAGCATACATTTTGAAAAGTTAAAACTCACAGAAGGTGATCGAATTGCCATACTTGCTGAACACGGTCCTTTGTATATTATTCTTTTGGCGTGTTGCCAAAGAATGGGACTTATTTTAACTCCACTCAACTATCGATTGGCTCCATTTGAAATAACACATTTATTGGAAGATTGCAATCCGAAACTTTTAATTTATAACGAAACCTTTAGTGAAAAATTAGATTATAATAGCTGTAAAAACATTCCGAATCAATTAACCTTAAATGACGTTAAAAACCTTTACCAAGAAAAGACATTACAACAACATAGTCCACTTACAATAAAAGAAAACAACCCAATTTTTCTGTTTTATACTTCCGGAACAACTGGAAAACCAAAAGGTGTATTGTATACCAATAAGATGATGTTTTGGAATAGTTTAAACACATCTATGCAATTGGGAATTACTTTTAAAGATTCGACACTTAATGTACTTCCTCCATATCATACATCAGGATGGAATATTTTTATAACTCCAATATTACATAAAGGCGGTAGTATTACAATTATTGAAAAATTTGATCCCGAAAAAACACTACAACTTTTAGAAGACACGAAGACCACTTTGTTTCTAGCCTTACCTACAATGTTACTAATGATGCAAAAAACCTCTCAATTTCAAAAGGTTGATTTGTCGGCATTACGTTATATCATTTCTGGAGGCGAAATTGTTGGATTTGACATGGTTTCCCATTGGAAGAAACATAAGAATATAGACATTCGCCCGGGTTACGGACTCACAGAAGCTGGCCCAAGCATCACGTCATTACACCACGATAAAACCTTAGAAAAACCAAATTCTATCGGGAAACCCAATTTCTATTTAGATTTAAAAATAGTTAATGAAAATAACGAAGAAGTAAAAAACAATGAGGTAGGTGAGATATGTATCAGTGGTAATATAATTACACCCGCATATTGGAACAATTCCGTAGAAACTAAAAACAAAATTAAAGATGGTTGGTTATACACTGGAGATTTAGCCTACCGCGATGAGGAAGGTTATCTTTTCCTAAAAGGCAGAAAGGATGATATGTATATTTCGGGCGGAGAAAATATTTACCCGCAAGAAATTGAATCATTTATAGAGCAAATACCTTCAGTAACAAAAGCTATTGTACTCCCTATTGACGACAACAAGTGGGGAAAAAGCAGTGTTGCCTTTGTAACTTCAACAGATTCATCTATGAATGAATTTGATATCCGTAAATATTTAAAAGGAAATTTAGCTGACTATAAACACCCCAAAGCAATTTTTCTTTTAAGTGAAATTCCTCTAACCAGTTTGGGAAAAGTATCACGCAAACAATTGTTTCAATATTTCCATTCGTTAATTTCCGAATCATGAAAAAAATTCTTTTAGTCGCATTATTTTTTGGATTACAAGTTATTGTAGGACAACAACCAACTGAAATGAAAAACATACTTTCTACATATCATTTTAAAACCCATTTCGTAAAAATTAACGAAACAGAAACCGCATACATAAAAGAAGGTAATGGACCGCAAACCTTATTATTCATTCACGGATTGAGCAGTAATATTGACGCGTGGTATCGCAACATAGATGAACTAAAAAAACACTACACTTGTATTGCAATAGATTTGCCAGGCCATGGAAAATCATCAAAAAAAACAGAAGCATATACGCCAACTTTCTATGCAACATTTATCCACGATTTCATTAAAAAAATGAAGTTAAAAAATATTACACTAGTTGGACATTCAATGGGAGGGCAAGCTGCGATAAAAACGACAACTTTATATCCTCATCAGATTAATGCTTTAATTTTAGTAGCGCCTGCAGGAATTGAAACTTTTACAGAAAAAGAAGCCAATCTGTTGAAACAATTTGTGACAACACAAAATGTTCAAATTACTACTGATGCTCAAATTGAGAAAAACTATCAACTGAATTTCCATCAGTTTCCAACAGAAGCACAATCGATGATTACCGATAGAATTAACATCAAAAAAGCTTCTGATTTTACAGACTATTGTTATGCAATAGAAAAAAGTGTTGAAGGCATGCTTATTGATCCTACTTTTGATGATTTGGAAAAAATCACACAGAAAACGCTAATTCTTTTCGGTAAAAATGATAACTTAATACCGAATAATTTCCTACATCCCAAATTAACTGTAACAGAAATAGGAACACTAGCAAACGAAAAAATTAAACAGAGTACTTTACATTTTGTAGCTGAAAGTGGCCATTTTTTACAATTTGAAAAACCGGATGAAGTAAACTTACTAATTTTAAATTGGCTCAGTAAAAATAACAATGAAGATCAAACTGAAAAAGTTTACCGCAATAAGTAAATCTATTTTACCAAATGAGGCGCATTACTTAACTAAAATTGCAAACTTTCAAGATGCAGAAAAAAACGAAATCTTCAATCGGGTAATTGAAAATGCTACGTCGCAAAATACTTTCAAAACTTTTGATGAAAGCATCGACAAACGCAAATACAATTACATAAAAACTTGGATAACAAAAAAGCTAGAGCTTATTGACGTTGATCGCACCACGGAATGGGTAATGCGCTACAAAATGAATATTCTTACCGATACTATTACTTCACAAGAAGAACATCATCTTTTGAACTACCTAGCTAGTTTTAAAGACTTAGAATACAATTTTCAAAACTTGTTTGAATTAGCACTTGAATACCGCTCATATTTACTCATTCGTATGCGTTACAAAGACCATAATATAGTCAATCAATTTATTGATAACTTTGCTATCGCCTATGAAAAATCAAAAAAAATCACCCACAAACTTTACATTGCAACTACAGAGATAACAAAACAATATTCGAATTACACAAACGAAACAAAATATTGGGAAAAGTGGCTATCTAAAGTTTTCAACACCCAATCAATTGATGGTAAAAATAGGTACCAAGCGTTTATACTAATGGCGTTTATGTATACCAACTATAACGATCATGCGCGTTTAAAAAAGATTTTTGACGAAATCGATCATTATTTTTCAAATGGTGAAATGTATTCCAGACGTTTATTATGCAACTACTATGCGAGTCGTCTTTTGCTTCACAGTAAAATTAACGAACTAGACCGCGCAGAATATTTTGGTTTGCTTTCTATCCGACAAGATAATGATGATACATTATTGTATGTTAACAACCTCATCGGGATTTTAATTAAAAATCATAAGCACAAACAAGCTTTTGAACTATTGGAACGCTTCCGAAAATTATACGAAAGCACTCATAATTACCATCAAAAAACTTCATACATATCATATAATATAAGGCTTTTAGCACATAACAACCAACTTTTACAAGCGGAGAATATTGGTCGTCATTTTCTAAAAAAACACGATGTTGAAATATTAAAACATCGCTGGCATCATTTTTTTACATCATATTTCAATGTCTTATTGGCAAAGGAAAAATATTACGACATTATTACACTATTTTCAAAATACAACCTTGAAGAAAAAGAGCTAGAACGTTCTAAAAAAAGGAATTACATACCTAATCTTAGTTGGTCTCATGCCTTGGCAAAATACATGGAAGGCAAAATAAATGATGCTAAATTATATACGGAATTAAAAGCCACTTTAAGCAAAGTCACACTAAGTAAAGAACAACAAAAACTTATTTTGGAAACCATTGAAAAATACACTGAAATAGCGCCAGAAATATTTACAAAACTCAAAAGTGAATTTTAAAAAAAATATTTTTAAACTTATAAATCAAAGCAAAATCCATCAATAGTCATACCTAAAAAAATACTTTTACGTTCATCAAACTTTTAGGTTTCAATTTAGCTTGCACCCACTAATCAAACCTAAATCCTTATGAGAAAAATTTTATTCTTTTTCATTGTACTTTTAACTCAGTTGAGCTTTGCACAAGACAATGGTGCAATACAAGGTACGATTACAGATGAAAATCAAGTTCCAATTTCTGGAGCAAATGCACAAATTTTAAGTTTAAAAAAAGGTACTATAACTGATTTTGACGGAAAGTTCAAACTAATAGACATTCCTGCTGGTAACTACAGTCTTGAAATTTCATATGTTGGATATGAAAAACAATCACAAAACATAACCGTCTTTGCGGGGCAAACTGCTACTGTTAATGTTTCACTAAAAGAAACTACAGGTCAATTAAACGAAGTAATTGTATCCTTAAACAAACAACCACAGAAAATTACAGATGTGCCTGCTACCGTTGACATCATTAAAGCAGCCGAAATTAACGAATATGCTAGTTTCAATGTAGGGGAATTAGCAGCAAGACAAAAAGGTGTTGATTTTGTAAGAAGTGGTGTTTTGGGTACGGGTATTAATATCCGCGGATTTAACTCAGCATTCAATTCAAAAAACTTACAAGTAACGGATGATCGTGTAGCGACATTAGTAGCTACAGGGCTTCCATTGGGCTCATTTGAAACAGTAATCAAGGAAGATATTGAACAAGTTGAGATTTTATTAGGACCAAATGGAACGCTTTACGGACCAAATGCTCATAATGGATTAGTAAGTACAATTACTAAAAATCCAAGAAACTCTGAAGGAACAACTTTTGCTGCTGGTGGTGGTAGCCAAAATGTATTTACTACAAGATTACGCCACGCACAAGCTCTTAATGATAAATTTGCTTTCAAAATTAACTTTGAAAGTACACAAGGAACAGAATTCAAATACACCGATACCGTTTACGTGGGTAATCAAGGTTATGCGGAAAAAAATCTTGATAGAGATTTTACATCATTAAAATATGGAACCGGATTATACTACAAAACATCTGAAAAATCAGAATTAATTGGGTATTATGGTCACAGCAACAGTAACAACATTGGAAACACAAATGCGGGTAGAAATCAAATTAAAGATTGGTCGATTGATCAAGCACAGTTAAAATTTGTATCTCCTCGTTTATTCTTCAATACTTACTATACATGGAGTAGAACAGATGACACCTATGCAATGAACCAAAGAACACAAAACTATGTTTCGTTCATTAACAATGGCTTTAGTGAAGAAGAAGCGTGGAACAGGTCATTAATGGAGCAATGGTTTCCAACAGGACCTGATACTGGAATTGCACTTCAACGCGGAGCATTATTTGTTGACCATTCAGACCGTTTTAATGCAGAAGGACAATACAACAACAATTGGGGAAGATTCCACTTTATTGGAGGTGCACAATACCAACGTGATATGGCTGATTCAAAAGGCACTTATTTATTAGATCAAGACGGGCCAATCGAATTGAATCAAATCGGTGTGTATTCTCAAATTGAATACCGTATTCCAGAGTCAAGATGGGCATTTCTTGCTGCAGCTAGATTAGATAATCATGAATTATATGGCTCAAACTTTTTACCTAAACTTTCGGTTACCAAAAGTCTTAATACGGGTACTTTCCGTTTAACATACGGTAGAGGTATGGCTGTACCGTCTATCTTAAACCTTAAAGCAAACATGTTTGGTGGTTTAATCTTAGGAAACGGAGAAGGATTTACATTGTCAAATGGAACTAAAATTGACAAATTAGAAGTAGAGACAATCAATTCTTATGAAATAGGTTATAAAGGAAGAATAACGAAAAACTTCTATACCGATATCAATGCTTACTATAATCAATCAGACAATTTTATAAGTCCTTTACGAAACATTGCAGATCCTGCAAACGGAGTTACCGTTACGCATATGGGAGACAAACCAATTGGCGAAGTTGTTCCTGGATCTACTGGAAGTACTATTTTAACATATGCAAACTTTGGACATGTCGATACTTATGGTATTGATGTTGGTTTGAACTACTATTTCACAGACAATTTTAGAACATCATTTAACTATTCCTATTTTGGTAGAGACTTAGACAAAAATGACTTAAGCAATGATGGTAACTTAGATGGTAAAGTTTTAGAAACAGAATTACCAATAAACACACCTACTAACAAATTTACTTTAGGTTTCCATTACAACAACAAGAAGTTTTATGGAGCTATCTTCGGACGCTACGTTGAAAAATATGATTTCTTTTCAGGTATTAACATAGCCGCAAAAACTCAGGATTTAGACGGTGATGGAGTTAACGACATTTTTGAAAACCAACAAAACGGAAGAACATGGAACTATGGCCAATTAGGTGGTTTTACAATTGATTCAAACATTGGTTACAATTTCACCGAAAAACTATCGGCCGGTTTAAATGTTACCAATTTATTTGATGTAGATATTCGTGAATTTGTGGGTTCACCAATTATCAAACGTTTGATCTCAGTTGAGCTAAAATATACGGTAGATTTCTTCCGCAAAAAAGAAACCACTAAATAACCAATGAATGACTAAGATTACAGTAAACACCATAACCCTAGATTATCTAGATATTGGTGAAGGAGAAGTTTTGGTTTTACTTCACGGTTTAGGCTCAACAAAAAAGGACTGGGATTTTCAAATCCCAGCTTTTTCAAAAAAATACAGATTAATAGTCCCCGATTTAAGAGGGCATGGGAATTCAGCTAGCAATACCGATTTTGGTGTACCTGTTTTAACAGAAGATGTTTTTCAACTTTTAACTCAGTTAAATATTTCAAAAGCAAGTTTTATAGGATTTTCTATGGGAGGTGCCATAGCATTTGAAATGGCGTATGTACACCCACAAATCGTCAACAAATTAATAATTGTTAACAGCGGACCCGATTTCAACAATATGGGCGAAATAGGTAAGGAAATGATTACTATTCGAACGGAGTTTATTAACACAAAGGGAATTAAACCGCTAGCTGAAGAAATCGCAACAAAAATGTTTCCGGAAACACATCAAGTGGACTTGAGAAACGAATTTGCCAACCGTTGTGCAAGTAATAACCCAGAAGTGTATTTGAAAACATTTCTATCGCTAATGGAATGGGGACTAGCCGAAAAAATAACAACACTTACTGCTCCAACTTTGGTCGTAAGTTCGGATATGGATTACACACCCGTAGCACATAAAGAATCATATACTAGCAAAATGCAAAATGCGAGATTGTGTATTATTAAAAATTCGCGTCACGGGGTATTAATGGATCAACCAAAAGCTTTTAACGAGGCAGTTTTAAATTTCTTACAACATGACTAAAACAGCACTTATAACAGGTAGTACAAGCGGAATAGGCTTTGGAATTGCAGAAAGTTTTGCGCAAAAAGGCTATCAAATTATGTTACATGGTCTTGAAGCAAATGGAAAAGAAATTGCTCAAAAATTAGCTCAAAGATTCAATATCAAAACACATTTCTCCAATCACAATTTGACAAATGCAGAAGATATTGACAGATTAATTGAACTAACCGTAAATACATTTGGTAGAATTGATGTATTAATTAACAATGCCGGAATTCAACACGTGTCACCTATTGATGAATTTCCAAATGCTACTTATGAAAAAATCATTGCTATCAATATGAATGCAGTTTTCTATGCTTCGAAAGCGGCTTGGAAACATATGAAAAACAATAAATTTGGACGAATTATAAATATTTCATCTGTTCATGGTATTCGTGCATCAGAATTTAAATCGGCCTATGTAACAGCTAAACATGGAGTGATAGGATTAACAAAAGTATTAGCGCTCGAAGGTGCTCCTTTCAACATTACCTGTAATGCAATTTGCCCTGGATATGTAAAAACCCCATTGGTAGATAATCAAATAAAAGATCAAGCAAAAAGTCATCACTTGTCAGAAACAGAAGTGATTGAAAAGATAATGCTAAAAAAACAAGCCGTTAAAGATTTCATTCCAATTCAAAAAATTGGAGAAATGGCACTATTATTAGCTGCAGATGATGCGCAAACGATAACTGGCACAAATTTCACACTAGACGGAGGATGGAGTGCACAGTAATTTTTCTCATTTAATTAAAAAATCCGCTTAATAAGCGGATTTTTGTTTTTGTAGTTATTAAATTTCTGGAATCCATAAATACTTTTCAAAATCAATAATTTGATTATCTTTTACGAGTACTCCTTCTGATTCCAATAATTGTTGCATCAAATTAGTTCCTTCAAAATGATGTTTACCCGTTAACATACCCTTTCTGTTAACCACCCTATGCGCAGGGACATCATCCATAGTATGACTTGCATTCATGGCCCAACCCACCATTCTTGCAGAACGAGCGGCTCCTAAACATTTTGCAATTGCCCCATAGGTTGTTACTTTTCCATAAGGAATTTTACGGGCTACTTCGTATACACGTTCAAAAAAATTATCATTATTTTTTTCAATGGCATTCAACCTAAGCTTGCATTAACTTATAAATTGACATAATTGATATAATTCCAGTAAATGCTGCCAAAATGAAATAGATATTATTAATAAGGAGATCAACTCTGTTTTCTATTTTCTTAAAAAAAACAGCATAACTATAAAAAATAGTAAATGTTCCCAATACAGCTCCAATTGAAAAAATAAAAATGGAAAGTAATGAAAAATCGAAAAGTTCTTTTGAAGCTAAAGTTAAACTTGAAATAGCAAAAAAAGGTATCGCAAACATGTTAAAACTAGCCATTATTAATCCATACACATAACGATTTCGTTTCGACTTAATTTCTACTTCTTGCTTTGGCTTTTTCACTCGAAAACCATTGTATAAAAAAGCTAAGGTAAGCATTACAAAAATTACCGTTCCAAATTTTTTCAGTGTATTACTTACCGAAGGATGACTGTCTAAAAACTTAGCAAAATAAACCCCTGTAAACACTTGAACAAATACGATTGTCAACGTCCCAAAAATAAACAACAAAGCGGCTTTTTTTGTTTCGGTTATACTGATTTTTGCGGCTAAAACGTTTAACATTCCAGGCGCAATAAATCCGACAAAAGCAACCAAATACCCTAGAAAAAAGTCCAAAATGTAGCCCATTATTCTTTTATTTTAAATTGAATATAGGTGATGGCTTTATTTTGTTCTAAATATTGACTTTCATAAAACGTTTGAATACTCGTAACTTCTTTAGGAGCTCCTTCGTTTCGGTAAACGTTATGATTGGCATAAATCACTTCGTGTCCTTCACCGTGAAGAAGCCCTAATGTATAACCGTGCATAAACTCACTATCCGTTTTCAAATGCATTAATCCATCTGGTTTTAGAATTTTTTTGTAATTCTTCAAAAACTCTGAATTTGTCATTCTATGCTTTGTACGCTTATACTTTATTTGCGGATCTGGGAAAGTAATCCAAATTTCATCCACTTCATTCTCTTCAAAACAGTGATTAATCAATTCAATTTGTGTTCGTAAAAAACAAACATTTTCAATCCCATTTTCAACAGCGGTTTTGGCACCTCTCCAGAAACGTGCTCCTTTGATATCAATCCCTATAAAGTTTTTATTTGGGTTTAATTGAGCCAAACCAACCGAATACTCCCCTTTTCCACATCCTAATTCAAGGACTATAGGATTATCGTTCTTGAAAAAATCACTTCTCCACTTCCCCTTTAATGGTAACTGGTCGCTTACGACCTCTTCGCGTGTTGGTTGAAAAACATTAGAAAACGTTTCGTTTTCCTTGAATCTTTTTAATTTATTCTTACTTCCCACAATAAATTTAATTTTTTGGTAAAATTAAGGAAATATAAAAGAACTTAATTAATTTTTATTTTGTTGTACGGAAAAGTTATATTTTAATTAAGAAAAAAAAGTTTTGCTTTTATTACTTTTGATAAGCCTATCTACTATTAAAAGTTTACAATAAAGTGCTTACGACCTACAAAAAAGATGGTAAAGAAAAAAATATTAGTTTCACCTTTAAACTGGGGACTTGGTCATGCTACACGTTGTATTCCAATTATTAAAGCTCTTGAAGGAGCTAATTTTGAGCCTATTTTAGCATCTGATGGAGATGCCTTAGGTCTATTAAAAAAAGAATTTCCGCATTTACTTGCCTTGGAATTACCTTCTTATGACATCGAATATGCTAAGAAAGGTATAAATTTCAAGTGGAAGCTTATGACGCAACTTCCTAAAATAGTTAATAGCATCAGTAAGGAACGTAAAACAGTAGACGCTTGGATAGACCAATATTCCATATCTGGCATCATTTCAGACAATCGTTTAGGCGTACATTCAAAAAAAGTACCATCGGTATTTATAACACACCAGCTTAGAGTACTGACTGGGAACACATCTTGGTTAACGACAAAATTACACCACATTTACATTAATAAATATAACGAATGCTGGGTACCTGACACTGATGGTTCACCAAACTTATCGGGAAAACTAGGGCACTTAGATATTCCTTTCAAACACATTCGCTACATTGGTCCATTAAGCCGATTGCATAAAAAAGTGACTCCTATTAAATATCAACTTATGGTGATATTGTCAGGACCCGAACCGCAACGTACACTCTTGGAAGAAAAACTAATTTTGGAATTACAGAAATACGACAAGCCTGTACTTTTTATCAAAGGAAAAATAGAGGTTAAACAACATGTAGAGATTGTTGACAACATTACCTTTTATAATTATATGGATAGCGAGCAACTAGAACTTGCTTTCAATGAAAGTGAAAAAATACTGTGTCGCTCGGGCTATACTACCATTATGGATTTAGCACATTTAGGCAAAAAAGCCTTTTTTATTCCTACTCCAGGACAATACGAACAAGAATATCTAGCCCGTAAATTAAAAACAGAACGTATAGCGCCAAGCTGCCATCAAGATAGTTTTAAAATTGAAAGACTGGATAGTATTGATTTGTACAAAGGACTAAATACTGTACCAACAAACATTAGTTGGAAAACTCTATTTCGCCTTTTCTAAAGTAAAAGAAAATTCCGAGCCCACACCAAATTCACTTTCAACGTAAATTTTTTCGTTATGGCTTTCAATAATATGCTTTACAATGGCCAATCCCAATCCCGAGCCGCCTTCGCTACGGGCACCACTTTTATCAACGCGATAAAAGCGTTCAAATAATCTTGGAATATTTGATTTCGCAATTCCTTCTCCATTATCTGTTACTCTGACAATCGCTTTATTATTGACTAAATCTTCAATACTTACTTCCGTAGTACCTCCTTGTTTGCCATATTTAATAGAATTCACAACCAAGTTGGTGACCACTTGTTGTATCTTTTCTTGATCGGCAATGACTTTAATAGGATACTTGTATTTGGTATCAAAAACCAAAGAAATATTTTTCTTTGCAGCTCGCATTTCAAGTAAATCGAAAACATTTTGAACAACATCAATAATATTAAATTCAGACAATTCAATATTAATATCACCCATTTCCAATTTGGTAATCATGTCCAAATCTTTAACGATATAAATAAGGCGCTCTACTCCTTTTTCAGCTCGTTGGAGATATTTCTTACGAATCTGCTTATCCTCCATAGCACCATCTAATAACGTAAGCAAATACCCCTGAACGGTAAACAAAGGTGTTTTCAATTCATGTGAAACGTTTCCAAGAAATTCTCTTCTATACTCTTCTCGAATTTTTAAAGTTTCTATTTCTATTTTTTTATCGCGTGCAAACTTTTGTACTTCACGGGTTAATGTAGCCATATCTGTGGTTACAGGCTGATTGCGAAATGATGCATTCTCCAAAAGGGACACATCATCATATATACGTTTTACACGTCGGTATATGAAACGCTCCACACGGTACTGTAAAACAAAAAAGGAAAAAACGAATAAGCCAATTGCAAAACACAATAATGGCCAAAAATCAGTTTGTATATAAAACTTATTCAATAAAAATAATCCTCCTATAGCAAAAAGGAATATGTATAGTGAGGATTTTAAAGCAAACTTATATGATTTTTTAAAACTTATGGTCATTAAAATTCAATTTTATAACCTACACCTTTGATAGTTTTAAAAAACTCATCGCCAATTTTTTCACGTAGTTTTCTGATGTGAACATCAATCGTCCTCCCACCAACAACTACTTCGTTACCCCAAACCTTATCCAAAATTTCTTCACGTGTAAAAACTTTTCCTGGCTTAGTAGCTAACAAATAAAACAATTCAAATTCTTTACGTGGCAATACAATTTCTTCATCTTGACGAATAATTTTATATTCTTCACGGTTAATTTCAATATCCCCTACTTTTAAAGTATCCGTTGTTTCTTCTTGATCTTTTAAACGACGTAAAAGCGCTTTTACTTTACTTACCAATACTTTTGGTTTAATCGGCTTCGGAATATAATCATCTGCTCCAGCATCAAAACCGGCAACTTGAGAATAATCTTCTGATCTAGCCGTTAAAAATGTAATAATTGTATTCTCTAGCTCTGGTAATTTTCTAAGATTTTCACAAGCTTCAATACCATCCATTTCTGGCATCATTACATCTAAGATAATTAAATTAGGCAACTCCTTTTTTGCTTTTACAATTGCCTCTTTCCCATTAGATGCCGTAACAATTTGATACCCTTCTTGTGAAAGATTATACCCTACAATCTCCAAGATATCTTGCTCATCATCAACTAATAAGATCTTAATTTCTTTGTTTTTCATTATGCTTCTTTTGTTGTTTTTCGATGGTAAAGGTAAAGATAATATAAAAAGTATAAAGGTGTTAACAATTATTTAATCAGTTAACGATTTACTAACACTTGCGGAACTTTTTTATAACCTGCAAGTAACATTGCAATAACTTGGACAGGGTTTCTTTGCAAAAAATTAAATACACAACATGAAACTTAAATTTTTATTCGTATTACTATTTATCTGTAGCTTTTCTTTTGCTCAAAATGGAACGGTTACAGGAACAATTTTAGACAAAGAATTTAACGAAGAACCATTACCTTTTGCAAACGTGACGATTAAAGGCACCTCTTTTGGTTCTTCTACAGATGATATGGGGAAATACTCTATATCATTAAAACCAGGAAGCTATACACTTGTTATTGCTTATTTAGGTTACGAAACTAAAGAAATTCCATTTTCGATTAAAGCAAAAGAAAATAAAGTTATCAACTATACTTTAGCAGCCGATGGCGTTCAACTTGCCGATGTTGTTATTGTACATACTGTTACAAAAGAAAGCGAGCAAGCACTGTTACAAGAACAACAAAAAGCGGTAGAAATCAAGCAAGCTATTGGAGCTGAAGAAATTTCTAAAAAAGGTATCAGCGATGTTGCCGCTGCAGTTGCCAAAACAACTGGTATTTCTAAGCAAGAAGGTTCTGGTAGTATTTATGTAAGAGGTTTAGGAGATCGATATAACTCAACAACTCTAAATGGATTACCATTACCCTCAAACAATCCTTCTAACAAAAACATAAGTCTTGATATCTTTTCAACTGACATTGTAGAATATATAGGTATTGACAAAACATACAATTATAAAAATTACGGTGATTTTGCTGGAGCAAATGTTGATATTGTTTCTAAAAATTATAAAGGTTCTGGACTACTAGAAATCGGAACAGGATTCTCAGGTAATTCTAATGCCTTGAACCAAAATAAATTTTACCTACAAGATGGTCCTAACTTTCATGGATTTAGCAACGAGCGAATACCTAACGACCCACTAGGCGGATATAATTTTAGTACAAGTTGGGATAAAAATGGAGCTACACCTATTGGAAGTTCTTTGTACATATTAGGTGGAGATTCATTTGATGTAGGAGCAAACGGAAAATTAAGCTTCTTCTTAAACACATCATTCGATAACAATTACAACTTTACAGAAGGGGTAAGAAGAGGAAGTGTTGAAGCTAGTCAAGGAATTGCTAAAAAAGACCTTTACAGAATGTCTTACAATTATTCAACAAGTTCAAATGCAATGGCTAATATTAATTACAAAATTAATAATAACCATAACTTGAGAATTAACTCAATGTTTATTAATTCAACCTCTCAAAAGCACGAAGAATACACAGGGGTTTTAGACATATTTGATAACGCTACAGAAGGAGGTGGTTTTGTAAGAAGATCCACTTTTGACAGAACTTCATTGTTAGTAAATCAATTATTAGGGGAGCATAAATTTGGCGAGAGAACTGTTTTCGACTGGGGATTATCATACAACATGTTAACAAATGTTATTCCAGATCGTATGCAAAATACTTTTACTCCTAGTGTTCAAAGTGACCCTTCATCTCCTTTAGTACCATCAAACCTAAACCAAGCTGACAACCACAGATTTTTCCAAGAAATGACAGATGATGAATTAGCCGGTAACTTTGCTTTATCTTATAAATTTGGTAAAAAAGATGATGATACTTACAAAGGAAAATTCACAGCAGGATATAGTGCTAGATACAAAGAAATTAATTTTGACGCTACACAATTTAACTTTGCAATAAGTAGAACCATAGCACAACCTACAATTGATTTAAACAATATTGACGGTTATTTCAACCAAAACAACTTAGACGCTGGATTATTCTCCATCAGAACCTTTAGAGGAGATTATTCAAACCCGATTGCTCTGAAACCACAAAATTTCAACGGTCAACAAATTATATCTGCAGGTTTTGGTGCTATTGAATACCAATTCACTCCTAAATTATTTGTAATTGGAGGTTTCCGTTCAGAATACATTATTCAAGATATTTTTTATGACACTTCTTTAAAACAAGGCAAAAACAAGTCTGACACGATGGAGTATCTTCCTAGTTTAACTGCAAAATATGAATTATCAGAAAAACAGAATTTAAAATTTGCAGCTAGTAAAACGTATACTTTACCACAATTTAAAGAGAGAGCGCCATTCTTATTTGAGGAAGTAGGACAAAGCTATTTCGGTAACCCATTTTTATACAACTCTACCGACTATAACTTCGATTTAAAATGGGAATATTTCCCTAAAAACGGTGAAGTTGTTTCTGTAACAGGTTTTGGTAAATACATTCAGAATCCAATTAATGAAATTATTGTAGCTTCTGCAACAAACGACATTTCATGGGCAAACTCAGGAGAAAAAGCTACCGGTATTGGTGCAGAAGTTGAAGTACGTAAAAATCTTTTTACTAGGGAAAATACTAACACAAATAAAAAAACAAATTTAAATCTTGGGGTAAATGTATCTTATCTTAACACTGATCAAGATCTTGATGCCGCTAAAGTAAATAGAGAAACTAATGGTACTATTACTGCTTTCTTTACTGAAAAGAATTCAAGATTAACAGGTGCTTCAGATTTATTAGCCAATATGGACTTAGGATTCAGCAAAGACTTTTCAGAAGAAAAATCGCTTTCTGCTACTCTTGCTGCAGCATATTTTTCAGACAGAGTATATTCACTTGGTTCATCTAAAAAAGGAAACTTAGTAGACAGTGAAGTTATTACTTTAGACTTTGTTTTTAAATTTAAATTTAACAAAAATCTGGGTCTTGGTTTCAATGCTAAAAACTTACTAGATCCTACAATTGAAAGAAAACAAGAAATACAAAATGTAATTGTTGATTCATACAAAAAAGGCAGAAACTTCAGTCTATCAATGAAATACACATTCTAAAACATTTAATTAACAATTAATAAAGATTAGAGAGGTTTTGTTTAAAACCTCTCTAATTATTTTTAATAAACTCATAACATTAGCGTAAAACTCTAATAGCATAGACATTATACATTTGTCTTATCAAAATTAAATAACACAAAAAATGAAAAAATTACTTTTATCTACATTAGCTATTGCAGCTTTAACTTTTGTTTCTTGTTCAAGAGACGAAGATGAAACAATTGTTCCAGACAACACTGTTACTATTAATCCGGAAGATTTCAAAGGAGAATTAACAGCTGGTCAAGCAGTAACATTAGATGCAAACCAAGTGTACAAATTAACTGGTTCATTTGTAGTAAAAGCCGGTGCAACATTAACGATTCCTGCTGGAACAAGAATTGAGGCTACTGGAGGAACTGCTTCTTATATAGCAATTGCACAAGATGGTTTATTATATGTTAACGGAACAGCAACAAACCCAGTTGTTATGACTAGTGGAAGTGCTAACCCTGAAACAGGTAACTGGGGAGGATTAGTGATTTGTGGTAAAGCCAAAACAAATAAAGGAGGATCAAACGGAGAGAGCGCAACTGCAGAGGTTTCTGATTTAACTTACGGTGGAAATGACGACACAGATAGTTCTGGTGTTATCCGTTATTTAAGAGTGGAATATACAGGTGCTGCTTTTAACGCAGATAAAGAGTTTAATGGAGTGTCTTTATTTGCTGTAGGATCTGGTACAGTTTTCGAATATGTACAAGCTTATAAAAGTGGTGATGATGGTATAGAATTCTTCGGAGGTTCGGTAAATGCAAGAAACCTTGTTGCTTTACACAGTGAGGATGATGCTATTGACTTTGCTGATGGCTTCTCAGGAACTTTAGAAAACGTTTATATTAAAGATGTTGCTAAAGCAGGTGTTGAAGGTTCGAACAACGGTGATAACGGTGCAGCATTACCTACTACAAATGCAACTTTGAAAAACTTTTCAATTGTTAAAGGAGCTTTAGCTGGAGAAGAACACGGAATGTATTTAAAAGAAGGTGCTGGTCACTGGACAGCTTCAAACATCTATATTGATGGTTTTGCTAAGGGGTTAAAAATTAAAAATGTTACAGGCGATCCAGTTGCAAATGCTAATATTGATAATGGGTTCATCACTTTTAATCCAATTCAATTCAACATCACTGGAACAGCAGAATCAGATAAATCAGAATATGTTGGAGTAAATACAACTTACATTGTAGAAGCAAACAACACTGGTGCTGGTAATGGTGCTGATGCTCCTTCTTGGACTCAAGGTTGGACGGTAGGTTTGTAATAAACATACAAATTAAAGTTAAAATCCCTCATTATGAGGGATTTTTCTTTTGGCATTGATTTTGCTTTTAAAAAATTATTATCTTTACACATTATTTGTAACCAAATGGCAAAAAACTACTTTTATATTATTTTACTGTTTTTCTCATTACTTTCTTTCGATGTTCTATCACAAGAAAGTAAAGGTGTTGCTACGAATAAATCACAAGAACCTACTATTGCAGGCTTAAACATTTATCCAAATCCTACAAGTTCTGGTAAAATTTATGTTACGACTAAAAGTTCCTTGGATAAAAAAATTGAAATTTTTGATGTTTTAGGAAAAAAAGTCCTTGAAACTATCACCTCTTCAAAAGAAATAAATATCAGTGCACTTACACCTGGTGTTTACTTTATAAAGGTTAAAGAAGGAGAAGCTTCTGCCACCAGAAAATTAATTATCAACTAATTACATTTCTATTCTTCCATTTTTTAACGGTAATTTCACGTTAATTTTATGCATGCATATAACTAATATTGTTATATTTGTGTGTCTAATACGTAAATTTTGTTAAAAATGAAAAAACTTTACTTTTTTACTTTTTTATTTATTTCTACACTTTCTTTCAGTCAAGCTACAGATCTTTATTTTAGTATGTATGGCGAAGGATCATCGAATAATAAATTCTTAGAAATATACAATGGAACTAATGCTAGTGTTGACTTAGCGGATTATTCAGTTGAATTATATGCTAACGGAGCTACAACTGCAACAAACACTCAAACTTTTACCGCTGGCACAATGCTAGCAGCTGGTGATGTTTATGTACTGTATAACAGTTCATCTAACGCCTCTATTGTAAGCGCAGGTGATAGTAGTTCATCGACCTGTAATTTTAATGGAGATGACGCAATTGCTTTATTAAAATTAGGAAGTATAATTGATGTAATAGGACAAATTGGTTTTGATCCCGGAACTACCTGGGCTGTTGGTAGTACATCTGACGGAACTTTAAATCATACATTAGTTAGAAAATCTTCTGTATGTAGTCCAAATCCAGTCGCATTAAGTTCATTTGGAACAGATGATGCCACTTCAGAATGGGATGTATACGCAATTGATACAGAATGGGGACAAATAGGTTCACATAATGGTTGTTCTACAGCACCTTCATTAGTAATTTCTTCTCCTATAAACAATACAACATTTAACCCGCTCGTTTCGAATGTTGACATTACACTTTCAATTTCAAATTTTATAGTTGGCAACCCAGGATCTGGAATAGACGGTCACATTCACTACACAGTAGCTGTAAATGGAGGCACTCCTGCCATGACTATGAAATATGATACAGCACCTATAGCTTTAGCAGTAACTCCGGGTAACACTTATACCGTATATGTAGAATTAGTAGATAATAGTCATGTCGCCATTACACCGGCAGTTAATGCCACAGTAGATTTCGAAATTGCTACTTTAAATACTGTAGCTGATCTTGCCGCTTTAAGAGCAGATGTTATTACAAACGGCACTGGAAGATACTATCAAATATCAACGAATCCAGTAATTACTTATTCAAGAAACATACGAAATCAAAAATACATTCAAGATTCAAGTGCTGCAATATTAATTGACGACAACGATGGCATTATGCCTTTTGCATCTGGACCTATTCAAGGTGATGCTCTTTCGTCATTGGTTGGTTCTACTTCAGAATTCAACGGCGTATTGCAATTAATACCTTTACAGGCAGCAACTGTAGTTTCTTCTGGAAATACGGTAACACCTCAAATTGTAACCGCAAGTGCTATCAGTGCCAATATTGAAGCATATGAAAGCGAATTGGTGCAAATAAATACTGCAAGCTTTACAGAAGCAGATGGATCTACTGTTTTTGCTTCTGGAACAAATTATACCCTTAATGATGGTTCCGACATTGTGTTCCGAACTTTATTCAATGAATCAAATTACATCGGACAAGTAATCCCTTCAGGAGCTGCAAATAGAATAGTTTTAGTTACAGAATTTAACGGAACCGCACAAGTAGTTGCGCGTTCAATTGCTGACGTAACACTGTCAACAAAATCATTTGACAAAATTAATGGTTTACAAATGTATCCAAATCCAATTTCTGGAAATATTTTAAACATCATATCTGACAAAAATTCAGCAAAGCAAATTCAAGTTTTTGACATCTTAGGCAAGCAAGTTTTAGATGCAATTGTTGCAAACAACACCGTTAACATCGGAAACTTAGAAAGCGGAATTTACCTTGTTAAAATTAACGAAGAAGGCACTACTGCAACTAGAAAATTAGTTGTGAAATAATCACATTAAATTATTACAAAAAAGGATCAACAAATTGTTGGTCCTTTTTTATTTTATAGCTTTGTAAAAAAAACTTGATACCACAAACTGACATATTTACGATTTCTGGAAAAAAGGATTTTGAAAAAATAGCACTTAAAGTGTTCCGTTATCAATTTGACAATAACTTGGTATACCAGCAATTCTGTCAGTATTTAAAAAAGGATAAATCAAATGTTAAATCACTAATTGATATTCCTTTTCTACCCATTCAATTTTTTAAAACACACGAAATCGTAAGTACAACTGCTGCAATTCAACAGACTTTTACTAGTAGCGGTACTACTGGAATGACAACTAGTAAACACCCAGTAACAGATATTTCAATTTACGAACAAAGTTACCGAAATGGATTTTCGGAATTTTACGGTAATATTGAAGACTACTGTGTTTTAGCATTACTCCCTTCTTATTTGGAGCGTGAGGGCTCATCTTTGATCTATATGGTGGAAGATTTAATCACTTCAAGTAATCATCCTGATTCTGGTTTTTACCTCAACAATTTTGACGATTTAACTAGCAAATTGATTCAACTAGACAATGAAGGACAAAATGTATTGTTAATTGGTGTTACCTATGCTTTATTGGATTTAATTGAAATACAACAATTTCAATTAAAAAACACCATAATTATGGAAACGGGAGGCATGAAAGGCAAACGCAAAGAGATGATTCGTGAAGAATTACATCAACTACTTTGTGAGGGATTTGGTGTGCCGGTAATACATTCTGAATACGGCATGACAGAGCTTTTATCACAAGCCTATTCTCTCGGAAATGGTGTTTTTGAATGCCCGCCTTGGATGCAAATTTTAATCCGTGACACTGAAGATGCTTTAACCTATGTTTCGGAAGGAAAAACAGGAGGCATAAACGTAATTGATTTAGCCAATATCAATTCTTGCTCCTTTATTGCTACTCAAGATTTGGGAAAAAAATATCCCAACCATTCTTTCGAAGTGTTGGGACGTTTTGATAATTCTGATATTCGTGGTTGTAACCTTATGGTTATTTAATGCGAATTACATAGTAATTTTTCTTTCCTTTTTGCAATAACAAGAACTGGTTGTTAATCAAATCTTCTTTTGTTATTATTCTATCTTCTTTCACTTTTTCTTTGTTTAAAGAAATAGCATTTTGTTTCAATTCACGACGTGCTTCTCCATTTGAAGCTAAGAAATTCGTTTTGGCAGCCATTGCAGCAATCATATCCAATCCTTCTTCTAAATCAACCATTGAAAGCTCAGCCATAGGCACACCATCAAATACTTCTAAAAAAGTCTTTTCATCCAATTTCTTCAACTCATCCATATTCGGACTAAAGAAAGCTCCAGAAGCAGCAATAGCATTATCTAAATCCTCTTTAGAATGCACAAACAATGTAACTTCGGCTGCTAAACGCTTTTGCAATACTCGTAAATGTGGCGCTTCATGATGTTCAGCAATTAACGCTTCAATGGTTTCTTTATCTAAGAAAGTAAAAATCTTGATGTATTTCTCAGCATCAATATCTGAAGTGTTCAACCAAAATTGGTAAAATTTGTAAGGAGACGTTTTATCGGCAGTCAACCAAACATTTCCACCTTCCGATTTTCCAAACTTTGAACCATCAGCTTTTGTTATTAACGGACATGTCATTGCATATGCTTTGGAACGTTCTTCGCTATCGACATTCATTCTACGTACCAATTCTGTTCCTGTAGTAATATTACCCCACTGATCACTTCCTCCCATTTGCAACAAACAGTTGTATTCTTTATTCAAATGGTAAAAATCATACCCTTGAATTAACTGGTACGTAAACTCTGTAAAACTCATTCCAGCCCCATCGCTTTCAAATCTCTTTTTTACAGAATCTTTTGCCATCATGTAATTAACTGTAATACGTTTTCCAACATCACGAGCAAAAGCAATAAATGAAAATTCTTTCATCCAATCGTAGTTATTTACCAAAATTGGAGCATTCTCATCAGTCGCATCAAAATCTAAGAAACGTGAAAGTAAATTTCTAATTCCGTTTACGTTTTTAGTAAGCGTAGCTTCGTCCAACAAATTACGTTCATCCGACTTTCCTGAAGGATCTCCAATCATACCTGTAGCCCCACCCACTAAAGCGATAGGTCTGTGTCCAAAATTACGCAAGTGACGCAATAAAATGATAGGTACTAAACTACCAATATGTAGGGAGTCAGAAGTTGGGTCGAAACCTATATATGCAGTAGTAGACTCTTTTAGCAATTGCTCTTCAGTTCCAGGCATCATATCATGAACCAGACCTCTCCAACGTAGTTCTTCTACTAAATTTTTCATTTCTTTATTACTATTTATTAGGCAAAGATAGCTTTTACATTAAAAGTTTAAAAGTATATATTTAAAAGTTTGTTATTTTTACAGCATGATTTTAGTTACAGGCGCAACAGGATTAGTTGGTTCTCACTTATTGATAACTTTACTGCAAGAAAACAACGCAGTAAAAGCATTATACCGTGATAAAAAAAGTATTGATCAGGTACGCCATGTTTTTCAATACAAAAACCACTTATCGCTTTTTGATAAAATTATTTGGACAAAAGGAGATATTACCGATATACCTTCTTTAACTATAGCATTTCAAAATGTATCCAAAGTATACCATTGTGCTGCTTTAATTTCCTTTGACCCAAAAGACGAAGAGTTACTACGAAAAACCAATATCGAAGGCACCGCAAACATTGTAAACTGCTGCATCGACTTCAACGTTGACAAATTATGTTATGTAAGTTCCATTGCCGCTCTTGGTGATGCAAAAGAAAACGAAACAACTGTTACTGAAGAAACAGAATGGAACCCTGAAAAACTTCACGGCGACTATGCCATTTCTAAATTTGGAGCTGAAATGGAAGTTTGGCGGGGATTTCAAGAAGGTTTAAATGTTGTTATTGTAAATCCTGGTGTTATTTTCGGATATGGATTTCCAGAAAAAGGAAGTGGTGTAATTGTGAATTCAGTAAAAAAGGGCAATCCTTTTTACACTAATGGATTAATTGGAATTATAGCAGTAGAAGATGTAGTTAACTGTATGACGAGCCTTATGAATAGTTCAATTTCAGGAGAACGATATACATTAGTTAGTGAAAACCTCAGCTATTTAGATTTATTCAAACGAATTGCTGACAATCTTAATATAAAACACCCTTATTTACATGCAAACCGAACCTTAACTTCGTTTGCATGGCGCGCCGATTGGTTTTTAGCAAAGATTACTGGAAAAAAAAGAGCCTTTACAAAAGCAACTGCAAAGGCCTCTCATTCAAAAATATTCTATAACAACGAGAAAATACAAACAACTCTCGATTTTACTTTCACAGACATGGAGAAATATTTTACTCTATACGCATCTTTTTAGGCTTAAACGAAGTATCTAATTTTTTAAAAGTTGTTTTTTTCTCAATAACTTCCTTTTTTGCAAGCGTATCGGCAATTGCTTTTTGAGCATCTACCTTTTTTATAATAGCATCGTATATTTTCTTATACTCTTTAGGATTTGAGGTATAATACCTTTGATTTTGAACAAAAGTTAAACTATCAATCCCATACTTTTCAAAAATATAAGTAGTCGTATTTACATTTCCATCAATCAACTTTTCAGCGTTATAGACTTCCGCAGCCTGTAAAACTGCAATATCATGTAATATCTCTACCATCTTTGCTTCCCCTAAATCATTTTTAGGCTTCGATATAGGATTATTATTGCAACTAATGCCTATTAAAACAACGCATATGAAAATATATTTTTTCATTGTATTACTCTCTTTCAAAAAGCAAACGTTGACCTGCTTTTACATCTTTAACTTTACCATTAGTATAAACCAATTTACCATTTACAAAAGTATGGGTTATTCTTGATTTAAAATTTGTCCCCTCGAACGGAGACCATCCACAGTGGTATAAAATATTTTCTTTTTTAACAACCCAAGGCAGATGTGAATTTACAATTGCTAAATCCGCATAATACCCTTCTTTTATAAATCCACGTTTTTCAATTTTGAAAATTTTTGCAGGATTGTGACACATTTTCTCCACAATCTTCTCTACAGAAATTTTTCCTTTTAAATGTGCTTCAAACATAGCAACTACTGCATGTTGTACTAAAGGCCCTCCTGAAGGACACGATGTATATGGATTCATTTTTTCCTCTAAAGTATGTGGAGCATGATCAGTTGCAATAACATCTATTCTATCATCTAATAATGCCTCCCAAAGCGCATCTTTATCCACTTGTGTTTTAACCGCAGGATTCCATTTAATCAAACTACCCTTTGTTTCATAATCTGCATCGGTAAACCAAAGATGGTGCACACAAGCCTCAGCTGTAATTTGTTTCTCTTCTAATGGAATTTTATTGGTAAACAATTCCATCTCTTTTGCAGTAGACAAATGGAAAATATGCAAACGAGCTCCCGTTTTCTTTGCCAATTCAATTGCTTTTGACGAAGAAAGATAACAAGCTTCTGCACTTCTAATTAAATGATGAAACTTCATTGGAATATCATCACCATATTCTTCTTTATATTTTTCAAAATTCGCTTTTATTGTCGCTTCGTCTTCACAATGAACCGCAATAAGCATTTTTGTTGATGAAAATATCTTTTCTAATACTTCTTGATTATCCACCAACATATTACCAGTAGAAGAACCTAAAAACAACTTAATTCCTGCTACATTTCTAGGATTAGTTTTTAAGACTTCTTCAAGATTATCATTTGTACCCCCCATCATAAAAGAATAGTTGGCAAAAGAAGTTTCTGCAGCAATCTGGTATTTTTGTTCCAACAATTCTTGAGTAACTGCATTAGGGACAGTATTCGGCTGCTCTATAAAAGAGGTAATACCCCCAGCAACAGCTGCTCTAGATTCTGAAGCTATATTTCCTTTATGCGTTAACCCTGGCTCTCTAAAATGCACTTGATCATCAATAGCACCAGGAATCAAATAACTTCCTTCCGCATCAATGATTATACATTCTGAGGATTTCGGACTAATTTTATCGGCTATTTCTTTAATAAACTCGTTTTCTACTAAAACGTCACCTTCAAAAATATCACCTTCATTAACGATTTTCGCGTTTTTAATTAAAAAAGTGCTCATTATAATGTTTTAAATAAATTCTTAATTCTTAATAACACAACCCCTACAACAGCTTCTCTAATAATAGAACCACTCATTTTAGACTGTCCTTTTGTTCTATCGGTAAAAATAATGGGAACTTCTACCAATTTAAGCTTTTTCACAAAGGCCCTATATTTCATTTCAATCTGAAACGCATAACCTACAAACTTTATTTTATCAAGGTCAATAGTTTCTAATACATTTCTTTTATAACATACAAAACCTGCCGTTGCATCGTGAATACGCATACCTGTAATAATACGAACATAAATAGACGCAAAATACGACAATAACACCCTCGATAACGGCCAGTTAACAACATTTACCCCAGTAGAATATCGTGACCCTATCGCTACATCTGCTCCATCATTACACGCTGCAAACAATTTGATTAAATCTTCTGGATTATGTGAAAAATCAGCATCCATTTCAAAAATATAATCATAACCTTGTTGTAATGCCCATTTAAAACCGTGCACATAAGCAGTTCCTAATCCTGATTTTTTACTTCTAACTTCTAAAAACAAGGTTTCAGGATACACGTGTTGCATTTCCATAACCTTACGAAAAGTACCATCGGGAGAATTATCATCGACAATTAAAACATGGAAAGCATCTGAAACTTTAAATACCGCCTGAATAATACTTTCAATATTTTCAATTTCGTTAAAAGTTGGAATTACAACTATATTTTTTGACATTATAAATGTAAATTTTCAGATTACAAAAATAAACTTTTTATCGGCTCTATATCTTAATTAATTTATAATAATACAAATCATTGCTTTTTTGTAAATTTACCGCACTATGATAAACGTAAATTTTCAAGAGCGTATACTCAATTCAGGTGACTGGGCAACAGTACTTTTTATAATAAGTTTTATTATAATTGCAATCAACCGAAACGTGTTCAATCCGCGTTTTGTTGAATTTTCACGTCTAGCCGTTTCCAATAAATATACTAAAATCTACAAAGACAGTAGTAATATGTTGAGTGGTTTTACCATTTCATTATTTCTCGTTCAATTAATCTCATTTTCGTTTTTCATTCTTTTAACCCTAAGCCATTTTAATATTTTCAAAAAAACTGATGGTATTGCCTACATACAAGTTTTTACTTTTTTAGGGGTTTTTATCTTATCTAAATACTTAATTGAAAAAATTATTGCTACTACTTTTAACATGGAAGAGTTTAACGAACAATTTAATCTGTTAAAAGTTAGTTATCGTACATATTTAGGATTTGTTTTGCTTCCAGTTAATTTGGTACTTTTTTATAATGATTTGAATTACACTTGGTTTTATATAGGACTCATTTTTATTTTGTTAATCCTTAATGGACTCGCTTATTTTTTTACATTAAAAACTTATCAAAACTATGTAGCTCGTAAAATGTTTTATTTTATTTTATATCTTTGCACACTTGAAATAGCGCCTTACTATTTTATATATTATTGGATTACTAAAAAATAGAATAAAGTATATGTCAAATTTGAAAGTGAAAACAATTTTGGTTTCACAACCAGAGCCTAAAGTAGAAAATTCTCCTTATTTTGAGCTTCAAAATAAGCTGAAAGTAAAAGTTGACTTTAGACCTTTTATACACGTTGAAGGCGTTTCTGCGAAAGAAGTAAGAGCTCAGAAAATTGACTTAAGTAAATTTACAGCAATTATCTTGACCAGTAGAAATTCTGTAGATCACTTCTTCAGAGTAGCCGAAGAAATGCGTTACAAAATCCCAGAAGATTTGAAGTATTTTTGCCAATCTGAAGCAGTTGCTTTTTACTTACAACGATATGTTGTTTACAGAAAGCGTAAAATCTATGTTGGTCAAAAGGAATTTGCTGATTTAGCACCTTTGATTAAAAAATACAAAGACGAGAAGTTTTTATTACCAAACACCGATCAATTAAACGCTGATGTTCCACAAACATTAAATAGTTTAAAAGTAGATTGGACACAAGGTATTTTTTACAGAACTGTCGTAAGTGATTTATCTGACTTAAAAGATGTATACTATGACATTTTAGCGTTTTTTAGTCCAACAGGAATCCGTTCTTTATTTCAAAATTTCCCAGACTTCAAACAAAACAACACTAGAATTGCTGTTTTCGGAACTACAACTCAAAAAGAAGCACTAGACAACGGTTTACGCGTTGACATTATGGCTCCAGCTCCTGGAACACCTTCAATGACTGGCGCACTAGAAAAATACATTGCTGAAGTAAACAAATCGAAATAATTTTTTTATTTCTTCCCCATAAAAAAAGGGTTTCCAATTGGAAACCCTTTTATATTTCAAGCTTTACCTCAATTATAATTTCGGTCCAGCATTTACTAAATTCATTCCTTCTTCGTTATCTGTATATTGAACAAAGTTTGTGATAAATTTAGACGCTAAATCTTCAGCTTTTTTATTCCACGCAGCAGCATCTGCATAAGTATCTCTTGGATCTAAAATATTAGAATCAACATCATGTAAAGCTGTTGGCACTTCAAAGTTAAATACTGGAATTACTTTTGTTTCAGCTTTCTCAATAGAACCATCTAAAATCGCATCAATAATAGCACGCGTATCTTTAATAGAAATACGTTTTCCAGTTCCATTCCAACCTGTATTTACCATATAGGCTGTAGCATTGTGCTCTTCCATCTTTTTAACTAATTCTTCACCGTATTTTGTTGGATGAAGCGATAAGAATGCCTTTCCAAAACATGCCGAGAATGTTGGTTGTGGTTCCGTAACTCCTCTTTCAGTTCCAGCTAATTTAGCTGTAAAACCAGACAAGAAGTAATATTTAGTTTGCTCTGGTGTCAATTTCGACACTGGAGGCATTACTCCAAAAGCATCCGCTGTTAAGAAAATAACCTTAGTTGCATGTCCCGCTTTAGAAACTGGCTTAACAATATTTTGAATATGATTAATAGGATAAGAAACACGAGTGTTTTGCGTTACTGATCCGTCAGAAAAATCAATTTTACCATTTGCATCAAGCGTAACGTTTTCAAGTAAAGCATCTTTTTTAATTGCACCAAAAATATCTGGTTCATTTTCTTTACTCAAATCGATAGTTTTAGCATAACAACCTCCTTCAAAGTTGAATACACCGTCATTATCCCATCCGTGCTCATCGTCTCCGATTAATTCACGTTTAGGATCTGTAGATAAAGTAGTTTTTCCTGTACCTGAAAGACCAAAGAAAACAGCAACATCTCCATTTTCTCCTTTATTTGCAGAACAGTGCATAGAAGCAATTCCTTGAAGCGGTAAGTAGTAGTTCATCATAGAGAATAAACCTTTCTTCATTTCACCACCATACCAAGTTCCACCAATTAGCTGAATTTTTTCAGTTAAGTTAAACGCTACAAAAACTTCTGAATTTAAACCGTACTTCGCATAGTCTTTAAACGATGTTTTAGAAGCATTCATCACGATAAAATCTGGCTCCCCAAAGTTATCCAATTCTTCTTCCGTAGGACGGATAAACATGTTTTTAACAAAATGCGCTTGCCATGCTACTTCCATAATAAAACGCACTTTTAAACGTGTGTTTTCATTTGCACCACAAAACGCATCTACTACATATAATTTTTTCCCTGATAATTGGTTTACTGAAACTTCTTTAAGCGCATTCCAAGTATCTGTAGAAATTGGTTTATTATCATTTACTGCTTTCTCAGAAGTCCACCAAATAGTGTTCTCTGTTGTAGCATCCTTTACAATGTATTTGTCTTTAGGCGAACGACCCGTGAATTCTCCTGTCATTACATTTACAGCTCCTAACTCAGAAAGTTGACCTTTTTCAAAACCTTGTAAATGGTCACTTAATTCTTCTGAATATAAATCATCGTATGATGGATTGTAAATAATTTCAGAAACATCTTTAATTCCATATTTCTCTAACGAAATCGTTTTCGCTCTTTGAGTGTAATTATCCATACAATTGTTAGTTATGTTGTTGTTTGAATTTAAAACGCAAAATTATAAATTAAATTTTAGAATGTATTGTTAATTAGTGTTTTTTAGTATGAGCGCATACAAAAAGTACCCCCATGAAGCAATTAAAAACATTCCTCCTATAGGCGTAATAGGCCCCAATATTTTAGTTTTTAACCCTGTAATTACACTAGTAGACAATAAATAAATAGAACCTGAAAATAGAAGTACTCCAATTGTTACCAAATAAAAAACAATTACTTTCTCCTTTAAACCTAGCAATGAAGAGTTAGCTATAAACAAAAGGAATAGAGCGTGATACATTTGATAACGCACTCCTGTTTCAAATGAAGTTAATGCCTCAACAGCAAGCACTTTTTTGAGAGCATGAGCACCAAATGCCCCTAAAATAATTGCAACCATTCCAAGAATAGCGGCTACAATAAGAATTTTTCGTTCCATTTTTTCTAATTTGACACAAATATAAACAATTCTAATTATGTTAAATAATCACTTTAGCACTAATTTGTTTTAAAAAAATATAACATTTTACTATCTTCGTGTTACATTTATATTGCCAAACCTATGAGAAAAATCTTAGTGATTGGAGCGGGACGTTCCGCTTCTTCCTTAATCAAATACCTACTAGACAAATCAGAAACAGAAAACCTACATATCACTATTGCCGACTTATCGTTAGCATTAGCCCAACAAAAAGCACAAAACCATATCAATGCAAGAGCCATAGCTTTTGACATTCACAATATAGAGCAACGTCACCAAGAAATCAAAAATTCAGATATTGTAGTTTCCATGCTACCTGCTTTTATGCATATGGAAGTTGCTAAAGATTGCATCCGCTTCAAAAAGAGTATGGTGACCGCTTCTTATATAAGTCCTGAAATGCAAGCTCTCGATACAGAAGCAAAAGAAAACAACTTAATCTTCATGAACGAAATAGGCCTTGATCCTGGAATTGACCACATGAGTGCTATGAAAGTCATTGATCAGATTAGAGACAAAGGCGGTAAAATAATTTTATTTGAATCATTTTGCGGCGGTTTAGTAGCTCCAGAAAGCGACACTAATTTATGGAACTATAAATTTACATGGAACCCAAGAAATGTGGTATTAGCAGGACAAGGAGGAGTTGCTAAATTTATACAAGAAGGCACTTACAAATACATTCCTTACAATAAATTATTCCGTCGTACAGAATTCCTGAATGTTGAAGGTTATGGAAAATTTGAAGCGTATGCCAATAGAGACTCATTAAAGTACCGTTGCATTTATGGATTAGAAGACGCTTTGACAGTTTTCCGTGGTACTATTAGAAGAGTAGGATATTCGAGAGCATGGGACATCTTAGTTCAATTAGGAATGACGGATGACTCATACACTTTAGACAATTCAGAAGAAATGACTTATCGTGAGTTTACCAATTTATTCCTACCATATCACCCAAGTGACACTGTAGAAATCAAGTTACGTCATGCACAAAAAATTGATCAAGATGATATCATTTGGGATAAACTAGTAGAAATTGGCTTATTTGACAAAACTCAAAAAATAGGGTTAAAAGATGCTACCCCTGCACAAGCCCTTGAAAAAATTCTTTCCGAAAAATGGGCACTCCAACCTAATGATAAAGACATGATTGTAATGTATCATAAATTTGGTTACGAATTAAACGGAGAACAAAAACAAATTGATGCCACTATGGTGTGCTTAGGGGACGATCAAACCTATACCGCCATGGCCAAAACAGTGGGACTACCTGTCGCAATTGCAACTTTAAAAATTCTTAATGGAGAAATTACTACTCCCGGTGTTCAACTTCCCATAAAGAAAGAAATATACGACCCTATTTTAGAAGAACTCGAGAAGTTTGGAGTAGTATTTCACGAACACCAAACACCTTATTTAGGTTACAACACAGAAAACTATAGCTATTAAAAAAACAAGCCCCAAACTTTTAAAAATTTGGGGCTTGTACTACTATCAACTATGAAACTTCTTTTAACTTTCTATGTTTGTTAATTTCATCCTGCAATTGTCTGCGTAACTTTTGTTCTCTTTCAATTGAATTTTGTTTGAACATTTGATACTCATCTTCTACATCCGCTAAAACACCTTTTGAATATTTTGTAATTTCATTGGCTCTTTTAAAACGATACACAAAGAAAGTTGTTACTAATGCAAGTGTAAACAATAACGACCACATGAATAAATTATAATTTCCCTTCTCTAACTGAATTCCTAGAAGACTTATACTGTCAACAGCAGTATTCAATTCAGAATTTTGCAACTTAACCGTTGACAACTCTTTGTTTAAATCCTTAATTACAGTCTCCTTCTTTTCCAATGCAGAATTCAAATTGGAAACTTTATCATTGGAGTTATTCAAAAAAGAAACAAAAGAACGCTGGAATTCCGTTAGCAAATCCTTTTTTATAACTTTATACTCTTTAAAACTAGAGGATTTATCCAATAAAGAATTAAACTTAACTTCAATATTTTTTGCAGGTGACGATTTTTCTGAAAAAACCTCATTGTTTTGCGCTTGCATTACGGATGATGCAGATACCAGAACAACCGTTAATAAAAACGATTTTAATTTGTTTTTTTTCATTTTACTAGATTTTGGGGTTTAGTAAATTTGATTTTCAGCAGTAGCTTCTCTAATTACTGTTTTTATTAAATCGAAAAATAGTCATTTTATTTTACACTTTAACACTTTTTAACACTTTTTAACACTTTTTGGCGTTTAAATTATGCATTTCGTCGATTTTATACAAGCTGAAGCATAAAAAAATCCGACATAAGCGGATTTTAAAAAGTACTATATTTAAGTTTTTTAATCTCGAGAACCCAAAATTCTAAATGCCCAAAATAACAAAGAAGCAAGCGCTCCTATAGCTGCAACCAAATACGTACGTGCAGCCCACTTTAAAGAATCCTCTGCTCCAGCATATTCTTGCTGACTCAACATATTTTTATTTTTCAACCAAGCTAACGCTCTGTTACTAGCGTCATATTCTACTGGCAATGTAATAAAACTAAAAAGTGTTGCAATACCCATTAATATCAAACCGGCTATCGCCACGTAAAAACCTATTCCTGTTTTAGAAGCAACTCCTAATACTAACCCACCCAAAATTAACCATTGTGATAAAGATGATGAAATATTAACCAAAGGCACTAGGTTAGAACGCATGGTCAACCAATTGTAAGCCTGTGCATGTTGTACCGCATGCCCACATTCATGAGCTGCTACTGCTGCTGCAGCCGCATTACGTTGGTTATAAACAGCCTCACTTAAATTCACCGTTTTATCAACCGGATTATAATGATCTGTCAAACGTCCTGGTGTAGAAATCACTTTTACATCATATATTCCATTATCATGTAGCATTTTTTCTGCAATTTCAGCACCACTCATGCCATTGCGTAAATGGACTTTAGAATATTCTTCAAACTTACTTTTCAAACGTGCACTTACTAGCCAACTAAATAATGCAATTGCTCCTATCAATAAATAATACTCGATCATAGTTTATTGTATTTTCAATATTTTATAAAGTTACAGCAAATTATATTCCAAAACTACAAAATGACAGTTTGACACTTTTAAAGCAAGATGCTACATAATGGTAATCCCAAAAACAAGTCGGTTGTTTCCAATTTCTTTAACGGTATTATTAATACTTGCATAGTCTGACTTCCATTTTCCATTAGTAAACGGAATTTCATAACCAACATTGGCACGTAAAGCCACTTTACTTTTGTTAAACAAATAAAAAGAAACTGAAGGCCCTGCATAAAATATTTCGTTTCGTAATTCGATAAGACCGCTATTGTTGGCTGGATTCAAATCATCTAAATCAACACTATTCCCACGAGATGAAATCGCAACAGTATTGGCAAAAGCCCCAATACTTAAACCCGTCGTTAAAGCAATTTTCTCTTTAACCAACACATTGTAATGCACTCTAAACTTTGCATCGAAACCTATATTTTTAGTCTCAGTTGTTGCATTGTCATCCTTTGAAAAGAAAAATCCCATTTCTCCATCTCCTGAAAACTTTTCTCCAAAAATATTCATACCAATATTTAACTGCGGATAGGTCGTTTTCAATTGGGCAACATTTGACTCTCGCAACTTTGTATTAAGGTCATACTTTTGTGTTGCAAGTCCAATACCAAAATAGTAATCAACCGAAACAGCTTTGTCCTTTTCCTGTGTTTCTTCTTGCGCAAACCCCATAAATGCTAATCCTAAAAAAAGGGCTGAAAAAAATGATTTCATAATTTGTTATACTTGATTATTAAACCCCACTAAAATAAAAATATTCTAAACATGTTGTAAAATAAAAACTACAATTACTGCACCTTATTTCTTAATCAACTTTGAAATGGTTTTATTCATATCTTTAATCATATCTTTCATAAAAAACTCATTCACATAAGCTACAGTACCTTGTTTATCCAAAATCAAATTTGTCGGAAAATATTTTACCCCGAATTGATCAATCGTTTTTTGATCTTTAGGTATAATTGTTAAATCCAAATCATGTTTCGTTAAAAAAGTTTCAATCAATTCTTTTTCATTAAAAGTAATAGCAAAAAAGACCACATCATCATTTTTAAAGTCAGCCTTCATTTTATTCAAATCGGGAATTTCCTTAATACAAGGAGCACATTTAGTAAACCAAAAATTCAACACTACCACTTTCCCTTTCAAATCTTCCAATGTATACACATTACCTTGCATGTCAGTTAAATGCAAATGTTCAACTATATTACCTTTTAGTGATTTACGGTGCTGCTTATCTGTATCAAACATCTCTTTAAATTGCTTTTGCTCTTCTTTTACATCGTCCTTAGTCTTTTTATGCAAAACAATAGCCGTATTTGCTTTTAAAGAGTCCTTGAAAATAATATTTTTATACTTACCTATTTCACGATGTTTCACCAAAGAATCGATATACGAAATTTCAAATCGTTGCCCGTTCTCCAGAAAATAATTCACTTTTAAAGTGGAATCTTTTGCCTTTAAATCCATAAACTCTTTACCCGAAATCTTGACATAAGTACTTTCTAAAAAGGAATATTCTTGAGCCCAACCGTTAACAACAAAAAGCACCATTAAAAAAGCAATTTTTTTCATCATAGTATTAAATAAAAAGTCCAAATATTAAAGTATAAAACTCAATATTTGGACTTTTATTGTGTGTTTTGTAAGAAATTACCCTACCATGTTAATAATCTTTCCTGGAACAATAATAACTTTATTAGGCGTTCTACCTTGTAATTGTGCTTGCGTTCTTTCATCAGCCATTACAATTTCTTCAATTTGAGCTGCAGTCAAATCCAATGGTAATTCAATTTTAAAACGCATTTTTCCATTGAACGAAACTGGATATTCTTTACTGCTTTCTACTAAATAAGATGCTTCAAATTTAGGGAAGTCAACTGTAGCTATAGAACCTTCGTTTCCTAATGCATTCCATAACTCTTCCGCAATGTGTGGCGCATAGGGTGAAATGATAACCCCTAACGGTTCTAAAATGGCACGATGGTGACATTTTTGTTGTGCCAATTCGTTAACACAAATCATAAATTGTGAAACTGAAGTATTAAACGAGAAGTTTTCAATATCTTCAGTCACCTTTTTAATCGTCTTGTGTAACGATTTGTACATCTCTTTTGTTGGCTCTTCATTGGTAACAATCAAACCATTGTCGTCAAAATACAAACGCCATAATTTCTTTAGGAATCCAAAAACACCAGTAATACCTGCAGTATTCCAAGGTTTTGCTTGCTCTAGTGGCCCTAAGAACATCTCATACAAACGTAAGGTATCAGCACCATATTCATTACAAATATCATCTGGATTAACTACATTATATTTTGATTTTGACATTTTTTCAACCTCACGACCTACAATGTATTTCCCGTCTTCTAATATGAATTCAGCATTTGCATAATCTTTATACAAAGGATTTGCTTTGAATTTTTCGATGTCTAATTCAGAAGTAATATCATTAATACATGATAAATCAACATGAATTGGATTTATGATAGTAGAAATAAAATTCTGAGTTAAACTTTTACAATTTAGTTTCTCATTAGTAAATTCCGTTTTATAAACCTCATCTTTGATGATATCAGTAATTTCATAATATTTATCATCATCTAATCCCAGTGTACCTTGACTGTTATTTTTCACAAAACATTTGGGTACAACAAAAGTCTTAGAATATATAATTTTATCTAATTTAGAATTATCCTCTAGAGTTATAAATAACTCTGTCTTATAAACAAGCCTATAAACAAAAGCAGAATTCCCCAAAATCATTCCCTGATTGATCAGTTTTTTGAATGGTTCTTCTGTTGGTGCAACACCTCTATCTTTTAAGAATTTGTTCCAAAAACGAGAATACAATAAGTGTCCGGTTGCGTGCTCACTTCCTCCAATATATAAATCTACATTTTCCCAATATTTCAATGCATCAGCACTAGCAAATTCGTTCTCGTTGTGAGCATCCATATAACGCATCCAATACCAAGAACTTCCAGCCCAACCCGGCATTGTGTTCAACTCTAATGGAAACACGCTCGTGTGATTTATATTATCATTTGATACCACTTCGTTCTTTTCAACATCCCAAGCCCAAACGGAAGCATTACCTAAAGGTGGTTGCCCGTCTTCCGTTGGTAAATACTTCTCCACTTCTGGTAAAGCAATTGGCAAATGTTTCACATCTATCATTTGTGGTAAACCATTCACATAATATACTGGAAACGGTTCTCCCCAATAACGTTGACGTGAAAATACAGCATCGCGCAAACGGTAATTGGTTTTACCAAAACCTTGTTTTATATTTTCTAAAGCTTCAATCGCTTTTTTCGTTCCTTCTTTATATCCTAATCCGTTTAAGAAATCAGAATTCACCAATTCAAAACCTTCTTTTGCACCAAAAGCGGCTTCCGAAATATCTTGATTGAAAATGTTCTTAATCTCCGGCATACCATTAGTTCCTTTGAAGAAATTTGCGAAAGCATAATCGCGCTCATCGCCACATGGAACCGCCATTACAGCACCTGTACCGTATCCTGCCAATACATAATCCCCTATCCAAACCGGAATTGGTTCTTTTGTAAATGGATGCTCGGCATAAGCACCGGTGAAAACACCCGAAATGGTTTTAACATCAGCCATACGTTCTCTTTCCGAACGCTTTGCTGTTGCTTCAATATACGCTTCAACCGTTTCTTTTTGTTCTGGTGTAGTAATTTTAGCCACCAAATCATGCTCTGGTGCCAAAGTCATGAATGTAACTCCAAAAATAGTATCAGGACGCGTTGTAAATACATCAATAGCGGCATCATGATTGTTCACTTTGAAAGTAACCATTGCTCCTACTGATTTACCAATCCAGTTACGTTGCGATTCTTTCAACGATTCAGTCCAATCAATAGTTTCCAAACCTTGAAGTAAACGCTCCGCGTAAGCCGAAATACGCATCGACCATTGTGTCATTTTTTTTCGAATAACTGGATGACCTCCACGCTCTGAAACCCCATTTACAATTTCATCATTGGCTAAAACGGTTCCCAAAGCAGGACACCAGTTTACTTCTGTTTCTGCTAAATAGGTTAATCTGTATTGTAATAGTATTTTTTGTTGCTCTTCTGAAGAAAATGATTTCCATTCTTCAGCTGTAAAAGAAACAATAGCATCATCACATACTGCATTCACATTGGCATTCCCTTCTTTTTCAAAAACAGTCACTAAAGTTGCAATATCTTCCGCTTTGTTTGTATCGTTATTGTACCACGAATTGAACAATTGGATAAAAATCCATTGTGTCCATTTGTAATAATCCGCATTTGAAGTGCGAACTTCTCTGCTCCAATCGAATGAAAATCCTATTTTGTCCAACTGCTCACGGTAGCGTGCAATATTTTCCTTTGTAGTTTTATCAGGATGTTGCCCCGTTTGAATCGCATATTGCTCTGCAGGTAACCCAAAAGAGTCATACCCTTGCGGGTGCAAAACATTAAACCCTTGATGACGCTTGTAGCGTGCCACAATATCAGAAGCAATATAACCTAGTGGATGCCCAACGTGCAATCCTGCTCCCGAAGGATAAGGAAACATGTCTAAAACATAATATTTTGGCTTTTCAGAATTATTTGACGCTGCAAAAGTTTGATTTTCCGACCAATACTGTTGCCACTTCGCTTCGATTTCGTTTGGATTGTATTTCATTCCGATTTACTATGGTTTTATTCGAGTTTTACTTTCGCTTACTCTAATCATTCTTTATTTATTCTAATTGCGATTTTTAATTTACCTAAAACGCAATTCAAACATTCACGCTGAATCGCGCTGAATCTTTAAAAATCAGCTGCAAATTTACGTTTATTGTACGAAAGTCAAAACTTTAGCCGTTATATTCTATATATCCCAAATTTCTTTTTTATTTTTACCGCATAATTTACAGCTATCTATGACTTCAAAGTTTGAAACCTATCAAAAAAGACGTTTAATATCTTCTTATTTTTCAGTGGTTATCAGTATTTTTCTCGTATTATTCTTATTGGGGACATTGGGGTTATTTGTGATCAATTCTAAAAAAATCACCAACGATTTCAAGGAAAATATTCCGATGACTGTTTTCTTCAAAAACGAAGCTAAGGATAGTGTTTTGAGCAACTTTGACACGAAGTTGAAGAATTCACTTTTCATAAAAGAGTATGCCTTTGTTCATAAAGACAGTGCCGCTAAAAACAATGTTGATATTGTAGGTAAAGATTTCATGGAATTTTTAGGATTTAACCCCCTTCAAAACTCATTTGACATTAATTTGAAAGGAGATTATGTGGTAGCGGACAGTATCAAAATTATTGAAGCTGACATTAAGAAAAATGAATTTGTTTCTGAAATTATATACGACAAACAATTGGTTGACCTAGTAAATAACAACATCAAAAAAATTAGTTTTTGGATGTTAGTTATCAGTGGTTTCTTAGCTGTTGTAGCCATGTTATTAATAAACAGTTCGTTGCGTTTATCCATCTACTCACATCGTTTTACCATTAAAACCATGCAAATGGTAGGTGCTACCAAATCGTTTATCCGAAAACCATTTATCTGGAGAAGTATCAAGTTAGGTTTAGCGGGTTCTATTTTAGCAATTATTGCTTTATTCGGATTAGTATATTACGTAGATGGCTTATTCCCGAGTTTACAAATTGCGAAAGACTACATCTCACTTGGAATTGTATCGGCAGGAATTTTATTTGTAGGTATCATAATTACAACCATCAGTACTTTTTTTGCTACACAACGCTTCTTAAATTTAAGAACCGACGATTTATATTAATATTGATTCGTATTCGATAACACAATTGAACGTAAAAAATACAATTATGGAAAATAACAAACCAGAATTTTTATTTGACAAGGTAAATTACAAATTCCTTTTAATTGGATTGGCTGTGATTGCTTTAGGATTCATTTTAATGAGCGGCGGTGGTAGTGATGACCCAAATGAATGGAGCGATGCTATCTTTGATTTCAGAAGAATACGTTTGGCTCCAACTACAGTTTTAATTGGTTTTGGAATTGTAATTTTTGCAATTTTTAAAAAGGAGAAATAATAATTCATGGACATTTTACAAGCTATTATTCTTGCTATTATTGAAGGAATAACAGAATTTTTACCAGTTTCTTCAACTGGACATATGATTATCGCTTCTTCCTTTTTTGGTATCGCTAGTGATGATTTTACGAAACTTTTCACGATTGTTATTCAATTGGGAACTATTTTATCGGTTGTCATTTTGTATTTCAAACGTTTTTTTCAAAGTTTAGATTTTTACTACAAACTTTTTGTAGCCTTTATACCAGCTGTAATTTTTGGACTTTTATTAAGTGATTTTATTGACAGTTTATTGGAAAACCCAATAACGGTTGCAATTTCATTAATCATTGGTGGAGTACTACTTTTAAAAGTTGATGAATGGTTTGGCAATTCCGATAATACTGAAATCTCATATCCTACTGCTTTTAAAATAGGATTATTTCAGTGTTTGGCCATGATACCGGGTGTATCGCGAAGTGGTGCCAGTATTGTAGGTGGTATGAGTCAAAAATTATCGAGAACAACAGCTGCAGAATTTTCGTTTTTCTTAGCTATTCCTACCATGTTAGGTGCTACGGTAAAAAAATCATACGATTATTACAAAGCAGGATTCGAATTATCACAAGACCAAGTAAACCTGCTGATTATCGGAAACGTTGTCGGTTTTATAGTTGCCATGATTGCTATTAAATCGTTCATTGGTTATTTGAGCAAACACGGTTTTAAAATTTTTGGTTATTACCGAATTGTTGCAGGTGTTGCCATATTGTTAATCCACTTTTTCATTCAAAAACTAACCGTGATTTAATGCAGGCAGAAGAATATTTAGCAGGACAAGTACTTTTAATTGACAAACCTTTGCATTGGTCATCTTTTCAAGCGGTTAACAAATTAAAATATTTACTTAAAAGACAATACAACTTACCAAAAAAGTTCAAAATTGGTCATGCAGGAACTTTAGATCCATTGGCTTCAGGTCTATTAATAATCTGCACCGGAAAAGCTACCAAAACCATTTCTGACATACAAGGTCAAGTTAAGGAATATACTGGAACCATCACAGTAGGTGCCACTACCCCTTCATATGATTTGGAAACTGAAGTTGATGCGACTTTCCCAACAGAACACATCACTCCGGAATTAATTTTGGAAACCACTAAACAATTTCTAGGAGAAATCGACCAAAAACCACCTGTTTTTTCAGCCATCAAAAAAGACGGAAAACGTTTGTACGAGCATGCGAGAGCGGGTGAAGAAGTTGAAATAAAAGCACGTAAAACTACAATTCACGAGTTTGAAGTTACTCGAATTGCGCTTCCCGAAATTGATTTTAGAATTCAATGCAGCAAAGGAACTTACATTCGCTCTATAGCTTACGATTTTGGTTTAGCTTTACAATCAGGCGGGCATTTAACAGCACTTCGCCGAACTAAAATCGGGAACTACTCTGTAGAAAATGCAGTTACTCCAAAAGCTTTTGAAAAATCCATTTTAAATGAAGACTAAGATTTTTACAATTGTCTTTTTAATCTCGCTTTTTAGCTTTTCCCAGAATAACAGTACCCTAAAAACTGGCGACATTATTTTTCAATCCATGGATTGTGGACCATTATGCGACGCCATTAATCAAGTTACCAAAGGTTACAAAGGAAATGATTTCAGTCATTTGGGAATGGTTTACATTAAAAACGATAGCGTCTATGTATTGGAAGCAGCTGGTGAAGCTGTAAAAATTACCCCCTTAAACGTTTTTAGAAAATATACGGATAAACCGATGTTCGTGGGCCGCCTTAAGACAAAATACCAAAAATTTATTCCTGATGCTATCCAATTCACATTGGAACAAGTTGGGATGCCTTACGACAAAGCTTATCTGTATGACAATGGCGCTTATTATTGTTCCGAATTGATTTACGATGCTTTTTTACATGCTGTTGGAAAACCATTTTTCAAGCTAGAGCCAATGACTTTTAAAGCACCGCATTCCAAAGAATATTTTGACGTTTGGGAAGACTACTATACTCAGCTAAATATGGAAATACCTGAAGGACAATTGGGTTGTAATCCTGGAGGCATTTCCACATCTAACAAACTTAAAATTATTGGAAAACTATACTAACACTTTTTCCGAAATTAAAGTCGCAATTTCATTTTGCGTTGTAATTCCTTTATCGTGTAAATACCATTTTTGTAATTCTATTTTAGCAGGTTCGTCCACTACACCATGTGTAGCTTTATAATCCGCAATTAATTTACGAGCTGGTTCTGGACGAGGTCCCCAATCCCCTATTACTTCATTGGTTACAGAATCTATCATGATTAACTTTGGAATTGCTCTTGCTCCATTTGTCAAAAATTCATTCATTAAAGCATCATTTTCATCGCGCAAAACAATTTTCAAATCAATTTTATCCGATACTTCAGCCATTTTGTGAATTATAGGAACCAATTGTGCTGCATCGCCACACCAACCTTCTGAAAGCAACAACCAAGTTACATTTCTTTGTAAAGATTGCAATTGACTTTTAACTTCGTCAGTAATTTGAATGGTTTTTTCCAAACGATTCATTCGAGTTTCATTCAATTCGGAATAATTTAATAATGCTTCCGATTGTGTATTTCCTGTTGATTTACCTTCAGAAATTAAAGTTGAAACCAAATCACGATATTGTGAATAGGATAGACTATTTTTAAATGCTTGTGCTAATATTTTTTCCATTTTAAAACCTTTTACATTGCAAATTTAAGTTTAAATTTGAAAAACAAGTGTAAGCTATGTTACAAAACCCAAAAAATGGATCTAAACTCTAAAAGTATTGGTTTGGTATTATCAGGTGGTGGTTCTAAGGGAATTGCACATGCGGGAGCTATAAAATTTCTAGAAGAACAAGGAATAAAACCCAAGATGCTTGCAGGAAGTAGTGCTGGCTCAATAATCGCTGGCCTCTATGCTTTTGGTAAAACACCTGAAGAAATTTTAAACTTTTTTCAATCAGTTGTTTTCTTTCATTGGCGCCATTTCACCCTTAAAAAACCAGGCATTGTAGACCCCGAATCCTTTCGTTATTATTTTGAAAAATTAGTAGGCACAACAAAAATTGGCGATTTATCCATACCTGTAAAAATAACCGCTACCGATTTAATCTCGGGAAAACTGAAAGTTTTTCCAGAGGAAACAAAACTTTCCGATGCTATTTTAGCCTCATCTTCTTTTCCAGGCATGTTTTCTCCCTACAAAATAAACGGACATTTATATAGTGATGGGGGAATCTTAAATCATTTTCCAAGTGATTTATTACAAGGACAATGCGAGAAAATAATCGGAATTTATGTTAGTCCCATTCAAAATGTGGAGGCTAAAGATTTAAATTCAATTCGCGCGGTTTCAACTAGAGCTTTTGAATTACTTTCGGCTCATGGAAATTATCAAAAATTTGATTTATGCGATTGGGTTATTGAACCTAAAGAACTTTCCAATTATAGCACTTTTGAAACTAATAAGTCGAAAATGAAAGTAATTTTTGATATTGGCTATAATGAAGCTAAAAAAACATTTGAAGAATTGACTTCTTAAATACCTCTCTCTTTGAGTATATTGTAAATTTATGTAAGTTTGCAGCATATTTATAACTACGCAATGAAATACAAGAGAATTCTTCTAAAATTAAGTGGCGAGGCTTTAATGGGCGAGCGTCAATATGGAATAGATCCAAAACGTTTGGCTGAATATGCAGCAGAAATTAAGCAAATTCACGACAAAGGCATTGAAATTGCCATCGTTATTGGAGGAGGAAATATTTTTAGAGGAATTGCAGGAGCTAGTAATGGAATGGACAGAGTACAAGGAGACTATATGGGGATGCTTGCTACTGTTATCAATGGAATGGCTTTGCAAGGTGCTCTTGAAGAAGCAGGGATGCAAACACGTTTGCAAACTGCTTTGAAAATTGAAGCAATTGCAGAACCTTATATCAAAAGACGTGCAACACGTCACTTGGAAAAAGGAAGAATCGTAATTTTTGGTGCAGGAACAGGAAATCCATATTTCACGACTGATACAGCAGCTGTTTTAAGAGGTATTGAAGTAGGTGCTGATGTTATTTTGAAAGGTACCCGTGTAGATGGCGTTTACAATGCTGATCCTGAAAAAGATGCAAATGCCGTTAAATTTGACTACATTACCTTTGAAGATGTGTTAGCAAAAGGATTAAATGTAATGGATACTACAGCATTTACATTAAGTCAAGAAAACAAATTACCTATTATTGTTTTTGACATGAACAAAGATGGTAACCTGTTAAAAGTGTGTGAAGGAAAAACTGTAGGCACAACAGTAACGATATAATTATTACTAAGTTTGAAGTAAAAATCTATACCAATGACAGAAGAAATTAATTTTATAATAGACAATGCAAAAGAATCAATGGAAGGTTCTATTGCGCATTTAGAAAAAGAATTTTTAAACATTAGAGCAGGTAAAGCTTCTCCACAAATGTTAGGTGGTGTTTTTGTGGATTATTATGGCTCTCAAACACCTTTATCGCAGGTAGCAAATATCAATGCTGCTGATGCAAGAACACTTACTGTTACACCTTGGGAAAAAAATATGATTCAACCAATTGAAAAAGCAATCATGATTGCTAATCTTGGTTTAAATCCAATGAACAACGGTGAAAGTATCATCATCAATATTCCTGCTTTAACTGAAGAGCGTAGGAAAGATTTAGTTAAGCAGGCTAAAGCTGAGGCTGAAGATGCTAAAATCGGAATTCGTAACGCTCGTAAAGATGCGAATACGGACATTAAGAAAGAAGAGAAAAACGGAACTTCGGAAGACATTTGTAAAAAAGCGGAAGAAGACGTTCAAAAACTAACAGATGCTTATATCAAGAAAATTGAAGAACACTTGGTAATCAAAGAAGCTGAAATCATGAAAGTTTAATACAAAATCCCGATTTAATCGGGATTTTTTTATTAAAAAAACCTTACAACAAACTAATTTTAAACACGTTTTTAAAGTGTACTGTTATTTTGTGTAAGTTTGCAATCATCAATTACTACCAATGCGCAACCTGCTACTCTTAACCTTTTTTTCAATCACTTCATTTTTGTTTTCCCAAACAAAAATAAAGGGACAAGTTATTGATTTTGACACTACTATACCTATTTCATTTGCAACAATTGTACATGAAGGTAAAACAACAACTACTGATTGGGAAGGAAGATTCAGCATTACCGTTTCTGATTTTAAAAAACCTATTGTTTTCAAATACAAAGGGTATTACGATAAATTTGCTTATGCCAATTCAAAAACTACATTCTTATTAATAAAAGCAGTTACTGACATCAATCAGAAAAAACAGGAACTGTATACCGATAACGATGTTAATAAAATTATTAAAAAGGTAATTGAAAATCGTGACACGAATGACCCAGATGAAAAACTAGGGAGTTACGAATATAAAAACTACGAATACATTCAAGTATCTGCTAATCCTGATAGTATTTCATCAAAAATTGACACTATTTACAAAAGAAACATTTTTGGTAAACGCAGAATAAAGTTGGATTCAACCAATTACAAATTCAAAAAAATTATTGAAAACCAACATTTGTACCAAACGGAAAAGGTCAATTTAATTCAACACAACCAACAAGGCGACAAAGAAACCGTATTAGCTACCCGTATGGCAGGTTTCAAACAACCTATATATGAGTTTTTGGGGTTAAAACTGATTTCATATTCGGTATATGAAAATCCTTTTGAAATTTTAGAAACACCTGTTCAAAATCCCATCTCAAATTATGGTCGTATTCTTTACAATTATACTTTGATTGACACTGTAAAAGTTGATGGTCGTAGTGCATATCGTATTTATTTCCAACCTAAAAAATTACGTTCGAATAGATTAAGAGGATTGCTCTATATTGACACCAAGACTTTTGCGATTTCAAAAGCATATTATCGCATTTATGGAATTGTCAACATAAATGCTACTTACACTTTTGACTACTTAAAAGATCAAAATTTATGGTTCCCAAAAAAGAGAGAATTTAAGGTACACAAAGGGAGTAACAAAGAAGATTTAAAAATTTTAGGCGGAACTATAAAATTCAAAGCCTCTCTTGAACAGAATAATGAAAACAACACGAGTGACCAAGCTTATTTACAAATAGAATCCACTCCTTTTGACATTAAAATCAACAAACCAGTTCAAATTAGTAAACCGCAAATTAAAATTAATGTTCCAGCTAGTAGTTTGAACAAACCAAAATCATATTGGAGCGAGTTTACAAAAGATACTATTGACAAAAGAAAAATTAAAACTTATACTTCAATTGACAGCCTTTCTGTTTCAGAAAGAATTGAAGACCGTATTTTTCTTGGACGAAAAATTATTAACGGTTACTTCCCTGTATCACTATTTGATATTGATTTGAGAAGTATCATCAAATACAACAATTTTGAAGGTTTCCGCTTTGGAATTGGAGCGATTACAAATGACAAACTTGCCGAAAATTATAGTATCGCGTTTTATGGTGCTTATGGCTTAAAAGATGATGTTTTTAAATTTGGTATTACACCGTCATACCGCATCGACAAAACATCTGAAACTTGGGTGAGTGCAAGCTATACAGACGATTTAAATGAGATTGCACAGACTAGTTTTGCTACCGATTCTAGACGTTTCAAAATTTACGACCCTCGACCTATTAATATCTCGACATTTTACAATGCCAAAACAAGTAGTCTATCCATAGAAAGCAAAATATTAGCTAAGACAAGCTCTTATTTTAGTATCGCACATAATTCTATCACGCCACTTTTTGACTACACGTATAGTGTTAATGATGTTTCCTATACAAAATATAATCTTTCAACAGCCCAATTATCATTTCAATGGAACCCGTTTAGTAATTATATGCAAACCCCGCTAGGTTTAATTGAATACGAAAAGCGTCACCCAAAATTTTCATTACAATTCACCCAAACTTTACCAGGTATCACAGAAAAAGAAATTAATTTTTCAAAAATAGATTTTAAAACCTATTACGAAATTCCATATTTATCGGGTCAAAAAAGTACTGTTTTATTTCAAGGAGGAATCGTTTTTGGCAATGCTCCATTAACACATTTATACAGTATTGCACCTAACAACATCAATAGAGATGCCATTCTAAAACGTATCACGTTTGCGGGTAAAAATAGCTTTGAAACCATGTATTACAATGAATTTTTCTCAGACCGTTTTTTATCTTTACAACTCAAGCATACTTTTAACCGTGTAAACATTGGCTATAAAATAAATCCTGAGTTTTCAGTTGCTACACGATTTGCTTGGGGAACAATTGACCACCCCGAAAACCATATTGGCTTACCTTTCAAATCTCTTGAAAAAGGGTTTATAGAAAGTGGTGTTGAAGCCAATAAAATTTTTAAAGGACTTGGCTTAACAACTTATTACCGCTATGGACCAAATCAATTGTCAAATTTTGACGATAATATATCCATAAAAATTACCTATTTTCTAGATTTAGGCTTGTAAATTTATCTTAATTCTCAATTTGGAAACCAACTATTTAAGCAATAATACTTACCTTTGCAGCTAATTTTTTGCAAAAATGTTAAAGTGGTTGAGTACCAGTTTCTGGGATTATATAGCGGGTAGAATTTTAAGAAACCGTATCGGTTTACTTATAACCCTAGTAATATTTACAATTTTCATGTCGCTTCAGTGGAAAAACATGCGTTTTTCATTTACAGAGGCCAATCTCCTGCCTGATAACCATGAAGTAAATGTTCAATACAACGCTTTCTTGGATAAATTTGGAGAAGAAGGTAACTTAATCGTTATTGGATTTAAAAACGAACCCTTCTTTACGCCAAAAAACTTAGCCCTATGGGAGAACTTCATTGCTGAAATTAAAAAAGACAAAGCGGTTGATTTTTCTATTTCAATTGAAGATTTACAAGTTTTAAAAAAAGATACTGCAAATCAGAAGTTTGTTACAGAACCTTTTATCAATAATGCCAAAATTTCTGAAACTTATTTAAAAGAAAAGGAAAAGGAATTTTTTAACGACCTTCCTTTTTACGAAGGCATATTATTCAACAAAGAAAGTGGCGCAGTACGTTTTGCCATTTACATGAACAAAAGCATTGTAAACACACCTGCCCGCAAAGATTTTATTTTAAAATATTTAAGTAAAGAAAAAATTGATGCCTTTGAAAAAGCATCCGGTATTGACTTGAAAATTTCAGGAATGCCTTATATCAGAACCTTAAATTCTGTGAGTATTATTGATGAAATAGGATTGTTTGTAGGAGCTGCACTAGCCATTACATCTTTACTATTCTTTTTCTTTTTCAGAAGCTTCAGAGCCACCCTACTTTCGATGTCAATTGTAATCATCGGTGTAATGTGGTCTTTTGGTACACTTGGTTTATTCAATTATGAAATCACGGTACTAACTGCAATCATTCCACCACTTATAATTGTGATTGGAATCCCAAACTGTATTTTCTTAATCAACAAATACCAACAAGAAATCAGATTACACGGAAACAAAGCCAAATCGCTTCAACGTGTTATTTCGAAAGTGGGTAACGCAACTTTAATGACCAATTTAACAACTGCTGCCGGTTTTGCGACCTTTATTGCTACTGATAGTGTTTTGCTTAAAGAATTTGGTATAGTTGCTTCGCTTAACATCTTTTTCTTGTTTTTATTATGTCTAATTATTATCCCAATTGCATATAGTTTTATGCCGTTACCAAAAGAAAAACATTTGGAACACTTGCGCAAAAACTACATGAAATCGTTTATCAATTGGATAGAAAACACCATTAAAAGGCATAACGTTGCCATTTTTGGAGTAGCTATCGGACTATTAGTTTTTGGAATCATTGGTATTTTTCGTATCAATGTTTCAGGAAGTATTATTGAAGACATGCCCAAAAGCACAGGCTTTTTTGATGACATTTTATTCTACGAAGAAGAGTTTGATGGGGTAATGCCATTGGAGATTATGATTGATACTAAGCGTCCAAAAGGCGTTATGAAGTCGACAACTTTAAAGAAAATCAATCAACTTCAAGAAACAATCGAAGAAATTCCAGAATTGTCAAAACCGGTATCTATCGTTAATTTGGTAAAATATGCCAAACAAACGTATTACAACGGAAATCCCGAATATTACGAATTACCAACCAAGCAAGAAGAAGCTTTTATCTTATCGTATGTAAAAAATTCGACCAAAAAGGGTGATGACAATATGATGAAAAGTTATGTAGATAGTACAGGGCAATTTGCACGTATTACCACTTTCATGCGCGATATTGGTACGGATAAAATGGCTAAAATTGAAGAACGTTTACAAGAAAAAATCGACAAAATTTTCCCAGAAGAACGCTATGTCGTTACTATGACTGGAAAAGCGTATGTTTTTGAAAAAGGAACACATTATTTGGTACACAACTTAGTATTATCGCTACTCTTTGCTATTTTATTAATTTCTTTATTAATGGCCTATTTGTTCCGTTCGTTCAAAATGATTATTGTATCGTTGTTACCGAATATTTTACCATTAATCATAACTGCTGGATTAATGGGCTTTTTAGGAGTTCCTATTAAACCTTCTACTATTTTAGTATTTAGTATTGCCTTTGGTATTTCGGTGGATGATACAATTCATTTCTTGGCAAAATACCGTCAAGAACTTAAAGCGAACAAGTGGAAAATTAAAAAATCGGTTTACAATACGGTTAAAGAAGCTGGTGTAAGTATGTTCTATACTTCAGTAGTTTTATTCTTTGGTTTTTCGGTATTTACATTATCGAGTTTTGGAGGAACTGTAGCATTGGGAAGTTTAGTAGCCGCCACTCTATTATTTGCAATGCTTTCTAATTTAATTTTGCTTCCTGCATTATTATTATCATTAGAAAAATCAATTGCAAACGAACAAGAATTCATCGAACCAACGATAGACATTTTAGCAGAAGATAAAGAAGAAGACAAGAGAAAAGACGAATAATTTTATATTTGCATTATAATTTTACACAAAATGAAACACACGAAAATAATTGACCTTTTAAATAACACGAAAACGTTACAAGAAGTGACGGCAAAAGGTTGGGTACGTACATTTAGAAACAACCAATTCATCGCTTTAAACGATGGTTCAACTATAAATAATATTCAGTGCGTTGTAGATTTTGAAAACACTGCTGAAGAAGTTTTAAAAAGAATTACCACAGGTGCTGCTGTATCTGTTACAGGAACATTATTGGAAAGTCAAGGAAAAGGACAATCGGTAGAGATTCAAGTTTCAAAGATTGAAATTTTAGGAGATTCAAATCCTGAAGAATATCCTATTCAACCAAAAAGACACTCTTTAGAATTTTTACGTGAAAATGCACACTTGAGAGTAAGAACAAATGCTTTCAGTGCAATTATGCGTGTACGTTCTACTTTATCTTTTGCAGTACACCAATATTTCCAAGAAAGAGGGTTCTTCTACGTAAACACACCTATCATTACAGGTTCTGATGCTGAAGGAGCTGGAGAAATGTTTAAAGTAACAGCATTACCTTTTGACGGTACACCTAGAACAGAAGAAGGTAAAGTAAACTATAAAGAAGATTTTTTTGGTAAAGAAACTAACCTTACAGTATCGGGTCAATTAGAAGCAGAAACCTATGCTATGGCTTTGGGACAAGTTTATACTTTCGGACCTACTTTTAGAGCTGAAAACTCAAATACTTCACGTCACTTAGCCGAATTCTGGATGATTGAGCCTGAAGTAGCATTTAATGACTTAGATGCTAATATGGATTTGGCTGAAGATTTCATCAAATATGTTATCAAATATACACTTGACAAATGTGCTGATGACTTGAAATTTTTAGAAGAAAGATTACTTCAAGAAGAGAAGTCAAAACCACAAGCTGAAAGAAGCGAGATGAGTTTACTTGAAAAATTAAACTTCGTATTGGATAACAACTTCAAACGTGTTTCGTATACTGAAGCTATCGACATTTTAAAGAACTCTACTCCTAATAAAAAGAAAAAATTCAACTATATCATTGAAGAATGGGGTGCTGACTTACAAAGTGAGCACGAGCGTTTCTTAGTTGAAAAACACTTCAAATGCCCAGTAATTTTATTTGATTACCCGGCAAACATTAAAGCATTCTACATGCGCTTGAACGAAAACACGGAACCTGGTAAAGAAACTGTTCGTGCAATGGACATTTTATTCCCTGGAATTGGTGAAATCGTTGGTGGTTCTCAAAGAGAAGAGCGTTTAGATGTTCTAATTGAAAAAATGAAAGCTTTAGGAATTGAAGAAGAAGAATTATGGTGGTATCTTGATACCCGTAGATTTGGTTCTGCAGTTCACTCAGGTTTTGGATTAGGCTTTGAGCGTTTAGTATTATTTGTAACAGGTATGACAAATATTCGCGACGTAATTCCTTTCCCTAGAACTCCGCAAAACGCAGAATTTTAATTTACTTTTTAATCGTTTAGTCGTATATTTGTTTGATTGATGAATGATCATGTTATACGACTAAACGATTACAATGTTAAAGCAAAGTTTACAATTTAAATTATCTCAGAAATTATCGCCTCAACAAATTCAATTGATGAAGTTGATACAGTTGCCTACCCAGGCATTTGAGCAACGTCTTCAAGAAGAACTAGTTGAAAATCCTGCATTAGAAAACGGAAAAGAAGAAGTTGAAGATTACGACGACTTTAATGACACTAATGATGACTACGATGATTATGAAGACAATGAGCGAATTGAAACTGACGATATCAACATCGATGAGTATTTAAGTAATGACGAAACGCCAGACTATAAATACCAAACTAACAACTACAGTGATGACGATGAAGAAAAAAGCATGCCTTTTGTGGCAGGCGTTACATTTCATCAGGATTTACTCAATCAATTACACACTTTCATACTAGAAGATAGCGAACGAGAAATCGCTGAATTTCTTGTAGGCAGTATTGACGATACTGGATATATAAGAAGAAGCATTCAAGATATCGTTGATGACCTAGCCTTTACACAAGGTATTTATACCGATGAGACAACCGTTGAACGCATATTAACTATAGTTCAAGAGCTTGAACCAGCTGGTGTGGGTGCGCGTGATTTACAAGAATGTCTTTTATTACAACTAAAACATAAGACTCCAACAGAAAGTATTGATTTAGCAATTGACATTATTCAAAATCAATTTGATGCCTTCACAAAAAAGCATTACGACAAATTACTTCAAAAATATGAAGTAACGAAAGAGCAACTCAAAAAAGGAATTGATGAAATTGAAAAATTGAATCCAAAGCCTGGAGGAGCCTATGATGGGAACCAAAAACCTATAGAACATGTCGTTCCAGACTTTACCATTAAAATTGTAGACGGCGAATTGGAGCTGCTTTTAAACGGAAGAAACGCTCCTGAATTACACATTTCTAAAGATTACCAAGAAATGTTGCAAAGTTATAAGGACACTAGTGAAAAAAGTGCTTCTCAAAAAGATGCTGTTCAATTTATCAAACAAAAATTGGACTCTGCAAAATGGTTTATAGACGCCATTAAACAACGCCAAGAAACACTTTTTGTTACTATGAATGCCATTATGCATTATCAACAAGAATATTTCCTTGAAGGCGATGAAACCAAATTGAGACCGATGATTCTTAAAGATATTGCTGACATGGTAGGCCTAGATATCTCGACTGTTTCACGTGTAGCCAACAGTAAATATGTAGACACACCTTATGGTACAAAATTGATTAAAGATTTCTTTAGTGAAGCGATGAAAAATGATCAAGGTGAAGATGTATCGACTATAGAAATTAAGAAAATTTTGCAGAATGTCATTGATGCTGAAGACAAAATGAAACCACTCCCTGATGATAAATTAGCAGAATTATTAAAAGAAAAAGGTTATCCAATTGCAAGAAGAACAATAGCAAAATACCGTGAACAATTAGACATCCCAGTAGCACGTTTACGTAAGAAAATATAAACAATCAAGATCTTAGAACAAAACATGAAATTAAGTAAAATATTACCTGCTTTCTCTTATATATTTCACCCTATTTTCATATCCCTATATGGCACATTGTTTTATTTTTTATTTTCGCAAAACAATCCATACGAAGTTCAAATCTATTTAACCTTAATACAAGTAGGAATATTAACACTCTTACTTCCGCTTGCATTATATTTTTTACTGGTTTCTTTAGGAATAATTACCTCTTTTACAGAAGCAAGTATACAAGAACGTCGTATACCGCTAATCATACAAATTGTATTATTTACAGTACTTATTTTATTTAGCAGCTCGTTACATTTTTTACCCGAACTACAATATTTTTTTATAGGTGGTTTAATTAGCTCAACAATTGCCTTTTTAAGCCTTTTAATGAACTATAAGGCAAGTTTACACATGATTGGTATAACATCACTGGCAACGTTTTCCTATGCGCTTGGAATATACAATAAAACAGACTTCACCAACAGCATCGCATTTATAGTAATATGTACAGGATTGGTAGCTTCATCTAGACTTTATATGAAATCACACACTCTACATGAACTTTACATTGGCACGTTAATAGGAATTATACCACAAATATGTCTTTGGTATTTTTGGCTATAAAATATAGAAAATAAATCCGAAATTTAAATTACTTAATTTTGAGCCATCCTTAAATAGTGGATTTAACCCATAATACACATAAGGGTTCCAAGTATTATAACCCATTCCCAAATACATCCCGTACTGCCACTCATTGAGATTATCTCTAATATTTCGCTTTTCATTTCCTTGAGATGATTCTAATTTAATTTGAGCATTAAAAACATAACTTGCTTTTACTCCTAAATAAATCCTCCAAAACTTATGACTTTCTGGTGTCGCATTTCGCCAACGTAACTCTAATGGAAAATCAACAAGATGACTTACAATAGTTGTTCTTACATTCTCAGAGACAGCTACAGCTTCACTTCCTTCAATCATAATATCAGATGAATTAATGAACTGTTTGATATTATTATAATTGTAACCAAAACCCGGAGCTATAGCCCAATGTCTATTTTTAGTCAATGGAAAATCACGTAGGAAGCCGAAAGTAAAACCTTGAGAAAAAGAAAATTGTTTAAATCCAGCAGGCCTATTTTGAACCAAATTATAACTTACACTTACATAAAACTGATCTTCTCTGAATAAAGAATCTATTGCAACAACCTTCTTTGAATCTTGCGCAAAAGATGAAATTACATAGATTAAAAAGAAAAAAACAAATTTATATTTCGTTTTTAGCATTAGAAAGAGTTTGAATTTAAAAACAAAGATAAAAGTAATAAAAAAAGGTACGCATTGCGTACCTTTTTTTATTATTATAGTAATTGCACTATTCACCAACAGGGTTCCCTTGAGTTGTAGTATAATTTACTTTTAATTGATCTACTTTACGTAATTCTTGCTTAATATCTTGAACAAGTCCCATCTTAACCCCACGGTCAATTTTCAAAGACGCTGTTAGATATTTTTCTGCATCAGCCTTACGACCAGCTCTTTCAGTAATCACAAAGTTTCTAATATCAGCTACGCTCGATATTTTATCACCTAATTGTATACGATCAGTAGCTCCTAAAGTAGCTCTGTAACGCTCACTAGGCTTTCCTGCATAAATATACATCAAGTAATCTTTTTTATGCAATTTTGCAGTCTGATTTGCTTTAGGCAATGTGTTCTCAATCTTTAAATCACTATCTTTCATTGTTGTAGCAGTCATAAAGAAGAACAAAAGCATAAATACAATATCTGGTAACGATGCTGTAGATATCCCAGGTGTACCACCTGATTTTTTCTTTTTAAATCTAGACATAGTTTCTAAAATTTAAAGGGTTAAAAGTTCTTTTTAGGTTCTGCTTCTGAAAGACGCATTGGAAATAAGTCTTGAATTCTTTTAACTTTTGGTTCTAAGCCTTCAACTAATCCTTCAGTTGCTTTTGAAGCTGGATCATTGTAAACATATTCCATTTCACGATAAGAAACTCCATAACGTTTCATTGATTCACGATCTCTCAAGAAATAATAAGCTGCGACCAACTCATTTTGAACCGCGATGTACGTTTCATAAGTAGTTTGTCCATCATTCATTAAAGAAATAACTGCGTCATCAGGCCCATCAGAAGAATTAGGATCTTTCTTACCTTGACAATAAGAACACTTTTGTGCACCATTATTTTCTAAAAATGCAATCGCAGCTTCACGCAAATCTTTAATCTCCATTACTTGCTCATTTACTAATAATTGATTGTCTTTGTTTACTAAGACTCTCATAATATTACGTTCATTCAAAGTCGATGGAGGAGGATCTTGTTCATAACGAGGCAAAAGTCTGTTAATCCCTTGATCAACGCCTATGGTAGTTGTAACCAAGAAAAAGATCAAAAGCAGGAAAGCAATATCTGCCATCGATCCGGCATTTACCTCTGGTGCTTCTCTTTTTGCCATAATTATCTTTTAATTTTAGTAAATCCAGTCCAAAGCATAGCACCAATTGACACTAAACCAAGAACATAAAATGTGTTAAGACCAGCTCCTACCCATTTAGTAGTTGCACCAGTATACACTTCTCCATTAGCTTCAACATCTGAACCGTCAGCTAAGATATACGAGATTAATACTACACCGGCAAATAAACCGATAGAGATTAATGTACGTTTTAAATTCTCTTTGTTTGAAAATAAATTTTTCAAAACAAATACTAATACCACAGCTACACACGCAAACAAAATTGCATATGAAATATAAATAAGCGGTGATATCCAAGTGTTATCAGCACTATCAGTATTTGCCATAAGCAATGCCAAAAACACAATGCTTAAAACAGATAATATGATAGCCGCTATTTTTGTTAATTTATGCATAACAAGATTTTCTTATTAATTATTATTTTTTACTGTAATCTGATAAGATGTCAATTAAGCTAATTGAAGCATCTTCCATATCGTTAACGATAGAATCGATTTTAGCGATAATATAGTTATAGAAAATCTGTAAAATAATAGCAACAATAAGACCGAATACAGTTGTTAATAAGGCAACTTTAATACCTCCAGCAACTAAAGATGGCTCCATAGATCCAGCAGATTGAATTTGGTCAAACGCCTCAATCATACCGATTACAGTTCCCATGAACCCTAACATCGGCGCTAACGCGATAAATAAAGATATCCAAGAAACATTTTTCTCTAATTGTCCCATTTGTACTCCACCGTAAGCCACAACAGATTTTTCTGCAGATTCCATACCGTGAGAATATCTATCTAATCCTTGATAGAAAATAGAAGCAACAGGTCCAGCAGTATTTCTACATACTTCTTTAGCAGCATCAACACCTTCGTTATTTAATGCTTCTTCTACTTCTCCGATTAATTTTTTTGTATTTGTTGTAGAAAGATTCAAATAAATAATTCTTTCAATAGCAATTGCTAATCCTAAAATCAAACAGATTAATACAATCCCCATAAAAGCAGGCCCACCTTCAATAAAACGTTGTTTCATTTTTTGTGTAAAGGTAGCTTCAACTTCTGTAGCGTCATCAGTTGCTACTGCATCATCACTTGCAACTACTTCTTCTTGTACTTGTTCTGTTGCAGGAGCTTCCGCTTCTGTAGAATCTTGAGCTTGAACACTACCAAAAGTCATAAGCCCTGTGATTGCCAAAATAGAAAATAATCTTTTCATCGCTTTTGTCTTAAAATTTAATTAGTTAATTGGGTTTAAAGGTATAAAATAATTTATGAAAATTAAAAATTAATTAATGCGGAGAGGAAGGGATTCGAACCCTCGATACCCTTTTGAGGTATACATACTTTCCAGGCATGCTCCTTCGACCACTCGGACACCTCTCCATCAAAAAAACTTTTGATTTCAAGGTTGCTAAATAACGTAAAAATTCCCATGTATAAAAATTTATCTTATTATTAGTGCATTTCACCTCTTATAGCTGTCTCAAAAATTGTCTTAAAAACATTGGAATTTACTTTTTGCCCTAATAAATACATTAACTTGGTAATAGCAGCCTCTGTAGTAATATTAAAACCCGAAATAACACCAATCTTTTTTAAATCTGTACTGGTTTCATATTGCCCCATAGCAACTGACCCACCACTACACTGTGTCACATTAATAACGTGAATATTTTGTTTTATTGCCTTTTCAAGCTCTTCAATGAACCACTTCACAGTGGGAGCATTACCTGAACCATAAGTTTCCAACACGACCCCTTTTAATCCAGGAGTATTTAAAACCGAAGCAACAACATTTTTATTAATACCCGGAAACAACTTCAATATTACAACATTGTCATCAAATCCAGTATTTACTTTTAACTTTTTCTTCCCCGAACCTTTAATTAGTAATTCATGATTTACTCTTAAATGCACACCAGATTCCGATAATTCAGGAAAATTTGGCGAGGTAAACGCATTAAAGTGTTCCGCACTAATCTTAGTTGTTCTATTTCCACGGTATAGTTTATATTCAAAATACAAACCTACCTCTTGAATAACCGACTTTCCTTTTTGTTGCAAAGCAGCAATCTGTATAGCCGTAATCAAATTTTCTTTAGCATCAGTACGCAAATCACCTATTGGCAATTGTGAACCTGTAAATATCACAGGTTTACTCAAGTTTTCTAACATAAAACTTAAAGCCGATGCGCTATAAGACATTGTATCAGAACCGTGTAAAACAACAAAACCATCAAAGGCTTCATAATTTGTTTCAATTATCTCAGCAATACTCTCCCATTCTGCTATATTCATATTTGAAGAATCAATAGGTTCTTCAAATGAAACCGTTGCAATTTCGCAATCAAGCAACTTCAATTCTGGAATATTATTCAGAAGTTCTTTGAAATCAAAAGCTTTGAGAGCTCCTGTTCCAAAATCCTTCACCATTCCAATGGTTCCTCCTGTATAAATCAGCAGTATTTTGGGTTTAGTAATTTGCATCCTCCAACTTCATTTTATTCACTACAGGATTAGCATACATTGCCAAGAAACCTTCTCTTAATGTTTCATTCCCCGCATTAATCCTCAACTCCAAGCGTCTTTCAAAAAGTTGCTTTTCTTTTTCAGTATACATCGCTGCAAATTGCGTAGTATCATTTAAAATATCGTACGCAATATAATTTGTCGGCCAAAGTTTATATGATGATAATATTGAAAAATCTATAGCTTGAGCCAATGCTTGAATCTTCTTATTAAGATTTTCATTCTCCTGCGCAATTACATCCAATTCCTTTTCTAAAACATCACCAATATGGATATGAATACGTTTCTTCTGACCTATTATCCCACTTAAAAGTGTAATAAAATCTTCATTCTTTTCTTTAATATAGATCTGATCATTTGCTTGAGCCAATAATTGAGGCATTTTCAAAGCATCTGTTGGATCATATTCGTATGAAATAGAAACAGGCACCACTCTAACTTTCTTAAAAAAAGCAATTACATCTTCTTCATCAGATGCCATTGCCAACATTTTCAAAACCCCCTGATGCGTTGCATCATTACCATCTTTTGTTCTGCCTTCACGTTGCGCAATCCAAACAGATCGATTCTCTTTCGATAAAAGATGATAGATATATTCCGACATTAATTTTGAACTTTGCAACAATTCTCTTGGTGACAACCCGCGTTGCACTAGAAAATTTCGATTCAACTTGGAAAGCTTTAATACAAAATCTTTTTTAACCAAGTTATCTCCTATTGCCGAAGCCGTCATAACCAAACCGTGGTCATACAACGAAACATTCAACAATGAAGTATCTAAAATTATATCGCGGTGATTTGAAATAAACAGATAAGAAGTGTTGGGTTCTAACTTTTCAAATCCAGAAGTTGTTAACCCTTCTGAACTATTTTCTAATACTCTTTGAATGGATTGGTAAACAAAGTTTACTTGAAAATCACGAATTGAATGTGTTTTTTTCAATTGCGTTTTCCAAACCTCTTCATCCACGTCAGGAAATGTAAAATTCATCATAGCCTTCATCATGGGATGATTTAACGAAGCACACAATGCTTCATTTACTTCTGAATCATAATAAGGACGAATACTATCGAATTTTGACATGTAATATAAAAAAATTATTGCACAAAAGAACAAAAAAATTGTCAAACCATGATTAATTCTACGTTAAATTCCAAAAATAGTCTTTGAATTTGCCGTAGTAACATTTGCAATTTCTTCAACAGAGCAGCCATAAATTTCAGCCAATTTATTAGCTACCAACAAGGTATAAGCACTTTCATTACGCTTTCCTCTTTTTGGAACAGGCGCCAAATAAGGAGAATCTGTCTCCAAAACAATGTTTTCTAAATCAATTTCTCTTAAAAACTGATCAATTTTTCCGTTTTTGAAGGTCGCAACACCTCCTATTCCGAGTTTCATATTTAAATTTATTGCGCGTTGGGCTTGAGCAAAATCACCAGTAAAACAATGAAAAATTCCGTATAATTTATCATCATACTCACTTTCCAAAACCTCAAAAACTTCATCAAAAGCATCTCTACAGTGTATATTAATTCCTAAACCTAATTGTTTAGCCCATTGTATTTGTTGCTTGAAAGCTTTCTTTTGGAATTCCAAAGTAGACTTATCCCAATACAAATCAATACCAATCTCCCCTACTGCATAATACTTTCTCGAAAACAACTCTTTTTCTACATGAGCCATTTCAACTTCAAAAGTCTCTGGTTTTACATAACAAGGATGCAATCCCATCATCAAAAAAACATTTTCTGGGTATTGTGCTTCTAAAGCAACCATCTTCGAAGTATAGGTAGAATCAATTGCGGGCACAAAAAAGCGTTTCACTCCTGCATGAAGGGCACGTTGCATCATTTCATCTCTGTCCCCTTCAAATTCTTCACTGTACAAATGCGTATGCGTATCGGTTAAATTTAAATTCAAAACTTATTTCTTTACATTTTTAAGTGCACAAATTTACAAAGTTTAAATTACATTTGATTTATGAAAGATTTGCAAGACTTTTTAAAAAACAACCGCTACAAAAAAATAAAGTTTAGTGTTCTAAAAACACAACACCTTTTAATCAAAGGTAAAATTAATGGTGTTCTTGGAAACTTTATACTCGATACAGGCGCAAGTAATAGCTGCGTAGGACATGAGGCCGTTCAAAAATTTCAACTTAAAACTGAAAATTCCAACACAAAAGCTGCAGGCGCTGGCGCTACAGGAATGGACACTCAACTATCGAAAAATAATATTTTACAATTGAGTTATTGGAAAAACGCCCAATTCAATCTAATAGTTTTTGATATGAGCCATGTGAACTTAGCCTTAAAAGAATACAAAACAAAACCCGTAGATGGCATTATAGGTGCCGATATACTATTAAAAGGAAAAGCTATTATAGATTACTACAATCACTATTTATACTTAAAATAAAAAAGCCCAATTTTTGACTGGGCTTTTTTTATATAATTGTTTCGAAATACTATAATTCTAAAGCTTTCTTAGGATTGTTATCCATTAACAATTCTACTGGGTTTTCTAATGCTTCTTTAACAGCAACTAAGAACCCTACAGACTCACGACCATCAATAATTCTATGATCATATGACAACGCTAAATACATCATTGGGTGAATTTCAACTTTACCATTAACAGCAATTGGGCGCTCAATAATATTGTGCATACCTAAAATTCCTGATTGTGGAGGGTTGATAATTGGTGTAGACAACATACTTCCGAAAACACCACCATTAGTAATAGTAAATGTTCCACCAGTCATATCGTCAACCGTAATTTGACCATCACGAGCACGTAAAGCTAAACGTTTGATTTCAGCTTCAACGCCTCTAAAAGTTAAGTTTTCAGCATTACGAACAACAGGAACCATTAATCCTTTAGGACCTGAAACTGCAATAGATATATCACAGAAATCGTAAGCTACTTTGTGATCACCATCCATCATCGAGTTAACATCTGGATACAATTGTAGCGCTCTTGTAACTGCTTTTGTAAAGAATGACATATATCCTAAACTTACACCATTGTGTTTCGCTTTGAATTCGTCTTTATATTGATTACGGATATTGTTGATAGGCGTCATGTTCACTTCATTAAAAGTAGTCAACATTGCCGTTTCATTTTTAGCCGCAACTAAACGCTCTGCAACTTTTCTACGTAACATCGAAAGTTTTACACGCTCAGCATTACGACTTCCTCCAGTTGGAGTTCCCATAGATGGCACTGCATTTACAGCATCATCTTTAGTAATTCTTCCACCTTTACCAGTTCCAACGATATCACTTGGGTTGATGTTTTTCTCATCTAAAATTTTGCGTGCAGCAGGAGACGGCGCACTTGCAGCATATGTTTCAACTACTGGAGCTGCTTTTGGAGCTTCAGCCTTTTTCTCTTCTACTTTTGGAGCTTCTTCTTTAGCCGCAGGTGCTGAACCTTCTGGTTTAGCAGCGCTAGTATCAATTAAACAAACAACTTGCCCAACTGCAACTGCATCACCTTCTTCTGCTTTAAGTGTAATAATTCCACTTGCTTCAGCCGGTAACTCTAATGTTGCTTTATCTGAATCTACTTCAGCGATAGCTTGATCCTTTTCTACATAATCTCCATCTTGTACTAACCAAGTTGCAATTTCTACTTCCGTAATTGATTCCCCTGGAGAAGGAACTTTCATTTCTAAAATCATATCTTCTATGTTGTTTAAAGTTTTGTTTCAAGTTTCAAGTTCAAACCTGTAACCTGAAACCCTAAACTAGTATTGTATTAATTAAATAAATTTTTATCAAAAACCATTGCAATAGCATTTGCTTGACGTTTTTTAGAACGCTCATAACTTCCAGCTGCTGGTGCACTATATGCTTTTGGCGAAGCTAAACGTAATTTCACCAAGTCAAAGTTCATCAACATATAACCGTAAGCTCCCATGTTTTTAGGCTCTTCTTGTGCCCAAACATAATCGTCAACATTTGGATAACTATCGATAATCGCTTGTATCTGATCTGTTGCTAATGGAAATAATTGCTCTAAACGCACAACTGCCACATCATTCCTTCCTAATTCTTCACGTTTTGCAATAATATCGTAGTATACTTTTCCTGTACAGAATACTAGCGATTTAATTGCAGCTTTATCCGTTACATTTGGATCGTCAAGAATTTCTTGGAACTGTCCGTTTGCCAATTCATCAGCTTTTGAAACTGCTAATGGGTGACGCAACAAACTCTTCGGTGTAAACACGATTAACGGCTTACGGAAGTTTGTTTTCATTTGTCTTCTTAACAAATGGAAGAAGTTTGCAGGTGTAGTACAATCAGCAATATACATGTTGTGTTTTGCACACATTTGTAAATAACGTTCCATACGAGCTGATGAATGCTCTGCTCCTTGGTTTTCATAACCATGCGGCAACAACATTACCAATCCGTTTTGATTGTTCCACTTATCTTCCCCTGCAGAAATATATTGGTCAATCATAATTTGAGCTCCGTTTGAGAAATCTCCAAATTGTGCTTCCCATATAGTCAAGGTTTTTGGTGATGCTAAAGCATATCCATATTCAAAACCAACAACACCATACTCTGAAAGGTGTGAGTTATATACGTAAAACTCACCTTTTCTATCTTTAATATCATTAAGTAAAACTACTTCTTCTTCAGAATCTTCTACTTTAACAACAGCGTGACGATGCGAGAAAGTACCACGTTCAACATCTTGACCAGATATACGAACATCATACCCTTCTTTAATAAGTGAACCATATGCTAATAATTCACCCATTGCCCAATCTAAACTATCTTTCTCGAAATACATATCATTTCGATCGTTGATAATTTTCTTGATTTTACTAATAAACTTCTTATCAGAAGGCAACTCGCAAATTGTTTTAGCAATTGTAGTTAACTCATTTTTATCAAAAGAAGTATCATATTTCTGCAACATACCATCATCAGAAACTTGCTCAAAACCATCCCATTCATTTTGCATAAACGGTGTAATTACAGTCAAATCCTTAGTTCTGGAAATTTCTAAATTCTCATCTAATTTTGCTTTGTAATCAGATTCTAAACCTTTCACATATCCTGCATCAATCACACCTTCGCCTTGAAGCTTTTCCGCATAAATATCACGAGGATTTTTGTGTTTTGAAATCGCTTTATATAAAATTGGTTGTGTAAACTTTGGTTCATCACCTTCGTTGTGTCCGTATTTTCTGTATCCTAACAAATCAATAAAGACGTCAGTACCAAACTCCATTCTATAATCTAAAGCGAATAACATTGCGTGTACAACCGCCTCTGCATCATCAGCATTTACGTGTAATACAGGCGATAAAGTTACTTTAGCAATATCAGTACAATATGTTGAAGAACGTGCATCTAGATAATTAGTTGTAAAACCAACTTGGTTATTAATTACCAAGTGAATTGTACCTCCAGTTTTATAACCGTCCAATTTCGCCATTTGGATAATTTCATAAACGATACCCTGTCCAGCAATTGCAGCATCACCATGAACAGCAATAGGTAAAACTTTTGAAACATCATCTTTATAGAAACGATCTTGTTTTGCGCGTGCAATCCCTTCGATAACCGCACCAACTGTTTCTAAGTGCGATGGATTTGGCGCTAAGTTTAAATTGATTTTCTTACCTGATTCTGTTTCTCTGTCTGATGTTAGTCCTAAGTGGTATTTAACATCACCATCAAAATGCATATCATCATCATAATCTTTACCATCAAACTCAGAGAAGATATTTTGCGTGTTCTTACCAAAAATATTAGCCAAAACATTCAAACGACCACGGTGTGCCATTCCCATTACAAACTGCTCAACTCCTTTATCAGCCGCAGCTTCAATTAATGCATCTAATGCAGGGATTGCAGACTCACATCCTTCCAAAGAGAAACGTTTTTGTCCTACATACTTTGCATGTAAAAACGTTTCAAAAGAAACTGCTTCATTCAGCTTGCGTAAAATATGCTTTTTCTTTTCTGGAGAGAAACTTGGTTGATTATCATTAATATCCAAACGGTTTTTAATCCAGTTTTGAATTTTTGGATCACGAATATACATGAATTCCACTCCGATAGACTGACAATAAACACGATCAAGATGTTTAACAATATCCGCTAATGTACTTGGCGGCATGTTAATCATTTTAGCAGCATCAAAAACGGTATTTAAATCCGCTTGTGACAAATCAAAGTTTTCAAGCGCTAACGTAGGAGAATATGTTCTTCTATCACGAACAGGGTTTGTTTTTGTAAACAAATGCCCACGTGTTCTATAGCCTTCAATTAACTTTAAAACATTAAATTCTTTTTGTAATTTTTCTGAAACATGATCACACGAAAAATCACCAGAGGTGATCTGTGTAGCAACATCTTGAGAATTATAATTTGCGGTAGCAAAATCAAATCCTTGAAAAAAGCTCCTCCAACTTGGCTCTACACTATCAGGATTCGCTAAATATTGTTCGTATAAATCTGCAAAAAATGCTGTATGAGCAGCATTTAAAAAGGAAAACCTATCCATATTAGTGTCTAAATAGACGTTTTGATTAAACAATTAGGCAAAAGTAAAACATTTGTGATAATCTTTTAAAGAATTTTGTATTTTTATAACATTAATTTTTTAGAAACCTTTTTATGAAAAAGAATACTACAAAAACTTTAACAAGTTTTCTGTTATTTGTCTTTTTATTTTGCACAAGTTTTAGCGTTCAAGCACAAGTTTCTTCAGAAAACAATACAAAATCTTTTTTTTGGGATAAAGTACAATTTGGTGGTGCTTTTGGTTTAGGCATTGGAAACAACTACACAAACATTACCGTAGCCCCAAGTGCAATCTATAATTTCAATCGTTATTTTGCTGCTGGATTAGGCATTCAATACAGCTACGTAAAGCAAAAAAATTTTTACGAATCCAATCTGTATGGTGGTAGTGCTTTAGCCTTATTTCACCCAATAGAACAAATTCAAATTTCAGCTGAACTGGAACAACTTCGCGTTAACACAGAATACAATTCTTTTTACGGAGGCTATCGTCATGATTTTTGGAATACCGCTTTATTTTTAGGCGCTGGTTTCCGAACCAATAACGTAACTATAGGAGTACGCTACAATGTCCTACACAAAGACGATGATGGGGTTTATGCAGATGCTTTTATGCCCTTTATTAGAGTTTATTTCTAAACCAAACTTTTTGCCATTCGCGTTTTAAAATCAGAAAGGTAACTTGCTCTGCTAGTTCCACCAAATCAGAACCGTCAAGCTTTTTTATCTCAGCTTCAGACACGTCAATAATGTAAAGCAAATTCAAGTATTCAGCAAATTTGAATTGAATGAGTTTCAGCACCTTTTCGTGAACCAAATTTTTAAATTCAAAAGGGAAAATATCCAAAGGAATATCAATACTTTCATTTGCCAAAGCAAAATCTTTATTGGTTTGCTCAATTAGCTTAAAATACAAAAGCTCCTCTTCTGCCTGAGAAATTAAAACATCAATATTTGCTGGTGGATTATACATTTTTAAAAAAGATTAGTAAACCACCACATAAATTTTAAATAATACTCATGAAAGAATCCGAAAATTGATGCAATGATTATATATGAAACAATATATTCTATTTCTTTTTTTCTAAAAAAAGACCATATACCTGAATAAATAAAATGCAAAAACAAAGTAATAATCATTATGGACAAAAAAGCTATATCAGCTCCTCCTTTATGATTAAATAATAAAATTGAAGAAATGAATAAATAAATTATAAATATTAGTATTTGCCTGCCAAATATCCTGCTATTCATAATTACACCTTACGCTTCATTAATTTTTCACCAAACGCCCTTAAAACCATTTTTTTATCGTCCGAAATATTCATTTTTGACAACGTTTCAAAAGCTAAATTGGTGTACACTTCTATTGCCTCCTGTGTTGCTGATGCTGCTTTTGTATCAACAAATATTCGTTTGATAGATGCTATTTTATCAGTATTATCGGTTGGTTGAATCGAAAACAAATGCAACAATTGCTCACGCTCTTCCGCTGTACCAAATTCTAATGCTTTTAAATACAAATAGGTTTTTTTATTTTCGATAATATCCCCACCTACTTGCTTGCCGAAAGTTGCAGGATCACCAAAAGCATCTAAAAAATCATCTTGTAACTGAAAAGCTATTCCTAAATTTAATCCAAAATCATAAATCAAATCAGCATTTTCAGTTGAAGTTTCTGCGACTATCGCTCCCATTTTCATGGCTGCAGCAACCAAAACAGCAGTTTTGTATTCAATCATTTTCAAATATTCTGGAATTGTCACATCGTCCCGAGTTTCAAAATCCACATCGTATTGCTGTCCTTCACAAACTTCTAACGCTGTTTTACTAAAAATTTTGGCCAACTGTTGGAACACTTGAGGCTCATAATTTTCAAAATATTGATAAGCTAAGATCAACATGGCATCTCCTGAAAGTATCCCGGTATTTAAATCCCATTTTTCATGAACCGTTTCTTTACCTCTTCGTAACGGTGCATCATCCATAATGTCGTCGTGAATCAAGGAAAAATTATGAAAAACCTCAACAGCAGTAGCTGCATGCAGTGCTTTTTCGTAAGGTGTGTCAAAAACTTCTGCCGCCATTAAAGTAAGTACAGGACGCATCCTTTTTCCGCCTAATGCTAAAATGTACTGAATGGGTTCGTAAAGATTTTTAGGCTCTTTAAGAGTATTAATTGCACTAAAATGAGATGCTATAATTTGCTGATATTCCGCTACTGAATGCATAAAACGCAATAATTTTTTTAAAAAGGCAAATTACGTTAAAAAATCACGAACTAAAAAAGGGTTTCCCTAATGATTTTATATAATGTTAAAAAAACGTAAAAACTTTGGAAACTTTATTTGTTTTAAAAGTTTCCGTATTACATTTGCAGTCAAATTAGAATAACTGGGTTGTATCTAACCTAATAAATATGAAAGAACAAATTTTAGAAAAAGCAACCGAAATGTTTCTTACACTTGGCTTTAAGAGTGTAACGATGGATGATATTGCAAATGAACTGGGGATTTCTAAAAAAACAATCTACCAACATTTTGCTACAAAACCCGATTTAGTCAAACATGCAACAACCCGATTATTTGAAGAAATTTCATGTGGTATTGACCTCATTTACAGTCAAAATAAAAATCCAATTGAAGAATTATTCGAAATTAAACAATTTGTTTTACACCATTTAAAAAATGAAAGCTCCTCTCCTTTTTACCAACTACAAAAGTATTATCCCAAAATTCACGCTGGATTAAAAATAAAACAGTTTGAAAAAATGGGGACTTGCGTAACTGAAAACTTAAGGAAAGGCATTGAATTACAACTTTACAGAGCTGAAATTGACATACATGCAGTAAGTCGTTTTTATTTTGCTGGAATGACAAGCATAAAAGATCATGAATTGTTTCCACAGAACGAATTTAACCTAATTGATCTACAGAATCAATATTTAGAATACCATTTAAGAGGAATCTGTACCTCAAAAGGAATTGAAATATTAGAAAGTTTAAAGTAATTAATCAATCATAACCATGAAAAAGACCCTAATAATAACACTCTTATTTATAACGAGTTTCATTAAGGCACAGGAAGAAAAAAAATCCTATTCATTTACTCTTGATCAAGCAATTGCACATGCTTTGGAAAACAACTATACTGCAATAAACGCTACACGCGACATTGATGCAGCTAAGAAAAGAAAATGGGAAACTACAACTATTGGACTTCCACAACTTAATGCAAACGTAAACTATCAAAACAATTTTGTTCTGCAAAAATCAGTTGTACCAGCTGAATTTTTTGGTGGTAATCCAGGAGAATTTCAAGAAATTGAATTTGGAACCAAACACAATATGACAGCTAATGCAACCTTAAGTCAATTAATTTTTGATGGTTCTTATTTAGTAGGATTACAATCTGCTAAGGTTTACCTGCAAATTTCGCAGAATGCTAAAGAAAAAACAGATTTAGAAATACGTTCCATTGTAATTAATGCATACGGAAATGTATTGTTAGCCAAAGAAAGCATCACGATTTTAGAAGAAAATAAAGCTTCATTAGAAAAAACATTATTTGAAACCAATGAAACCTTTAAAAATGGTTTGGTGGAAGAAGAAAATGTTGAGCAATTACAAATTACATTGAGCCACATCACAAGTACACTATCTAATGCGAAAAGAAAATCTGAGATTGCCTTAAACATGTTAAAACTTGTTATGGGAATCGATATTGCAGATAATGTAACACTTACCGATAACTTGGACAGCTTAACGACTCAAAATATAGATTTGGCTACTTTAGGAACTGAATTCAATGTAAACAATACTATTGACTACAGAATCAGCCAAAACAACGAAGAGTCGTCTCGTTTGCTTTTAAAATATGAGAAAAGCAAAGCTTTACCATCACTTTCGGCAAATCTTAACTTTGGATACAATGCTTTTGCAAATGAATTTACATTTTTAAATAGCGATCAACAGTGGTTCAACTATTCAAACTTAGGCGTTGGGTTAAACATTCCAATTTTTAGTAGTTTAGGTAGAACTGCCAGAACGCAGCAAGCCAAAATTGCTTACGAACAAGCTAAAACACAGTTAAAAGAAACCGAACAAAACTTACTTTTAGAATACCAAAATGCTAAAAACGATTACGAGTTTAGTATTGAACAATATACTGTTTCTAAAAGCAACTTACGTTTAGCCGAAAGAATTGAGAAAAAACAAGAAACAAAATTCAAAGAAGGTATTTCTAGCAGTTTTGAGTTTACGGAGGCACAACGCCAATTGTATACTGCTCAACAAGACTATCTACAAGCCATGATAGATGTTATCAACAGAAAATCAGAACTAGACAAAATAACTAACAACAAATAATAAAACTTAAAATGAAATCGACGATTCACGAATTCAATTATAAAAACACCCTTATCATGAGTAAAAAGTTTTATATAAGTATCATCACTGTTCTAATGCTAGCATCATGTGGTGGTGACAAAAAAAATTCTACAACTGCCGTGATTGAAAATGGCAACTTAGAACAATTACGCGCAAAACGCTCGGAGATTGTTGCACAAGCAGACGCTTTAAACAAAGAGCTAGAGCTAATCGACAATGCTATTGGTAAACTTGACGCCAATCATAAACTAGCTCTGATTACAACAATCACTGCTAAAGATACGATTTTCAACCACTACTTGGAATTACAAGCAGCTGTTCAAACTAAGGAAAACTTAGTTTTAAATGCTGAATACGGCGGAACACTTTTGCAAGTTTATGTAACAGAAGGACAAAAAGTAAGCAAAGGTCAAATTTTGGCTAAAATTGATGATGGTGGGTTAAGCCAACAATTAGCACAAATGGAAATTCAAGCAAACTTGGCTAAAACCACATTCGAAAGACAACAAAATCTTTGGAATCAAAAAATCGGCTCTGAAATCCAATATTTACAAGCAAAATCTTCATATGAAGCACAATCCAAAGCTGTTGCTCAAATGAGAGATCAATTGGCTAAAACCACTCTTAGAGCGCCTTTCAACGGAACAATTGACGATGTTATTACAGACAAAGGTTCAGTAGTGGCACCAGGAGCGCCTATTGTACGTATTGTTAATTTAGGCAACATGTATTTAGAAGCAGAAGTTCCAGAAAAATATGTGGGAACAATTCAAAAAGGGTCAAATGTTATTGTGGATTTTCCAATTTTAGGCGAATCACTTAATACGAAAATTTCACAAGCAAGTAGTTACATTAACCCAGGTAACCGTTCGTTTATAATTCAAATCAATGTTCCAAATAAAGAAGGGAAAATCAAACCAAACTTATCTGGAAAAATCAGAATTAACGACTATACAAATGCAAATGCAATCAGTGTACCATTAAGTATTATCTCTGAAAATGCAGAAGGCGAACAATACTTATATGTAGTAGAAAATGTAACTAAAGACGGATTAGCAACAGCTAAAAAGAGAATTATCACTACAGGTAAAACACAAGGAAATGTAATTGAAATCTTAGACGGAATTGAAGATGGTGACCAAATCATTAAAGAAGGTGCCAGAAGTGTTAAAGATGGTCAAAAAGTAACGATTCTAAAATAATCTCATTATGAGTACAAGCAATACAGAAAAAGAATTCAAATTATCATCATGGGCCATTGAAAACAAAATGACCATTTATGTGATGATGGGGCTTTTCTTCTTCTTAGGTATATCTGCCTATTATAGCATGCCTAGAGAAGATTTTCCTGAAATCAAAGAAACTAAAATATACATCAGTACCATTTATCCTGGAAATACAGCGGAGGATATTGAACGCTTGGTTATTGATCCTGTTGAGGAAGAACTTAAAAATGTTAGTAATGTTGTCAAAATAACTTCAACATCTCAAGAAGATTACGGAATGATTATCGTTGAATTTGACGAAAAGATTTCGGTCGAAGATGCAAAACAAAAAGTAAAAGATAAAGTTGATTCAAAAAAAGCTGGTGAAGATTGGCCAACTTTCAATGGTGCCAAAGTAGAACCAAATGTTTTCGACTTAAACCTATCGGAAGAAATCGCGATTCTTAACATCAATTTGTCGGGTGATTATCCAATTAACAAGTTAAAAGAATATGGAGAATATTTAGAAGATGAAATCGAAAGTTTAGAAGAAATCAAACAAGTTGACATTCGCGGTGCTCAAGAGCAAGAAGTTGAAGTAGCGGTTGACATTTATAAAATGATGGCTTCAAAAGTTAGCTTTGACGATGTTATCAATGCTATCCGCAATGGAAACGTAACCATGTCTGCCGGTAACCTTATTGCAAGTGGACAAAGACGTACCATTCGTATTGAAGGAGAAATCCAAAAACCTATCGACTTAGAAAACTTTGTTGTTAAAACTAATGGAGGAGCTGTTTACTTAAAAGACATTGCTGAAGTTACCTTTAAAGATGTTGATAAAACTACATACGCTAGAGAATTTGGAAGTAGTGTAGTAATGTTAGACGTTAAAAAACGTGCTGGTAAAAACATGATTGAAGCTGCCGATAAAATAAAAGTATTGGTTGCAGAAGCGCAAGAAAATTATTTGCCATCAGATTTAAAAATTACATACGCAAACGACCAATCATCAAGAACCTTAAACCAAGTTGACGACTTAGTAAACAACATTATCTTTGGTATTATCCTTGTTGTTGGAGTACTTATGTTCTTCCTAGGGTTCCGTAATGCTTTGTTCGTTGGTTTTGCTATCCCAATGTCGATGTTTATGTCGTTTATGATATTAAACTTATTGGGATACACAATGAATACCATGATTCTTTTCGGACTTATCATGGGGCTAGGAATGCTTGTAGACAACGGAATTGTAGTTGTTGAAAACGTATACCGTTTAATGGACGAAGAAGGCATGAGCCGAATTGAAGCTGCTAAAAAAGGAATCGGGGAAATTGCATTACCTATTATTATTTCTACTGCAACTACAGTAGGAGCTTTCGTTCCTCTAGGATTATGGCCTGGAACCATGGGTAAATTCATGATGTACTTCCCAATTACGCTTTCGGTAGTATTAGGTTCTTCACTATTTGTGGCAATCTTCTTCAACTCAGTAATGGTGTCACAATTCATGGACATTAATGAAAAAGTATTAAGCAGAAAACAACTTATTCGATTAAGTATTGTATTAGGTGGTTTTGGAACATTCATACTTATCGTTGGTGATACTATGCGTGCACTAGGCTCTGTAATGATTGTAACAGCAATATTATTTTGGTTGTATAAATACTTTATTAAAGGTTTAACCACTAAATTCCAAAATGCCATATTAACACGTTGGGAAAATGGTTATGAAAAGGCTTTACGTTATTTCTTAAGTGGCAGAAAACCATATGCTGTAGTTGTGGGGATGTTCTTCATGTTCATAATTGTAATTATGCTTTATTTCGGATGGAGTGTAGGAAGTGGAAGAACCAAAGTAGAATTTTTCCCAGACAATAAACCCAACCAAGTAATTACTTATATTGAATACCCACAAGGTACCGATATTGAAAAAACAAATGCTATTACAAAAGCCATTGAAAAGCGTGTATATGCCGTAATGAACTCTCCTGAGTTTATAGATCCGGAAAACAAAGATTTCAATTACTTAGTAGAATCTGCAGTTTCTCAGGTAGGTGAAGGTGCCGGTAACCCACAAACTGATGGTGGTTCTACAGCGGAAATGCCACACAAAGGAAAAATTACCATGACTATGCGTGAATTTAAATTCCGTGATGGTAGAAGTTCTGAAGACTTACGTTTAAAAGTACAAGAGGCCTTAAAAGATATATATCCTGGTGTTACCATTTCAGTTGAAAAAGATGCCGTTGGTCCACCCGCTGGTTACCCAATTAACATTGAAATTAAAGGAAATGATTATACTGAACTTATTGTTACTGCAGAACGCATGAAAGATTTCCTTAACGGGAAAAACATTCCAGGTATCGATGAGTTAAAAGTTGACGTAAACAAAGACAAACCTGCCATGAAAGTTGTTGTAGACAGAGAGAAAGCCGGTGAAATGGGCGTTTCTGCAGGTCAAGTTGGTAATCAATTGCGTCGTTCTATCTTTGGAGAAAAAGCAGGAATTTATAAAAAAGATGGAGATGATTACGATATCTACGTTCGTTTTAACGAAGAGAATCGCTATAACCAAAGTGCTATTTTCAACCAAAATATCATTTTCAGAGATATGGCTTCTGGTCAATTGAAAGAAATCCCAGTTTCAACAGTTGCCAGTCAAAAAAATTCTTCATCTTTTAGTGCTATTAAACATAAAAACTTGGATCGTGTAGTAGTATTGTACTCTGCACTTTCACCTGGATTTACAGATGCTGGAGCAGTAGTAAAACAAATTCAAGCTGAAATGGCAACTTTTGATGCGCCAAAATCAGTTGAGTTTGATTACACAGGTCAAATTGAAGAACAGAACAAACAAATGGGCTTCTTAATGGGAGCATTAATCTCAGGTCTTGGTTTAATTATGTTAATCTTAGTATTCCAGTTTAACTCTATTTCAAAACCATCTATTATTATGGTGGCTGTATTCTTGAGTTTTATTGGGGTTTTCTTAGGATTAATAATCACCGGATGGCCATTCGTAATCATGATGACCATGATGGGTATTATTTCATTAGCTGGTATTGTTGTAAACAACGGAGTAGTTTTACTTGATTATACGCAATTATTACTAGATCGTAAAACGGAAGAATTACAATTGGGTGAAAATGAAATTTTAAATAAAAACCAAATTTTAGATGCCATTGTTAAGGGTGGAAAAGCACGTTTACGTCCCGTACTGTTAACGGCAATTACAACTGTTTTAGGTCTAATTCCATTAGCAATTGGTTTCAACATTGACTTCTTCTCATTATTCAGTGAGTTTGACCCAAAAATTTATATGGGTGGAGATAATGTTATTTTCTGGGGACCTTTAGCATGGACTGTTATCTTCGGATTAATTTTCGCCACTTTCCTAACTTTGATTGTAGTGCCTGTATTGTTTTACTTGGTGAGCCTGTTAAAAATATGGTTACACAACAGAAAGCATACGCAATTAGAAAATATCTAAGGATAATATATACAATAAAAAAAGCCTCGCATTAACGAGGCTTTTTTTTATTGTTGTGTAAGAATATTAATTTTTAACTAAAACATCTTTCGACCATTTTTTTACTTCAGCAATTCTGCTATCTCTAAAATCAACTTCATTTAATGAATTCTCATTCCAAAAGAACCATTTCCCTACTTTGTTTCCGTGATTATATTCTCCAATTGCTTGCTTTGTCCCATTTTCTGTATACGAAACCCATTTTCCATGCAATTTTCCATCCAAATAGAATCCTTCTTGGCTTACTTGCCCATTATCATAATAATAAGTTGCTTTAACCATATTATCAACAACCTCATATTTTGGTTTAACTTCTTGAGCAAACATCATACTTGATACCAATAAAACTCCTGCAATCACTATATTTTTCATATTATTTTATTTAAATGGTTAAACAATTATATTTCAAATATACAAATTGATTTACATTAATAAAACTATTTCTTAACAATTTGGTAACATTGGCTAAAAACTTAACATTGGAAATACATCTACACAATGAATTGGCCTACAAATCACTTATTACTTCAGTAGTCCATCTAATGTTTTTACTAATTGTGGAGTTGACGGTTTTAGTGTATCTACACTTATTTTTTAAACTGTGAATTTAATTAAACAAAAAAAAGCCAATTTGAAAATTGGCTTTTTGAAAATTATTTTAAAAATCTTATTTCAACAATTCATCCAATGTTTTAACTAACTCTGGAGAAGATGGTCTTGGTGCATCTGCATTTACGATTTCACCTTTAGGACCAATCAAAATAAAACGTGGAATTCCTGTAATTTTATAATCTTTTACAAATTCTGAATTCCAATCGTTATCAGCAAACAATTGTATTCCACCTAATTCTTTATCAGTAACAAACTTTTGCCACTTTTCATGGTCTTTCACTTTATCAATAGAAATACTTACAAACTCAATTTTCTTTCCGTGGTAAGCTTCTTCTACTTTTTTCAAATGAGGGATTTCAGCTCTACAAGGTCCACACCAAGTTGCCCAAACATCTACATAAACGTATTTACCTTTTAACTCCTCTAGTTTCGTTTTACCGCCTTTATGGTTTTCATAATCAAAAGATGGTGAAGGTTTTCCACTTAATGCAGCCATGGCCTTTTTTTCCATCATATACTGCATCATCATCATTTGCTCTTTATTCATTCTGTTTTTGAATGTCTCAACAAATTTTGTATCTAAACCACTATTTTCTAGTTGCTTAATGTCATTTTGATACTTTTCTGTAAGGGTTGCAGAAAGTGCTTCTCCATCTAAATTTGCCAAATCATCCATAGTCATTTGGAACTTCTCGTCTGCAAGTGCTTTTTGCGCTAAATAATTATTTTCTTTTGAGCCCTTTCCTTTATAAACAATTGATTCGTCAAATTCTTTAGCATCCATAGCTAATTGGATATCATCTCCATCTTTGAAATACATCATTGATGATTCTTTACCATCCGTAAATTGATGCACCCCATCAGTTGTTTCAAAACTCGCTTCAAAAACGCCATTCTTAATTGGAATAACTTCTAAAAAACGACTAGGTCCATATACTTTCAAAGTATCGCTGTTTCTATTTTCAATTTTAGCAAAGAATTTCACTTTACTCTTCTTTCCAGCTTGCCCAAAAGAAACAAAAGCGGAAAACAATAACAAATAGGTTATTTTCTTCATAGTAATTATAATTTTCGTAAATATAGTTTTTTTGTTAAATCAAGGTCAGAAAATTAGGGAAATAATCTGAATAATAAGTCCTTTAATATCCATTTTTGTTACTATTTTTGCAAAAAATTATTTAGAATGTACAGAAGTCATAACTGTGGCGAATTAAATGCCTCACATATAAATTCAGAAGTAACCTTAGCGGGTTGGGTACAAAAAACCAGAGATAAAGGGTTCATGATTTGGGTTGACTTGCGTGACCGTTATGGTATTACGCAATTGATTTTGGATGAAGAAAGAACTCCAAAAGATGTTTTTGAAAAAGCAAAATCTTTAGGTAGAGAATTTGTCATTCAAGTAAAAGGAAACGTAATTGAACGCGAATCGAAAAACAAAAACATCGCTACAGGTGAAATTGAAATTTTAGTTACTGAACTAAACATTTTAAACCAAGCTGTAATTCCTCCATTTACCATTGAAGACGAAACAGATGGTGGAGAGGACATTCGTATGAAGTATCGTTATTTGGATATCAGAAGAAATCCAGTAAAAAACAACTTATTGTTCCGCCATAAAGTAAGTATGGAAGTTCGTAAATTCCTTTCGGAAGAAGGTTTTTGCGAAGTAGAAACACCTTATTTAATCAAATCAACTCCGGAAGGAGCTCGTGACTTCGTTGTACCGAGTCGTATGAATGAAGGACAATTTTATGCATTACCACAATCGCCTCAAACATTCAAACAATTGTTAATGGTAGGAGGTATGGATAAATATTTCCAAATTGTGAAATGTTTCCGCGATGAAGATTTACGTGCTGACCGTCAGCCTGAATTTACACAAATCGACTGTGAAATGGCTTTCGTGGAGCAAGAAGATATTTTAAACATTTTTGAAAATTTAACGCGTCATTTATTAAAAGAAATTAAAGGTGTAGAAGTAGAGAAATTCCCAAGAATTACTTACGACTACGCTATGAAAACTTACGGAAATGACAAACCAGATATTCGTTTTGATATGAAATTTGGTGAGTTAAATGCTGTAGCGCAACATAAAGACTTTGGCGTTTTCAACTCAGCGGAATTAGTAGTAGGTATTGCTGCACCAGGTTGCGCATCTTATTCTAGAAAAGAAATCGACGCTTTAATTGATTGGGTGAAACGTCCACAAGTAGGTGCTTCTGGAATGGTTTATGTAAAATGCGAAATGGACGGAACTTTCAAATCGTCTGTAGATAAATTTTACGATCAAGAGGATCTAAAAAAATGGGCAGAAGCAACAAACGCTAAAGCCGGAGATTTAATTTTAGTACTTTCAGGACCTGCTCACAAAACGCGTACACAGCTTTCAGCTTTACGTATGGAATTAGCCACTCGTTTAGGTTTACGTAAATCTGATGAGTTTGCTCCGTTATGGGTTGTAGATTTCCCACTTTTAGAATGGGATGAAGAAAGCGGTCGTTACCATGCAATGCATCACCCGTTTACTTCTCCAAAACCAGAAGATATTGCTTTAATTGAAACGGAACCTGGAAAAGTAAGAGCAAATGCTTACGACATGGTTTTAAACGGTAACGAAATTGGTGGTGGTTCTATTCGTATTCACGATAGAAACTTACAATCAAGAATGTTTGACTTGTTAGGTTTCAGTAAAGAAGAAGCAGAAGCGCAATTCGGATTCTTAATGAGTGCTTTTGAATTTGGCGCACCTCCACACGGTGGATTAGCATTTGGTTTAGACCGATTGGTATCTATCTTAGGAGGTCAAGAAACCATTCGTGATTTTATTGCATTTCCTAAAAACAATTCAGGACGAGATGTAATGATTGATGCTCCTGCAAAAATTGATGACAAACAATTAGACGAATTACACATCAAATTAAATTTACAATAATATTTTAGGGTTCTCAAAGAGAACCCTTTTTTTACCATAATTACAATGAAATACCTACTTCGATTACTTCTTTTTAGTTTTTTTGCGCTAGTTGCTTATGGTTATTATCTTAAAAACAACGGGATAGCAGGTGGTGATAAATGGGTTGGATTTGGAGTATTACTACTTACATTTGTTTTGATGCCACTATTTATTTTTCATAGATATCGTAAAAAAAATGTAAAAGATTACATCCTAAAAAACCAACAAAAGAAAGAGGAAAATACTGGTAATCAATAATTTTTTGACAAAAAAACTTTGTTGTGTTGTAAATAAGTTTATCTTTGGACATTATTAATTATTTTTTATTACAACATGCGAACAGGCACAGTTAAATTCTTCAATGAAGAAAAAGGTTACGGTTTCATCACTGATGAAGAAACTGGAAAAGACATTTTCGTACACGCAAGCGGGATGAGAGTTGAATCATTAACTCAAGGAGATAGAGTAAATTACGAAGAAGAAGAAGGAAGAAAAGGTAAAGTAGCTGCTCAAGTAGTAGTTATCGAAGACTAATACATATTATTTTTTGATTACCTAGAATGATTAAAGTCCTGCATTTGCAGGACTTTTTTTATTTTGACAATATTATACTTACTGCATTTCCACCAAAGCCTACTGCATTAATCATAACCCTTCGAATTGCCTTTGGTTGTTCTTGCTTAAAAAAAGGAATTGGAATAGCTTTTTGGTTTTGCAACATTAAAACGGCCAACTCCAAACTTAACAATCCTGAAGCTCCAAAAGTATGTCCTAATTTCCATTTGTTTGTGGTTAAAAAAGGCACTTCATCTCCAAATACTTTATGTATTGCATTAAGCTCCGATAAATCGCCTTTAATCGTTCCTGGCGCGTGCATAACGATAACATCAACTGAATCAAGATTTGCATTACGCAAAGCCATTGTCATCGATTTTTGAAAACATTCTGCATCAGATGATATCGAAATATTGTGTGTTAATACTTCTGTAGCATACCCTATTCCTAAAACATCTGCTAATGCCTTCCTCCCCTCGTCAATAATTTCTAATGCAACTACACTTGCTCCTTCTCCAAGTACCATTGTATTTTGATTTTTATCTAAATCGAAGGCCTTACAAGGGTATCTGTCTTTTTGTTTGGAATAGATATTAAGGGCTTGCATCTGGGCAATGGTAAATGGTGTCAAAGGCGCTTCTGAACCTCCAACTAAAAAACGATCAACCATTCCGGCTTGAATCCATGCTACACCATTTAAAAGCGCGTGTAATGCTGTCGAGCATGTAATAGAGTGCGAAATTTCAGGACCTGAGCTTTGTAAATCATTGGCGACCCATGTAGCAATATTCCCTAAAGTTGTCGTAGGTGAAGCTAGTGTACTTACTTTATTGGTCTCTAAAAATTCGGCATGGTATTTTTCAAATAGTTCCGTTGCGCCCCGAGAAGATCCAAAATTAATTCCAAATACCTCTCCTTTTTTCCATCCCGCTTGTTTAGCTGCTTGACGTGAAACGTATAATGCATATAAGACCGTCTTATCTAGATTCTTATATTTATTATCTGAGTTTTGAAGCATCTCAATCTCTTGAACAATACTTTCTGGCAACTTAGCTGTCCAAACTTTCTTATCTCCAATTTGGTTTTTAGTTATATACGAATTATTGTCGAGGTAAGCACCCCAAATGGCATCGTTTCCATTCCCTAATGCAGAGATAGACGATAATGCGGTTATGGAAATTCTTTTATTCAAAAGTCTTTTTTCTTAGTGTTACAAATATAGCTTTAGATTGACACTCACAAAATTAAACCATCTCTAATGCCTGCTCAATTGTACTATACACTTTTTCAAGTTGTACATCAGAAACAATATAGGGTGGCAAAATATAAATAATATTTCCTACAGGACGCATAATAATCCCATTCGCAATAAAAAAGGCATATAGCGTATTGCGTAGCTCCCCATAATAATCGTGTTTGCCTTCAACTTTTATTTCTAATGCAAAAATCACGCCGAGCACTCTGGTACAAGCTACTTTAGGATGACTTTTAATACGCTCTGAAAAGGCTAAATGTTGTTGATGCACCTGTTGAATATTTTGTTGTATTTCTTCGGTTTCTAAAAGCGAGATAGATGCCAATGCTGCAGCGCAACCCGTAGGATTTGCCGTAAAGGTATGTCCGTGAAATAAAGCTTTATTGGTATCCGAATCGTAAAAACCATCAAAAATAGTTTGAGTAAAAGAAGTAACTGCCATAGGAATTGTTCCCCCAGTTAAGGCTTTGGATAAACACATCATATCCGGCTGTTCGTTTAAGTAATCGCAAGCGAAATTTTTACCCGTTTTCCCAAAACCAGTCATCACTTCATCCGCTATAGTAAAAACCTGATTTACTTTTGCAATTTCAAGTAATTCATTTAAAACTTCAGGCTCATACATAATCATACCCGCAGCTCCTTGTACCAAGGGTTCAAAAATAAAGGCAGCATATTCATTGGTTGCAACCAAATCCCTAAACAATTGTTTTGATTTTTCTTCATTCCCTTTAGTGGGAACAGGTATTCGCACTACTTCTAATAAAGATCCTTTAAAAGCATCCGTAAAAAAGGAAATTCCACTAGCAGCCATAGCACCAAAAGTATCGCCGTGAAAAGCATTTTCAAAAGCTATAATTTTAATTCGTTTCTCTCCCTTATTATAAAAAAACTGTAATGCTGCTTTAATCGCTACTTCCACTGCTGTCGAACCATTATCAGAATAAAAAAACTTATTTTGATTGGAAGGTAAAATTTGCGATAGCTTTTCAGAAAGTTGAATCACAGGTTCATGTGTGAAACCTCCAAAAAGCACATGTTCTAAAGTAGTCAATTGCTTGTAAATAGCATTAGCAATAAATGCGTTACTATGACCAAATGGATTTACCCACCATGAAGCAATGGCATCAATATATTCTTTACCATTTTCATCCCATAATAAAGCACCTTCACCTTTTACTATTACGGGGTGTGGAAAACTATTTTTATGCTGTGTATAAGGATGCCAATTGTATAAAGTATCTTTTTCGGATAATGTCATTCTTTTGATTTTATAGTTTTGAAAGTGCCGTTTGAAACAATTCAGCATAGTAACGGATTACATTCTGATCAAAATAAGGTTCGTTATCAATACGACCAATCATTTGCAAACCTGTTTTGGAAAGAATTATCTCCTCCGTAGCTTTATTTTCATCTCCATTAAAAATTATTCCAGCTATTTTGATTCCTCTATTTTGAAGCACATCAATAGTCAACAAAGTATGATTAATACTTCCTAAATAATGACGCGATACTACAATAACCTTATAATCAGGTTGGATTAAATCCATAATTGTATCGGTATTATTCAACGGAACAAAAATTCCACCAGCACCTTCTATCACCAAATGATTTTCTGTTTCGGGTGTTATAATTTTATCCAATTCAATAGTTACATTATCTAATTCAGCAGCCAAATGAGGACTAGCAGGTGTCTGCAAAGCATAACTGTTTGAATGAAAAACTGTCTTTGAATTAGAAATGTATTTTTTGATTTTATGTGCATCGGAATTATCCAAATCTCCAGCTTGTACTGGCTTCCAATAATCTGCTTCTAAAGCCTCAGTAACAATGGCAGATGCAATCGTTTTTCCAACATCGGTACCGATACCTGTAATAAAAAGTTTCATTTATTTTTCATTTTCGAATTGATGCCCACAAGCATCACATTTGTATTTTCTTTTAATATAAAAAGGGAGCACTACTAACATTAAGGCAAATAACATAGAGAAAAACGATTTAGCATCATCAACTATAGTTAATAATTGTACTTCATTGGCTTTACAGTTTGGACAAGCGATTAAACTCCCATTATCACTCATTGCAAATTTTGGAATTTCTCCTAAAATACTTAATGCCTTTTCGTAATCATCATATTCAACATACAACTTTACACCTCCAATTGCATTACTAACTAATGGATCAGTATCTATTGTCAGATTATCACGCATATAGACAGAAATGCCTTCTGACTCTAATTTCCCTTTGAAAATTATTGCTTCAGATGAATACTGATATGTTGCTACTTTCTTAAACTTTTCTAATGTCATATAATTTACTTATTTACAAATGTCGCGAACTCTAAATAAATCTGTGTTATTTTAAAGTCAACTAGTAATCTTTTGAAGTAATTCAAGTACACTCATTATTTCACTCTTTGTATTGTAACTGTGCAAACAAAAGCGCAATCGTTCTTCCCCTTCTGGAACTGTTGGCGACAAAATGGGTTTTACATTAAACCCATTTTCATTAAGAAAATGAGCTGTTTGTTTTACCTTATCATTACTCGGAATGACTACCGATTTAATGGACGATTCAAAAAGAAAATTTGGCATTAGTGTATTGAAATAAACAGTGTTTTCATGTAATTCCTTAATAGCATCTTGACTAATATTCAACTGCTGATAGGCAACTAGAATAGTTGCAACCGCATGAGGTGAAAGCGCTGTTGTATAAATTAAACTTCTCGAAAAATTTACCAAATACGACTTTAATTCATGACTTCCCAAAATGGCTGCACCATGACAACCTAACCCCTTACCAAAAGTCATTATACGAGCAAAGACCTTATCTTGTAACTGATGTTTTTGCACTAATCCTTCTCCATTTTCTCCAAAAACACCTAAGGCATGTGCTTCATCTATTACTAAAAGTGCACTGAATTTTTCAGCTAGGACAACTAACATTTCCATATGAGGTGAATCGCCATCCATGGAAAAAACACTTTCGGTTACTATATAGATTTGAGCATTACTAGTCGCAAACTTCAATAGTAACTGCTCTAGATCGATTAAATCATTATGTTTAAACTTATAGCCTTTTGCCAAACTCATATGAATACCATCTCGTATAGAAGCGTGACTTAATTCATCGTACAATATAATATCGTTTCGCTGCGGCACTGCACTGAAAAAGCCAACATTCGCATCATACCCCGAATTAAAAATTAAAGCACTTTCCGTTTTATGAAAATTGGATATATAATTTTCCGTTTCGGCATACAACTCGTGATTACCTGATAGCAAACGCGAGCCGGTAGCACCATTCTGAGTCAACTTACGCGACACCAATTCTTCGTGAACCCTATTAAAAATAACTTCGTTTTTGGAAAAGCCCAAGTAATCATTTGTCGCAAAATCTATCAATTGACTTTGAGGTTGAAGTACTCGCAAAGCATTGTTCAATTGCCGTGTTTGGAGTTTATCGTATAATGCCTTTGGAAATTTCATAAATCTGAATTATCTATCCATTTAGAAGAGCCCGATGTTTTATCTAATAAGTCTACTTTAACTTGTTTACAAAGTAATGTAGCATATAATAATGCTTTCTCTTTTTTATAAAAACTTAAAATATTAAGATGTCTATTTCCTTGGTACCAAATTGTCACAGTGTACGAAAAATTAGATTTATTTAATGCTACATATTCAAATTCTATCGCATCTACAACTTTAACTTTTTTATAAAAAACAATCTTTTGCGTTGTAAAAATCTGATTCTTTTTCAAATCCAATTCAACAACATTAACTTCTGAAATATTTATTGCTGGCACTAGAAACATAAATAAAGCCGTGACAAAAGCAGGAGTCATTCCAAAAGTCTTTTCATTAATACCTAAGCTGTAAAAAATAAATAGCATTAATAAAACTACCATAACCACTAAAGTATACATTATGGCTGCCATAATAGATTCTAAGATACTCAAAGTATCATCATATAAAACTATTCTTTCCCTATTAATATCCTTATTCATACTTCAAAAATAAAAAAGTCCTGCAATTGCAGGACTTTTTTATTGAAACTGATACTGTAATCCAAAAAGAATATTTCCTTTAGGCATTGGTATCATACTAGTTTCCGAATATTCTGCATTAAAAATATTATTAGCATATACCGATAATGCAAAATTATTGATAGTGTAAGTCGCGCTAACATCATAAATATTATAGCTAATACCTGAAGTACGTTCCACATAACGATATGCAAAAGTATTTGTCAAATTCTTAAACAATTGCATTGAATAAGTCCCAACCACTTGATGTTTCATTGAATTAATAGAATATCTTGATTCTACAACTGGAGATTTTTTAATTTCATCATCTAAAAACGTATAGCCAATATGGATATTTTGTGGCAAACTTAACATGGTAAACTTGTAATCCAACTGCGATTCAAAACCTTTTGTACTCACATCTTGAACGTTTAATGGCACAAAAACTGTATCCGATGGATTCACTCGCACATAATCGATTAAGTTTTTTGAATCACGATTAAAACCAACCAATGAAAAATCAAAACGGTTTGAATGGTATTTAATTCCTACTTCTTCCGAAACTGCTTCTTCAGCCTGTAGGTTTTCATTACCAATTGCTTGTGGTCCTATGTAGTATAAATCCGTATAAGTTGGCACACGATACGTATAACCGATATTACCATAAACTCTTATTTTATCGTTTACTTTTACTCCAATATCCATTCCAGGAAAAAACTTATTATCGAAATCTGAAAAATAAGAAGCCGCAATTCCAGGAGTAACATCTACTACTTGATTGAAAAATTGAAAACGCTGTTCTAAAAACAATGAACCTATCTCTCTTTGGTTATCTCCTAAACGATTACTGCCGATATAATATTTTGAAAACTCTACACCAAATCCAGTAATACCAAGACTTGAAGTATACGATCCATTTAATTCAGCAGCAATTTTATTGGTAATATGAACATTTCTATAAATTGAAGGATTACTTCTGATGTAGATGTATTCATCTTCATTACGTCTCCAGTACAATCTAGGTTTCCAAGTAAATTTACCATTCTTAATTGTTGTTGAAAAACCTACCAAACTCGCCTGTGTTTCTTCATACTGTTGTGTTGCAGTTGGTATACCATAAAAACCATTCGCGCCAAATTTACGGTCATTATACACTGCAATAAAGTTGATTGGTAAAGCCTTTTTATTAAACTGACTTTTTACAAAAAATGCATTGTTATCAAAATCGGTGTTTTCACGATATCCATTCGAAAAATTTTTACCAATATGCACAATATGACTACTTGACTCCATAGTAACAGACGCAGTAGCTTCTGCTTTAAACTGATGAAAAGAACCACCTTGAACTTTCATCACAACAGAATTTTCTGGAGTATCTTTGGTTACAATATTAACAGCTCCCGTAAAAGCATTTTGTCCAAAAATACGAGAAGCCGGTCCTTTAATAATTTCAATACGTTTGATTACAGAAATCGGCAAAGAAAGATTCATTGTATGATGACCCGTTTGTACATCTTCCACCTTAATACCATCAATTAACAATAATGTTTGATCAAAACTCCCTCCACGAATGTATAAGTCGGATTGCATACCCTCAATTCCTTGTCTTCGCACATCAATACCCGCTACTTTCTGAAGTGCATCCGCGACATTGGTAACCCCTAACTTTTTAATATCCTCCGCAGTTACAATTTTAATGGTACGCGAATTTTCTTTAAACGGAATATCAATACGACTTGATGATATTACTACTTCATTTAAAGTATCCATTTTCACAGGCTCCTGAGCATTTACTTTTAAAGCTGATAAGCCTAACAGTAATAAAACTCCAATCTTTTTCATTTATATAAATTTAATTCATTTTAGAATTGCAAAAATCGTAACTTTCCGGCCTATTAAAATAGTCCGCTTTGAAAGATGTAGATAGTCCGGTTGTTTTGGTTTTAAAAAACATCATTCAGTATCAAAAAAATACTGAAAATGCCGTATATATTCAAATTTCACAACAAATTATAAATGCTATTCAACGAGGAATTATTGACAAAGGAGCCGTGTTGCCCGGAACACGTATTTTAAGCCAATCATTAAAAATTCATCGCAATACAGCGGTTGCGGTATATGAAGAGTTGGCATCACAAGGTTGGGTTGAAATTATTCCTAATAAAGGTACCTATGTACTATTTCCAAAACCTAAAACAGCAAACATTAAGGCTATTCATGGAAATATCGATTTAGTAAACGAATATGCTAAAACAACAGGGTTCACTTTTCAAACTTCTTTTCACTTGGCTCCAATTGACGAACCCAATACTGCTAGTTTAAGTATCAACGACGGACAACCCGATCTGAGATTACATCCTGTACATCAATTTTCAAAATGGTATAGTGCTTCGATGAAAAAGAAAAATCTAATTGCCAAATGGAACAAAACAAACTCATACTCTAATTTTGAAGTACAGTTAGCTAATTATCTGAATGCTACACGTGGTTTTAAGATAAACCCCAATAATATAATGAACACACGAAGCACAGAGATGAGTTTATATATTATATCGCAATTGTTATTAAAAAGAGATGATATCGTTTTAGTTGGTGATTTGAGTAATTATGCAGCCAACATGATTTTTCAGCAAGTTGGTTCGAAAATTAAAACCATAAAATCAGATGAGTTTGGTTTAAATGTGGAACAAATTGAAAAATTTTGTAAAAAAGAAAAAATAAGATGTGTTTATGTGAGTCCCAACAGAGACTACCCTACAACATATGCCTTAAGCCCTAAAAGGAGACTACATTTACTAAAATTAGCAAAGCAATACAAATTTGCTATAATTGAAGATGATTTTGATTATGATTTCCAATTTGAAGGAACTTCAAAACTACCTTTAGCTTGTTCCGATACAAATGGTCAAGTAATCTATCTAGGAAAATTAGGCCAGTCACTCTTTCCAAGCTTTCAGACTGGTTTTGTGGTTGCTCCAGAGAATTTGATTGTTGAAGCTAAAAATTACTTGCAAATTCTCGATAAACAAGGCGACTTAATTCAGGAACAAATGCTCTCGGAATTAATTTACGAAGGTGAAATTCATCGCTTAATTAAAAAAAACATCCTGATTTACCAAAAACGTCTTGACTATTTATGCCATCTGTTAGACCAATATTTTAAAGGAATAATAACCTATAGAAAACCTAACGGAGGTCTTGCTATTTGGCTAGAGTTTGCTCACAAAATTTCATTAATAAAATTAGCTAAAGAAGCTGCAAATTTAAACCTACATTTACCCCAAAAGATCTTGTATCAAAATAAAAATATTTGCGCTATTAGATTTGGGTATGGACAATTAAATGAAAACGATTTAGAAATTGCCCTTCAAAAATTAAAGGAAGCTTACACAAAAATTTTACAATAAAAAAAGCCCTACAAATTGTAGGACTTTTTGATATTATTTCTTTGTATTAATCTGCTAATACAATTACTTTATTATCTTTCATTTCGATAGTACCTGAATTAATCGGTAACCAAAATGTTTGCTCATTAACTTTATTGAATTTAGAAACAAATTCTTTCTGAATTTTAATGTTTTGAGCATTTATTTTAACGTTCCCTTTTACCAACAACGACACAATAGGCGCGTGATTGTTTAACATTTGGAACTCACCATTCACTCCTGGAACTGCTACTGATGTAACTTCTCCTTTAAACAATGTTGCTTCTGGTGATACTATTTCTAAAATCATAATTTTAATTAATTGATAATTGATAATTAATAATTACCAATTGAATTATGCTTCTGCTAACATTTTTTCTCCAGCTTCGATAGCCTCTTCAATAGAACCTTTAAGGTTAAACGCTGCTTCTGGTAAGTGGTCTAATTCACCATCCATAATCATGTTAAATCCTTTGATAGTTTCTTTAATATCTACTAATACCCCAGGGATACCTGTAAACTGCTCTGCTACGTGGAATGGCTGAGATAAGAAACGTTGAACACGACGCGCTCTTGATACAACTAATTTGTCATCTTCAGACAACTCTTCCATACCAAGAATCGCGATAATATCTTGTAATTCTTTATAACGTTGTAAAATTTCTTTTACTCTTTGAGCACAACCATAGTGATCTTTACCTAAAATTTCTGGAGTTAAGATACGAGAAGTAGAATCCAATGGATCTACCGCTGGATAAATACCTAACTCAGCAATTTTACGAGACAATACAGTTGTTGCATCTAAGTGAGCAAACGTAGTTGCTGGTGCAGGGTCAGTTAAGTCATCCGCAGGTACGTAAACCGCTTGTACAGATGTAATAGATCCTGTTTTTGTAGAAGTAATACGCTCTTGCATCGCACCCATCTCTGTTGCTAATGTAGGTTGGTAACCTACCGCAGATGGCATACGCCCTAATAACGCAGATACCTCAGATCCAGCTTGTGTAAAACGGAAGATGTTATCAACGAAGAAAAGTACATCTTTCCCCTGTCCGTCTCCTGCTCCATCACGGAAATACTCAGCAATTGTCAAACCAGATAAAGCTACACGAGCACGTGCTCCAGGTGGCTCATTCATCTGTCCGAATACGAAAGTTGCTTTAGAATCTTTCATTCCTTCTTTATCAACTTTTGATAAATCCCATCCTCCATTTTCCATAGAGTGCATGAAATCGTCACCATATTTGATAATTCCAGATTCTAACATCTCTCTTAAAAGGTCATTTCCTTCACGTGTTCTTTCACCTACTCCTGCGAATACAGAAAGTCCACCGTGACCTTTTGCGATATTGTTAATCAACTCCTGAATCAATACTGTTTTACCTACTCCGGCACCACCAAACAATCCAATTTTACCTCCTTTTGCGTAAGGCTCAATTAAGTCGATTACTTTAATTCCTGTAAATAAAACTTCAGTAGAAGTTGATAAATCTTCAAATTTTGGAGCTGGTCTGTGGATTGGTAAACCATTTGATCCGTCTTTAGGTAAATCACCTAAACCATCAATTGCATCACCAATTACATTAAATAAACGGCCAAATACTTCTTGACCAATTGGCATTTGAATCGCACTTCCAGAAGCAATTACTTCTTGTCCTCTAGATAAACCGTCTGTAGAATCCATAGAGATTGTACGAACAGTATCTTCACCAATGTGAGATTGTACTTCTAATACTAATTTAGTTCCGTCTGCTTTAACGATCTCTAATGAGTCATAAATTTTTGGAAGCTCAGCATTTTCAGTGTTAAATACCACGTCAACAACTGGTCCGATAATTTTTGCAACTTTTCCTGTAACTTTAGACATTGCTTATGTATTTATTTAGTAGCTATTTAAGTATTGAAAAACACTTCTATTTTTCAGAGTGCAAAGATAGTTTTTTTGAAAACACTTTTGCAATTAAATTTCTGATTTTTTTAAAATAAAAAAGCGAAAGATTAAATTTTCGCTTTTTTTGATACTATTCTACGGTAACAGATTTAGCCAAATTACGAGGCTGATCTACATTACATCCACGCATAACCGCTATGTGATACGACAATAACTGCAAAGGTATCGTCGTTAATAATGGTGTCAACGCCTCATTTGCTTCTGGAATTTCAATCACATGATCTGCTAATTCCTTTACTTGTACATCACCTTTTGTTACTATGGCAATAATTTTTCCGCTACGCGATTTAATTTCTTGTATATTACTTACCACTTTATCATAATGTCCTTTGTTTGGAGCAATTACAACAACAGGCATTGACTCATCAATCAATGCGATTGGACCGTGTTTCATTTCAGCAGCTGGATAACCTTCTGCATGTATATATGAAATTTCTTTTAATTTCAATGCTCCTTCTAATGCAACAGGAAAATTATAACCTCTTCCTAAATACAAACAATTCGTAGCATCTTTATAAATTGCCGCTACTTGCTCCGCTACTACATTACACTCTAAAGCTTCCTGAACCTTTGATGGAATCAATTCTAATTCATGAAGGTAACGTTGATAATCTGAAACAGACATTGTTCCATTAGCCTTAGCTAAACGCAAAGCAATAAGCGTCAAAATAGTAATTTGTGTTGTAAAAGCTTTTGTAGAAGCAACACCAATTTCTGGCCCTGCATGCGTATAAGCCCCCGCGTGTGTCTCTCTAGAAATAGATGAACCTACCACATTACAAACCCCAAAAACAAAAGCTCCATTTTCTTTAGCTAATTTAATAGCCGCCAAAGTATCAGCTGTTTCGCCAGATTGTGATATCGCAATGACAACATCATTTTTATTAATAATTGGATTTCTATAACGGAATTCTGAAGCGTATTCCACTTCAACTGGAATACGAGCAAACTCCTCAATTACATATTCCGCTACTAAACCAGCATGCCAAGATGTTCCACATGCCACTATAATAATACGATCGGCATTTAAGAATTTTTCCAAATTATCTTCGACACCCGCCATTTGAATAATTCCCTTATCAGCTAACAAACGCCCTCTGTAAGTGTCTTTTATTGCATTTGGCTGTTCGTATATCTCTTTCAACATAAAATGCTCATACCCTCCTTTTTCAATTTGCTCAAGGTTCATTTGCAATTCTTGAACATAAGGAATCACTTCAGCATCATCTTTGATTTTATGCACTTTCATTGGTTTATGAAGACGCACAATTGCCATTTCTTCATCTTCCAAATAAACAGCATTTGAAGTATACTCAATAAAAGGAGAAGCATCAGAAGCAATAAAGAACTCATCCTCCCCAATACCAATTGCCAAAGGAGAACCCAAACGCGCCACCACTATTTCATTTGGCTTCGATTTATCAAAAACCGCAATAGCATATGCACCTACAACTTGATTCAAAGCAATTTGTACCGCCTTACCCAACTTGCATTTTTCAACCTTTTTTACGTCCTCAATCAAGTTTACCAAAACTTCTGTATCTGTATCAGAAGTAAATGTATACCCTCTTTTGATTAACTCTTTCTTAATCGGCTCATAATTCTCAATAATTCCATTATGAATAATTACAAGCTCTCCAGAATTTGAATAATGTGGATGAGAATTTACATCATTTGGCACACCATGTGTAGCCCAACGTGTATGTCCTAATCCTATATTTCCTGATTTTGTACTTTCTATTTCCGCAATAACTTCTAAATCCGAAACTTTACCTTTAGTTTTAGAAAGCTTTAAATCTTTACCATCATACAAAACGATACCCGCACTATCATACCCACGGTACTCTAATCTTTTAAGTCCTTTTATTAGGACTGGATACGCTTCCCTATGACCTATATAACCTACAATTCCACACATATAAACGATTAATTAGGTTTTGTATAATAAATTTCTAATTTCATTTTTTTATCATCAGCTATCGCTGAAGTATTACCATATAACACTGTACCTAATGGATTCATAACAGACGCAGCAGGTAATTTTTCCAAGCCATTCAAAGGGTCAACCTCGAAAACATTTGCCAATGCTGAAATATTAATATTTTCAGTAACCGAAACCCCCAATCTCACATTTTTATTTGACAAAACATCATCATTATTAACAATCTTATCGATGTGGTTTTTAATTCGCACTACAAATTGCAATGCTTCCCCATTACTATTTACTTTAAGAAATCCATCATGGATATATTTATTGTTCTTTGAATCAGTAGCAGTTGTACCATCATAAATATAATCCAACAAAACAGCATTATTATCTGCATCATAAACAAATATTCGTTTAGGATTCTTTTGGCCATTATTCTTAATTGAAAAGATCAATAAAGCCTCATTTATCAACCAATTATTAGACCTTAATTCTTCCAACTCAAAAGGCACATTTGTCTCAGGATTAACCGGTCCAAACAAATCTATTAATGCCACAGAACCATTACCTCCTTTTACGTGTAAAAAATCTTGATTAACCCCAAAAGGCAAATCCAAAACAGATTGATAATCTTGTGAAAAAGAATTTTCAAAAAAATTAACCGTATTTCCTTTTAAGTTCAATTTAATAATATTTTTACGAGACTCTCCCCCAATTTCATTTTTTGAATGATATTGAATAGCAACATAACCTTTTGAAAAATCCAACTGAGCCAAAGGACTAGAACCACCATTCGAAGCAACATCAAAAAATAACCCTTTAAAATACTCTTTAAAAACATTATTATTAATCAAATTAGAACTTGATGCTTGGATAATCTTCGTCTGAAAAGTAGCTTTATCTAAATTAATCCACATACCAGGCGCAAGTCGCTCTTTAATCACTCGTTGTGTATTATCCAACACTACATTCCCTTCTGCATCAACATAATTTCCTTCCCCATCAGTCTCATAAATAATAATTTCTTCCTTACTAAACTTAAACTGGGTGTTTTCAGCTGTATTAGAAGAATTATTCAACAAACCACCTTGAATACTAGATGAAATCAAGCCTTTCTGATTTGAATAATACCTCTGCCTTACAGTTGGATCTTGAGAATCAAAATCACTTAGATAATAACCATTTTCGTAGATTTTTAAATCAAAACTCCCATTTAAATCTCCATATATAGAATCCAACTCATAAGTATTAGCTTCGATACCTAAACCCGTAGCTGTCTGTCTCGAAAAATAAGGAACATATAGATATACAGAATCATTCACACTATCAAAAGTGACATCTATACCAAAATCAGGATTAGATATTGGCAGCTCTAATTGCGTAACAAAACTTGAAATCGTTTCCCCAAAAGCTGGATCACTATAAACTCCTAATGAATTAATTACCAGATTGTTAGATTGAACCGCACCTGTCTTAACAGTGTAGGCACTTAAATTCTGAACTTCATAACGATCAAATTCATAATGACCATCTCCAACTATATCAGAACCTAAAGTATTAAAATCTCTATCACATGAAACTGTAAAAACAGCAGCAATAACGACTAAACTTAGAAAGATTTTTTTCATATTAAATTTAAAAATTACAACAGATGCTCTTTGATAAAGTCTGCATAAACTTCTTTAATCGCATCTTTAGCAGCGAAAGGTAAAAAAGGTTTCCCTGATGTTTCTATATATTTTGTTAAATTTGAAGGCATATCCTCAGAACCGATAATTACAGCATCTGAATGATCAATTGTCAACTTCATCAAACTTTCATAATCCGGTTTCGAAACAATATTTGAAACCGACTCATCGATATTATCAAACATCATTTTTGAACTCAGTTTCTCATCCAACAACCCTTCGTATCCAGAGCTATAAACAGAAGTAACAATTTTTGTATCAGCAAAAATACCTTCATTTTTATAATAATGCTTCAAATAAACCGGCAATAACGCAGCCATCCATCCATGCACATGAATTGCATCTGGAACCCAATTTAATTTCTTAACAGTCTCTACAACACCTTTTGCAAAGAAAATTGCACGCTCATCGTTATCAGGATACAAAGCACCATCCTCATCACTAAAAGTTGCTTTGCGTTTAAAATACTCGTCGTTATCTATAAAGTATACTTGAATTCTTTCTTTAGGAATCGATGCCACTTTTATAATTAACGGCATATCCATGTCATTGACCACCAAATTCATCCCTGATAATCGAATAACCTCATGCAATTGGTGTCTACGTTCATTTATATTTCCATATCGTGGCATAAAAATACGTATTTGACCCCCTATATCATTAATCATTTTTGGGAATTCATACGACTGCAACGACACTTCGTTCTCTGCTAAATAGGGCACCACTTCAGATGATACATACAATATCCTCTTATCTTTCATAATATTTTAAGTTTATCTTTTGGGTTCAAAAAACACGCAAAAGTACAAAAATTTATGGATTTATCCAGTAAAATAGTAAGTTTGCACCCAAATCAATCTTTAATCTAATGCTTGTTTTCAACAATAAAGCTGAACTACAGAAACACTTAGCACCTTTAAAAAGGCAAAAAAAAACCATTGGATTTGTACCAACTATGGGCGCTTTACATAAAGGTCACCTTTCGCTTATTAATAGATCTTTAAGCGAAAACGACGTTACTGTAATGAGTATTTTTGTCAATCCCACACAATTCAACAACCTAGAAGATTTAGAAAAATATCCCAGAACTTTAGAAAGTGACGTTGATAAAATTCAAACTTTAAGCAATGAAGTTATAGTATATGCTCCTAGCGTTAATGATATTTATGGCAAAAATACTGAATCCGATCATTTTTCTTTTGACGGGCTAGAAGATCAGATGGAGGGCCAACACCGTCCTGGACATTTTGATGGCGTAGGTACTATTGTAAAAAAGTTGTTCCAAATCACAACGGCCGATAAAGCCTATTTTGGCGAAAAAGATTTTCAACAATTACAAATTGTAAAAAAATTAGTTGAAAAAGAACAACTCCCAACTCAAATTATAGGTTGCCCCATATTTAGAGAAGAAAGTGGTCTCGCCATGAGTTCTCGAAATGAAAGACTATCTACTGTTTCTAGAGAAAAAGCAGCAATTATTTACCAAACGCTGAAAGAAGCAAAACAACAATTTTCTAAATCATCAGCACCTGAAGTAATCGCATTTGTAAAAACAACATTTGAAAAACATCCTGAATTTACGCTAGAATATTTTGAAATTGCTGATGAAGCAACCCTATTACCAATAGAAACTAAAGATCCACAAAAAGACTACAGAGGATTTATTGCAATTTTTATTGATAACATCAGATTAATAGATAATATTTCAATGAAATAATTACCTTTGCACCATGCGTATTGAAGTAGTTAAATCGAAAATTCATAGAGTTACCGTTACTGGTGCCGACTTGAATTACATTGGAAGCATTACCATTGATGAAGCATTGATGGAAGCTTCAAACATTATTGAAGGTGAAAAAGTTCAAATCGTTAACATTAACAATGGCGAACGATTGGAAACTTATGCTATCAAAGGACCACGCGATACAGGCGAAATTACACTTAATGGTCCAGCTGCCCGTAAAGTTCACCGTGGCGATATTATTATCATTATTTCTTATGCTTCTATGGATTTTGAAGAAGCAAAACAATTTAAACCAACTTTAGTTTTTCCAAACGAAAAAGACAACTCTTTAACGTAATTTGAAAAAACGAATTAATAACATACTTAGCATAATACTCCCACTTATAATGGGAGTTTTTTTAGTTATATATACCTATAATTCTTTTACAGAAGATCAAATTCTGAAAATGAAAAGTTATTTTATAAACGCTAATTATTATTTCGTTTTCGCTTCAGGAATTTTAGCTTTATTTGGTTATATACTTAGAGCTTATCGATGGAAATACACACTAGAATACATTGGGCATCAATCAGATTTTAAGTTCAACTTTGTAGCTGTAAGTATTGGATATTTTCTAAACTTAACCATTCCCCGATCAGGAGAAGTTTCAAGGGCAGCCTTATTAACCAAATATAAAAATGTGCCTTTTGACAAAAGTTTTGGAACTATTATAGCCGAACGAATTGTTGATTTTATTATTCTTTTACTTTTTATCCTTACTGCTGTTGTATTAGAATTCTCGACTCTTAAAAATTTCCTTTTGGAATATATCCCTGTTGAAAAACTAATAACACTCTGTATTACAGGAATATTTTTAGGTATTACCGGACTTTCGCTTTTAGTCTATTCAAAATGGCCAATAATTGTTAAGATACGAACTAAAATTTCAGGCTTTACCGAAGGAATACTTAGCGTATTCAAAATGCCAAAAAAATGGATTTTTTTATCCTACACTTTATTAATTTGGCTTACGTACATATTAATGTTTTATTCGGTAATTTTTGCATTAGAAGAAACACGGATTATTACCTTTAGTGCTGTTATTGTTGCATTTGTAATTGGCAGTTTAACGATAGCTTTCACCAATGGTGGATTTGGATTTTTCCCAGTTTTAATAGCTAAAATTTTATTCCTTTACAACATTCCAATCGAAGCTGGAAACGCCTTTGGATGGATTGTTTGGACCTCACAATTGCTGATAACAATCTTACTTGGGGGACTCGCTTTTTTAATTTTACCAGCCTTCAACAAAAAAGAAATTAATTAGTATATTGCTGTTCCAAAATCAAAGCATAAACTTTATGAGAACTGCATTATTTCTATTTTTTGCACTTTTAGCCAAATTTGGCTTTTCCCAAACTTTAAACGAATCAATAGAATCAAAAAAACTAAGAGGTATACGCGAATTTTCTGTCACGCTACCAAAAAGTTACGAACGTAATATTGACAAAAAATATCCTATTCTACTTGTACTAGATGGCGAATATTTAGCAAGTCCCTTCACAGGAAATTTAACTTATGGCGCTTATTGGGATGACCTTCCAGAAATGATAGTAGTTTCATTGTACCAAAACTATGCAGAGCAACGCTTTCATGATAGTGAATTTGATGAAGCGGGATTACCAACTGGTTCTGGTGCTGATTTCTTCGAGTTCATCGGAATAGAATTATTACCTTATATTGAAGGAAAATACAGAACCCAACCATTTCGAATCATTGCAGGACACGATACAACGGCTGGCTTTTTAAATTTCTATTTGTACAAAGACAACCCTATTTTTAACGGATATATTTCACTTGCCCCAGAAATGGCTCCTGGAATGGAAAAGCGTGTTGCAGAACGACTTGCAGCTATTAGTAAACCTATTTTCTACTATTGCGCATCCGGAGAAGGAGACTTAGCTGAATTAAAAGAAAAAGCAGAAGAACTACGTTTAAACATTCAGGCTATACCTAACAAAAATTTCAACTATCGTTTCGATGCGATTCCAGGTGCGTCACACTATTCTTTAGTACCGCAAGCCATTCCGCAAGCTTTGTATTTTATTTTCAATGGTTACCAACCTATTTCTATGGTTGAATTCCAAGAAAAAATCCTTACACTAGACGCTGGCTATACGCAATATTTAATTGATAAATACACTACACTAGAAACCAAATTAGGTTTAAAAGTACAGCCTCGATTAACCGATTTTAAAGCAATTGAAGCAGCAATCATAAAAAACAAAGCCTATGCTGAATTGCAAGAACTTTCAAAATACGCCGAAAAACATTACCCAAAAACCACTTTAAGTGTATATCATCAAGCACTTTACTATGAAAAAATGGGGGAATACCGCAAAGCAGAAAAAGAATACAAAAAAGCCTTTACTAAAGAAGATATCCGAGAGTTAACAAAAGATTTTATGCTAAAAAGAGCTGAAAATTTGAAAAACAAAGAAGACGATTCTAAAGTTGAGGAATATGCAGAGCCTTTACCAGAAGATGGTGGTGAAGTAAATAGCGAAGAAACACAAGAAGGAGAAGAATAAAAGAATGAGTAAAATAAAAACCTCTTTTTTCTGTCAAAACTGTGGCACTTCCTTTTCCAAATGGCAAGGGCAATGTCATGCTTGTAAAGAATGGAATACCATTGTTGAAGAAATTATTCAGAAAGAAGAAAAAGTAGCTTGGAAAACAACGACAAAGGAAACTACAAAAGCTGCAAAACCTTTATTAATAAAAGAAATTGATTCCGCACAAGAAATCCGATTAAACACAACTGATAGTGAGTTAAATCGGGTTTTGGGAGGCGGATTAGTACCTGGTTCTTTAACTCTTCTAGGAGGTGAACCCGGTATTGGTAAGAGTACACTTCTACTTCAAATTTCTTTAAAATTACCATACAAAACGCTTTACGTTTCTGGAGAAGAAAGTCAAAAGCAAATAAAAATGCGTGCCGAGCGTATTTTGCCAAGCAGTGAGAATTGCTACATTTTAACAGAAACCAAAACACAAAACATCTTCCGTCAGATTGCAGAAATGCAACCGGAAATTGTTATAATTGATTCGATTCAAACTCTACACACCGATTTTATTGAATCGTCTGCAGGTAGTATTTCTCAAATCAGAGAATGTACCGCAGAGCTAATAAAATTTGCAAAAGAGAGTAATACACCAGTCATCTTAATTGGACATATTACTAAAGATGGAACCATTGCCGGCCCAAAAATATTGGAACATATGGTCGATACTGTCTTGCAATTTGAAGGCGACAGAAATCATGTGTATCGCATTTTGCGTTCCTTAAAAAACCGCTTTGGTTCTACCGCAGAATTAGGAATTTATGAAATGTTAGGTAGTGGTTTACGAGAGGTAGACAATCCTTCCGAAATTTTAATCTCTCACAAAGAAGAAGAACTATCCGGCACTGCTATTGCCTGTACATTAGAAGGTATGCGTCCTTTAATGATTGAAATCCAAGCCTTGGTCAGTACAGCGGTTTACGGAACACCACAAAGAAGCACAACCGGTTACAACGCCAAACGCCTGAATATGATTTTAGCTGTATTAGAAAAACGCGCTGGTTTCCGATTGGGCATGAAAGACGTTTTTTTAAACGTAACAGGTGGTATTTCTGTTGATGATACTGCAATCGATTTAGCTGTAGTAGCAGCCATATTATCATCCAACGAAGACATTGCCATAGCCGAAGGCTTTTGTTTTGCTGGAGAAGTTGGATTATCGGGAGAAATTCGTCCTGTGAACCGAATTGAACAACGCATACAAGAAGCAGAAAAACTTGGTTTTACCACCATTTTAGTTTCCAAACACAATAAAATTGCGCTTAAAAACACAAAAATCAACGTTATTTTAGTTTCTAAAATCGAAGATGTTGTAAGCGAATTATTTGGTTAATAACATTTCAATTAATTAATAATCAAATTATTACTATCTTTAAGAGAATCTTAAAGATAGTAATATGAAAAAAATACTTCTTTTAATTTTATCATTTGCAAACCTAGTTCCTGTTGCACAAACAATCGCTATTGAAGCATTTGCATCTGGATTTTCAAATGCAGTCGAGATTACACATGCAGGTGATAGTCGGTTATTTGTAGTTCAAAAAGCAGGATTGATACGTATTTTAAATTCTGATGGAACCATCAACCCAACACCATTCTTAGATGTTTCCAGTTTGACAGTTTCAAGTGGAGAAAGGGGCTTGTTAGGCCTAGTCTTTCATCCAAATTATGCTAGTAACGGGTATTTCTTTATCAATTATACCAATACTTCCGGCAATACTGTTATTGCTAGATATACTGTAAATCCTGCCGATTCTAATTTAGCAAATCCTACAGGTGTAATCTTAATGACCATTACCCAACCCTATTCCAATCATAATGGTGGTAGTTTGAAGTTTGGCCCGGATGGTTATTTGTATATCGGAATGGGTGATGGCGGAAGTGCTGGAGATCCTGAAAATAGAGCGCAAAACATCACTACTAATCTTGGTAAAATGTTGCGAATTGATGTGGATGTTACTACAGCTCCCTATTATGCTTCTCCCCCTTCAAATCCGTATGTAGGCATAACGGGAAATGATGAAATTTGGGCTATTGGCTTAAGAAATCCGTGGAAATTTTCTTTTAACCGACTTACTGGTGACTTGTGGATAGCTGATGTAGGCCAAAACAATATTGAGGAAATTAATAAAATAACCACACCACTAACTGCTGGTTTAAATTTTGGCTGGAGATGCTATGAAGGAAATGTGGCATATAATACTTCGGGTTGTGCTGCTGTCAGTACAATGACAATGCCAATAGCACAATATAATCACTCCAATGGTTGCTCAATTACGGGAGGGTATGAATATACCGGCTCATTATATCCCGCCTTTCAAAACAAATACTTTTTTGCCGACTATTGCGTAAACCGATTGGGTTACGTTGACACCACAAACAACACCATCTCCTACACGCCAAATTTTAGCGGCTCCAATAACTTTACTTCTCTAGGAGAAGATATGAATGGTGAATTATACATAACCAATTCCACCACAATTTATAAAATAATTGACAACACCGTTGCCAGTAGTTCAAGCTTTGAAAAAAATGGATTTATCTTGTCACCAAATCCCGTAAAAGATAGTTTTACGATTACCAATGACAATCATTGGAATATCTCCAGAATAGAAGTCTATGACCTGACTGGAAAACAATATAAAGCAACAACAATCACAAATTCTGAAGTCCTAAAAATGGATATTTCAGGGCTTCAAAACGGTGTTTATCTTGTGAAAATATTGACTGAAGACGGTAATAACTTCAATACTAAATTAATAAAACAATAATTGAAATTAAGGTGCCGGATTTGGAATAAGTTCTTGAATCTTTTCAATTTCAGCAACAATTTCAGCACTAAGTTTTACATCAAAAGCATCTATATTTTCATTTAACTGCTCCATTGATGTTGCACCAATAATTGTTGATGTTACAAATTGTTGCTGGTACACATAAGCCATCGCCATTTGTACCAATGTCAACCCATTAGCTTCTGCTAATTCTTTATAAAGTTTTGTTGCTTTGGTACAGTTATCATTTGTATAACGAACGAAATTTCGAAACAAATCTAAACGGGAATTTTTCACAAACCCATTCAAATGCTTTCCTGTAAGCACACCAAAAGCTAAAGGAGAATATGCCAATAACGCAACATTTTCACGCATTGTTATTTCGGAAAGACCAACTTCATACAATCGGTTTAACAATGAATATGGATTTTGAATACTTGCAATGCGTGGTAAACCATGTTTTTCACTTTCCATCAAAAACCGCATAACACCCCAAGGATTTTCATTTGAAACTCCAATATGCTTGATTTTACCTTCTTTGATTAAGCCATCAAAAACAGTTAAAACATCAAAAATATTATCTTGCCATTTCGTATCCAATTCTTGCACACCTCTCTTTTGAAACATGTTCATGATACGTTCTGGCCAGTGCATTTGATACAAATCGATATAATCGGTTTGTAAATTTTTCAAACTTAACTCAACCGCTTCCGTTATGCTTTTCTTTGAAAAATCTAGCGGTTGACGAATGTATCCCATACCACGATTAGGTCCAGCAATTTTTGTAGCCAAAACAATTTCATCACGCTTACCTGACTTTTTAATCCAACTACCAATATGACGTTCGGTACTACCAAAAATATGCTCGTTACCACCTATTGGATACATTTCTGCAGTATCGATAAAATTAATCCCACGCTCCATAGCATAATCCAATTGAGAATGTGCTTCAACTTCAGTATTCTGATTGCCGAAGGTCATCGTTCCCAAGCAAATTTTACTTATTTTGATATCAGTATTGGGTAAAGTAGTAAAGTCCATTGTGCTTTTTATATTAAGAATTCCAAATTTACAAAGTTTTACAAAAAGAAAAAGGCTCGAAATACAATTCGAACCTTTTAATATTCTTATTTCTAAATTAGAAACTATAATTCATTCATTAAATCTGAAATTTCATCCAATTTTGGCGCAAGGATAATTTCAATTCTTCTGTTTTTTGCTTTTCCTTCTGCAGTATCATTAGACATCAATGGCGCATATTCACCTCTACCTGCTGCTGTAAGATTTTTTCTATCAATACCTTTATTTTCACCTAAAATATTAACAATAGCCGTAGCACGTTTTGTTGACAAATCCCAGTTGCTTTCAACTCCACCACCAATCGAACCTACAATTTTATCATTATCAGTATGCCCTTCAATTAATACAGCGATATCTGGATTTTGAGCCAATACATCACCCAAAGCCTTTACTGCTTTTTTACCTTCTGTACCTACTGTCCAACTTCCCGATTCAAACAACAACTTGTTCTCCATAGAAACGTACACTTTACCATTACGTTTTTCTACTGTCAATCCTTTTCCTTCGAATGCATTTAATGCTTTCGATAAAGTCTCTTTCAATCTGTTCATTGTCGCTTCTTTCTCAGCAATTTTTTGCTCTAACTCAGACAAACGACTTGAAGAAGCTTCTAAATCAGCTTTTAATTTATTCAAACGTTCTTGCTCAGCAGTCAAAGCTTTTTGCTTCGCCTCTAATTCCGCCAACAATTCTCTGTTTTTTCTCATGTTGCTTTCCAAAGCATCACTACTATTTTTCTCTAAAGCAGCATAAGAAGACTTTAAATTACTTAAATTTTTGCTTGACGCAGCATAATCAGAAGCTAGTTTATCACGCTCTGCTTTTACCTTATCTAATTCAGACTGTAAATTGTCGTGATCCAATTCTAATTGGTTTTTAGATTTTGACAACTCTTCATTTTCATCTGCCAAATTATTGCGTTCTTTCTTTAAATCGGCATATTTACTCTCCAAGTCTTGATAAATTTTCTTAGAAACACATGAAGTGGTTAAACCTAATACTACAGCGGCTAAAGCAACTTTTTTAATCATAATTTATATTATTCTTTTGGGGTTTACTTAATTTCTACTAAAACGGGACAATGATCGGAATGTTTTGCTTCGGGTAAAATCAATGCTCGGTTAATTTTATCTTTTAATCCTTCTGCAGCTAGACAATAATCAATTCTCCATCCTTTATTATTATTTCGTGCATTTGCTCTATAACTCCACCAACTGTAATTGTGAGGTTCTTTATTCAGCATACGAAAAGTATCGATAAATCCACTTTTCATAAATGCATCCAACCACGCACGCTCTTCAGGTAAAAAACCAGAAACTTTTGCGTTTCGAATTGGATCATGAATATCTATAGCTTCATGACAGATGTTATAATCACCACAAATGACTAAGTTAGGAACCTCCTTTTTCAATTCATCAATGTAATTTTGAAAGTCATCCATATATTTGAACTTGTGCTCCAATCGATCAATATTCGTACCGGAAGGCAAGTACAAACTCATAATAGAAACTCCGTCGTAATCTACTCTTAAGTTTCTACCTTCGGCATCCATATGATTGATTCCAGTTCCAAAAACAACATTCTTTGGCTCAGTTTTGGCCAAAATGGCTACACCACTATATCCCTTTTTCTCAGCTGAAAAATAATACTGATAAGGATAACCTGCTTCAGTAATGGCCTCTGTTGGTATTTGACTTTCAACTGCTTTGATTTCTTGCAAACAAATCACATCAGGATTTGCTTGTTGCAACCACTCTAGAAAACCTTTTGTAATTGCAGCTCTAATTCCATTTACATTGTACGAAATAATCTTCATTTTCCTCTATTCTTAGTCACCCAAACCTACACAAAAAAAAAGACTTATAAAAAATTTTAACTCCTTTTTTAAAATCGAAAAAAATCAAAAATTTAACTTACGGTAAACATCTTAACTACAACAGAATAGCATAAAAACCATTTGAAATTGAAGCTCCAAAATTCAAAAAGAATTAATTATTGGTTATTATTGTTATCTTTGTTTAGTTCAAACAAAATGTAAATGGGATTAGTCACAGCCAAAGAAGTAGCACAGGCTATTAATACTAATAAGTATGGTTTTTTAGGAACTTTTTCAGGTTGGTTACTGATGAAGGTGCTTAAGATTTCTACTCTCAACAAAATATACAATAGAAATAAGCATTTAACCGATGTTGATTTTTTAAATGCGATATTAGACGAGTTTCAAATTAAGTTTGAAATTCCTGAAGAAGACTTAAAGCGATTACCTAAAGAAGGTCCATACATTACGATTTCCAATCATCCACTTGGCGGTATTGATGGTATTTTACTTTTAAAATTAATGCTAGAACGTGAGCCTAATTTTAAAATTATTGCCAATTTTTTATTGCACCGCATTGAACCAATGAAACCTTACATAATGCCTGTTAATCCTTTTGAAAACCATAAGGATGCCAAGTCGAGTGTAATAGGAATCAAAGATACTTTACGCCATTTAATTGACGGTAAACCATTAGGTATATTTCCTGCGGGAGAAGTTTCCACTTATAAAGATGGTAAATTAGTTGTAGACAAACCGTGGGAAGAAGGGGCTTTAAAAATTATTAAAAAGGCAAACGTACCGGTTGTTCCTATTTATTTCCATGCCAAGAACAGTACACTTTTCTACTTTTTATCCAATTTAAACGATACTTTACGTACCGCTAAATTGCCAAGTGAATTGCTTACACAGAAAAACAGAGTCATAAAAGTTCGTATAGGTAAACCTATAACTGTTTCGGAACAGAATGAATATGATAACATAAAAGATTTCGGCGACTTTTTAAGACGCAAAACATATATGTTGTCAAACGCCTTTGAAAAAGAAAGCAAATTGATTTCGACATCAGCTTTAAAACTTCCAAAAAGTGCTCCTAAACAGATTGCAAAACCTGCAAATCATGAGCAAATTTTAGAAGAAATCGCTTATTTAAAAAAGGGTGATTATCGTTTACTTCAGAGCAAGAATTACCAGGTTTTTCTAGTAACTGCAGATAAAATTCCCAATATTCTCCACGAAATTGGTCGCTTACGAGAAATCACTTTCCGTGAAGTGGGTGAAGGCACAAACGAGTCTATTGATTTAGACAAATACGACAATTATTATCACCATATGTTTTTATGGGATGATGATACGCAGCAAATTGCAGGAGCTTACAGAATGGGACTGGGAAACCAGATTTATGCGGCACATGGCATTAACGGCTTCTACCTACACGAATTGTTCCGTTTTGAACCCGAATTGTATGATATGATGAGTAAGTCCATTGAAATGGGCCGTGCATTCATTATTAGTGAATATCAGCAAAAGCCAATGCCTTTATTCTTACTTTGGAAAGGTATTGTACACACAACGCTTCGTTATCCAGAACATAAGTTTTTAATCGGTGGTGTAAGTATCAGTAATCAGTTTTCTGAATTCTCAAAATCTCTGATGATTGAATTCATGAAATCACATTATTACGATCCGTATATCGCACAATACGTGCATCCGAAAAAAGAATACAAAGTTAAACTTAAAGATGCCGATAAAGATTTTGTCTTTAACGAAACCGAAGCAGACTTAAACAAGTTTGACAAAATAATTGATGAAGTAGAACCAGGAAGTTTACGATTACCGGTTTTAATTAAAAAATACATCAAGCAAAATGCTAGAGTTATAGCATTTAATGTTGACCCATTATTTAACAATGCAGTAGACGGTTTAATGTATATTAAAATTGCAGATTTACCTGAAAGCACTGTTAAACCCGTAATGGAAGAATTTCAAGCCGAATTAGAACGAAAAGAAAAAGGATAATCTTAGTGATTATCCTTTATTTTTTGTTTGAAATCTTCCCAACTCTCTTGAGATAAAATCGCTTTCGATTTAATTTTCTTCCCTTTCAAAGAATTTAAAATATATTTTGCACGATCTTCAGATTCAGGATGAGTAGAAACCCAATAAGTGTATTTATGCAAATCATTATCCAAAGATAGTTCATACATAAAATCAGCAAATGGGCGCGGATCGATTTCAGCATTAAGCATGTAATTTACGCTTTGCATATCTGCCTCTTTTTCCAAACTTCTATCATATGCCGAAGACGACAAAGAATGCAAGACTTCTTTTATAATTTGTGCATTAGCACCTGTCATTGACAAAAGCACTGAAAAACCTATCTCCTTTGATAGTTTCTTCATTACATGATTATTCTCGATATGCGCAATTTCGTGACCTAAAACTCCTAAAAGCGCTTGTTCATTTTTACAATCTAAAATTAAACCTGTATACACTACAAGGTGTCCATCTGGTAACGCAAATGCATTTACCTCGTCCTTTTCAACCACATGCACTTTCAAACTATCTCTTGTAATGTAATTTTCTTTACATAAAGGCAAAAGCAAAGAATCCAATTTATCTATAATTTCTTCGTCGTAAATTACATCTTCTGCTTTTTCAATTTGCTCCCAAATCAAATCACCTATCTTATTCTCCGTATTCGTCTTAATCGATTCTACACCAAAAAAACTAACGAAATTAACTTGGGCTAATAATAGCCACATTCCGAAAAAAGCGCCAAAAACAATTAGTCCTCTACTTAATAGTTTCATTTCTTTTAAAAATTAAATGGGTTAAATCTGCAAAGAAAAACAGTTCCGAATGGATACCTTTACGCGTTTGAGAAGCTAAAATTAATGTTGTGATAAATTCAATTAAATTAAACGTTACCAATGTTATCATATAGGCAATATAATAGTTGGTTACTTTATCATCCATGAAGAGAACACCTACAGTCCACCAAAATCCTGCACTATTAAAAAAGAACAATCCCAATTGTGATAACAAAGCTTGTGTACAATGCCACTTTACAAAATCGGTACTTTTACGATTTGCTAGATAAAAGAAAAAAGTTGCCAATAAATTTAAAATTGGCAAAGGCAACCCTCCAATAACAGCAACTAATGACATCAAATAACTATTTGAAGCCCTTTCCATTTCGGAGTCTACTGGTTTGTAATAAAATTGTTTTGTTGTAATCATAATCCTTTTTTTATGTTCCAATACCAATTTAAAAGCACTAGAAGAATTAAAAAAACGGCAACAGCTCTTTTGTTAATTACAAGTTCTATTTGCTTATATGCTCGATAAAAAGAATCTTTATTAAATAGTAAATCTACAATTATCCATGTTGGAGCCACCATCATGATTAAGGCTACAATTATCCCAAATGGATTTATCAATAGAGAAGAAAACAAATGCCCTTTTGCAATTTGAGCTACTGCTCTGGTAGTTCCGCAAGAAGGACAAGGAATGTTGGTTACATTTTTAAACAAACAAGCTGAGAAATCAGCTTCGTCAACTTTATTCATTGTATAAAGCAACCAACAATACCCTACAAAACAAGCAACTAATACAAAAAGATATAGCTTGTTTTTAGTCATTTATTACATGAAAGCTTGGTTAAATTTTTCCATGTTTTTTTCCTTAGTTGCCCCTTGAATCAAGAACCAATCTACGATTGCCCAAATACCAAGTCCACCACAAGTAAGTAGTTTCCCTACACCCATTCCTGTATCACCTATATAAAAACGGTCAATACCGTAAGCACCAGCAAAAATAGAAATTAACAATGCTGTTGTTGGGTCTTTAAATTGAAGCATTTGTACCATAGGCCATTTTTCATCATCCAATCGCAATAATTGTTCTCTTATTGCGTTCAAATGATGACCTTCAAAATACTTACCGTTTGCCATCATGAACATGTCTACCTTTTGTGATTCCATTTTATATATAATTTTTAGTTGGTTCTTCTTAAATAATCAGATTGCTAATATATAAATTTATTGAAAAGCAGCATCAATTGGCTCCCAAAGTTCTATCTTATTTTTCTCACAATCTAAGATCCATGCAAACTTTCCATACTCATAAGTCTCCATCTCCCCTACAATTGTTACACCTTCTGCCTCTAATTTTAACAAAAGCCCTTCCAAATTATTGACTCTAAAGTTTTGCATAAACTCTTTTTCCGAAGGACTAAAATACTTGGTATCAGCTTTAAACGGACTCCATTGCGTAGAACAATCATTGCCTTTTGCATCTTTCCACCAAAAAGTACTACCATAATTATCCGTCACAAAACCTAAATGTTTGGCGTACCATTCACGTACTTTTTCTGGGTTTTCAGTCTTAAAAAAGAAACCTCCAATTCCTGTTACACGCTTATCAATAGTAGCAGTTTCGGCTGTTTTAAAATATTTTGCTTTAACTTTATCTACAATGGTTTGCGCTAACTTCTCGTGACTTTCAAAAGTCCATCCTCCAATATGTGGAGTGAGTAGTACATTATCAGCCTGACGCAAATATTCAAAATCTGGATTTTTAGATTCTTCATCGAATAGGTTTTCAAAAGACAGCTTCTCGTATTCTAAGACATCAAGCCCAGCTCCTAAGACTTTTTTACTTTTCAAAGCATCAACCAAATCTGACGTTACTACACATTTCCCTCTTGATAAATTTAACAACCAAATTGGTTTACTAAAAGCGGAAAGAAAACTTGCATCTACCAACTTATCGGTTTCAGGAGTCCAAGGCACATGCAAACTCAAAACATCTGCTTTTCCTTGAAGTTCTTTCAAACCAACTTGCCTTGCATTTGCATCTCCTACTCCTTCCAATATATCATAACACAAAACCTCAACATCAAAACCACGAAGTTTCTTTGCAAAAGCTTTCCCCATGTTACCGTAACCAATTATACCAACTGTTTTTCCATCCAATTCATAACCGCGATTGGCTTCACGATTCCACTGACCGCTTTTTACTTCTTTATCTGCTTTATTCAAATTATTAAAAAGCGACAATATCATCCCTAAGGCATGCTCACCAACAGCGTTTCTATTGCCTTCTGGAGCTGCAATAAGTGCAATATCCTTTGAAATAGCATAATCACAATCAATACTTTCCAATCCAGCTCCTACACGAGCTATAAATTGCAGATTAATCGCTTTATCAATAAATGTCTTATCAATCTTAAATCGACTGCGAATTACAACTCCATGATAATCTTGAATTTTATTCTCGATTTCCTCCTTAGACGATTTAAAATCGGCCTCATTCTGAAAGCCTAATGCATCCAATTGATCCCAAAGCAAAGGATTATTGGAGTCTATGTGTAATATTTTTATATTTTTCAAATTGTATCGTTTTTCTCATATATTTGATAAAATTAACTAATTGAAATGAAAAAAATATTGTTTTTATTAATGTTCAGTCAAATTATCATGGCGCAAAAAATTTACGAACTTGATTATCAAATGGAATACAAGGAAGAAATAGCAAACGATTCTACTAAGTCTAATTATCCTACTTATTTTATTAATTCTAAAAACAACAATCATTTATTAGTACAATTTCACCAAAATAATACAATTTCAAAATTTTCATTTGTCGACAAAGAAGTATTAATGTTTGATACAGAGGCAAATGAATTACAATTCACAAACAATGATATAATTAACATTACATGTGACAATATTTTCAAACATACTCAAGGTAACAAAGAATATGATTATAACATAAAAATATACAATGACACCATAATGGATGGTACTTCATACTATCACTACGCTATTGAAGACACTAAAAAAGTAAAAAGAAAAAAAATAAAAGCTATACATTACATTATCACAAAAGAAAATCCTGATTTTCAACTATTCATGTTATATCCATTAAAATTAAAAAACTCCAAAAAAAAAGAAATCCCTAATGGGATTATAAAAATGAAATATTTCATCAACGGAGAAAACAAAATTACTTCAAAAGTAATTTTAGAAAAAATGACTCCTATTCATAAAAAAATAATTATTCCGGAGGATTGTACACTTAAAACTAAAGGCGGTTTGATAATTATGCTTAAATAGAGACTTTTAAAACCCTAAAATAGTTTTTGCAATTGAGAAGAAAATTATAATCCCCAAAATATCATTACTTGTAGTTATAAAAGGTCCTGTCGCCAAGGCAGGATCTACACCATATTTATCAAGGACAATAGGGATAAAAGTACCAATTAAAGAAGCTGTAATAATTACCGACAACAAAGCTAAAGAAACGGTTAATCCAGTCATAATATTAATATCTAACAAAAAATGACTTCCCGCAATCAAAATAGAAGCTAATATTAATCCGTTTAATAAACTCAAGGATAATTCTTTCAACAAACGATTCAACAATGAACCCGAAAGTGCATTATTCGCCAAACCTTGCACAATAATTGCTGAAGATTGTACTCCTACATTCCCTGCCATCGCAGCAATTAAAGGAGTAAAGAAAAACAATTCTTTATGCAATTCCATAGCAGGTTCATATAAGCCCAAAACGCGAACCGAAATAAAACCTCCAAACAACGCCAACACCAACCACGGTAAACGCGCCTTCGTTAATTCTAAAATACTATCATCTGCCTCAACATCTTGCGAGATACCGGCTGCTAATTGGTAATCTTTGTCTGCCTCTTCTTTGATGACATCTACGATATCATCGATGGTAATTCTACCCACCAAGCGCCCTAATTCATCCACAACTGGAATGGCTTCCAAGTCGTATTTTTGCATGATACGGGCTACCTCAACATTTTCAGTATTTACCTTAACATAATCCACTTTTGGTATGTAAACTTCGCTAATTGGTGTTTTGGTTGAAGTGGTCAATAAATCTTTTAATGACAAACGCCCTTTTAGTCGATTTTCATCATCAACTACATAAATCGAATGCACACGCGTTACATTTTCAGCTTGTGCACGCATTTCTTTTACGCACGTTAGTACATTCCAATTTTCATTAACTTTTACCAACTCCTTCCCCATTAATCCCCCAGCAGTATCTTCATCGTAACGTAAAAGTTCAACGATATCTTTTGCGTGTTCTACATCCTCTAATTCAGAGATTACTTCCTCTTTACGTGATTGGGGTAACTCGGCAATAATATCCGCAGCATCATCGGTACTTAACTCGTCAATCTCTTCTGCAATCTCTTTAGCCGATAAGCTTCGTAAAATTTTCTCACGAACTTCTTCGTCTAATTCCAAAAGGATTTCTGCCGTTTTTTCAGAGTCTAAAGCATTAAAAATATAAATAGCCTCATGGGTTTCCATTTCCTCCATGATTTCGGCTATATCAGCAAAGTGAACTTCTTGAAGTAATTCTAAAACCTCGCGCTCCTTATTCTCCTGAATAAGAAGTTCTAATTGGTTTAAAAGTTCTTTACTGATTTTAAACTCCATCGGCTGCTATTTTTTGAGTGAGTTCGATAAATTGTTCCACCGAAAGTTGCTCGGGACGGAGGTCAAAGATACTATCTTCTTTTAAATTATCAGAATTAATGAAACTTTTTAAACTGTTTCGCATGGTCTTTCTACGTTGCCCAAAGGCTTGTTTTACCACAGCAAATAACAATTTTTCATCGCATGGTAATTGGTAATTTTCTTTACGAATCATACGCATTACACCCGACTTCACCTTTGGTGGTGGATTGAAAACATGCTCAGGAACTGTGAACAAATACTCTACATCATAAAATGCTTGTGCTAAAACTGAAAGAATTCCATAGGTTTTACTTCCTTTTTTCTCACAAATACGCTCAGCTACTTCCTTTTGGAACATCCCAGCAAATTCTGGAATTTGATCGCGCATTTCTAATGTTTTAAAAACAATTTGAGTAGAAATATTGTATGGAAAATTTCCAATTATAGCAAAAGGTTCATTCTGAAACACTTCGTTTAAATTGTACTTTAAAAAGTCTCTTGAAATAATATGACCGTGTAATTTTTGATAATGCTCATCAAGATAAGCTACCGATTCGGTATCAATTTCGATTACAAAAGTCTCAATTGGTTTATCCAATAAGTATTTCGTTAAAACACCCATACCCGGACCAATTTCCAATACTTTCTCATAGCGATTCAAAGTTAACGAATCAGCTATATCCCTTGCAATACTCTCATCGGTTAAGAAATGTTGCCCTAAGTGTTTTTTTGCTTTTACTGACATTTTATTTTAATTTTCAGCGTGGAAGTGCTCGCTCATTATCTCCAATTCGGTACGGAATGCCAACATTTTATCTCCAAAAAGTTGCAAACCTTCTTCACGCAAACGTGGCGCATGATTTTTATAATAGTTCTCAAGATTCTCCCTTGAAGGTACAAAATATTGGATAGAATACGTTACACCTCCCATATCTTCATCTACCAAAACTTTCACCATACGTGCACTCGTAAATAAACCAGTTGCTAAAACATCTTTAATGTGTTTTTGCTGCATCCATGCTATCCATTTATCATGAACGCTTTCGTCGATATTAATCGTTACGTTATATATAATCATTATCCTTAAAATTCTATTAGTTTACAAATTTGAGTCGCCTCGTAATAGTCGGTATTGTTTTCGAGCTTCTGTAAAATAAATACTATCGGGATGCTCAAAAATCATTTTTTCATACAAAGGCTTTGCCTTGTCAGTATCTTCCAAAAACTTGCGATAAATTTCTGCAGAATAATACAAAGCTTCATCGGTATATACACTTTCTTTGTGGTCGGTTAAAATCTTATCATAATAATACAACGCCTTATCGTAATCTGTTTTTTGCTGATAAATTGTCCCTATCTTCATTATTGCCTCATCTTCAATATCATCTCCTTTATTTTTCTCTAGTAGCTCTAAAAATTCTTTCAAAGCCTCATCCTTTTTATTTTGAAATAACTTAAAATCGGCATTTGAAAAAGCCGTTAATGCTACTTTGGTACTATCCTGAACAGAGTTATCCGAAATAAGCAAAAATAATTCCAACGCATCATTAGCAATTAAAAGACTTGATGATTGTTTTAAAACTTTTACCTGTTGTAATGCCCAATCAAAATCTTTTTTATAATAATTGGCTTTCGCCATTTTCATGCTTGCCTCATGTGCCATAACATCATTTTTCAAATTCTCTTCTATTTGAGCATAATACAAAATAGCTTGATTGAATTTTTCATCATACAACATAATATCAGCCAATTCCATTTTTACTTTTGACTGATCGCGAATATTTAAAGGCAATGCTAAAGTAGTATTGAGTCCTGCAATAGCCTCTGATGGATTATTCAAATTAAAAGCTTCAAAATGTGCTAAAAGCAATTGCAAATCTATAGTATAAGGACTCACCCCATACTTTTTAATCATTAATTGAAGCTCTTCTTTTATTGTTTTGTATTCCGCCTTATCTGCTTTTGCAATACGCATTTTAAACAAATAATGATGAGCATTTATTTGCAAACCAGTATCTGAAGTGTTATCCAAAACAAACTGCAATATATTTGTAGCCGTTTCTTCTTGATTGTCCGCAACTGCTAATTGTGCTAAAGCGACAATATTTTGAAAACTATCTGGGTCTCGTTTGTAAATCGCTTTTTCCTGTATAAAAGCTTTCCCGTAATCTTTGTGCTGTACATAATACCAACTTAAAAATTGATTCCAATAACTATCTGGATTTTTTTGGGTACGAATTAACAACGCTTTTTTCAAATCGTTATTGAAAGACTCACTCGCTTCATCTTCTATAAAGCGTGTTAAATAATTTTGAACAACCCCTGTACTTTCGGGTTTAAAATAGGCATAATCAAGTAGTTTATCAATCATCCCTGGTAAATTGCCCATTTGTCCTTGCAACAAGGCTACTTGATAATCAAAATTTAAGTTTGGATTCTCTTTTTGTCCTAAATCATATGCTTTTAATGCCCAATCCAATAATACTTTTTTTTCAAAAGCGCTTCCTAAACTGTAAGCATAATTGGGATTATCATGAATAGCCTCAAGGGATTCTTCGTATTTTTTATCTGCTTCTACTTGTTTTTTCTGCAACTGATAAATATACCCTTCCTCAACTAACATTGTCGGTACATTCATTTTCTTTTTACGATCGGCAATAAACTGAAGCGCCTTATCATATTGTTCCAATTGTTGATAACATACAAGTAACTCGCTAAAATATAATTGCTTTTTCGTTTTATAGACCTCTTCAAAAATATTAGCCGCTTTTTCGTATTCGCCATTATCCATATAATCAAAAGCCAAGCGTTCATTTTGTGCAAATGAAAAGGCAGTGATTAACAGTGCAGTATACAAAAAAGTCTTTAACATAGAATAAAACAAATATTGCACTAAAATAACACATTTTGCGTCAATTTAGTGCAATACTACTGAAAGTTTAATATTAGTTTATGATGTCAAAACCAGTATAAGGGCGTAAAACTTCTGGTACAACAATTCCCTCTGGTGTTTGGTAGTTTTCTAAAATACCTGCCAAAACACGAGGCAAAGCCAATGAACTTCCGTTCAATGTATGTGCCAATTGATTTTTACCTTCTTTGTCTTTGAAACGCAATTTCAAACGGTTCGCCTGGAAAGTTTCAAAGTTTGAAACTGATGAAATTTCCAACCAACGATCTTGTGCCGTTGAAAACACTTCAAAATCATAAGTAAGCGCCGATGTGAAGCCCATATCACCACCACAAAGTCTTAAAATACGGTATGGTAATTTCAATTCTTGAAGTAATGTTTTCACGTGCTCTACCATTCCATCCAAAGCTTGATATGAATTATCAGGATGCTCTACACGAACAATTTCTACTTTATCAAATTGGTGTAAACGATTCAAGCCACGTACGTGAGCGCCGTAAGAACCCGCCTCTCTTCTAAAACACGGTGTATACCCTGTGTAAAGAATTGGCAAATCACTTTCGTTTAACAATACATCTCTAAAAATATTAGTAACAGGCACCTCAGCTGTAGGAATCAAATATAAATTATCTTCACCTACATGGTACATCTGACCTTCTTTATCTGGCAACTGACCTGTTCCGTAACCTGAAGCTTCATTTACCAAGTGCGGCACTTGCATCTCTTGATAACCTGCATCAGTATTTTTATCTAAAAAATATGAAATTAAAGCACGTTGTAAACGCGCACCTTTTCCTTTATATACGGGGAAACCAGCACCTGTGATTTTAGCTCCTAAATCAAAATCAATGATATCGTATTTTTTTGCTAATTCCCAGTGTGGTAAAGCACCTTCATGTAAAACTGGAATTTTACCTTCCTCAAAAACATTCAAATTATCATCTGCCGATTTTCCTGCTGGGACAATATCCGCTGGGGTATTGGGCAATTTGTATAATTCTTCTTGTAGTGAATTGGCTAACTCGTTTAACTTCTCTGTAAGTTCTTTTGTTTCGTCTTTAAACTGTGCCGTTTTGGCTTTTAAAATTTCCGCTTTGGCTTTTTCACCATTACGCATTAAAATACCAATTTCTTTGGATAACTTATTGGATTCTGCAAGAATGTTGTCCAATTCAACTTGTGTAGCTCTTCTTTTTTCATCCAAATCTACAACTAAATTCACCAAGTCATTTGCATCGATATTTCGCTTTGCCAAACGCTTGATAACTTCCTCCTTGTTTTCTCTAATGTAAGTTATCTGTAACATAGTATAAAAATTTAAGAGGCAAATTTAAGTAATTTGATTTTACTTACCGCAAGTTCCCTTTGTTTTTATAAGGCAGGATTTTAAACATTTTAACCTCACATTCACACAATAAAATATTGATATTTATTATTTTAGCCAAAATTTAACCTAAAGATGAAAAAAATCACTTTACTATTCCTCCTAACAGTATCTCTTTTTGGCTATACCCAAAATGATGAAAGTCATTTTGAAAAAATGGTTGAAGCAGAAATGAAATCGGCGGCATCTATTCAAAATTTTCAAGTCAATCCGAATACTCAAAACTACGATATTACTTACCATGAACTGCGCTTTACCGTAGACCCTGCAGTGCATTACATCACCGGTCAAGTAGCTACAACTTTTACCGCTTTAAGCAACATGAATACCGTAGTATTTGACCTAGCCAATCAACTTACCGTAAACAGCGTAAGTATGAATGGAAACGCCCTTAGTTTTTCACAAAACACCACAGACGAACTAACCATAAACCTTCCTTCAACATTGACAACTGGAAGTGTCGCTACGGTTGTCATCAATTATCAAGGTGCCCCTCCTACATCCGAAAACGCTTTTACAATATCTACACACAGTGGAGTTCCTGTTTTATGGACCTTATCCGAACCATTTGGCGCAAGAGATTGGTGGCCTTGCAAGCAAGACTTAAACGACAAAGTAAACAGTATTGATGTTTACATCAAAGCCCCTATAACTTACACTAGTGTTTCCAACGGTTTAGAACAATCGGCTATTGACAATGGGGATGGAACTAAAACTACACATTTCCACCACAATTATCCGATACCCGCTTATTTAATTGCTATTGCCGTTACCAACTACACCATCTTTAACCAACAAGGCGGTTTAGGAACAGCCCCTAGCCCTTATTTTCCAATAGTAAATTACATCTATCCTGAAACTGCAACAAGCACACAAAATAGCTTATCCGTAACTCCTGGCATTATTAATTTCTTCGAATCTATCTTGGGCCCCTACCCATTTCGAAATGAAAAATACGGCCATGCACAATTTGGCTGGGGAGGCGGTATGGAACACACAACCGTTTCATTTATGGGTTCTTGGTCAAGAGGTTTAATTGCTCATGAAATGGCACACCAATGGTTTGGTAATAAGGTAACTTGCGGTACTTGGAAAGACATTTGGCTGAATGAAGGAATCACAGAATACATGTCGGGGATGGTTGTAGAAAATTTTGATGGTGCAACAGGATTCGTAAACTGGAAAATTGGAAAAACAAACAGCATCACTTCTTTACCTGGTGGGAATTTATACCTTACCAATACACAAGCACTAGATGTAAACCGAATTTTCAGCAGTCGTTTAACCTACAACAAAGGTTCCATGGTTACCAATATGATTCGTTACGTAATGGGCGATACTGCTTTTCTGCAGGCACTACAAAACTATTTGAACGATGTCAACTTATCGTATAACTATGCTATTACTACTGATTTCAAATCACATATTGAAACCTCATCTAATTTGGATTTCACAGAATTCTTTAACGACTGGGTTTATAATGAAGGGTATCCAACATACAATATCACGGCGCAGAACTGGGGCAATGGACAAGCTAAAATAACCGTAAACCAAACGCAGTCACACCCAAGTGTAACCTATTTTGAAATGCCATTGTTAATTCGCTTAAACGATGGAAATGGCAACACGCATGATGTAACAGTAAACAACACAGTAAATGGAGAAGAATTTATCGTTCCTGTACCTTTTACTGTTGCTGGAATAGAATTTGACCCAAACAAGGATATCATTTCAAAGAACAATACCGCTACATTGTCAAATGAAGATTTCAATTTTGACGACACCGTTGTACTATATCCAAACCCAAGTTCTGCAAACGTACACATGATGTTACCGGACAACATAACACTTGAAGAAATTGTCTTTTTCAACAACCTTGGACAAAAAGTATCGAGTTTCAACGAAAAAGATTTTTCAGTTGAAAACCTTCCTATAGGAGTCTACACTGTAACAATTAAAACCACTGAAGGACTAATTCATAAAAATTTTATAAAAAAATAAGTCACCCCTAAAATAATAACAAAAAGTAAGGTGAAAACCTTACTTTTGTCGTTCACATTAAAAAGCATACATCAAAAATGATTCAATTAGCACAAATACTATTCATCTTATCTGTTTTAGTAATTCTACACGAATTCGGTCACTACATTGCAGCCAAAATATTTAAAGTAAGAGTAGAAAAATTCTACCTATTCATGGATGCTGGATTTTCATTGGTGAAGAAAAAAATTGGAGAAACCGAATGGGGAATTGGGTGGTTACCACTAGGAGGCTACGTAAAACTTTCCGGTATGATTGACGAAAGTATGGATACTGAACAAATGAAACAAGAAGCTCAACCTTGGGAATTTCGTTCAAAACCAGCTTGGCAACGTTTAATTATCATGCTAGGTGGTATTATTGTGAACATTGTATTGGCATGGCTTATTTATGCGTCTATGTATTCGACAGTAGGTAAAAAATACATCGATACAGCAGTGCTTCAAGAAAAAGGGTTACAATTTGGAGAAGTAGGCCAATTGGTAGGTTTCAAAAATGGCGATAAAATCGTATCGGTTGATGGTAAGTTTCAAGAAAACTTTAACCGTATGACCATGGACATTTTATTCAGCGAAGAAATAAAAGTAGACCGTAACGGCGAAATGGTAACGTTAAACCTTACCGATGAGCAAATTGGTGAAATTTTAGACAAAGAAGGAAGAAACTTTATCTTACCAAGAACTACAGGTGCTACAATTGACTCTGTTGCTCCAAAATCGGGTGCAGCATTGGCTGGACTTCAAAAAGGTGATTCTATCGTTTCTATCAACGGTAAAAAAATGACATTCTTTGACGAGTTCACTAGCGAAGTAGGACAACACAAAGGAAGCAATGTTGCTTTGGTTATTGCGCGTAATTCAAAATTAGATACGCTTACAACGGCTGTATCAGCAGAAGGCACTTTAGGCATCACTGTACCTCAAAGCATCAAAGATGATTACTTAATCACAAAGAAAATGAGCTTTGGTGAGGCAATACCGGCTGCTATTAAAGAATCATGGGCGTTATTGGTATACAATGTAAAAAGTTTCAAACTGATTTTAAGACCTGCTACAGGTGCTTACAAGCAAGTAAAAAGCCCGGTAGGTATTGCACGTCAATTACCAGACACTTGGAATTGGGAATTTATTTGGAATTTCACGGCTTTATTTTCAATTGGATTGGCGTTTATGAATTTATTACCTATTCCAGGCTTAGATGGTGGACACGCCTTATTTACCATAGTGGAAATGATAACAGGAAAAACTTTAAGCGATAAAGCTGCAGGTTACGTACAAACGGCTGGAATGGTTATCTTGTTGACACTGATGGCTTTCACCTTCGGAAAGGACATTTTCCAATTAGTGACCGATAAATTTTTATAATTTTTTTTGCTTTTTTATTTGTAAAACTAAAAAATCAATCTATATTTGCACTCGCAAAAAAGGTACAACACCTTCCTCCTTAGCTCAGTTGGTTAGAGCATCTGACTGTTAATCAGAGGGTCCTTGGTTCGAGCCCAAGAGGGGGAGCTACTTTTTTGCAAACATATTTAACCTATAAGGTTATTCCTCCTTAGCTCAGTTGGTTAGAGCATCTGACTGTTAATCAGAGGGTCCTTGGTTCGAGCCCAAGAGGGGGAGCTGAAAAAGACTTTACAATTTGTAAAGTCTTTTTTTTTGCACTTAATTCAAGGCATAGCCACTGTTTACACTGTAATGGCTAATCATAGTACTTTTTTGACCTTGATGTAAAAAATTGATTTTTATCAAAAAAAGCCAACCAAAAAGGCAACATCTAAAATTCAGAAGCATTTTAGACCAATTCATACATCAATCACATAGAATAGAATTTCAGGACTAATCCACGAGGAAGAAAAAGAGGAATCAACAAAGAGTAATTTTAGTATATTTGAATCACAGTTAACACAAGAAAAAAGTTGTTTTTAATGAAAAATGGAGGTGGCCATTTTTAAAACGAAAATAGTTAATCAATATCACTGGAATTTCCACCCAAGAAATACTTCACTATTAAAAACGAAAAGTTTACTATATTTTAAAAAAAAACATGAAAAAAATCCTTTTAACCTTTACTATACTTTGTTCAATATTGTGCTTTTCGCAAGATAAAGCAACCCAAAACACAAATGCCATCAATCTAGTATTAGACAATTGGCATCAAGCTGCCTCAAATGCGCAATTTGAAGCCTATTTTAACGCACTAGACAAAGAATCGGTATTCATAGGTACCGATGCTGCCGAAAACTGGAATAAAGCTGAATTCATGTCGTATGCGAAACCTTATTTTGACAAAGGAAAAGCATGGAGCTTTACTCCGCTACAACGCAATATCTATTTTTCAAGCGATTTTAAAACGGCTTGGTTTGATGAATTACTGGACACGCAAATGAAAATCTGTAGAGGCAGTGGTGTATTAGTTAACGTAAAAGGAAATTGGAAAATCAAACAATATGTTCTTTCTGCAACGATTCCTAATGAAAATATGGGAAGTGTAATAAAAATTAAAGCGCCTATAGAAGACGCTTTAATGGAAACTATGAAAAAACAATAAACTAGTTATTGTAAACCGTTTCTTTTAAGTTCTTGAACATGTCTGCTGTCATGTTTTCAATTGTAAAGTCGTTTGACCAACCCCAATCTTCTCTTGCTGAAGTATCGTCGATACTTGCTGGCCAGCTATCCGCGATTTTCTGTCTGAAATCTGGATTGTAGTCAATTGTAAAGTCTGGGAAATGCTTTTTAATTTCTTCTGCAATTTCAGCTGGCGTAAAGCTCATAGCCGATAAATTGTATGAAGAACGTATTTTAATTTGTTCTGCTGGTGCTTGCATGATTCCAATAGTTGCTTTAATAGCATCATCCATGTACATCATTGGTAAAGCGGTATTAGCCGATAGGAAACTTGTAAATGTACCCTCAGTAATTGCTTTGTGGTAAATATCAACAGCATAATCTGTAGTTCCTCCTCCTGGTTCCGTACTCCAGCTGATTAAACCAGGGTAACGGATACTTCTCACGTCAACACCATATTGCTTGTTGTAATATTCACACCAACGCTCTCCCGCCTGTTTTGAAATACCATAAACCGTAGAAGGTTCCATAACGGTATATTGTGGCGTATTGTTTCTAGGCGTTGTAGGTCCAAATACGGCGATACTTGAAGGCCAGAATATTTTTTGAATCTTTCCGTCTTTTGCCAAGTTTAACACGTGAAATAAAGAGTTCATATTCAAATCCCAAGCAAAAGCTGGATTTTTTTCTGCTGTTGCCGAAAGCAAAGCTGCCATCAAATACACATCCGTAATCTCGTATTTTTCAATCAAATTTTCAATTTGGTTGTAATCCAATGCGTTCACTACTTCAAAAATACCATTATTCACAACGTCATTCTCAAGTTTTCTAATATCTGAAGCAATTACATTTTCAACACCATAAGTTGCTCTTAGCTTAGCAGTCAATTCTGTACCTATCTGTCCGCAAGCTCCAATAATTAATATTTTTGTTTTCATAATGTAACGTAAATTTTAAAGCGCAAAGATACAAGTTTTGAAAACTATTTATTAAATGTAAAAACGAGAAACGGAATAATTTTTGTGATTTTTCATTGAAAATTATATCCGTTAAAAACCGTTAATTCGCTTAAACTTCTTCAAACATTTGTATTTTTGCACTTATTCGTTAATAATGAAACAGTTTATCACCTTTTTATCCCTAGCTATTCTGCTAGTTTCGTGTAATGATTTTGAAAATCAAAAAGCCGATTCTACTAAAGAAATAGAACGCAATGAAGTTGTTTTCAAAAACATTTCAAAAGAATGGCAATTTACTTTTCCCAAAGCCAAGCCAGAAGCCGAAAAGGAATTATTAGAATGGAACAATTGGCAACAATTCAAATCGGAACTGGAACAAAAACCGAAAACGTCCATTTTAGCTTTTCAAATGAAAATTAAAAATGTAACGATAAAATCGGATAGCCTTTCATTAACTGTACCTGAACCCTTCAATACACCTCAGGTAAGAAGTCGATTGGTTACTTTGAGTACCAAAATCAATTCACTTAATACGTATATGCATTTACAATTGATACCCCAAAAACAGGTGTCGCAATTGATTAAAGAAGTAAATGGGGAAATTAAAGGGTTTTACATACAGCTGGATGAAATCCTTATAAAAAAGGCCATTCCTAGAGAAATAGGTGAAGAAGAAATGATACGCGCATTTGACACTACTCGTTTTGCTACTCAAAAATTTTCGGAAAGCAATTTGAAAAATGAACAAAAAGAGCCGTAATAAAATACTAGAATACTAAACATTAACCACTGCTTACAATTTAAGTCTAGTGGTTTTTTTAATTTTGCATTATCTATAAAAAGTACATTTTGAGTAAAGCAGACATTTTAAACAAATACGAAAAACAACCCAAATTAAAGGCGCTGTTAGATTCCTTCGCTTCACGTAAAAAATCGAATGTTAAAGGATTGACCGGTTCGTCACTTTCGTTTGTAGCCACAGCATTATTTAAAAATGCCGATTTACCTTTCTTGTTTTTATTTAACGACAAAGAAGAGGCTGCCTACTATTTGAATGATTTGGAACAATTGATTAACGATCAAGATGTTTTATTTTACCCTGGTTCCTACAGAAGACCTTACCAGATAGAAGAAACCGACAATGCTAATGTTTTACTCCGTGCAGAGGTTTTAAATCGTATCAATTCGCGTAAAAAACCTGCTATCATAGTTTCTTATGTAGATGCCATCTTTGAAAAAGTGGTTACACGAAGAGAATTGGAAAAAAACACCTTAAAAATTGCTTTAAACGACAACCTTTCCATTGACTTTATCAATGAAACCCTTTTCGAATATAATTTCAAAAGAGTCGATTTTGTTACGGAACCTGGCGAGTTTTCTGTACGTGGTGGTATTATTGATGTTTTTTCATTTTCAAATGACCATCCGTATCGTATTGAATTTTTTGGTGATGAAGTAGACAGTATCCGTAGTTTTGATGTTGAAACCCAACTGTCAGTTGAAAAACTGAAAAAAATCAGCATTATACCAAATGTTGAAAACAAACTTTTGGAAGAAAACCGAGAAAGTTTCCTAGAATATATCAATGAGAAAACGGTACTTTTCATTCAAAACACCGAGTATCTTTCTCAGAAATTAGACAAGTTATTCTCAAAAGCCGAAGAAGCATTTGAAAAGCTTTCCAAAGACATCAAACACGCAACTCCAGAAGAATTGTTTGTAAACCAACGCCAATTTATTGTAAAAGCCAATGATTTTACAATTGTGGAATTGGATAAAAAGCCGGTTTTCAGAATTGACCAAACTATTGAATTTCACACCCAACCGCAACCGGCATTTAACAAGCAGTTTGATTTGCTGTTGAACAATTTGGGTGAAAATCATTTTCACGGCATTACCAATTATCTGTTCTGTTCTAATGAAGGTCAAGCCACTCGTTTTCATGATATTTTTGAAAGTCTGGATGAGGACAATCACGAAAGCATTCGCAAGCAATATAAAACTGTAGTATTACCGCTTTATCAAGGTTTTATTGATGAAGAATTGCAAATTGCTTGTTATACCGACCATCAAATTTTTGAACGTTATCATAAATTCAATATAAAAAACAGTCAGTCTAAAAAGCAAACCATCACTTTAAAAGAGCTGACTTCTTTATCCGTGGGTGATTATGTAACGCATATTGATCACGGAATTGGAAAATTTGGAGGTTTACAGAAAATTGAGGTTGAAGGAAAAAAACAAGAGGCTATCAAACTGGTTTATGCCGATAATGATATTGTATATGTGAGTATTCACTCGCTTCATAAAATTTCAAAATTCAACGGTAAAGACGGGACATCACCAAAAATATACAAACTTGGTAGTAATGCTTGGAAAACCTTAAAACAAAAAACAAAAGCACGTGTTAAAAACATTGCGTTTAACCTTATTCAATTATATGCTAAACGTAGATTGGAAAAAGGATTTGCGTGTGCTCCGGATAGCTATTTGCAAAAAGAATTAGAAAGTTCATTCATCTATGAAGATACACCGGACCAAATAACCGCAACAGCAGATGTAAAAATGGACATGGAAAACGAACGTCCTATGGATCGTTTGGTTTGTGGAGATGTTGGTTTTGGTAAAACAGAGGTTGCCATTCGTGCTGCATTTAAAGCGGTGGACAATGGCAAACAAGTTGCAGTATTAGTACCAACTACTATTTTGGCCTATCAACACCACCGTTCGTTCTCAGAACGTCTGAAAGATATGCCGGTTACTGTTCATTACTTAAACCGTTTTAGAACGGCAAAGCAAAAAGCCCATACCTTAGAATTATTAAAAGAAGGCAAAGTGGATATCCTCATTGGAACGCATCAATTGGTTAATAAAAATGTACAGTTTAAAGATTTAGGTTTATTAATTATTGATGAAGAGCAAAAGTTTGGCGTAAATGTAAAAGATAAACTAAAAACTATATCTGAAACGGTTGACACCTTAACTTTAACAGCAACTCCAATTCCGAGAACGTTGCAATTCTCATTAATGGCAGCCCGTGATTTATCCGTTATCACAACGCCTCCACCAAACCGCTACCCAATCGAAACCCATGTGGTTGGTTTTAACGAGGAAACCATTAGGGATGCAATAGCATACGAAATTGAGCGTGGTGGTCAGGTTTATTTCATCAACAACCGTATTGAAAACATCAAAGAAGTAGCAGGTATGATTCAACGACTTGTGCCTGGTGCTAAGGTAGGTATTGGTCACGGTCAAATGGATGGTAAAAAATTGGAAGAATTGATGCTTTCTTTTATGGAAGGCGAATTTGATGTTTTGGTAGCTACTACTATCATTGAAAGTGGTTTGGATGTACCAAATGCCAATACAATCTTTATCAACAACGCCAATAATTTTGGTTTGTCTGATTTACACCAAATGCGTGGGCGTGTAGGACGTAGTAATAAAAAGGCATTCTGTTATTTTATAGCTCCACCCTATTCTGTTATGACAGAAGAAGCGCGTAAACGAATTCAAGCTTTGGAGCAATTCAGTGAATTGGGAAGCGGTTTTAATATTGCTATGAAGGATTTGGAAATCCGTGGTGCAGGAGATTTATTAGGAGGCGAACAAAGTGGTTTCATCAATGAAATTGGATTTGACACCTATCAGAAAATCATGAATGAAGCCATAGAAGAGCTTAAAGAAAATGAATTCAAAGATTTATATGAAAGCGAAAACAATGAAGAAACCAAAGAGTATGTAAAAGACATACAAATAGATGCCGATTTTGAATTGTTATTCCCTGATGACTATATCAACAACATTACAGAACGTTTGAACTTGTACAACGAATTGAGTAAGATTAAAACTGAAGAAGAATTACAAGTCTACGAACAAAAATTAATGGATCGTTTTGGACCTTTACCAAAACCTGCTATTGCGTTGATGAACTCTGTTCGTATCAAATGGAAAGCAGCTTCGATAGGTTTGGAAAAATTAGTTATCAAACAAGGTAAAATGGTAGGTTACTTTATAAGCGACCAACAAAGTAATTTTTACCAAAGTGCAAAATTCATGAGAGTTGTACAAAAAGTACAGCAAAATGGAAACCTTTGCAAAATGAAAGAAAAACAAACGAAGGCCGGTTTACGCCTCTTGTTAACCTTTGACAATGTAAAGAGTATTAACAAAGCCTTGGATCTCATCAATATTCTATAAATGCAAAAAAGCGATACTTACGTATCGCTTTTTTATTTTTTGTCTTAAATGAATAAGAAAAAAATTACTGCTATTAACCGAGACAAATATAAATCCATTTTAGTGTAGTGTGGTTACAGATTTTCTGCCGTTTTTGTTAAATAAATGTTAAAATGGAAAACTTGGATACAAAAAATCCCGCACGTGGCGGGACCTAAGCTTTCTTGTAATAAGAAAAAATTACTGCTATTAACCGAGACAAATATAAATCCATTTTGGTGTAGTGTGGTTACAGATTTTCTGCCGTTTTTGTTAAAATTTAAATCTGAATTTACTCCATAAAAAAATCCCGCAACGTGGCGGGATTGAATTTTTTCTTAAATAAGAAATAAAATTACTGCTATTAACCGAAACAAATATAAGCCAGTTTCACCTTACTGTGGTTACAGATTTTCTGCCGTTTTTGTTAAAGTTTACATATTATACAACCAATCCTCAGGATTTAAAGTGGTCACATTCTGCATAACCAAGAACTTTAATACTGCCTTTCCGGATGCATCGGTTTGAATGCGTCCTAAATTCTGTTTCGTAGTAACCTTATCCCCTTCACGTACAATAACCGATTCTAAATTTTGATAAATGGTAATAAAATCTCCATGCTGTATGTATAAAATTTTTCTATTAGTCCCTTTCATCACTTGAATCTGAAAAACTTCACCTTCAAAAACCGCTCTTGCCACAGAACCGGGTTCCGTAGCGATTTCAACACCGCTATTTTCAATTTTCAAATTACTATACACAGGATGCGGGTGTACTCCAAAACGAGAATACACATACCCTTTTTCAACAGGCCATGGCAACTTTCCTTTATTGGCTTTAAAATTAGCTGCTACTATTTTACCTTCCGGTGTTAAATCAAACTTCGCGGATCCTGAAGATTTAGTTCCTGTTTTGGCCGCATTTTTCTTATTGGCTGCAGCAATAGCTTCAGCAATAATCTTTTTGATTTCTTTATCTATGGCGTTAGATTCTTTTTGTTTTTTTGAAATATCCGCCATGTATTTCTTTTTGTCCTTTTGAATTGACTTGACTAGCTTCTCTTGTTCTGCTTTTTGATTAACCAATAAAGCTTTTTCTTCCTCGCTTTCTTTAAGCACTTTTTCCTTTTGGGCCTTACTTGATTCTAACTTTGTTTTAGCTACCGACAAAGTTTCTTGCTTCTCCTGAATTTCATCACCTTGCATTTTACGAAATCCTGCATATTGTTTCATATACTGGATGCGTTTGTACGCTTGTAAAAAATTTTGAGAGGATAACACAAACATGATACGACTTTGATCGTTGCGACTCTTATACGATTTTACAATCATTTTTGCATAGTCATCTTTTAGAACTTTCAATTCGCGGTTAAGCTTGTTAATTTGCAATTGCGTCAAATAAATATCGTCTTCTAACAAACGCTTTTGTTTTGCAGTAGTGCTAATCAAACGCTCACTCAAACGAATACGCGCTTTTTGTTCGGCTATTTCAGCTAAGACCGATTTTTCCTTTTTCTTTTCTGTATTCAACAAAGCGCGAAATGACGCAATTTCTTTTTGAATTTGTGCCTTTTGCTCTTCTAATTGTTTTTGTTTATCAGAAGGTTGTGCAAAACTTAAAATTGTACACAAACTAAAAAATAAAACGTATAAAAATCGATTCATGCGTTAGTTAACTATTTATCTATGGTTACTTGTTCGTATCCGTCAGGAATAGAAAAGCTGTAATTTAAATTTTCGTCAAAGGTAATACTCTTATAGACTAAATCAATCAAGGTTTGATGTTCTTGAGTAGCTATTATTTTAATGCTATTCGGCATAAAAGAATCCCCATATTTTCCGTGAGATGGGTATTCAATTTCCAAACTTCTATTTTCCGAAGCCTGCGCTATCCATTCTTTTTTAATTAAAAAATTAGCCGCCTCAAAATAAAAAGCTTTTTCAGTTGCACTTTTTCTTTTCTCTGTTAACTTATACAAATCATTTTCTATGGCTGCTGTATACGTTGTTTTGGTCAAATCATCGATAGCATTACCTATGAATAAATTTTGGACTTTATGAAAATCCAAATCGGTGCCCAACCAATTACTCAATAAATCAAAATTCCCTTCAAAATAAGTCCCATTGATTTTTTCATAATAACTTACTTTTTCAGGCGTAATTAATGCCTTAGCTACTGGAATACCAAATAACTTTACATTAATCCAAATAATCTCATCTTTTTTGATTCGAATATCAGCGGCAACATTGTGAGTTTGCTTTCCATCTTGGTATTTTGCATTCGCACGGATATAAAGCGAAGCAAAATCATGCGCATTTGCATAATGATTTTGAATCACTTTCATTGCTGCTAATTCTTCATTTGCGGAAGCTTCTGTTACGGATTGTTTTGATTTACACGATACGAGTACAAAAAGTGTAAGTAACCCGACTATTATCTTTTGCATTATTTCTTCTTGTTTACTAATTCTTCTGCCTTGCCGTAATAAAGTTTACTTTTCTTGTCGTCTTTTAACAAACGATAAGCTTCTCCCAATTGCAGATAAAAATGAACTTCTAATTCGGTATCTTCCACAACAAATTCCAGACCATTTTCTAAAAACTCAACAGCCTTTTTATATTTTCCTAAGTGATTATTAGCTAAACCCGCATAGTAATACAATTTTGGTTGAGACGGATACAAATCAATTAAAATTTCCGAACGATTGGCTAATGCTTCATAATTTTGAGCATTTACATAATTATCAAGTAGAAGCATAACACTTTCATAATCGTTTGGATTATTGGTCAATGCTTTTTCTAAATAAAAAGTAGCCTTATCGTAATTGGCTTTACTGTAGAAAAACTTCGAAATTTCTTTGGCTACATTTATTGTTTTATCGTTTTCAAAATAGTCTACCGCTTGATTCAATTCATCATAATGCGAATTGGTTTTAACCACATATACTAAGAACTCATTTAATACACGATGTTTAATTTTAATATCAATTTTATTGTTCTCAAAAATTGAAAACATTGATTTTATCGCTTCATCGGCTCTGTTTTCTTGTAGGTAGAACTTAAACAAGTTAATATTTGCCCATTCTGAATTTGGAATTTCCTCTGCTAATTTTTGCGCTACTTCAAAAGCTTTGTTCTCATCATTATTCGCTGAATGAAACATCATTAAGTTGATGTACAACTGTTCGTTTTTGGGATCCTTCTTTATAGCAGCTTCTAAGTCTTCTACTTTTAAATTGGCATTACGCTCAGAATTCTCAATTTTAAGGCGATAATATTCCATCATTTCACTCAAAACCATTGTCTTTTGCATTTCATTAAGCAATGCTAAAGCCTTATCGTGTTGATTGGTATACATGTACAAAGACACTAAATCTTCGTTCATGTTCAAATCAAATGTGATCAGTTTCTTGACAACCTCAATGGATTTCTCAAAATTCTTAGTTTGGTAATACACATCGTATAATCCATTCCAATACCATCGCTCGTTAGGTTTTAAATCAACCGATTTTTGAAATGCTTGTTCAGCGGCGGTATAATTTTTTAAATCCAATTGGTTCTTCCCCAATTCATAATAAAAAGCCGCTTCGTCCGATTTCAATTCGATACATTGCTCAATAGCCATCACCGCCTTATCATAATTTTCAATAGCTCTTTGTTTTAACGCTTCGTAGAAATTATTTTCTATAGCGTCATTTTGCAAAGCAATATCCTCAGGATTATCTTGTGCAAACACAAAACCCTGACTACTAATTGCCATTGCCAATACCGAAACTATTTTACGAAAATCATGTGCCATAATTTATTGCTTTATTCTAAAACGGAATAATCTCCAATACTGATACTAGTAAAATCGCCATCAAATGAAGCGTGATTACCGATCATAGCGTTATCCAATTTTGCGTTTTTAATATGTGCGTGTGTTTGAACCAAGCTGTTTTTAATCTTAGTATTTGTCAAATGTGTCCCGTTTCCTAAAGAAACATTTGGCCCAACTATAGAGTTAATTAAGACTACATTCTCACCGATATAACAAGGTGGAATTATTTCAGAATTTTCAATGCGTACGGTTTCAGCAATCATAGTCTCTTCGGCATCGTTATGTATAAAATGCAACATGCGATTGTTGGTGTCAACCGTTACATTTTTGTTACCACAATCCATCCATTCGTCAACTTTACCAGGAACAAACTTCATTCCTTTTTGCTTCATGTTTTCTAAAGCATCGGTTAATTGGAATTCACCTCCTTTAACAACGTTATTATCCAATAGGTATTGCAATTCTGCACGTAAAGTTTCTCCCGATTTAAAATAATAAATCCCAATAATGGCTAAATCGGAAACAAATTCTTTAGGTTTTTCAACAAAATCAACAATCTCATTTTTATCGTTAAGTTGTACTACTCCAAATGCACTTGGATCATCCACTTGCTTCACCCAAATTACAGAATCCGCTGTTGTATCCAACGAGAAATCGGCTCTAAATAGTGTATCAGCATACGCTACCACAATAGGCCCTTGCATAGATTCTTTAGCACACATAATAGCATGTGCAGTTCCCAAAGCCTCATTTTGATAATAGATTGTACCTTTTGCACCTAATTTTTCTGCAATTTCTACCAAGTCCTTTTCCACTTGCTTTCCAAAACTTTCATGGATAATAAAAGCAATTTCATCAATTTCTTGATTAATTACACCAGCAATATCCTCTACCAAACGGTGTACTATTGGTTTACCAGCAATTGGTATTAAAGGTTTCGGTACAGTTAATGTATGCGGGCGAAGACGTGAACCACGACCTGCCATTGGAACTATAATTCTCATTTTTTAATATCGTAAATTAGTATAATTATACATTTTATTTAACACCAGTGCTACCAAATCCTCCTTCACCCCTAGAAGTTTCCGATAATGCTTCAGCTTCTATCCATTGTGCACGTTCGTGTTTTGCAATAACCAATTGTGCCACGCGCTCACCATTTTCAATGGTAAAATCATTTTGTGATAAATTCACTAAAATCACGCCGATTTCACCACGGTAATCGGCATCAACCGTTCCTGGAGAATTTAAAACCGTAATCCCGTGTTTTGCAGCCAAACCACTTCTCGGACGCACTTGTGCTTCATACCCTATCGGTAATTCTATAAACAAACCTGTTTTAACGATGGTTCTTTCTAGTGGTTTTAATGTAATTGGTTCTATTAAATTAGCACGCAAATCCATGCCTGCAGAAGCATTGGTTTCGTAATTCGGTAAAGCGTGTTGTGATTTATTGATAATTTTAATTTGCATTAATTTCGTTTTAAAAGTCTAGCAAAAAGTTGTTTTTCATTTCGATATACAAAGTAAGCAAAAATTAGTAAACTTAGTATCCCAAAAACATAGGTTTCTCGTAAAGGAGTAATGTAAAACGACATAAAACTTAATACCGTAGACAACCCTAAATATGCGGCGATTTTTGGTTTATCGTAAGGTATTGGATATTTTTTTTGCCCTAAAACATACGAAATCAACATCATAGTACCATAGGCAAAAATAGTTGCAATAGCCGAACCTACAAAGCCAATGATTGGTATCAACAGAAAATTTAAAACCAAAGTAACACTAGCACCAATGATTGAAATATAAGCCCCAATTTTTGTTTTATCAATTAACTTGTACCATACAGATAAGTTTGTATAGATTCCCAGAAAGAAGTTTGCTAATACAATTAGTGGCACAATATTCATTGCACTCCAATATGCTTCATTTGGCACCAAAATGTGCTTTAGAAGATCTGCAAAGACAATTACACCTAGCGACATCATCGATCCGAAAATGACAAAATACTTGGTAATATCGGCATACGTCTGTTGTGCATTGGCATTTTTAGCATGACTAAAAAAGAATGGCTCAATTCCAAGAGTATAAGCGGTACGAAATAACACCATAAACATCCCAATTTTATAACAGGCCGAATAGGCTCCAATAGCTTCCAATGGAATACCCAACCACTCCAACAGAATTTTATCAAAATGTTCATTAATAGCAAAAGCAATTCCTGCTATCAAAATAGGAAATCCATAACGCAACATCCTCTTCCATAAGTTAGCGTCAAATTGCCAACTTTGTTTGAAATAATCAGGTAGCAAAACTAATAACGTAAACAAACTAGCAACAAGGTTGGAAATAAAAATATATCCGATTTGGAAATTTGGAATATACAGTGTTTCTAAAAAGCTATTTCCTTCTTGCCATTTTGGTAAAAAAATAATAAAGAAAATATTTAATCCTAAGTTAATGGCAACGTTACTAATTTTAATAATGGCATACTTTAAAGAATGTCCTAATGCTCTTAATTTTGAGAAGGGAATAACCACTAAAGCATCTAAAGCAAGTATTAAAATCGTATATAAAATATAATCTACTTTTATGTCTGACCATTCGGCAATTGAATTACGAGAAGACAATGCAATTCCAACAAATGCCAATGTAGTAAACAACAAAGATATACTCGCGGTAGCAACAACACTTCTTTTATTCTCTTCTGCGTTGTAAAATCTAAAAAAAGAGGTTTCCATCCCGTAAGAAAGTATCACATTAAAGAATACCAAATAAGAAAAAATGACAGACACCTCTCCATATTCTTCTGCCGGCATATAATCGGTATAAAGCCTTACCAACAGAAAACTTAGCATTCGTGGCAACACAGTTGCTATACCGTAGATTGCAGTTTGATTTAACAGCTTTTTATAAAGGCTCAAAATGATAGTTGTTTAAGTACCAACAAAAGTAATTAATTTCTCGATTTATTCTTTGAAGGGTAAGCAATCATTTGCATTTCTTTAATATTATCAAGGATAAAAGAATATTTACGATTATTTTTAATGACGAATATTTTGGCTTGATTTTTATCTAATTTTAAATCGAGAGCAGGCACTGTATTCCCAAACTCTTTTTCAGGAGATTCATGCATGATAATGTCCGTTTCTTTTTCTTTTAAAACAGCAATATAATGTAATGCATCAACAGCCTTAAATTGTGCTTCTTTATTCAAAAAACAAACCTTTTCCAACTTTGAATTATTAGCCATTGGCTTATGTAATTCAACATGAAAATTAATTCCTGAACCTCCCATTTCTTGACCTGACACCCAACGTTCGTAATATACTTTTTGAAAATTATTTTGAAAATCCTGCACTTGATACTCTTTCGTAGAAGAGCACATGGTCAATACAAACGCAAAAGGCATTATTAAAAATCTATTCCCCATAACAATTTTATAAAGATACAAATCCATTAACAAAAAAAGAGCCAAACATCTACTATAACTTTATTTTTAGAAAATATAACTTATGCGAAATAAAAAAGGCGAAGATTACTCTTCGCCTTTTTTATAATTTGAACTGATAAGAAATTATCCGTTTAACGCTTCAGCACCACCTACAATTTCTAAGATCTCCCCAGTAATTGCAGCTTGACGTGCTTTGTTATACGTTAATTTCAACTGATCACGTAACTCTTTTGCATTATCTGTTGCTTTATGCATCGCAGTCATACGCGCTCCATGCTCAGAAGCATAAGAATCGCGGATTCCTTTGTACAATTGTGTTTTTAACGACTTAGGAATTAAAGTCAACACAATTTCCTCTTTTGAAGGTTCGAAGATATAGTCAGAAGCAATAGCTTCCCCTCCAGAAATAGGAGCTAATGGTAAGAATTGCTCAACTTTAACAACTTGCGTAGCTGCATTCTTGAAGTGGTTGTATACCAACTCAATTCTATCATACTCACCAGCAACAAACTTATCCATCAAAATTTCAGCAATTTCAGAAACATTGTCAAATGTTAAATCGTCAAAAATTGAACTTTTGTTATCAATTACTTTATTAAGTTTTGACAACACATCATTACCTTTTTTACCAATTGCAAAAACGTCAACTTGCTTACCAGCATACTGTTTGGTAACGTTTTTAACTTCCTTAATAACGTTTGTATTGAAAGCTCCACACAAACCTCTATTTGAAGTAATTGCAACTACTAAAATTTTATTTACTTCTCTTTGATCAGCATAAACACCTCCAGTATCTCCTTCAAGAGTAGCACTTAAATTTTGTAATAATTCCGTCAATTTTTCGGCATAAGGGCGCATTGCTGTAATTGCATCTTGTGCTTTTTTCAGCTTTGCAGCAGAAACCATTTTCATTGCCGATGTAATCTGCATCGTAGATGAAACGGATCCGATTCTATTTCTAATTTCCTTTAAATTTGCCATTTTCTATGAGTAATTAGCAATTTAGCAATTGGCGTTTTAGCACCAATTGCTAATTACTTATATGATTAATATTTTGCAGAAAGTTCTTTTGCTACTTTTTCTAAAACGTCAGTAATTTCATCTGTGAATTTACCCGCTTTTAAAGCATCTAAAGTATCTCTATGTTTCGCATTTAAGAAAGATAAGAAGTCTTTTTCAAACTCTTTTACTTTTTCAACTGGAACATTTCTCAATAAGTTTTTAGAACCTGCATAAATAATTGCAACTTGATCTTCAACTGTATACGGATCGTTAACCGCTTGTTTCAAGATTTCAACGTTACGCTTACCTTTTTCAATTACGTTTAAAGTAACTGCATCAAGATCAGAACCAAACTTAGCAAATGCTTCTAATTCACGGTATTGCGCTTGGTCAAGTTTTAAAGTTCCTGATACTTTTTTCATTGATTTAATCTGAGCGTTACCTCCTACACGAGATACTGAAATACCTACGTTGATTGCTGGACGTACACCTGAGTTAAATAAATCACCATCAAGGAAAATCTGACCGTCAGTAATCGAAATTACGTTAGTTGGAATATAAGCAGAAACGTCACCCGCTTGCGTTTCGATAATTGGTAAAGCTGTTAATGAACCACCCCCTTTAACGATTGGACGTAAAGACTCTGGTAAGTCATTCATATCTTTTGCAATTTCGTCATCAGCGATAACTTTTGCCGCTCTTTCTAATAATCTTGAGTGTAAGTAGAAAACGTCTCCAGGGTAAGCCTCACGTCCTGGTGGTCTTCTTAATAATAAAGACACCTCACGGTAAGCAACTGCTTGCTTAGACAAATCATCATAGATAATTAAAGCTGGACGACCTGTATCACGGAAGTACTCTCCGATAGATGCACCTGCGAAAGGAGCATAAACTTGCATTGCAGCAGGGTCAGAAGCGTTTGCAGCAACAATAACAGTATAAGCCATTGCACCTTTTTCTTCTAATGTTTTTGCGATAGCAGCAACAGTAGATGCTTTTTGACCTACAGCAACATATATACAATATACTGGTTTACCAGCATCGTAAAATTCTTTTTGATTTAAAATGGTATCAATACAAACAGTTGTTTTACCTGTTTGACGGTCACCAATTACCAACTCACGTTGTCCTCTACCCACTGGGATCATTGCATCGATAGCTTTGATACCTGTTTGTAATGGCTCCGTTACTGGCTGACGAAAAATTACTCCAGGAGCTTTACGCTCTAATGGCATCTCGTATAAATCTCCTCCGATAGGTCCTTTACCATCAATTGGGTTACCTAAAGTATCAACTACACGACCTACAATTTGCTCACCAACATTTAAAGAAGCAATACGTTGCGTTCTTTTCACATTTGAACCTTCTCTCACTCCAGTAGATGGACCTAAAAGTACAACACCAACATTGTCTTCCTCTAAGTTCAAAACGATACCTTCTAGTCCGTTATCAAACTGAACTAACTCACCGTATTGAGCATTAGATAATCCGTATACACGAGCAATACCATCACCAACTTGAAGTACTGTTCCAACTTCTTCTAACGAAGTACCAGATTGAAAACCTGATAATTGCTTTTTTAATATTGCTGATATCTCAGCAGGTTTAATTTCAGCCATTTTAATTTATAATTTTAACACTTTTAAAGTGTGTTCACTATTATTAATTACTAAATTCTCTTTTTAATTGTTGCAATCTGTTTTTAACAGAAGCATTATATTGTTTGTCACCCATACGTAATACAAAACCACCGATAATTGATGGATCTACTGTATTTTTCAAAGTAACTTTTTTATTTGAAAATGTCGCTATTTTAGCCAACACTTGACTCTCTAATTCTGATGTAATAGGGAAAGCAGTCGTTACAGTTGCAGTACCTACATTGTTTAACTCATCAAATAACACAGAGAATTGTGTTGCTACTTCAGCTAAAATTTCAAATCTACTGTTTACATGTAGCAATTGAAACAATCCCTTTGTTTCTGCTTGCGCCGCTGTGAAAATTTCAGAAATTGCAGCAAACTTAACCGATCCTTTTACAATAGGATTACTCAAGAATACTTTCAACTCTTTACTTTCTACAACTGCTTCAGCAATATTAATCATATCTTGATTAACATTTGCCGTGTTATTGCTTGCTTGTGCAATATCAAGAATAGCCTTAGCGTATCGAATAGCTGCTCTAGTATTTGCCATAATTAATTTAATTTAGCTTCAACTAACATTCTCTCAACCAATTTTGATTGTGCTTCTTTGTTAGCTAATTCTTCTTTCAATATTTTCTCTGCAATTTCTAAAGACAATGAAGATACTTGAGATTTCAATTCTGCCATAGCAGCATTTTTCTCTCCTTCGATTGTTGCTTTAGCTTGAGCAATCATTTTTTCTCCTTGAACTTGAGCTTCATTTTTAGCATCTGCAATCATTTTTTCTTTGATTTCACGCGCTTCTTTAATCATAGTATCTCTTTCCGCACGAGCTTCAGCTAAAAGTTTTTCATTGTCCGCTTTTAAGTTAGCTAAATCTTTCTTAGCATTTTCAGCAGCCATTAAAGCATTTGAAATCCCTTCTTCACGAGCTGATAAAGCAGCCAAAATAGGTTTCCATGCAAATTTAGCTAATAATACAATTAAAATAACTAAAATAATAGCTTGCCAGAAAAACAAACCGTATGAAAAATCATTAATTAATTTATCCATTATATAAACTTTAAAAAAATTCGTTTTAAAAAAATTGTCTAATAAAGTAAGACCTGCAACCAACCGTTGCAGGTAACTTACTTATTCTAATTACTTTCCTAAGATTAAAGCACCGAATGCTAAACCTTCCAATAATGCACCGATGATAATCATCGCAGTTTGGATTTTACCAGCAGCTTCTGGTTGACGAGCAATAGCGTCCATTGCTGAACCACCGATTTTACCTAAACCTAAACCAGCTCCAATTACGATTAAACCTGCACCTACTAAACCTGGAATTTCCATAATAATTGATATATATAATTAAACAAAATTTATTCTTAAACTATAGAGTTGTCATGATCACCTAAAACATCAGCACTGTGGTGTTCATCATGGTGATGATCTTGAACCGCCATTCCAATGAATAACGAAGACAACATTGTAAATATATACGCTTGCAAAAATGCAACTAAAATTTCAATAACAGAAATAAACAATGTCAAAGCTAAAGACACAACAGTTGCCCCACCTGTAGTCAACTCCTCCTTCATAACAAAAACAATTGCAATTAACCCCATTACTACTGTGTGACCTGCAGTAATATTTGCAAATAGACGTATCATTAACGAGAAAGGCTTTGTAAACATACCCAACACCTCAATCGGCGCTAAGATAATTTTCATTGGAACGGGCACACCTGGCATCCAGAAAATGTGACCCCAGTAATCTTTATTACCACTAAAATTTGTAATAATAAAAGTAAACAATGCCAAACACAATGTAATTGCAATATTACCTGTAACGTTAATTCCTAATGGAGTTAAACCAAGCAAGTTCAACAACCAAATCAAGAAAAATACCGTCAATAAATATGGCATGAATTTTTTATATTTTTTCTCACCAATATTTGGACGCGCAATTTCATCTCTAACATAGATTACTAATGGCTCTAAAACTCTACTAAATCCTTTTGGTAAATTATTGTGACCCGTCTTGTATGTTTTAGCCAAACCTACAAACAAGAAAAACAACAAAGCAGAAGTAAACAACAAAGACACTACATTTTTAGTCAATGAAAAATCCAATGGTCTTTCATTAGTAGGATGATGATGCTCATCATAACTTATTGTACCAGCAGCATCAGTTTTATAAATTTTACCGTGATACAATACATAGTTTTGCCCATCAACTTCTACCACTTCCTCACCATGGTGAAATTTAGAAGCAGAAAACACTTTTAATCCATTATCGATAAGAATAACCGGTAATGCAAATCCGTAATGTTTTGCTTCAGCCTCATCAGAAAAGAAAGTAAAATAATAATCATCTTTCAAGTGATGCTCAATATGAGCACTTACCTTGTCCTTAGGACTTAACACTTCAACTTGATGATGATCTTCAACTTCGTGATTATCAGAATCAGAAGTCACATGAACAGGATCATTACTGTTTACAGCCGACGCATATGATGAATTCACCATCATGAACAATGCCGCTATAATAAAAAGTGGTTTACTTAAAATCGCCATATCGATATAAATGTATTTTTTATGGTCGTTAAAATTTTTGCAAAAGTACAACTTTAATTAATATAGCAAGTTTGAATGGTACTTTTTTTTTCGAAATTATTCTTTTTTATCTTTTTTACCAGAGGAAGTTAAAATTTGAGATGTTAAATAAACATCTATTCCTAAAAAGAGAATAAAATTCAAAAAAAACAGCTTTTTTTCTAAATTATACGCTTCTGAATGCGAATCTAACAAAGGCAAAACAAAAACATAAGCTAAAATAAATTTAACAGTCATTACCCCCAAAAAAACAAAACCAAGCTGTTCAAATGATTTTTTAGCTACCATTTTATTCAAGCCATATACCGCTAGTGAAGTGCCTATTAAAAAAAGGTATTCCTGAAATGGTGTATAATAAAATTCCCCTACTGCTGCGCTTGAAACCGACAACATTAAAAAATGGAGACCACACACAAATATTGACATTACCGCCAATTGAAATAATAAAGATAATTTTGAAAAATTCATTTTTTCCTATTCAACAAACTAACTTGTTTGATTACATAATAAATAGCCACAAAAACACCCAAAAGTGTTATCCACTTTTCATAATACTCAACTTGGTACTTTTCGTTTAACCAAGAACCCAAAACGTTAAATATATAAATAACAAATCCCATTTGAAATGGGATTGATATCAAAGACAACCAAGGATTTGGACCGTTAGGCTGTTTTTTCTTTTTTGGATTCTCCATTGTTGATTGCTTTTAGTTGCGACTTCATTTCGCAAGTAGCTTCAAAAATAGCTCCAGGCTCAATCGCCAATTTACCAACAGAAACCTCTCCTTTAATTACAGCTTTTGACTTCACACTTAAAAGCTCAGCCACCTGTAATTTACCAGAAAAACGTCCTTCTATATCAACATTCTTACACACAATCTCTCCCTGAACTTCTCCAGATGGACCTATTACCAGTTTTCCTTCTGAAATATACTTTCCAATTAAAATCCCATCCAATCTGAAATCTGCTTTGGAATTAATGTCACCCGTAATTGTAGTTCCTTCTACAATTCTGTTTGTTTTCCCCAAAAGGGGTTCATTTTCTTTCTTTTTGTTTAACATGGTTAAGTAATTTGGGGGGGTTACTAAAATATTAATTATTCAACTTCAACCACTCTTCAAATTGTTTTTTAATTTGAACAACCTTATAGTCTTCCGTCGATATAATGTATGCCTTATCTTTAACCTTATAATCTTTGTACTCATTCAACAAACTTACTGTAGCCGCTGCAACTTCTTTTGTAGCAAAACCATGCAACACAATAAAATCTTCCTGCATTGTATAAATATCAAATGACATTTTCAAATCATCACTGTGTCGATCTTTCAAATACAACTCAAGCTTTTTAACCAACTCGTCTTTATTCTCGTTTGCCGTAACATTTTTAGTAAATACTATTTTATAACTAGAACCTTCATTCGGATTAAAGTTAAGCACCTCTAATTTAGGTACATCACGCTGTAAAATCTGCTCTGCCGTTTTACCTTCCTCATTATTTGGATAAGATAACGAAACATAGGTCAATGCTTTTTTATACGCCTCAACACCTTCCAAACGACCCGTTATACTCGCTTTCAACATTTCAAACTTAGGCAAAGCTTCATCACCAAGATATTGGTCAATTCTAGCATTTACTTCTTCATAAGCTTCACGCAAGTGATTTTCTTCATATAGCCTGTACAATGCTTTATAAACAACCTCTGGATTATCATTATCACTCAATCCACTAGAAGGATTTAATAAAATTTGTGCATACCTACTTTCTGGATAATTGCTTATTATGTCATTTTTGTAATACTGTGCTTTAGCAGGATCAATCATCTCATAAATTTTATACAAGTTGTATTTCGCTGGTAAAACTAAGCGCTCTTCTGGATTATTTTTCAGAAGAGTTTCCAAACGAGAAGCTGCCAATTCATATTCTTTGAATTTTTCTTTATAGATAAGTCCCAACTGATAATAAGCAAAGTTTCTATCAATAGCCAAAGTATCAATTACTTTTTCATCTGTAGGAATTTGCGATAAGTAAAAATCAACACTGTAGCGTGGATCCAAATCAGGCGTAGCTACTGAATCATTTTCAACAACGACATCTGTGTTCAAATCAATGTTATCAGTATTTGAACTTTTTGCCATTCTCCAGTTTTCTTCTAACTGTTTTTTACCCCAACGCTTTTGAAATTCATTTTTCCCATAACTTACCGTAACAGGATTGTAGAAATAAAACGTACTTTGTGAAGGATCCAAACTAGAAGGCGGCAGCATCCCTTTTCCTGCAATAGCATTTGAAGTTGGCATACCTGGATTACTAGATGCATTCAATAATTTATTGGCCTCTTTTTCTGCTAATTCAGCAGCCGCTTTAGCTTTACGCTCATCTTCCACTTTTAAATCGGCAATGTATCGCTCATAAAAAGCAACCCTATCAGGCTGACTCATCGCAACTACAGCAAGAATACTGTCATTTTGTTGCGCTATATCTTCGTATCGGATAACATCTTCTAGATTATCTCTTTTCTTCTTGATTCTTCTGAATTCACGTGATCGATCATCCATCCGCATCATAGTACTATCGTAATACATTCCTGCTGTTTTGTACTCAGCACTTTTGAAATGTATTTCGGCGGTGTTTCTATAATCCGATGCAATTAGATAATTATCTTCAGAAAAAGAACGAATGGATTTATTGTAGTTCTGTTTTGCTAACTCTTGCTTTCCAAGCTTATCGTAGAATAAACCTTTTTGAAAATACAACACATCCAAATAAGGTCTATTTTCCCTATCTTTTATAAGTTTATCAAACTTTTCTAAAAACACAAGGGTATCACCATTTGCATAATCAAATTGTGAAGCTTGCTTTGCATGCGCTTGAATCGTGTAACGTCTTGGCGCTTTTCGCTTCATATCAATTATTTCTTGATAAGCTACAAATGCACTATCAGAATACTCAAATGACTCGTACAATTGTCCTAAGATGAAAGCATAACGCGCTTTCTCTTCATTCTTCTTAGTATTTTCTTTAGCAATTTTTAAAGTAGAAATTGCAGAATCATTGGCACCAACATTCATATAAGCTTGAGACAGCATAGCATTTGCATCTGCTAAATCCTGTCCTTCAATTAAATTGTTGGTTAATAATTTTTTTAGATTCTGAATTGCGATTTCATTATTCTCAATGCGAATATTCACTTTTTCACGCCACACTTTAGCATGATAAATTTTATCACTTTGAGGGTATTTATATAAAATATAATTTAAAGCCTCAAGTGAAGGAATAAAACGATTGTCATAATAACGCGCTTTTGCCAATAGTAGATAAGCTTCATCCATTTGAGGGTTACGTTCTGTACCACCAATATTCATGGAGTGCTTTTGAATGGCTTTTACCGCCTTTTCTTCAGCGCGTTCAAAATCTGCATTTTTTTGTTTACCTGGCAACATACCTTTTTCAACACTCGACATGCGTTCTACTGGTAAAACTTCCCAAAAATTATCTTGATAAGTTTTAACCAATTCAGCAACACCATTTTCAAGTGCTAAATTACCGTTATACAACACGTTATATTCGGTTGTTACGGCATGAAAATTTCTGTTTACAAACTTGTCCTTTTTAGCAGAACAAGCTATCAAAAACAAGAAAAAACCAGAAATGGAAATATATTTTAAAGTCTTATTATTCAAATTAAAAACGCTTTTATTCTTTAACTGCAATTGTTTGATTTTAGTATAAAGAATGGTAAAAATACGTTTCTTTTTGTGATGAGAAAAAAAATACTACTTTTTTTATTACTCCTCTATATTTTTTAAATCTTTTATGACTTTAAATGCAATATCAATTTGATTATCATGGACAATTACAGTAAACTCATTGGTTGTAGAAATAACCTCATGTATAATTACACCTTCCCAAGCCAAACGCTGGAAAATATAATAAAAAACTCCAGGAGTTGAAACATTTACTTGAGGTAATTTAACCGTAATTGACGATAAATTATCCACACGATGTGTCTTCTTTTCGTCTTTAAACAATTCATCAACAATTTCAGAAACCGAAGAACTCACAATAATATTTGACTCATTTACTCCTCTTGATGAAGTGTAAAACAAATCGTGGTTTTTATTAATCTCAGCAATTAATTTTGCTTGATTTTCCAATAACGTTTCCGACACACTGAACGCGTAATCCACTAAAGAAGAGCGAACTGTTATCTCACCAATATTTTTAAGGACACGTGTGATTTTATGATTTATTCTAAAATCTAACTCTTCAGAAAGTCTTTTTAAAGACATTACAACAGCTCCTTGCTTAATATCTTTTCCTAACTCTCTTTCCAAATCTGGCATCATAACTCTAGCCAAAGAAGTCAAATTAATGATTCCTTGAGAAATAGAACTTAACAAAAAAGGCTTTGACTTAATGTAGTTCTCAACAAGTGAAGAAATTGTTTTCATGGTAGTTTTTTGGCAAAGTTAATCAAAAAAACAATTTGTTACAAATCTAACTCAAAAATAATAAAAGGCCCCTTCTAGGTGCTCAATGTGTAATTTTGTTGTTTCTTTAGTAATTGCAACAATATCAAACCGTACTTCGACGTCAAAATCGTATTTTTCCACAAATTCATTGATAGCTTTAACAAGAAGTTTTATTTTTTGAGGTTTTACAAATTCTTGTGGCAAACCAAATTCTAAACTAGAACGAGTTTTTACTTCAACTACAGCTAAAATATTCTCTCTTTGAGCAATAATATCAATCTCTGCTTTACCGAAACGCCAATTGGTTTCTAAAATGCTATAGCCTTTTTCTAAAAGGTACGCTACTGCAATCGCTTCTCCTTCTTTACCAAGCTCGTTGTGTGCCGCCATTAAATTTTATAAAAATTTCAATTTTACCTCTAAATCATTAACCTCAAATTCTACTTGACTACCCAAAATTAGTGTTCGATTATCTTTTTGATGACCGGCAGGAAAATCAAAAGCAACCGGTATTTCATATTCTGACGCTATAGCCGTAATGATTTGTACTGCATTTTGACCAAAAGGAATTTCATTATCGTGCATATCCGTCATCCCCCCCACAATCAAACCTTTTAAACCATCGAAATAACCATTGCGTTTCAGATTTTGCATCATACGATCTATATGATATAAGTATTCATCTAAATCTTCAATGTATAAAATTTTACCATCAGTATCCAAAGAAGATTTTGAACCCAGCAAACTGTACAAAATAGAAAGATTTCCTCCAACTAATTCTCCCGTTGCCTTCCCATTTATATTATACGAAACAGCAGGGATCACATACTCAATACTCTCACCAAAAAGCGCCTTTCGCAATGTTTCTTTTACGGCTTCAGGAGCACGCGGTACAGTAAACGGCATAATAGCATGCAATGAAGCCACTCGTTCCACATTCACTTGACTGTGCAAAACCGTAACATCCGAAAACCCCATTATCCACTTTGGGTGTTTTTTGAAATTGGAAAAATCGAGCATATCAATAATGCGAACGGTACCATAACCGCCACGGGCACACCAAATCGCTTTTACATCATCATCATCAAGCATGGCTTGAAAATCAGCAGCACGCTCCACATCTGTGCCACCAAGTTGACAACTATCCAATCCTATTGTTCTCCCTAATTTGGTTTTCAAACCCCAACTTTCTAATAGTTCTTGGGCAGGAATAGCGTCTTCAGGAAAAAATTTACGAGCGGTACAAACAATAGCAACTGTGTCGCCTTTTTTTAAATAAGAAGGGATTTTCATTTTTTTTTGGGAGTGAGAAATATTTGAAATCAATAAAAGCAAAAAAATAAATCTAAACATAGCAGATTTCTTTATCTCAAAAATAAACAAAATCAAACAAAAATTCGGCATTTCAGGCGTAATGAATTATTTTTGCGTCAAATTTTAATGTATTATGATTCAAAATCCGAAACGCTATACGATTACTGCAGCTTTACCTTATACAAATGGCCCTATCCACATTGGCCATTTAGCCGGTGTTTATGTCCCTTCAGATATTTATGCCAGATACTTACGCTTACAAGGTAAAGATGTGGCTTTTATGTGCGGAAGTGACGAACATGGAGTTGCCATTTCGATGAAAGCAAAAAAAGAAGGCATTACACCGCAACAAGTAATTGACAAGTACGATGGAATCATCCGTCAATCGTTTCATGATTTTGGTATTTCTTTTGACAACTATTCAAGAACCTCGGCTAAGATCCACCATGATACTGCTTCAGAATTTTTTAGAAAATTATACGATGCCGGTAAATTCATCGAAGAAACTACCGAACAATTATACGATGCAAAAGCAGATCAGTTTTTAGCGGATCGTTTTGTAACAGGGACTTGTCCAAAATGTGACAATCCAGAAGCTTATGGTGACCAATGTGAAAAATGTGGTTCATCATTAAACGCAACTGATTTGATTAATCCAAAATCAACTATTACGGGAGAGACTCCTGTTTTAAAATCAACTAAGCACTGGTTTTTACCTTTGAATGAATACGATACGTTTTTGCGCGAATGGATTTTAGAAGGACATAAAAATGATTGGAAACCGAATGTTTACGGACAAGTAAAATCTTGGGTTGACGGTGGTTTAGAACCAAGGGCTGTTACACGTGATTTGGATTGGGGAATTGATGTTCCCGTTGAAGGTGCCGAGGGTAAAAAACTATACGTTTGGTTTGATGCACCTATCGGGTATATTTCGGCTACTAAAGAATGGGCAGCAAAAGAAGGAAAAAATTGGGAACCGTATTGGAAAGACCAAGATACTAAATTGGTACATTTCATCGGAAAAGATAATATCGTATTCCACTGTATTATTTTCCCTGCAATGTTGAAAGCAGAAGGTAGTTATATATTACCGGATAATGTTCCGGCAAATGAGTTCTTGAATTTAGAAGGCAACAAATTGTCTACTTCAAAAAATTGGGCCGTTTGGTTACACGAATATTTACAAGATTTCCCAGATAAACAAGATGCCTTACGTTACGCTTTAACAGCAAATGCTCCAGAGACAAAAGACAACGATTTTACGTGGAAAGATTTCCAAGCACGTAACAACAATGAATTAGCCGCTATTTATGGTAACTTCATCAATAGAGTTGTAGTATTAACGAATAAATATTACAATGGTGTTGTTCCTACTCCAAATGCATTTACAGAAGTTGACGAACAAGTTTTAACAGAATTAAAAGCGTATCCAGCAGTTATTGCCTCTTCAATAGAGCGCTACCGTTTTAGAGAAGCTTTAGGAGAAGTAATGAATGTAGCACGTCTTGGAAACAAATACTTAGCAGATGAAGAGCCATGGAAAATGGTAAAAGAAAATCCAGAACGTGTACAAACTCAAATGTATGTTGCACTTCAAATCGCTTCTGCTTTAAGTGTATTGTGTGAACCATTCTTACCATTCACAGCTACAAAATTGAAAAACATCTTAAAGCAATCTGAAACCAATGTAAGTTGGAATGATATTGCTAAAAAGAATGATTTATTACCAGCAGGACACCAAATAGGACAAGCTGAAATCTTGTTTGCACAAATTGATGATGCTGAAATTCAAAAACAAATAGACAAACTAGAAGCGACTAAAACAGCCAACAAAATGGAAAACACAAAAGCAGAACCACAAAAAGAAACCGCTACTTTTGATGATTTCACAAAATTAGACTTACGTGTAGGAACTATCCTTGAAGCAGAAAAAATGCCTAAAGCCAATAAACTTTTAGTTTTAAAAGTAGATACGGGTATTGATGTTCGTACTATTGTTTCGGGTATTGCAGAACATTTTTCTCCAGAAGAAGTAATTGGTAAAAGGGTTACGGTTTTAGTAAACTTAGCACCAAGAGCTTTACGTGGCGTAGAAAGCGCTGGTATGATTTTAATGACCAACAATGCAGAAGGAAAATTGGTTTTTGTAAATCCTGATGCAGAAGGTGTTTTAAATGGCGCATTAATTAGCTAATATGAAACATATCAAAACAATTGCATTTGATGCAGATGATACTTTGTGGCACAACGAACCTTATTTCGATGAAGCCCAAGAGCGCTTTTGCGAATTGTTTCAAGATTATGCTTCAAGTCAAGAAATATTAGGGCTTATTTTAAACCATCAGGTTAAAAATTTGCCCTTATATGGTTTTGGCATCAAAGCCTTTACCTTATCCATGATTGAAACGGCTTTACAGTTAACAAACAACACTATTTCAGGAAAAGGCATTGAAAAAATCTTAACCATTGGAAAAGATTTATTGCAGAAACCTGTTGAGTTAATGCCAAATGTAGAAGTTGTTTTACAAGAACTTAAAGGGAAATACAAACTTATTGTTGCTACAAAAGGTGATTTAAAAGACCAACATCGTAAACTACACGATTCAGGTATTGGGCATTACTTTCACCACATAGAAGTTCTGAGCGACAAAACCGAATTGGATTACACCAAAATGTTAGGTCGTCTCGACATTCAAGCTACCGACTTTTTGATGATAGGCAATTCTTTAAAATCAGACGTGTTGCCCATTTTAAACATTGGTGGTTATGGTATACACGTACCGTACCACACTACATGGGAGTACGAAAAAATTGATTTTAAAATTGAACACGAAAACTTTTTAGCTTTATCTGATATTGCTGAAATTTTAAAGGTTTTGGATATCAAATGATGTTTCCCATAGCCTATCACCCAATCTACAAACATCCACTTCCGGAAGGTCATCGCTTTCCGATGCTCAAATACGAATTACTTCCGCAACAATTATTACACGAAGGAACCGCTTTATCTACCGATTTCTTTGAGCCGGAAATCTGCGATTTAGCTCCGGTTTTAGCAGTACATTGCGAAGAGTATGTTTCGCATTTAAATAATCTAACCTTAGACCCGAGATCCGTTCGAAAAATCGGATTCTCATTATCTGCAGAACTCATAGAGCGTGAATTACGAATTGCGAAAGGCACAATTGATGGTGCTTTAAAAGCTTTTGACACTAAATTAGCATTTAACATAGCAGGTGGCACTCATCATGCCTATAGCAACCGAGGAGAAGCTTTTTGTCTGTTAAACGATCAAGCCATTGCTGCCCAATATTTATTAGATCATAAACTGATTAAAAAAGTTTTGATTGTAGATTTAGATGTACACCAAGGTAACGGCACAGCAGAAATATTTCAAAAAAACGAAAAAGTCTTTACATTTTCTACTCACGGTAAAACCAACTATCCTTTTAAAAAAGAAAAATCCGATTTGGATATTGAATTTCATGATAATACAACAGATGCTGAGTTTCTAAAAACCATTGAAAAAGTATTACCTGAAATCATTGAAAAAGAAAAACCTGATTTTATTTTCTATTTAGCGGGTGTCGATATTTTAGAAAGTGACAAATTGGGGAAATTAGGTTGCAGTATTGAGGGTTGTAAAGAACGTGATGCTATTGTATTTAACCTATGCTATAAATATCAAATACCGGTTCAGGTAAGTATGGGCGGTGGCTATTCACCCGAAATCAAAACCATAATTGAAGCACATGCTAATACTTATAGAGTTGCCAAAAGCATTTTATAAATAAAAAAACCACCGACAATGCCGGTGGCTTCTACCTCAACTACTTACTATTTACCCAATAACAAAATTTCATTAGCAACTACTTCTGTTACGTAGCGTTTGTTTCCGTCTTTATCATCGTAACTTCTATGCGTAAGCTTACCTTCTATCCCAATTTCTTTACCTTTTGAAACGTATTTCTCAATTATTTCAGCGGTTTTTCCCCAAGCAGTTATACGGTGCCACTCCGTTTTTTCCACTTTGTCTCCATTGTCTCTATAATACACTTCGTTAGTTGCTAAAGAAAGATTGGCTAACTTTTTACCTCCTTCTAAACTCTTAATTTCTGGTTCTTGACCTACGTGTCCGATTAATTGTACTTTGTTTTGCATGGCGTATAAAATTTAAATGTTACTAATTAATATTGTTTTGAAATTGCAACCCATTATTGGTATTTCAATCCAACGGTACAAAGGTTTTACAATTTTCAAAAAAGAGCCGGTAAATAGTTACTTACTTTCGATTGTAACTATTTGTAAGCATTTGTAATCGGAAATTAAATTCGTTATATTTGTTGAAAACCAATATGATATGGCTATCACAATAAACAAAGTAGAACTACGAAATTTACAAATTGAAGACTACAAAGAATTAAAAAAATCTATGATTGAAGCCTATCCTGAAATGGTAGATTCGTACTGGAAGGAACAAGATATTGAAAAATTACTCTCTATTTTTCCTGAAGGACAGTTGGTCATTGTAGCAGATGATGTAGTGGTGGGGTCTGCACTTTCTTTACTTGTAACAGAAGATTTTGCGTTTAAATCAAGAACCTATAAACAAATTACAGGGAATTATACTTTTTCTACCCATCAAGACGACGGGGAAGTGCTTTATGGTATCGATGTATTTATAAATCCTAAATACAGAGGTCTACGTTTAGGTCGTCGCTTGTATGATGCTCGAAAAGAACTATGTGAACAATTGAATTTAAAATCCATAATTTTTGCGGGGCGAATACCCAATTATGGAAAATATGCCAATGAAATTAGTCCGAAAGAGTACTTAGAGAAAGTAAAACGCAAAGAAATTTACGACCCTGTATTATCCTTTCAGTTGAGCAATGACTTTCACGAAGTACGTGTTTTAAAAAATTATCTTGAAGGTGATAAAGCTTCACAAGAATATGCAGTGCTATTAGAATGGAACAACATTTACTATGATGATAGTCCAAAACTTATCAATACCTACAAAAGTGTAGTGCGTTTGGGATTAATTCAATGGCAAATGCGTTCTCTTGGTAATTTGGAATCATTATTTGAACAAGCGGAATTTTTTATTGATGCAGTCTCTGGCTATGGAAGCGACTTTGCGTTATTTCCCGAATTTTTCACAGCTCCTTTAATGGCCGACTACAATCATTTATCCGAAGCTGAAGCCATAAAAGAATTGGCACGGTATACCGAAGCTGTAAAAATGAAATTTCAGGAATTTGCCATATCATACAATATTAATATCATAACAGGCAGCATGCCCTACATAGAGAATGGCCATGTTTACAATGTTGGTTTTTTGTGCAAACGAGATGGTACTAACGAAATGTATCGTAAAATTCACATCACACCAAACGAGGTATTTCATTGGGGCATAACAGGTGGTGACATTATACAAACATTTGACACGGATTGTGGTAAAATTGGCGTGGTTATTTGTTACGATGTTGAATTTCCAGAATTGGCCCGCCTAATGGCCGATGAGGGTATGAATATTTTATTTGTTCCCTTTTTAACTGACACACAAAACGGCTATACACGGGTACGCCATTGTGCCCAGGCAAGAGCTATTGAAAACGAATGCTACGTGGCCATAGCTGGTTGTGTCGGTAATTTACCAAAAGTAAACAATATGGATATTCAGTTTGCTCAAGCTGCCGTATTCACCCCCTCCGACTTTGCATTTCCAAGTAACGGTATCAAAGCAGAAGCAACACCCAATACCGAAATGACACTTATTGTAGATGTAGATATGGATTTGTTGAAGGAACTACACGAACACGGAAGTGTAAATACTATGAAAGACCGTAGACATGATTTGTACCAACTTAAAAAAATGAAATAGATGAAAATGATAATCGTATTCATTTTACTCTTTGTGTCAAATTGTTTTGCTCAAAACACATTGCATTATAATGACGAAAAAGGTTCTCCAAAAGCAACGCTACAGGATGTAGCATGGATAGCTGGAAACTGGAAAGGAGAAGCATTAGGGGGAGTCTGCCAAGAAACATGGAGCGAACCTTTGGGAAACAGTATGATGTTTAACTTCAAACTGGTCAAAAACAATAAAGTTGTATTTTATGAACTGGGGCATATCATTGAAACCGAGAAAACACTATTGTTGCAACTCAAACATTTTGATGCCGAACTCAAAGGTTGGGAGAAACCCGAAATAAGTGAAACATTCCGACTTGTAAAAATAGAAGACAATAAAGTGTACTTTGACCAATTCACCTTTGAACGTGTCAATAAAAATGAAATCAACGTATATGTGGTTTTTGAAGAAAGTGGAGAAGAAGTGAAATTTAACTTTAAGAAATAATTCAAGCAATGAGCAAAACTTGTTTAGAATGCGGTGAAAAAATCATCGGAAGAGAAGATAAAAAATTCTGCTCCGATGGTTGTCGCAATGCCTATAATAACAAAATGAACAAAGATCAAAATAATTTAATGCGCAACATTAACAACAAATTGCGTAAAAATTATCGCATTCTTTGTGAATTGAACCCTGAAGAAAAATCAAAAACTACACGTACCAAATTGCTCAGTAAAGGCTTTGATTTTGATTTTTTTACCAGTATGTTGCATACCAAAACAGGCAACACCTATTTCTTTTTGTACGATCAAGGCTATCGTGCTCTAGAAGATGATTTTTATATGTTAGTTAAAAAAGTAAGTTAAATAAAATGACAAAAATTGCAATACTAGGTTGTGGTTGGCTAGGTTTACCATTAGCGAGCCAACTAATCAATAACGGTTTCTACGTAAAAGGTTCTACCACTACAGCAACCAAACTTCCACTTTTAGCGGAAAAAGGAATCGTACCATTTCAAATTGCATTATCTGAAAGCGAAATTGCAGGTCCAATACATGATTTTTTAAACGATACTGAAATTTTAATTGTTGACATTCCTCCCAAATTGAGATCGGAAAATGGCGAAAGTTTTATTGGTAAAATGCAGCTTTTAATTTCAGAAATTGAAAACCATCCCGTAAAAAAAATACTCTTCATTAGTTCAACTAGTGTATATGCCGATACTTTTCCAATTGAGGAAATTACCGAAACCTCAAAACGAAGACCTGACACAGAAAGTGGTAAACAACTAACAAAAGTTGAAGATTTGTTGCTTTCGAACCAAAATTTTCAAACTACTATTCTTCGCTTTGGTGGTCTTATTGGTGAGAAAAGACATCCCGTCCATTTTTTAGCGGGAAAAGAAAATGTTGCCAATCCAGATGCGCCAATTAATTTAATCCATCAGGAAGATTGCATTACTATTATTCAAAGTATTCTTAAAAAAGACATTTGGAATACCACTTTTAATGCTGTGGCACCTCAACACCCAACACGAAAAGCATATTACACCTTCCAAGCTGAAAAACTCAATTTAGAAGCTCCGAAATTTAATGCTGAAGGAAATAGTATTGGCAAGCTTATTTTAAGTGATAAAGTTACCCAAGAACTAGACTATCAATTTTCAACAAACCTATTATAAACAGAAAATCCCACTAAAAGTGGGATATCTGTTACTTGTGATAAGTAAAAATTACTGCTATTAACCGAGGTAAAGATAAGACCAAACTCAAATAAGTTGGTTACAGATTTTCTGCCGTTTTTGTTAAAATTTAAAAATAAAAAAACCCAACCTTATCGGTTGGGTTCATATTTTAGTCTTGGTAAACTACCAAATTTTGACTCTATTTTCAGGAGCAATATACATACCATCTCCTTCTTTAATTCCGAAAGCTTGGTAAAATGCATCCACATTTTGTAACGGAACATATGCTCTAAACATTGCTGGTGAATGCGGATCTGTTTTCACTTGATTTTTGATTGCCTCATCACGCATTTTACTTCTCCAGATTGTCCCCCAAGAAATGAAGAATCGCTGCTCTGGAGTATATCCATCAATTAAACCTGGGTTCCCATTTTCTTTCAAATAAATTTGCAAACCATCGTAAGCCGCATTTACTCCACCTAAATCTCCAATGTTTTCTCCTAATGTAAATTTACCATCTACAAAAATTCCTGGTAAAGGTTGTAAGTTTGAATATTGCGATGCTAAAGCACCTCCAAGTTCTGTAAATTGCGATAAATCTTCATCACTCCACCAGTTTACCAAATTACCATTTGAATCATAACGAGAGCCTGAATCATCGAAACCGTGCGAAATTTCATGTCCAATAACCGCTCCAATTCCTCCATAATTTACCGCTTCATCCGCTTTGTAATCATAGAAAGGTGGTTGTAAAATAGCTGCAGGAAACACAATTTCATTATTTGATGGGTTGAAATACGCATTCACCGTTTGTGGTGACATTCCCCACTCTGTTTTATCAACTGGTTTTCCTAATTTTTCTAAACTCTTTTGGTGCGACCATAAAGCATATTGTCTTGAGTTTTCAAAATACGTTCCTCCGTTTTGAGGACCAACAACAACTAATTTTGAATAATCTTTCCATTTATCTGGATATCCAATTTTAACTGTAAGTTTGTTCAATTTTAGTTTTGCGTTTTCTTTGGTTGCTTTTGTCATCCATGGCAAACGATCAATTCTATTTTCAAAAGCTTTCATCACGTTAGCAATCATAGCTTGAGCTTTAGCCTTAGCCTCTGGCGGGAACTTTTTCGCTACATATAATTTCCCTAAAGCTTCACCTAATCTACCATTTACAGTAGCCAATGCACGCTCGTCAGCAGGACGTTGTTTAACAGCTCCTGTTAATGTTTTACCATAAAACTCCCAATTTGCATTTTCAATATCCGTTGATAACAATCCAGCAGCGCCACGTAAAAGTGTCCAACGCATATAGGCTTTCCAAGACGCAACATCATTAGCTTTAAAAATAGTTTCTAAAGTCTCCATGTATTTTGGTTGTGAAACCACCAAAGTATCAACTTTTCCGATTCCTACTCCTTGAAGGTATGCATCCCACTTAACGGTAGGTGTTAATTTACTTAAATCAGCAACCGTCATTGGGTTGTACGTTTTTCTACGATCACGACGCTCAACACGATCTAAAGTTGCCGCAGACATTTTAGTTTCTAAAGCTAAAATATCTTCCGCTTGCTTTTGGGCATCCGTTGCCGATGTTCCTAAAAATTGAAGCATTCTAGTAACATGCGCAACATATTTAGCTCTCTTTTCTTTATTATCCGCATCATCAGAAACGTAATAATCACGATCTGGCAATCCTACACTTCCTGTACCGATGTACGCAATGTTGCGGTTACTGTCTTTAGCATCTGTATAGACATAACTTCCAAAAAATCCTAAACCTATTTCTGGATCCATTTCTGTAAGTAAAGCTACAACTTGCTGCGCATTTTGAACTTTATCAATCTTATCCAAATACGGTTTTAATGGAGCAACACCTTGTTTGTTACGTGTTACCGTATCCAAAATTGTTTTGTATAAACTCAACGCTTTACCTTGATCAGAATTTGGATCAATAGAAGTATCCGCTAAAGCTTCTTTCAGAATTGCCATTACATCATCATCCGTATTTTTACGCAATTCATCAAAACTTCCCCAACGTGTTCTATCAGCTGGAATTTCCGTTTCGTCTACCCATTTACCATTTACAAATCGAAAGAAATCGTCCGATGGTTTTACACTAGTATCCATAAAACTAGTATTTATCCCAACACCTGTTTTCGGTTTTGCTACTTCTGCTTCTTGTGAAGATTTACAAGAATATAAAACAGAAGCCAAAAAAAGGAAGCTTAAGCTTCCTTTAATCATATACTTTTTCATATTAATTAGTTAAAAGAAAGTTTGTTTTGATTCACAAAGATAATTTTTTTGCAACGAAACCTTTTAAAAACGTTTATTCTTTAACAATTCTTTTTACAATGTTTCCTCCAGTAAGTTTCACATCTACAAAATATACTCCTTGAGCTGCATCACTTAAGTCAACTGTAAATATTTCATTCTCCACAACAATGTTTTCACTAGTATAAATGATTTTTCCGGTTAAATCATATACCGTAACTTCTTTAGGTTGTTCCCCATTGCTATTAAAATTAAAAGAACCTCGTGAAGGGTTGGGATAAACTTTCACTTTATTACTCGTAAAAGTTTCCGATGAAAGTACTCCATTTATGAGAAAATCATCTACTGTAACACCCAATTCTGTTACCGACTGATCGGAATGAAAAACCAATCTAAAAATCACATTTGATTGTCCAGCTAAAGCATTAAGTGGATGGGTATAAGTTGTATTGGTTGTATTGGTTCCTGTCCATTGTGCTCCAGGGCAATTGAAACAATCATTAGATGTTCCGGAACTAACATTCGTTCTATCGCTATTGTACCATGTTGGTCCTTTTACTCCTAACACATCCCAATTTGCGCCAAAATCTGTAGAATACTCTACATACAAAACATCCCAATTTAATTCCAAATCGTACTTTAATTTAAAAGAAATCTCAGGATTTGAAACATTAGTCAAGTTATAACATTGTGAAACTAAAAACGACTTAATATTATTTGGATACTCACCTGTTAAATTTGATGCATAAACCATATTTGTACCAGAACCTATAACCGTTCCACTTCTTAATCCTCTAATCCACTGCGACCCACTCGAACCTTCATTATAGCTAATCAATTCATCTGTTGCGTCAGAAAAAGTGTTAACAGTACCTATAGTGCCATTATCATTAACATAAAAGGTCTTTAAAATAGAATTGTTGTCTGGAAAAGCATCATTAACCATAGTTACAACAACATCTATAGTATAAATACCCCTTGACAAAGTAAGACTCGGCAATGCAATGCTCGTAACATTTCCAGAAGCCAAGGTTCCATTCCAGTTGTTCGTGTACACTACTCCATCAATTACATAATCAACTTGAACAGTATTAATACTATTTTGACCGTTATTCTTAATTGTAACACTTGGAACAATGTTTCCACAGCTGATATCTAATGTTGGATTATCAATTGACACTAACTTCACATCATCTGCAGGAACTTGTACAGGTATTGCAGATTGCCATATTCCTCTACCGTAAGTTGCCGCAGTGATTTTTGAATCTTCTAAATTTATTTCCAAATCGGTAACGGCTACATTTGGTAAATTTATATCAAAAGGCTGCCATGTACTCATAGTATCATCACGATAATATACACCTAGACTAGTACCTACATACAATGGATTATCTGTATTTTGACCTTGGTGTACTATGACATTTTTTCCAATATTTGGAATTCCAGAAGTGATATCGGCAAATGTACTTCCACCATCAACAGACTTCATAACTTTTCCTGAAGAACCCGAAGTCGTTAAATAAACAATATTACTATTATAGGAATGCACTTCTATCGATCTAATTTTACTTGAAGCCGTATACATCAAACTGAAATTAACTCCATTATTAGTACTTTTATACAAATCTGTTTCGTTTGAGACATATATAATATCATCATTTGAAGGATCAATCGCTATCAACTCAAGTTTTCCTGTTCCTAAACTTCCTATATTTTGTTGTACCCAAGCTCCATTTTGCAAACGATACAAATTGTCATACCCTGCAAAAACTTCCCCTACACTATTCACTACTAAAGGTGTTACCCAATTACCGTTAACTCCACTAGGTGCACTTACATTGCTCGTAATTCCATTCCCGCCTGTACCACTTATATACAGAGTACTTCCATTTTGAATAAAACCATAATACAAATTAGGATTGTTAGGATCAATTGCAGTGTCCATCCCATCTGCACCATAATAATTTTTCCATGCACCTCCACTGTAAGCATGACCTCCATTATCCTGTAATCCTCCCACCATATTATTTGAAGATTGTTTAGACACTGCAATCTTATAAAATTGACTTATCTGGGCTGTCGCCGTCAAATCAGTAAATAAGGTTCCTCCATTTTGCGATACGTAAACCCCTCCGTCTGTTCCGGCAAACAATTTCCCCGAATAAAAACCAAGATAGTGTATATCGGCATGGGTATACGATAATGATGCAGGTGAACTCCAATTGTTCATTTTGGAAAAACTAGTCCCTCCGTTTGTTGATTTCCATATATTCAAACAACCTGTATATACTTCATCTGCATTAGTATCGGAAACAGCTAATGCCAAATCATACCATGCTTGATCTGATTCCAAAACATTTGTAGTACCATTCATTTGAACAAAAGAAATTCCACCATTTATTGATCGATAGACCCCTTGAAAATCTCCATTAGAAGCGGCACTTAATACATAAATATAGTTTTCATTTGCTGGCGTTACATCCAACAACAACCTACCAGAAGTAGCTGGCAAACCTGAAGAAACTTGACTAAAAGACAACCCCGTATCTACCGATTTATAAAAGCTAGTATTCGTTACACCGTAAACAACTGTTGGATCATTGGGCTTAAAACGAATAGCCCCTTGGGAAAAATCACCTGTTTGTACAATTGCCCAAGTAGCTCCTGCATCAGTTGTTTTATAAACCCCATTATTTGTTGCACAAAATAAAATTTGATTGTTTGTTGGGTGCATTATAATGTCTCCAGCGTATTTGTTTGTTCCTGAAAAAGTCAAACCAGTTGCACTCCAACTAGCTCCTCCATCTATTGATTTCATTACTCCAATCGAATAGGTGTCACTTGCATCCTTATCGCCTGTTGCAATATAAATCACACTTGAATTTGAGTGATCGACCACGATACCAGAAACACCTATTTGTGGTAGATAATCCGATAATGGCAACCAGTTTACACCCGCATCTACCGATTTCCAAATTCCCCCAGCAGGAGCACCTAAATATATCGTATTGACATTGTTCGGATCTTGATAAACAAAATTTACACGTCCTTGCCCCGATGACCAAGAACCTGTATTCGTATGGGTAAAAGGACCAACAGGTTGCCAATTACTCAAGGGTAAAGAAGAATTGCTTTTATTTGCAATAATACTTCGCTTTAAATTCCATGCATCCCACATTTCTTGTGGAGTAACCAAATAACCTTGTTCATTAGTATTATTTTCCCAATGATATTCCCAACGTTTGTATGGTTTATACCCCGAACCTTTCTTGTTTTTATCATGACTTTTCCAATAAGCATCAAACGCCTGTGTGATTTCTTCAATAGATACTTTGTCTTCTTTAGCTTTTATAACTGAAGTCATCCATGGTGCTGATGTATTGAATTGTGCAAATCCAATAAAAGTGAGTAAAAAGGAAAAAGTCAGGTAGTATTTTTTCATTGTTTTTAGTTAAGTTATTTTTCAAAAGTAACAAATGTAACAGATTTTAGTTAAAATTTAACAGTTAAAGCACATACTATTAAAGCTATAAGGCTACTTTTTTATATTTTTGCAAATAAAATGCTTAACAAATTAAAGCCTTACAGAACATTCATTATTCTTTTCGGATGTCTGTCATTGGTTATTTATATCGCCATATATTCATTATTAAAACCTAGAAAATCGCTACCCATATATACACCTCGAGATGTCAATCCAGAATTGGTTGACACTACCGTGCAACACATTGGCTACAATCATATAATTGAAGACTTCTCTTTCACCAATCAAAATGGTAAAACTATTACCCAAAAAGATTATGAAGGTAAAATATATGTTGCCGATTTCTTTTTTACAACCTGTCCTTCTATTTGTCCAAAAATGACCAAAAACATGGTTTGGTTACAAGAACAAATTAAAGACAACCCTAACGTGATGTTACTTTCGCATTCTGTTACACCAGATATCGACAGTGTTCCTGTTTTAAAAAAATACGCTCTAGAAAAAGGCGTTATTGATACCAAATGGAATTTGGTGACAGGTGACAAAAAAGACATTTATTACATTGCTAGAAAATCATATTTAGCTGTAAAAACAGGTAACCTTGACGAATTATACGATATGGTGCATACTGAAAATTTTATTTTGGTTGATCCAAAAAGAAGAATTAGAGGTTTCTATGATGGTACAAACCCAGAAGAAGTTCAAAAACTATTAGAAGACATTAACTTTCTTTTAGAAGACAACAATCTTAATTAAATGACAATTATGATTTCCATTTTCTAAATAATACCTACATTTGTATTTTAATTCAATCTAAATAAGGATGTCGGTTCTACTTTCAGAATTAAACATAGGCGATAAAGCCATAATTCTTGATGTTAACATAGAGGAAATACCATTAAAATTACTGGAAATGGGTTGTTTACCTGGCAATACCATTGAATTGCTTCAAGTAGCCCCTTTCGGTGATCCTTACTATTTTAACATTAACGATTCTCACGTTGCCATTCGCAAAGAAACTGCCAACGAGGTAACCGTAATTCTAGAAAATCAGATTTAACATACATGCAGAATACCACTATAAAAGTTGCTCTAATAGGAAACCCAAATGTTGGAAAAACTTCTGTTTTTAACCATTTGACGGGCTTAAACCAACAAGTAGGTAACTACCCTGGAATAACAGTAGAAAAAAAGCAAGGTATTGCAAAATTAAACAATGAGGTTAAGGCAAAAATCATTGACCTACCGGGCACTTATAGTTTAAATGCGAGCTCTATTGATGAAAATGTTGTTATTGAACTGCTTTTAAACAAAAAAGACGAGGATTTTCCAGATGTTGCAGTAGTGGTTACCGAAGTTGAGAATTTAAAAAGAAACTTACTCTTATTTACTCAAATAAAAGATTTAGAGATTCCAACGATACTTGTCATCAACATGGCCGATCGTATGGCTCTTAAAGGAATTGAGCTTGACATCCCTGTACTGGAAGCTGCATTAAAAACCAAAATTGCGCTGATCAGTTCTAGAAAAAAAACAGGTATTGAAGATCTAAAGAATTTAATATTAAATTATCAAGAACTGTCTACAGAACCGTGTTTACATGCCTCTAGTATCGATCCTGAGTATTTTAATAATTTAAGACGTGCCTTTCCCAACCAACTTTTATACAAACTTTGGTTGGTAATTACGCAAGACGTGAACTTTTTAAACTTAGAGCGTAACGAAATTAAAAGTTCGTTTACAAAATCACATTCCGATTTAAAACGTTTACAACAAAAAGAAACCATAAAACGCTACCAATTTATAAATGATACTTTAAAAATTGGTCAAAAAATAGATCATACTAAAGCAACAGACATCCGTGCAAAAATTGATCGTATTTTAACACATAAGATATTTGGCTATGTGATTTTCTTTAGTATCCTGATGTTAATTTTCCAATTTTTATTTGATTGGAGTAGCATTCCAATGGATTTCATTGATGAATCGTTTGCTAACCTAAGTTCGTTTGCTAAAGCCAAATTACCAGCAGGAGAATTTACCAATTTGATAAGTGAAGGTTTGATTCCTGGTATAGGCGGAATTGTAATTTTCATTCCGCAAATTGCATTCTTATTTCTGTTCATTTCGGTTTTGGAGGAGAGTGGCTATATGAGCCGTGTGGTATTCCTAATGGACAAAATCATGCGCCGTTTCGGATTATCAGGAAAGAGTGTTGTACCATTAATATCGGGAACTGCCTGCGCTATCCCAGCCATAATGGGAGCTCGAAATATTGAAAACTGGAAAGAACGCTTGATAACCATTTTGGTTACACCATTTACCACTTGTTCTGCTAGACTACCGGTCTATGCCATATTAATTTCCTTAATTATTCCTGAAAAAAGAGTTTTGGGCTTTCTTAGTTTACAAGGTTTAACTTTAATGACTTTGTACCTTATTGGTTTCGGAATGGCTGTATTTTCAGCCTATCTGCTGAATAAAATATTAAAATTGAACTGTAAATCGTATTTTGTGGTAGAGATGCCTTCTTACAAAATACCAATGTTTAAAAATGTTTCACTAAACGTATTGGAGAAAACAAAATCCTTTGTTTTTGGTGCTGGTAAAATCATATTGGCCTTATCCGTAATTTTATGGTTTTTGGGTTCTCATGGCCCTTCTGATAGTTTTGATAAAGCCGATACGATTGTAAATCAAGAAAATCCCTCTTATGGAAAGGAAGAACTTGAAGATGCTATTAACGCATACAAACTGGAAAACTCTTATATCGGAATTGCTGGAAAATTAATTGAACCTACAATACGACCTCTTGGCTACGATTGGAAAATCGGTATTGCTGTGGTTAGTTCATTTGCTGCACGTGAAGTTTTTGTTGGCACTTTAGCAACAATATATAGTGTTGGAAGCCATAGTGAGGAAGAAGATACTATCAAAAATAAAATGGCAGCTGAAGTACATCCTATTACAGGTGAGAAAATCTTCAATTTTGCAACTGGTATTTCGTTACTCCTATTTTATGCTTTTGCAATGCAATGTATCTCTACTTTGGCAATTGTTAAGAAAGAAACGAACTCTTGGAAATGGCCAATTATTCAATTGGTTTTCATGAGTGGATTAGCCTACACTATTTCATTAATTGCTTATCAAGTTTTAAAATAATGATACAAGAAATTCTAGTTTACATAACACTTGCAGTTGCCATTGGTTTCCTTGTAAAGAAATTTTTCTGGAAGAAAAAACCGAAAAAGGGCAACAAATCCTGTGGAGACGACTGCGGTTGCCACTAAAATCATTTCCTTACAATAAATAGTGGAATCGATATCTTGTGTCGTAATTTATCAACGGTAGTGCCAAATAATATATCTTTCAATCCTGTATGTCCGTGTGTTCCCATAACCAAAATATCAAAATTACCTTCGTTGATAATTGTCGGAATTACTGAATTAGGTTTACCAAAGCCTAATTTCGTTTCAATTTTAAACCCTTTAGCTTCTAAGATTTCCAAATATTGTGCTAATAATTGTTGATCTATAGTAGTTTCATGATCGCTCACAGTATTTCCGTACATCAATGCTCCAATAGTTTCTACAACATGGATAAGGGTATAATTGGCCTCTGTACCGCCTAATTCTAAAGCACTATTAATAGCCTTCTCATCCGCATCTGAAAAATCTACTGCTATGGCTATATTCTTTTTCCTGTAGGCACGAATTCGAGAGAAATTCAAATTTAGATTATGAGGTGAATGATTTATTACCTTATCTTTTTGTCGTGCTATAAAAGGTTTGAAAACAATGTACAATAGTAAAACCAAAAAACCGAAAGCTAAAGGCACAACGGTAAACCAAAGCACAGTAGGATGATTTGAAATTGCAAGCCAACCTTGAATTTCATCATACACAAGCTTCCCATTAAGTGAGACAATAATTAAAGCAATGATCCAAGAAAAGATTTGAGTTACTTTACCTATTTCAAAACCTTTCATTTTTGATTTATCACTTACAAAATGGATTAACGGAATAATTGCAAATCCTAATTGTAAACTTAAAATTACCTGACTTAATATTAACAATTTCCCCGTAACACCTTCTCCAAAAACGGTTATCACAACAACTGCTGGCACAATGGCAATCAAACGTGTAATAATACGTCGGACCCATGGTTGAATTCGCAAATTCAAATAACCCTCCATGATAATTTGTCCGGCCAGAGTTCCTGTAATTGTAGAACTTTGTCCAGCCGCTATTAAGGCCACTGCGAATAAAATTGGCGCCCATTTAGTTCCCAACAAAGGTTGCAGCAACTGATGTGCATCTTGGATTTCTGCTACTTCAAACAATCCATTTTTATAAAAAGTAGCTGCAGCCAAAATCAAAATGGCAGCATTGACAAAAAATGCCAAATTCAATGCAATCGCACTATCTAGAAAATTATACTTCAATGCTTGTTTGATACCTTTACTTGAGCGATCAAATTTTCGCGTTTGTACTAATGAAGAATGCAAATACAAATTATGTGGCATTACGGTTGCACCAATAATTCCAATTGCAATGTACAAAGCAGCATCCGTAGGCATAGACGGCACTAAACCAGCCACTACCTGAGAAACATCAGGTTGCGCAAAAAACATTTCAAAAACAAACGAAAAACCAATAATGGCAACTAAAGCCAAAATAAAAGCTTCCATTTTTCGAATCCCCTTATTGATTAAAAATAAGAGCAAAAAAGTATCCAAAACCGTTATCACTACACCTTCAATAAGAGGTATTCCAAAAAGTAGATTGATACCTATTGCCATACCTAAAACTTCCGCTAAATCACAAGCTGCAATAGCGACCTCAGCCAAAAAATAAAGGATATAATTGATAAAAGGCGAATACGTTTCACGAGATGCCTGAGCTAAATCACGTTGTGTCACGATTCCTAAACGAGCACTTAAACTTTGCAAAAGCAAAGCCATAATGTTACTCATTAATAAAACCCAAATAAGCGAATAACCAAACTGACTTCCTCCCGCAATATCGGTTGCCCAATTTCCAGGATCCATGTACCCAACGCTAATCAAGTATGCCGGTCCAAAAAAGGCTAATATTTTTCTAAAAATCGAGGTTTTATTTTGAGTTGAAACCGATTCGTTAACTTCTTCTAATGATTTGCTCATATTTAACTATTTTACAAATAAGTTTTTGGCAATTTTATTGGATATTGTAATTGTTTTATTGTTGACCTCAATCTTCAGTGTTTCATCAAAAGCTTCCTTTTCCAAAACTGTGATAGTTGTACCCAATGCAATGTTTTTCTTATCTAAAAATTGTAAAAAATCTGCTGAAGTATCTTTTACCCCGACGCATTGATACGATACTTTCAACTCGACTTCTGATAGTAAAACTTTTTGCAATTTTTTAATTTCTCCATTTGCATTTGGAATTGGATCTCCATGTGGATCGAACTCTGGACAGCCTAAATATTCATCTAATTTATTGATCAATTTTTCCGACTTAATATGTTCTAATTCCTCAGCTATTTCATGCACTTCATCCCAAGAAAATTTCAATTTCTCAACTAAAAAAACTTCCCATAAACGATGCTTCCTCACAATCATCTTTGCAGAATACAGTCCGTTTTCAGTTAAAGTAACACCTTGGTATTTCACATAACTAACCAAATCCTTTTCAGCTAATTTCTTTATCATATCCGTTACAGACGATGCCTTGGCTTCCAACATACCTGCTATAGCATTTGTATTAATTCCTTTTGGAGAAACCAATGACAAATGGTAAATCACTTTTAAATAATTCTCTTCAGAAATGGTCATTTCAAAAATTTTCAACAAATATAAACAATTTAATTTTGTTTCATTAAAATCTATTTTTAGATTTGCCTAAATTTTAAATTAAACAAAATTGAAAAAATATTTCACCATACTATTAATCACATCATTAACTTCTTTTGCTCAAACAAAACTCATAGGAAAAGTAACCGCAGAAAACGAACCTTTATCTTTTGCTTCTGTATTAATTGTAGAATTAAATGAAGGAGCAGAAACTGATGGTAACGGAAAATACAGTATTGAAAACATCCCTACTGGAGTGTATACTATACAATTTTCATTTACTGGATTCAAAACACAACGTAAGAAAGTTAACATCCAAAACGAAGCCGAAATTCAATTGAATATAAAACTTGAAGAAAACATTACTCTTGATGACGTTGTGGTAACTGGTACATTAAAAGCAGTATCTCGACTTGAAACTGCTGTACCCGTTGAAGTATACAGCGCTACTTTTTTAAAGAAAAACCCTACGCCAAATATATTTGAGGCGTTGCAAAATGTAAATGGTGTGCGACCACAATTGAATTGCAACATTTGTAATACTGGAGACATTCATATTAATGGATTGGAAGGTCCCTATACCATGGTCACAATAGATGGAATGCCCATTGTGAGCGGACTTTCGACTGTTTACGGATTATCGGGTATACCAAACTCATTGATTGAGCGAATTGAAATTGTGAAAGGTCCGGCTTCTTCATTATACGGTAGTGAAGCTGTTGGCGGATTAATCAACATCATCACAAAAAATGCCACAACAGCACCTCGAATATACGCTGATTATTTTACTACTTCTTGGTTTGAAAACAACCTTGATTTGGGTACAAAATTTAAAATTGGAAAACACACACATTCCCTTTTAGGAATCAATTACTTCAACTATAACAATCCCATAGACAACAATAACGATAATTTTACCGACGTAACGCTACAAGATAGAATTTCTATTTTCAACAAAATAGACTTTGAGCGGAAAAGTAAAAAGAAACTTAGTTTGGCGGGTCGTTTCTTTTATGAAGACCGTTGGGGAGGAGAAATGCAATGGAACAAAAGTTACAGAGGTGGTTCGGAAGTATACGGAGAAAGCATCTATACCAAGCGTTATGAACTTCTAAGCAAATACCAATTGCCTTTTACTGAAAATATTTCTGCTTCATTTTCATATACCAATCATGATCAAAATTCAGTTTACGGAAATACCATTTTTTTAGCAAAACAAGAAATCGCCTTTGGACAATTAACTTGGGATAAAAAAATTACAAATCATGATTTACTATTCGGAACTGCATTTCGCTATCAATATTATAACGATAACACTACCGCTACTCAAAACTCAGAAAAGACAAAAATTAGTAGTTTTTTTATTCAAGATGAAATAAAAATTGCGTCAAAGCACAGTGTCCTTTTGGGAACCCGCTACGATTATAACAACATACACGGCAGCATCTTTACACCCCGAATCGCTTATAAATGGAAACCATCAGAAAACGATGTTTTTCGGATAAACGCCGGTACAGGTTTCCGAGTAGTCAATCTTTTTACAGAAGAACACGCAGCTTTAACAGGATCTAGAGATGTAGTGATTACCGAAGATTTAAAGCCGGAAAAATCGTATAACATAAATCTCAACTATTTAGTTAAAAAACAGTTTGAAAAAGGTGTACATGCGATTTTGGATTTCTCGACTTGGTATACCTATTTTAATAATCAGATACTTCCTGATTATGATAGCAATCCGAACCAAATTATCTATTCAAATCTAAATGGATATGCACAAACATTAGGACTAACAGCAAATGCTGATATTATTTTTCCTAATGGACTTAAAACAACACTAGGCTTCACTGTATTAGACTCTAAAAACAAAAGAGATGAAATTACGAGCCGACCTATACTGACGGAAAATTACAGTGCTACATGGGGCATTAGTTACGAAATCACAAAATGGCAAACAAGCATTGATTATACCGGAAATCTTTATGGGCCAATGCGTTTACCGCTTCTGGGTGAATTAGACCCCAGAGATGAATATTCTCCAGTATGGAGTATTCAAAACATCCAATTCACTTATAAAAAGTGGAAAAACATTCAAATGTATGGAGGAGTGAAAAATCTACTCAATTGGACACCTAACAAAGGAAATCCATTCATAATAGCACGTGCCAACGATCCATTTGACAAAGAAGTCAACTTTGATGCAAATGGAAATGCACAACCTAGTGCGAATAATCCTTATGCACTAACCTTTGATCCAGGATATGTATACGGACCTAATCAGGGGATTAGAGCCTTTCTAGGATTGCGTTACAACCTTTTATAACAAATCTTTATGACTTGATAAAGTTTGAAAAATAAAAAACTTTGTAACTTTGCAAAACGAAATTTTAAAATAAAAAATATGTATCCAGAAGAAATGGTAAAACCAATGAAAGCTGAATTGACTGACGCTGGTTTCCAAGAATTATATACCGCTGCTGATGTTGATGCAATTCTTGCAAAAGAAGGAACAACTTTAGTTGTGATTAACTCAGTTTGTGGTTGCGCTGCTCGTAATGCAAGACCAGGTGCAAAAATGAGTTTAGAAGGTGGTAAAAAACCAACAAACTTAGTAACCGCATTTGCTGGAGTTGATAAAGAAGCTGTTGATAAAGCGCGTGAACATATGTTTCCATTCCCTCCATCATCGCCAAGTATGGCTTTATTTAAAAATGGTGAACTAGTACACATGTTAGAGCGCCATCATATTGAAGGTCGTCCAGCAGAATTAATTGCTGAAAACCTACGTGATGCCTACAACGAGCACTGCTAAAATACTATGCAAGCATATTATAAAAACCATCAAAATTGATGGTTTTTTTATTTTAAGACGTACCTTTGTAAAAACTTAAGTTTTATATGCAGAAACTGATTTCTTACCCAATTTCTATAGTATATTACGTACTATTTTTATTATGGTTAGTCATTTTTCATCCTATACAGTGGATTTGTTATAATGTTTTTGGCTATAATGCACATCGATGGAGTGTTGCTATACTAAATGGTTTTTTGGTTCGAAACACCCATTTATTAGGAACAACATACAAAATTATCGGGAGAGAAAAACTTCCTAAAGACATTCCATTAATCATTGTGGCCAACCATCAAAGTTTATATGACATCCCTGCAATAATTTGGTTTATGAGGGATTGGCATCCAAAATTTATAAGTAAAAAAGAATTAGGAAAAGGGATTCCGAGTGTGTCCTACAATTTACGAGTAGGAGGTTCTGCTTTAATTGATCGCAAGGATCCAAAACAAGCCTTACCAGAAATAAAAAAAGTGGGCGAATTGGTTAATAAAAATAATTATTCGGTTGTTATCTTTCCGGAAGGCACAAGAAGTAAAACAGGCGTACCGAAACCATTTGCGGTAAACGGACTTAAGATGCTTTACAAATTTGCTCCAGATGCTTATTTTGCTCCAGTAAGTATAAGTAATTCATGGAAAATGCAACGCTACGGACAATTCCCAATGGGGCTTGGTAACCGTTTAACATTTGAAATTCATGAGCCTTTAAAAATTTCAGATTATTCATTTGATGAAATTTTTGAAAAAACAGAAAAAGTTATTATAAACAATATAAAAACAAAATAATGTCAATAAAAAATGTACGATTAGAAGTAATGCAGTTTTTGGAAAAAAAGATTGACAACTTCGTAGAAGAATATTTAATACCAACAGAAAAAATTTGGCAACCTACCGACTTACTTCCTGACTCAACAAAAGATAATTTCTTTGAGGAGCTAAGAGATCTAAGAGAAATTGCAAAAGATTTGCCTTATGATTTTTGGGTAACATTGGTTGGTGATACTATTACCGAAGAAGCTCTACCAACTTATGAAACTTGGTTAATGGATGTAGAAGGGGTTTCACAAAAAGGAGAAAATGGTGATAACGGCTGGGCTAAATGGTTACGCCAATGGACAGGTGAAGAAAATCGCCATGGTGACGTTTTGAATAAATACTTGTATTTGTCAGGACGTGTCAATATGCGTGAAGTAGAAATCACTACACACCATTTAATTAACGATGGTTTTGATCCAGGTACCGGAAGAGATCCTTATAAAAACTTTGTATTTACTAGTTTTCAGGAATTGGCAACTTATGTTTCGCACAATAGAGTAGCTCAAATGGCTAAAAAATATGGTGACAACAAATTATCAAAAATGTGTCGTTTAATTGCTGGAGATGAAATGCGTCATCATATGGCTTATAGCCAATTTGTGAAAAACATTTTTGAAGTAGATCCAAGTGAAATGATGTTATCTTTCCAGTATATGATGAAAAACAAAATCAATATGCCAGCACAGTTAATACGTGAATCTGGAAATAAAATAGGTACAGCTTTTGAAGAGTTTTCGAATGCAGCACAACGCATTGGAGTTTACACAGCACTTGACTACGTAGACATCATGCAAAAATTAATTGAGAAGTGGGAAATTGAGAAAATCTCTAATTTAAATGATGAAGCAGAAAAAGCAAGAGATTACTTAATGAAACTACCTGCGAGAATGACCAAACTTTCAGAGCGTATCAAAACACCTGAGAAAGAACACATCTTCAAATGGGTGGAACCCGCATTAGTACGATAAAATAATATTTTTATATCTTTAAACTTCCAAATCCCTTAAAAGGATTTGGATTTTTTTTAAATACAATTTTCGAACCATGACCATTATAGATCAGACCATCTTATTCGTTAAAGACAAGTTACAAAATGCTGAAGGAGGACACGATTGGTTTCACACTGAACGTGTTTACAAAAATGCACTTTTAATTGCTCAAGAAGAAAATTGTGACTTGGAAATCGTAAAATTAGCAGCTCTACTACATGATATTGCGGATAGTAAATTTCACAATGGCGATGAAACTATAGGTCCAAAAATGGCCAGCGAATTTTTACAAAATAAAGGTATTGATAGCGAAACTATCGCACATGTTGTTGCTATAATCGAGAACATTTCCTTTAAAGGAGGTAATATTAAAAAAGAGTTTGATTCAATAGAACTGCAGATAGTTCAAGACGCTGACCGACTAGATGCATTAGGAGCTATTGGTATTGCCCGAACATTTAACTATGGTGGTTTCAAAAACAGACCGCTTTACGATCCGAATATTGCTCCAAAACTCAACATGACAAAAGAAGAATACAAAAAAAGTGAAGCTCCTACACTGAATCACTTTTATGAAAAATTATTGCTTTTAAAAGACAAAATGAATACCCGAACAGGAAAAAGAATTGCTGAAAAGCGCCACCTTTTTATGGAAAGTTTCTTAGCACAGTTTTACGCCGAGTGGGAAGGTGAATTATAGGCGATATTCTTTAACAACTCGAAAACCAAGTATTCCATCTGCTAACACATACGTTATCGTACCTTGATTTTGAATTCTTTGATCCAAAAAAAACATCCTCATCCCTTTATACTCTTTATAATTTTCGTTTTCTAAATATATAACCGCATCACTTTCATTATAAAAATAGCGGTACTTTTCTTCCTTTATATTATCTATAAAACAAAAATTAAAAAGTAATAAAACACTCATTAGTAAACTAGCAATAACAACTGAAGAATACGGCACTAATCGTTTTCTATAATACAAAAAAGCCGGTGCATAACATAACAAGTACAAGAACAACAAATTCTTTGTTTGAATAAGGGTATTAAAACCTATTGTAATAAAAACAACTAAATTCAAAAGAATAGTTAGCCCTATTTGAATTTTCTTATCTAAGAATGCATTTTTAAGTTCGTCCTTTCTGAAATAAATAAATTTCTTATAGGTAAAAGCAATGGATGGAGACAACATAATTACCATTACCATATACATAATTAGCCCCATTCCTCCATATCGACTATAAAGGAAAAAGGGTAAAATGAAAACCATTGTTGAGATTGCTAAAACAATAAAAAACTTAACAATGGTTTCAAAGTGATTTGGGGTCTCTTGCTTAAACATAAAAAAACAGCCTTTAAGTTTAATGTTTAAAGGCTGAATATACTAAATTATTATTTCCCAGGAAAATTAGCTTTGCGCTTTTCTAAGAAAGCAGTGGTACCTTCTTTGAAATCTTCGGTTCCAAATGACAATCCAAAGTTCTTAATTTCTACTTTGTAACCGTTTACACCATCCACATAATTTGCATTTACCGATTCAATTGCTTTTGCAATAGCAACACTAGAATTTTTAGCAATTTTAGCAGCAATCCCTTTTGCAAACTCTACCAATTCTTCTTGTGCAACAACATGATTTACCAATCCGTAGTTTAATGCCGTTTGCGCATCAATCATTCCTGCTGTCATAATCATTTCCATAGCACGTCCTTTTCCAACCAATTGTGCCAAACGCTGTGTTCCACCGTACCCTGGAATTACTCCTAAAGTGACTTCTGGCAAGCCCATTTTAGCATTATCAGATGCAATTCTAAAATGACAAGACATTGCCAATTCTAAACCACCTCCTAATGCAAAACCATTTACTGCTGCAATTACAGGTGTACTTAAATTTTCAACGAAATCAAATAATAGCTCTTGTCCTTTTGCTGCTAATTGACCTCCTTCTTCAACAGAAAAATGAGCAAACTCTGAAATATCTGCACCAGCAACAAAAGCTTTCTCCCCACTTCCTGTTACAATAATAGCTTTTACCGAAGCATCTGCATTTAACGTTTTAAATCCTTCGTGTAACTCTTCAATTGTTGCTTTGTTCAAAGCATTTAATTTTGTAGGTCTGTTAATCGTTACAACTGCAATGTTGTCGTGTTTTTCAATAAGAATATTTTCCATTTTTCTAATTTTTAATCAATAATGGGAAAAGAAACCAAAAATCGTGTTCCCTTTCCTAGTTCGCTTTCAAAAGTAATAGTTCCGTTATAATTTTCAATGATATTTTTAATAATTGCCAAACCTAACCCCATTCCACTCGTTTTGGTGGTAAACTTCGGTTCAAAAATACGCGCTTTATTTTCGTCAGAAATCCCTTTTCCGTTGTCCTGAACTTCAATTTTAACATTACCTAATTCTCGGAATACCGTCACAAAAACCAATTTATCCTCCTGCTCATCAGGTATTGCTTGAATAGCATTTTTAACCAAATTGGTAATTACCCGTATGAGTTGGGTACGATCAAATTCTGCAATGATTTCATCCTCCAATGCTGAAAACTGTAGAAAATCCTCATTGAAAATATCCAAAGCCAGTTGCACAATTTTTACAACATTTAAAGTTTCATTTTGTTGCGCAGGCATAGAAGCGAAATTGGAAAAAGCTGTTGCCACGGAAGTCATGGTATCAATCTGCTGAATCAATGTTTTTGAATAATCATCCAATTTCAATTTTACATTAGGGTCATTGGGATCAAATCTTCTTTGAAAACTTTGCACTGTTAAACGCATTGGTGTCAATGGATTTTTAATTTCATGCGCCACTTGTTTTGCCATTTCCCGCCAAGCTTGTTCCCTCTCACTTTGCGCCAATTTACTCGCACTTTCTTCAAGTTGGTCCACCATGTTATTGTAAGAATCAACCAGTAAATTAATTTCTTTACTTCCTTCTTGCAATACAATTCTTTGATTCTCTTTGCTAAAATTAGTTTCCCGTATTTTATCACTAATCACCTTTAATGATTTGGTAATGTAGCTTGATAAAAAATAAGACAGTATAATCGCAATCAAAAACATTATCAAATACACCTGTCCAAAGCGAAGTAAAAAGTTTTTCACCTCATTGTCGTAAAAACTTGTGTCTTCTTCGTAAGGCAAATTCAGAATAGCCAAAGATTTAAACTTATTGTCTTTAACATAAGAATAGGAAGAACGAAAAGACTGCTCGTTAATTTGCACAAACTCAACATAGCGTTTTTCAATAGTACCTTGTAATATACGTAAAGTAGCTGGGTTAATTTTAGGGCGTAAACTATCCAACTTAAAAACAGCTTTCGAAGAAATTAACAAATTTCCTTGTAAATCATAGAAGTTAATTTCCATGCTATGAATATCGGAAAGTTCGTGTATGCGCTCTTTAAAAATTTTAGGAATGTTTTCGGTGGTTAACGGATATGTTGTGTTTTGCAATACATAATTAATATGTTCCACAATAGCATTTTCTTTTCGCTCAAGCCGATCTTGATGGTAAATTTTAGCTTCACGACGAAACTGATAAATGGATACCACTGCAATTAAAACCGAAGCAATTAGCGTTAAAAATATCATGGCAAGAAAGATTCTTACCCGAAGTGATAACTGCTTTAAGTTTAAAAGTCTTGGCATTTTATTGTTTCTTTTCGCGGATTTTTTTATAAAATTTATAACCCAACATTAAAAGTACTGAAAAAAGAATAATTCCTACTACTCCGAAAATCCAATTGATAGCGCTTTTTAATATTACCAAAAACACTACAGCAAATAGAATTATGGTTGCCCCCTCATTCCATAGCCTAAAGAAACCAGAAGAATGGCTTACTTCATTACGCTGTAGACTTTTAAAAATAGCATGGCATTTTAAATGATATAAATACAATAAAAAAACGAATCCCAACTTTACATGCATCCACGGTTGACTTAACCACACCTTCCCTGCTGCTGTAAAAAACAACATCCAGAATGCAAAAATACTAGCTAGTACAGCGCTTGGCCATGTTATAATATACCAAAGACGATACTGCATCAGTTGATACTGCCTAATTAAAATATCTTGTTCTGGTTGCGGCTTTTGTTTGGCCTCAGCATGATATACAAACAATCGAACGATATAAAAAAGTCCCGCAAACCAAGTTATAACAAAAATTAAATGCAACGATTTTATATAATTATATTCCATCTTCTGTTGTTACTAATTTCAAATTCATCTCACGCTTTAAAAAAAATCCTGTAACCGTAGTGGCTAGTAAATCAGCAATAGGAAAAGAAATCCATACGCCAAAAATCCCTAAATAATTAGGCAAAATCAAAACCAAAGGAATCAAAAAGAATCCTTGTTTGGTAAGTGTCAACAATAGAGCTGGTCCTGCTTTACCAGCCGCTTGAAAATACGCCGCTCCAATCAACTGAATGGCAATAATAGGCGAAGCAGCAAACACCCATCGCAATGCCGAAGGTGTTTCAGCAATAATTCTAGGATCATTGGTAAAAACCGTAACTATCGGCTCTGCAAAAATTAAAATGACAATAAAAATTAATGTTGCTAAAAAAGCAGCCCATTTAATTGATGTTGAAATAGATTCACTTACTCTGCCGTATTGTCTAGCACCATAATTATATCCAGCAACTGGTAGAAATCCTTGTGTTACTCCCAAAATTGGAAACAAGGCAAACATTAGCATTCGACTTATGATCCCATAAACCGCTACAGAATGTTCCCCTCCATGAATAAAAAGAATGTGATTTAAGATAATTGATAAAATTGCAACTACTCCTTGTCGTGCAAAAGTCACAAAACCTAATGAAGTAATTTCACTGACAATTTTAGCATCTAAAAGTAAATGCTTTAAATGAATACGTAATTCACTTTTAAATAGAAAGAACCAAAAAATGAAAGCAAAGCACATGAAATAGGAAAAAGATGTTGCCAATGCTGCTCCAAACATTCCCAGATTTAAAACTTTAATAAAAATAATATCCAAAATAATATTTCCTAAAGCCGGAATTATCATGGCTATCATAGCAAATCTCGGTTTTCCTTCTGCTCGTATTACGGTATTACCCGCCATACAAAGTGCCAAAAAAGGGACACCGTACAAAACGGGAATAAAGAACTCTTGTGCTGGTGCTTTAATCGCGCCATTTGCACCAAATAGTAATAAAACTTCATCTGAAAAAAACAATCCTAATACTACTGCGATGATTGCCAAGCCTAAGGTCATCATAATTTGATTACCAAAAGTATGCAAGGCTTTCTCTTTATCTTTTGCTCCTAAAGCTCTTGAAATTATGGAACTTCCCCCTATCCCCAAGGCCATTCCCAAAGAGGAAATTAAAAAAGTAATAGGCAATACAACTGAAACAGCAGCAATAGCGAGTGAACCAATCCATTGCCCTACAAAAATAGTGTCGACTAAAATATTAATTGACATGAATAAAATTCCTATAGACGCAGGCACTGACTGTTTAATCAATAACTTCTTAATAGGTAAATTTCCTAATTCTGCTGAAGAAACTGCCATTATGCGTTTGATTCTTGATTTTGAAAAGCCCATTGATCAATCCAACGACTCAACGTTTTACACCAATCATCTCCATCGTTTAAACAAGGTACCGATAAAAACTCCTCTCCTCCATTTTCTTTAAAACTATGTGCCGCTTCCATACCAATTTCTTCCAAAGTCTCCAAACAGTCCGACACGAATGCAGGAGTAACAACTGCTAAGTTTTTAATTCCTTTTTGTGCTAATCCATCTATCGTAGCATCTGTATAAGGTTGTAACCAAGGGTCTCTACCCAATCGCGATTGGAAAGAAGTACTGAACTTCCCTTCTTCAAGTCCTAAAAATTCAGCCACTTGCTTCGTAGTTTCAAAACATTGGTGACGGTAACAAAACTCATGTGCTTTTGACGGGGTATTACAACAACTTCCATCAATTTTACAATGTGACTTGGTTACATCACTTTTCTTAATATGACGTTCTGGAACTCCGTGATAGGAAAACAACACATAATCCACATTGAAATTTGTTAAAGAGTCTTTTATTGAATTGGATAAATCACGGATATAATCTGGTTGATTATAAAATGCAGGCAGGATTGTGAATTCCATATTTGGGAATTTTTCTCTTCTGATTTTTTCCGCCAATACCAAAATTGTTTCTGTTGTTGCCATGGCAAACTGAGGATACAATGGCATCAGTAAAACCTCTGTTACCCCCTTATCATATAATGCTTGTAATCCCGATTCAATACTTGGATTACCATAACGCATGGCCAACTCAACCGGGACACTAACTTGTTTCTGTACTTTATCTTGTAATCGCTTTGACAAAACAATCAAAGGAGAACCTTCTGGCCACCAAATCTTCTTATACGCTGCAGCAGATTTTTTTGGTCTCGTATTTAGAATAATTCCTTTAACAATAAAAGCTCTTAGTAAATATGGTGTGTCAATTACCCTTTCATCCATCAAAAATTCATCCAAATAATTTCTTACATCCTTAACACTTGTACTATCTGGTGAACCAAGATTAACCAATAAAACTCCCTTACTCATTTTTTAGCAATTTTTTAAATGTTCGTATTTAAATTCATTAAATATTTCTTCGGTGTAATACCATATTTCTTTTTAAAGGCCGCGATAAAATGACTAGCTGTACTGTAACCGATTTGCAAACCGACTTCATTTACATTATACGAGCCGCTGTCAAGAAGCTTTCTTGCATATTCCATTTTATAGTCAAATAAAAAACCATACACGCTATCGCCATATATCTCTTTAAAACCTACTTTCAATTTTTTTAGTGTAATTTCCACGCGATCGGCCAATTCTTGTAGACCTGGAGGTTCCGCCATATTGGCAATAACAATCTCCTTCGCCTTTTTTATTTTCAACACATTTTCTTCATCTACCAAAAAAGGACAGTGTTCGGCATTTGGATCTTCGTTTTGGTTGAAAAACAAACTCAACAACTCATATCCCTTCCCTTTCAAATATAAATTTTTAATCGAGGAATTTTGGTTGTAATGAAAAATTTGATTCAAGACTATCGCCATTGAAGGACTTATATCTTCCTCACCGTAATATTTTTTTTCTAGATTTTCTTTACTTAAAAAAGGAATATATTCGGCTTCAGAAGAAAAAAGCGTGTGTAATTTTTTTATTGAAATGAGTGCAGAAATTATCCATGATTTAGGTAAAACTTCCAAATTCAACGGTAACTCCTTTTGAGGATTGTAAAGCAACAATGATTTTTCTTCGTTTAAGTCTAAAGCATAGCTCCCGTTATTAAAAATAAATTTACCTTTCCCTTTAACATTAAAATGAAATTGAATTAAACCTGTTTTCACCTGTCTTTCATAGCGTTGTATTTCATCGGTATCATTTTGAAAACGAAGCAATACAAAGTCTGGTTCAACTTTTATTTCTTCCATAGCACCCATAGCGATATTTTTCTTTAAGTTTGAAAAAAATTTGAGAACAACTTATTTAGAATCTCTCTAAATTAAATTCTTACAACATCCTTGTATTAAAGCAAAATTAAGTGATTTTTGATTGACAAACACATTTTTAATTAAAAAATCGGCTAGCGATACAAAAAGGACTTCTATCGTTACTTTTATAAAAAGGATAAATTTACTTTTGTAATACTTTTTAGGAAAAGTGATTTATGGATACAAACTCAATAGGAAAACACCCTTCATTTTATGCTATTGGCCTCAGTTACAAGAAAGCTGATGCTGAAATGAGAGGAAAGTTTAGTTTAGACGAACAAGCCAAAACCAATTTACTTTTACAAGCAAAAGCTGAAGGTATTGAAAGTTTAATCGTAACATCAACTTGTAACAGAACAGAAATTTACGGTTTTTCTCAGCACCCTTTTCAACTTATCAAATTACTTTGTGAAAATAGTCAAGGTACTGTTGAGGATTTTCAAAAGGTAGCTTATGTCTATAAAAACAGAGAAGCTTTACAACATATATTCCGAGTAGGAACTGGTTTAGACAGTCAAATTTTAGGCGATTTCGAAATCATTTCGCAAATCAAGCAAAGTTTTATTGAAAGTAAAAACTTGGGGATTGCCAATTCGTATATGGAGCGTTTGGTAAATGCCGTTATTCAAGCCAGCAAAAAAGTAAAAAATGAGACCGAAATAAGTTCAGGTGCTACTTCTGTTTCGTTTGCTTCTGTACAATACATCATGAACACTATCCCTGACATTGGGAACAAAAATATTTTACTTTTCGGAACTGGAAAAATTGGACGCAATACTTGTGAAAATTTAGTAAAACACACTAAAAACGACCACATTGTATTGATTAACAGAACCAAAGAAAAGGCTGAAAAAATTGCAGGAAAGTTTAATTTGGTCGTAAAAGAATATGCCGATTTGCAATTGGAAATTCAAAAAGCGGATATTTTGGTAGTAGCTACCGGTGCTCAAAACCCAACTGTTGATGCCGCTATCTTAAAATTGAAAAAACCGCTTTTAATCTTAGATCTTTCTATACCTAAAAACGTGAATGAAAACGTTAAAGAAGTAGAGGGTGTTTCACTAGTTCACTTGGATTATCTATCACAAGTTACCGATGAAACTATAGAAAAAAGAAAAGAACATATTCCGGCTGCTGAAAAAATAATCAGCATTATTCTAGAAGAATTTTTAACCTGGTCAAAAGCCCGCAAATTCGCACCTACGATCCATTCGCTTAAAGCAAAATTGGCTACAATTAAAGATTCTGAGTTGAATTACCAACGCAAGAAACTAGAAAATTTCAATGAAGAACAAGCTGAAATCATCAGCAATAGAATCATTCAAAAAATTACTACTCACTTTGCCAATCACTTAAAAGATGAGGAAACTATGGTAGATGAAAGTATCGAATGGATTGAAAAAGTTTTTCAATTAAACCACTAAAACCTACAATCTTGAGCAAAACAATACGAATAGGAACTCGTGATAGCGAATTAGCACTTTGGCAAGCGAATACCGTAGCCGAAAAACTAAACGATTTAGGTTATACTACAGAAATTGTACCCGTAAAATCTACTGGTGATATTATATTGGACAAACCATTATACGAACTGGGAATAACAGGTATTTTTACCAAAACCCTTGATGTTGCCATGTTATCAGGGCAAGTAGACATTGCTGTGCATTCTATGAAAGATGTTCCTACCGCTTTGCCCCAAGGAATTGTTCAGGCTGCAGTTTTGGAACGTGCCAATGTTTTAGATATTCTAGTTCATAAAGGCAAGCTTAACTTTTTAGAAACCGAAGGCACTATAGCTACGGGGAGTTTAAGACGAAAAGCGCAATGGTTAAATAAATACCCTACTCACAAAGTTGAAGATTTAAGAGGAAATGTCAACAGCAGAATGCAAAAACTTAAAGACAACAACTGGGACGGAGCAATATTTGCCGCAGCGGGACTTGAACGCATCAATTTAAAACCAAGCGAGTATATTAACTTGGATTGGATGATTCCTGCACCAGCACAAGGTGCTATGCTTGTTGTTGCCATGGAAAACGACAGTTTTTCTAGAGAAGCTTTGGCACAATTAAATCATACAGAAACTGAAATTTGTACACTTATTGAACGTCAGTTTTTAAGAACATTAGAGGGAGGTTGCACTGCCCCTATTGGTGCTTTAGCTACTGTAAAAGAAAACACTATTTCGTTTGAAGGTGTATTATTTTCTTTGGATGGAAAAGAAAGCTATACAATTAAAAAAAGTTGTAATTTTGATTCTTATAAGAACTTTGGGACAGATTGTGCCGAAGAACTATTACAAAACGGAGCAAAGCCGTTGATGGAAAAACTTCGTAGTGAACTCAAAGTGAAATAAATCACTCTAAAATGGAAAGAGAATCCTTACTCAACTATATTTATCGTTTTTTTGACCTTATTGTTCTTTTAACCATTGTCTTTGACTTTGGATACGATTTTGAAGAAAACTATAATACTCCTCATGTTGTTGGGCTTATTTCTCTTACCGTTGCCTTATTGGGATTTAATATTTTTAAATCATTTAAATACAAATTAAGGAGCAATAAAAAAGTAATACTTGTTAATACTGTCTTACTTTCTGCTTTATTACTTATTTCTGGCTTTATTGCACTACATAATGCTGATTTTAGTTATCATTATATTTTGCAACGTATAAAACCCGTACTAGAAGGGGGGCTTATTTTTTACTTTCTTTTACGTTTATTTGTACTTGTCCGGTTAATTTATGACATCTACTTTAATCCTGCCATCATTTTTGTAGGCAGTTTTTTCATTTTAGCCATAGCAGGTGCCTTCCTATTGATGCTCCCAAGTGCCACAACAAACGGAATTTCGTTCACCAATGCTTTGTTTACCTCAACAAGTGCCGTATGTGTAACTGGTCTAACAGTAGTGGACACTGCAAAGGATTTCACAACAGTAGGACAATCTATTATCTTGGTTTTAATTCAGTTGGGAGGGATTGGAATCTTAACTTTTACTTCTTTCTTTGCCTTTTTCTTTCGAGGTGGATCTTCGTTCAAGGAGGGCTTAAGTACTAAAGATTTTATTGCGCATGAGGGTCTTAAAGATGTTTTCAGAGCGGCATTAAATGTTGTTATTTTTACGGTAAGTGTGGAAATTGTGGGTGCATTTTTTATCTACACTTCCATTTCGCAAACCAATGGTATTGATAACAAATTCTTCTTTTCCATCTTCCACTCAATATCTGCATTTTGTAATGCTGGTTTTTCAATTTTTTCATCTGGGCTGTATGATGAAAATATTCGCTTTCATTACTATTTCCAGTGGATTATAATGGTATTAGTTGTTTTTGGTGGATTGGGGCACAATATTGTATTCAACTTTTACCAATACATCAAAACTTATATTGTTGAGTTTTTCGATAAGACATTAATTCACAAACAAATTAGAATTATTACACTAAACACAAAGATTGTTGTTTATACTACAATTGCATTGTTAATAGGAGGTTGGATCTTTTTATTCATCTCCGAATACAACAATACTTTGTTGATGCACGATACTTTATTTGGAAAAATTACCAATGCTGCATTTAATTCCGTGACACCAAGAACCGCTGGTTTTAACGTGATTAATTTTACCGACATGACATTACCTTCATTGTTGTTCGTAATCTTTTTAATGTGGATTGGTGCTTCACCTGCCTCTACAGGAGGTGGTGTAAAAACTAGTACCTTTGCATTAGCAACTTTAAATATTTTATCAGTTGCCAGAGGTAAAAGTAGAATCCAAATTTTTGGAAGAAGGATTTCAAGTGAATCAACATCTAGAGCTTTTGCAATTTTATGTATTTCATTAATCGTAATTGGTATTGCTATCATGGCACTACTTATTTTTGAACCAAATGGAACACCATTAATAACAGTAGCTTTTGAATGTTTTTCAGCATATAGTACTGTTGGGCTTAGTTTAAACTTTACACCTACCCTTTCAGAACCAAGTAAGTATGTACTTATCATGGTGATGTTTATTGGTAGAATAGGTATGCTCAACTTAATGATAGGTTTATTAAGACATATGAACCATCAGTTTTATGAATATCCAAAAGAAAATATCTTAATTAACTAAATAAGATTGAAATGAAAATAATTGTTTTTGGTTTAGGAAATTTCGGAATGTCATTATCCTTAAGTCTTACAGAAACAGGAAATGAAGTCATCGGAATTGACAAACAAATGGATAAGGTAAATCTTGTAAAAGATAAAATTTCTCATGCCATTTGTATGGACTCTACAAACGAATTGGCATATGACGCTGTGCCGTTAAAAGATGCTGACAAAGTTGTTGTAGCCATAGGTGAAAATGAAGGTGCTGCTATTATAACCACAGCAATTATTAAAAAATTATCCGACGTAAAAATCATTAGTCGCGCCCTTTCTCCTATTCACGATACGGTTTTAGAAGCGATGGGAATTTACAGCATTATTCACCCAGAGCAAGATTCGGCCGATCGTTTGACCAAGCAAATTAACTTTAAGTCAACCTTGGAAAATTACCAATTGGATAATAACTATACCATTTCTGAAGTAAAGGCTAAGAAAGAATTCTTTGGTAAAACGTTGGAGGAACTTGATTCTGTAGACAAATACCACCTGACTTTGATTACCATTATCCGCAATAAAGAAAAACGCAATTTAATTGGTAAAAAAACAATGGTTAAAGAAACCATAGGGCGTCCGTCTCCAGACACAAAAATTGAAAGTGATGACATACTTGTAGTTTACGGTTACAATAAAGATATAGAAATGTACTGTATGGGTGAAGAAGAGTATGATTTAAGAAACAAAAACATTTAATTCATGCTTTCTCTTTTATGCACTAAAGAAATTTCATCCTCTCAAAAACAACCGTTTGTTGAGCAAGGTTTTCATGTAGTGTATAAAGATTTTATCAAGGTTAAAACGATTGCATTTGAACTCGGTAGTATAAATGCCAATATTATTTTCACTAGTAAAAATGCTGTACAAAGCGTTTTAGAATCTGAAAAATTAACAACGCTAAAATTAAAAAACTGTTTCTGCGTTGGGCAAAAGACAAAGGAGTTATTAGAAGAAAATCATTTCAAGGTATTAGCATGTGAAAATTACGCTGATGATCTTGGACAGCTAATCGCTACTCAATATCCCGAAGCAACTTTTACCTTTTTCTCAGGAAATTTACGTCAGGATGTTTTGCCAAACATTTTAAAAGAAAACAATGTAGTATTTGATGAATTTAAAACCTATGAAACAATTCTAACTCCTCAAAAACTAAACACAAAATTCGATGCGATTCTTTTTTTCAGTCCTTCGGCTGTAAACAGCTACTTGCAAGAAAACGAAATTGAAAATCAAAACTGTTTTTGCATTGGTAACACTACCGCAAAAGCATTAGAACATAAGACAAAAAACATCACAATTGCACCTCTACAAACCATTGAAAGTGTAATTGAAACTGCTGTAAGCACGTTGCTTACGGCATAAATACTTAGCAAAATGATAAAAAACGATTTATTTTTAAAAGCCTTAAATAACGAAACCGTAGAAAGACCGCCAGTGTGGATGATGCGTCAAGCGGGAAGATACTTACCAGAATTCTTAGCTATTAAAGAAAAATACGATTTCTTTACCCGTTGTAAAACTCCAGAATTAGCATCTGAAATTACAGTGCAACCTATCCGTATCATTAAACCAGATGCTGCTATTTTATTTTCCGATATTTTAGTAATCCCACAAGCAATGGGTATTGATGTAGAATTACAAGATAACATTGGACCTATTTTACCAAATCCTATCCGCTCTGCTGCTGATGTGGATAAAGTCTTCATTCCAGATATTAATGACACATTAGGATACGTTATGGATGCTATTGACATGACAAAGGAAATGTTGAACAATGAGGTTCCGTTAATTGGTTTTGCAGGTTCGCCATGGACAATATTTTGTTATGCTGTAGAAGGAAAAGGCTCTAAAAGTTTTGATAAAGCTAAAGGATTTTGTTTTTCAAATCCAATAGCTGCACACCAATTACTTCAAAAAATTACCGATACTACTATCCTTTACTTAAAAGAAAAGGTAAAACATGGTGTGAACGCTGTTCAAATTTTCGATTCATGGGGTGGTATGCTTTCTCCAGCGGATTACACTGAATTTTCATGGCAATACATCAACCAAATTGTTGAAGCATTAGCGGAAGAAACGAAAGTTATTGTTTTCGGAAAAGGATGTTGGTTTGCTCTTAATGATATGGCGAAATCTAAAGCTTCAGCTCTTGGTGTAGATTGGACATGTTCACCTCGAAATGCACGTTATTTAACTGGTGGAAAAATTACACTACAAGGTAATTTTGACCCTTCACGTTTATTATCACCAATTCCTGTAATTAAGAAAATGGTTCATGAAATGATTGATGAATTCGGAAAAGATAATTACATCGTAAACCTTGGTCACGGAATTTTACCAAATATTCCTGTAGATCACGCAAAAGCTTTTGTTGAAGCGGTTAAAGAATACAAATAATAATTAAGTCTTAAATGAAAAACTTAACACTATCAATTGTTTTCTTACTTTCACTTACTGCATTTAGTCAAACCAAAGCAAAAATTAATGCTACAACATTAATTGGAATTCCAGGTATAGGAATGGAAACGGGTTTAGGAAAAAAAACAACTTTTCAACTTGATTTCACAGCTTCCTTGTGGAAGTCTATAAATGGAGGTCCGCAAGAATTTTATATGTTATTCCCAGAATTTCGGTACTATCCAAAACAAAAATTTGATGGATTCTTTTTTGGAGTTCATGCGGGTGGGTCAAAATATAACATGCAAAAATGGAACTACATCAACACCGATTATTACCAAATAGGTTACTCCATGATGTATGGTGCAACTATAGGTTACCAATTAAAAATAAATGAAAAATTCAGTTTTGAAGTATTTTTAGGCGGTGGTTCGCAACAAGGGTATTATAAAGGATATCGCTTAAGTACCGGAGAACGATATGATACGAATAAAACAGACTATAATAAAAGTGGAGAGTGGTTACCATATCGAGGTGGAGTAATGATAAATTATAAACTGAATTAATGAAAGATCAATTTTACGCCTACATACAACAACTACAAGATCAAATTTGTAAAGGTCTTGAAACTATGGATGGAAAAGCCGTATTTAAGGAAGATTTATGGGAACGCCCAGAAGGTGGTGGCGGAAGAACACGTGTAATTGAAAATGGTGCTGTTTTTGAAAAAGGAGGCGTAAATATTTCTGCTGTTCATGGCAAATTACCCGATACCATGCAAAAAATGTTTGGTGTAGGTGAAGCCGATTTCTTTGCATGCGGATTAAGTTTGGTGATACATCCTAAAAATCCATTTGTACCTACAGTACATGCGAATTGGCGATATTTTGAAATGTATGATGAAAAAGGAAACATTATCAATCAATGGTTTGGTGGTGGACAAGATTTAACACCTTATTATCTTTTTGAAGAAGATGCACAACATTTTCATCAAACCTGTAAAACAGCCTGTGACAAGCATAATCCGGCATTTTATCCTTTGTATAAAAAGAAATGTGATGAATATTTCTGGAATGCACATCGCAATGAAGCGCGTGGCTTAGGAGGTTTATTCTTCGATTATTTAAAAGAAACCGAAGACATGAAAATGCAAGATTGGTATAACTTTGTCACTGAGGTTGGAAACAGTTTCTTAGCCGCTTATTTACCAATTGTTGAAAAAAGAAAAGAATTATCCTATACTGAAGCGAACCGCACTTGGCAAGAAATTCGTCGAGGTCGATATGTCGAATTTAATCTGGTTCATGATAAAGGCACCTTATTTGGTTTGAAAACCAATGGCCGCATCGAGAGTATCTTGATGAGTTTACCTCCTCATGTACAATGGGTATACGACCATCAGCCAGAAGTTGGCAGTGATGAAGAGAGGTTATTAATCGTATTAGCAAATCCAATTGAATGGGTGTGAAAATTGTAATAGCATTTCTCTTTTTAGCAAATCTACTTGGTTATACCCAAACAGATAGTATTACAAACTCTTATCACAAAGAGTATAAAGAGAAAATGTCTTTACAATTATTTGGTTTGAATACTTCAAACAAATTCAACTTTATTTATAATGAAAATAATCTCGAAATTGAACTAATTCCAAACCAAAAAACAACAATCGGATTAGCCTTTAAATACGATTTTTTAGCATTCAGTTTTGGTTTTGCACCTCACTTTTTGGCAGAAAACCGAGATAATGAAAATTCGAAAATGTTTTCATTTGGAACTGACTTTGTACTTAAAAAAGTTGTTCAACATATCAATTTCTTTTACCAAAAAGGAATACAAGCAGAAGCCAGTAATGGTAATACTGTTTATTTTGAAAAATTGAAAACAATAAAATTAGGCGGTACAACCACCTACCTTTTTAATCCAAATTTTTCATACAATGCTCTTAATTTTCAAAATGCAAGGCAGATAAAAAGTGTAGGTACTTTTGGCGCTTCATTAGATTACTATTTTACAACTTTAGATGGAAGAAAGCAACAACAGTTAAATAGTAAATACGATGCATTTGATGTTACAATCGGACCTTCGTATCTTTACAATTGGGTAATTGCTAACTATATTTTAGTTGCACCTGAAGTTTCCTTCGGTATGGGTTTTACAAAATATAAAGATGATAATCTAAAAAACATTAGTGTGTTATACAAAGCTGGATTAAACTTAACATTAGGTTATAATAGCGATAATTTATATGGTGGTATTAAAACCAGAAGTATTGCACTTAATCACAAATCCGAAGGCAATGTTGATATGAGTGATAATATTAACTTTACATCGATTTTTTTAGGGTATCGATTTGATGCCTCAAATAGTATCAAAAAACAAATCAATAAATTAAAATTTTAAAATATGTTTCCATTACACAGAGGCAGACGATTAAGAGTTAACGAAAGCATTAGAAGTTTAGTTCGTGAAACAGCATTAAGTCCAGGTGATTTTATGTTCCCCATGTTTATTGCTGAAGGAGAGAGCGTAAAAGTTGAAATTCCTTCAATGCCTGGGATTTACAGGCGTTCTATCGATCTGACGGTTGCTGAAGTAAGAGAATTATTTGACTTAGGCATACGTGCTGTAAACATCTATGTGAAGGTTGATGATTCCTTAAAAGACAATACTGGTAAAGAAGCATGGAATGATAACGGTTTGATGCAACGTGCTATTCGTGCTATAAAAACAGCTTGTCCTGAAATGATAGTAATGCCCGATGTAGCACTTGACCCCTATTCAATTTACGGCCATGATGGTATTATTGAAAATGGAGATGTTGCCAATGATGCTACCAATGATGCATTGGTAAAAATGGCGGTATCACATGCTAAAGCTGGTGCCGACTTTGTTGCACCGAGTGACATGATGGATGGTCGTATTTTACGTTTACGCCAAGGTCTTGATGCCGCAGGTTTTCATAATGTAGGTATCATGAGTTATGCCGCAAAATATGCTTCTGCATTTTATGGCCCGTTCCGAGATGCGCTTGACAGTGCACCTAAAGAAGCTGATGTTGTAGTGCCAAAAGATAAAAAAACCTATCAAATGGATTTTGCAAATCGCATTGAAGCAGTTAAAGAAGCCGTTTGGGACGTTGAAGAAGGAGCAGATATGGTAATGGTTAAGCCCGGTTTAGCTTATTTAGATATTGTTCGTGAAGTAAAAAATGCCGTAAACATTCCGGTAACGGTATTCCACGTTTCTGGAGAATATGCCATGGTAAAAGCTGCTGCTGAAAAAGGTTGGTTGGATCATGATGCTATTATGATGGAACAATTGATGTGTTTTAAAAGAGCTGGAGCCAGTTTAATTTCTACCTATTTTGCTAAAGAAGCAGCCATTTATCTTAAAAACAATACAAAATAATGCGATTTCTAATATTACTAATTTCCCTTTTCTCTTTGACTGCAGTTTCTCAAAATGAACCAATAAATGCTTTTTTGGAGAAATGGGAAAATTCAAAAAATTACCTTTTGCAGATAGCAGAAGCTATGCCAGAGGAAGCCTACTCGTTCAAACCAACAGAACGTGAAATGACTTTTGCACAACAGCTGACACATATTAAAGATAATATGGAATGGTTGAGCAGAACTTACTTTACCAATGAAAATTATACTAAATCAAAAGATAACCAAAACTATACTAAAGCTGAAATCTTAGCTATACTACAAAACTCTTTCGATTCAGTTTCCGTTATAATTAAAAAAACTCCTGTAAAAGAACTAAAACAGAAAGTAGACTTTTTTGCTGGCGAGAAAACAAAATTACAAATTCTCAACTTACTCCAAGATCATGTTACCCACCATCGTGGACAAATAATAGTTTATTTGAATTTGAATAATATACAACCGCCAAAATATGTAGGCTGGTAAAAGTCGAATCTTGCAAACTCAGGAATAAATAAGTAATTTAGATTTTTAAACCAAAACTCTGAAATGACTTTACTCTTAATTTATGCATTAGTCTCTATATTCTTTTCTTTTTTATGTTCCATTTTAGAGGCTGTTTTACTTAGTGTGACGCCTACTTTCCTTTCTGTTGAAAAGCAAGAAGGTAAAAATTATGCTACACAATTAGAAAATTTAAAAAGTGATATTGACAAGCCTTTAATCACTATACTCACACTAAATACCGTTGCACATACCGTAGGTGCAATATTGGTAGGTGTACAAGCTGAAAAAACATTTGGCAATGGTAATAATGCTGTTGCCATTGTATCGTCAATAATGACCTTTTTAATACTTATTGTTTCTGAAATAATCCCAAAAACAATTGGAGCAAAATATTGGAGACAATTGGCTTCTTTTACAACAAAAGCCCTTCAAATTTTAATTTTCCCTTTAAAAATTACAGGGATTTTATGGTTATTACAACTAACCACAAAACTTATTGGAGGTAATGGTCATGCAATAATGGTCAGCCGTGAAGATTTCAATGCCATGGCCGATATGGCAACTAAAGAAGGTGTTTTCAAAGAGTCAGAGTCCAAAGTTTTAAAAAATTTATTGTCTTTTAATCAAGTTTTTGCAAAAGACATTATGACGCCACGTACTGTACTGACAATTGCAAATAAAGCAACAACCATTAACGATTTTTACAACAACAATAAAATATTACAATTCTCAAGAATCCCTATATATTCAGGAACACCAGATAATATCATTGGCTTAGTTTTAAAAACCGATATTTTAGAAGCCATTATTAATAGCAGGGGTGATGAAACCTTATACAGTATCAAACGCCCAATTTTAGTTTCTAAAAGAACTCAACCCATTCCAGTGCTATTTGAAGACCTTATTCAAAGTAAAAACCATATGGCAATAATAATCGATGAATATGGTTCACTAAATGGATTAGTAACTCAAGAAGATGTAATTGAAACTTTACTCGGTTTAGAGATTATGGACGAAAGTGATAACGTAGCCGATTTACAACTTTTAGCTAGAAAAAGGTGGGAAAAAAGATCGCAAGAATTGGGATTAAATAAAAAAGAGGAATAAACAGAAATAGAATCTTTTTAAAACCTTATATTTGTGTAATAAACTATACGCCAACATTTTATTACACGCCATGTTACAACAAGAAGCATTTTACACACTTGCTTTATTGCAAGTTGAGGGCATTGGAGACATCCTAGCCAAAAGACTCATTCAAAATTGCGGTTCTGCTGAAACCGTATTTCAATCAAAAGCAACTTCACTTGCAAAAATAGATGGAATTACTAAAAGGGTTCTTAAAAACCTACAAGACACATCTATATTTCAAAAAGCAGAAAGGGAATTAAATTTCATAGCGAAAGAAAAAATAAAAATCTTACAATCTCAAGATGAAAATTATCCAGAGAAATTAAAACACTGTTCTGATGCACCCCTAGTTTTATTTCAGTCGGGGAATATTGATATATCCAATAAAAAAATAATCAGTATCGTTGGTACTCGGCAAATAACGAGTTATGGCACCAGTGCTACACAAAAATTAATTGAAGATATAGCCCCATTAAACCCAATCATTGTTAGTGGATTTGCCTATGGTGTTGATATAGTCGCTCATCAAACGGCCATGCAAAACAACTTGCAAACTATAGGTGTATTGGCCCATGGTTTGAATCAAATCTATCCTAAAACACACAAAAGATACATTCCCAAAATGGAAGAAAATGGCGGTTTCCTCACGGAGTTTTGGAGTTCCTCACAGCCCGACAGAGAGAACTTTGTCAAACGAAATCGAATCGTTGCTGGGATGAGCGAAGCCACAATCGTCATTGAAAGTGCAGAGAAAGGAGGCTCACTGATAACTGCGCAAATTGCAAATGATTACAACAGAGATGTATTTGCAGTGCCTGGTAGAACGACCGATAAATATAGCCAAGGCTGTAACAACCTTATCAAAACACAACGTGCGCATCTGCTCCACTCTGCTGCGGATTTAATATACATTTTGAATTGGAATCTTAAAATGAAAACAGAAAAACCAATCCAAAAACAACTCTTTATTGAACTCAATAATGAAGAACAAAAAGTATACGATTATCTCCATAAAAAAGACAAAGACATGATAGACAATATTGCTTTAGAATGTGAATTACCTGTATTCAAATTATCTTCTATACTGCTAAACATGGAACTAAAAGGTATTGTTCAACCTTTACCAGGAAAAGTATATAAGTTGATTTAAAAATAATACACTATTCGTTATAAAAAAGTATATTTGCACGAAAATTTTTATAATTAAAGATGAAAAATCTTCTTTATTTCTTACTACTCACAAGCTCACTTGGGTTTTCACAAATTACTTTTGAAAAAGGATATTTTATAAACTCAAATAATGAAAAAATAATTTGTTTCATTAAAAACTTAGATTGGGTAAATAGTCCGACTCATATTTATTATAAAGTAACTGAAGATGGAGAAGCCCTCAAAATAGAAGCAGCTTCGCTTCTTGAATTTGGTATAGGAACAAAAATAAAATTTATAAAAAGACAAATAGAAATTGACGATATTGAAAATAAAACCAATGAATTTTATCAACATAAAACCTACAAAGAAAGAAACCAAACTTCTTTCCTTAAAGTTTTAATCGAAGGGGAAGCAAACTTATATAAATATGAAAGTAGTACACAATTCAAATATTATTTTTCTAAATCTAATGATAGTATTATACCACTAATTTACTATCAATATATAGATGAATATGTAAAAGATGGCATAATACTAGAGGTTGGAAAAAGAATTAGAACTGTAGAACTGTTTAAAAAAATGCTGTATGAAAACCTATCCTGCAATAATTTAGAGATAACGGATTTTTTAAAATTAAAATACCAAGAAAAATCACTTAAAGATATATTTCTAAAGTTTAATATGTGTCATAATTCACCATTTACAGAATACAGAACATTTGACAACAAAGCTAAGTGGGTTTTTACACCAAGAATAGGCTTAATGAATAATACTATTGATATAGCATTTCAAAATAATAAGTCAATAAATTATCCAAAAACAGATTATACTGAAAATATAACAAACCCATCTTTAAGCTTAGAAATTGAATATTTGATGCCTTTTAATAAAAATAAATTTTCTTTAGTCTTAGAACCTACTTATGATTATTATGCCTTTAATTACACCCAACAAGATGCTTTTTCAAGTATTGTGATAACAGATAAGATGAAATATTCAAGTATTAAATTACCCCTAACCATACGCTATAATTTCTTTCTTTCTTCTAATAATAGAATTTATATCAATGCTGGTTATAATTATGATCTTACGCTTAAGGCTGAGTTTACTAAAATCATTGAAACACAAAATTCAACTACTAATTTTGAATCAACTTTTCAAAACTATGGTTGTTTCACTATAGGAACCGGAATTAAGATTAAAGACTTAAGTCTAAATTTTAACCTATTTGCAAAAAGTGAAAAAATTTTTAAAAGTAATCACATTTCAACTTTTATCCCTGATAACGATAAAACAGTAGTAGTCAACGCATTAAGGATTAGCTTAGGCTATTCATTGTAAACTTGTAAAAACCTATAAAACCATAATTATATATCTAAAAATGAAAATTTTACTTTATTTCTTGCTAATCTCGAGTTCACTCGGTTTTGCTCAAGCTACTTTTGAAAAAGGTTATTTTGTCGACTCCAGAAATCAAAAAACGGAATGTCTTATTAAAAATGAAGATTGGGTAAAAACACCTAACATTTTATATTACAAACAAAATGAGTCTGATTATGCAAAAGAAATTCCAACCCAACAAATAAAAGAATTTGCAGTTGGAACCAAAATAAAATTCATTAAACGTGAAATCACAATAGACAATGTTAAAAATAAAACAATTGAATTTTACGATTTCAAAGATTACACAACAAGAGTTGAAACTATATTTTTAAAAGTACTTGTTGAGGGGGAAGCCAATTTGTATAAATATGAGAATGAAACTCAATTTAAGTATTTTTATTCAAAAAATCCAGATAGTATTAAACCTTTAATATACTATCAATACAAAGACGGAGAGCGATTAAGAGCAAATGACTCTTTTAAAAAAGAACTATTTGACAATCTGACGTGTGAGTCTCTAACAATTCATGACTTTTTAAAATTAAAATACCAGGTAAATCCTTTATTAAATATTTTTGAACAATACAATAATTGCAAAAACACAACTTTTATTGAATACAAAGCAAATGATACCAAAGGAAAATTAAATTTAACTCCTAAAATAGGTTATCAATTTAACTCTATAAAATCAACCTACTCTGACATACCTAGTTCAGACAACAACCCTGTATTTGGTTTCGAAGTTGAATACCTTCTACCTTTAAATAAAAACAAATATTCTATTTTTATTGAGCCTCAATATACTCATATAAAATTTTTAAATGAAAAAGTATATACTGAAGGATTCAATAATGAATTTACAATTTACTCAACTCAAAAATTAGACTACTCCTATATCGCTTTACCTATTGGTGGAAGATATAATTTATTTACCAAACCAAATACAAGGATAACATTCAGTTTTGCATTTGTGATAAATTTAATGCTAAATGACACATTTGAATCAAAATCTACAAGAAAAGGTCCTTATAATGACTACGACAGAATATATGAAAGAATTCTAGACCCAACTTCTAGTTTTATGTTAAGTATTGGTACAAGAATTAATAAAATAAGTGCTGAATTGAAATATTTACCTAACACTGAAATAGTTGACTACACGACCAACTCTTTAAAATATTCATCTTTTGGAATATCTTTAGGTTATACTCTATAATAAAAAAGCAACTCTTAGAGTTGCTTTTTCTTAATATCCTAATTTTGTTCTTACACGTTCCAAAACTCCCTTTGCAATTGCACTTGCTTTTGCAGCTCCTTCTAATAACAACTTATCCACTTCTTCCAAGTTGTCCATATAGTAATTGTACTTTTCACGCTCAGTAGCAAACTTCTCCACAATTAGATCAAATAGGGCTTGCTTAGCATGACCGTAACCATAACCACCTGCTAAATAATTAGCACGCATTACTTCTGTTTGCTCAGGTGTCGCTAATAATTTATACAATGTAAAACAGTTACAAGTATCTGGATTTTTCGGATCCTCCAAAGGAGTACTATCCGTTTGAATACTCATAATTTGTTTGCGCAACTTTTTATCGTCTAAAAAGATATTGATAAAATTATTACGTGACTTACTCATTTTTTGACCATCCGTACCGGGAATAATCATAGTTCCTTCATCAATTTTAGCCTCTGGTAAAACAAATGTTTCGCCCATTTGGTGGTTAAAACGTGAAGCCACATCACGTGTGATTTCAAGATGCTGCAATTGATCCTTACCTACTGGTACCACTTCCGCATCATACAATAGGATATCCGCAGCCATCAACATTGGATACGTAAATAATCCTGCATTTACATCTTCTAAACGATCGGCTTTATCTTTAAAAGAATGTGCTAATGTCAAACGTTGAAAAGGAAAGAAACAACTCAGGTACCACGTTAACTCTGTAGTTTGTGGCACATCTGACTGGCGGTAGAAAATTACCTTATTAATATCTAACCCACACGCAAGCCAAGCCGCAGCAGTGCTAAACGTGTTTTCTCTTAGTGTTCTTCCGTCTTTAATTTGTGTTATTGAATGCAGATCTGCAATAAATAAAAACGGTTGATTATTAGGGTCATTCGCCATCTGTATTGCTGGAATAATTGCTCCTAATAAATTTCCTAAATGAGGCGTTCCTGTACTTTGAACACCGGTTAAGATTTTTGCCATTGTTAAATTTCTTTTGCACAAAAGTAGCACATTTAGCCAAAAGGTAAAAGGTAAAAGATAATGGCTTGATAAATATTACTATTTTTGAATTCTTTGGTTTTCCATAGCAGGAGAACTAAAACATTTGTAAAAATAAAAACCTCTTATTGAGACTTAAATTTGAAATGAAAATAACACAATATCTCTTTTGGACTGTTTGGCGCATTTGGTTTGCTATACTTGTCATGGTTCCCATACTTATACTTTTTCCTATCCTATTAGTATTGGTAATTTCAGAAAAAACCTATCCTCAATTTTACCGTGTCGCACGATTTTGGGCAAAAATTGTACTCTTCGGAATGGGATTTTATCATAGAGTCAAAAAAGAGCAAAAACTAGAGAAAGGCAAAAGTTACATGCTAGTGTCCAATCATACATCGATGACGGATATAATGCTAATGCTTGTAATAGTAAAAGACAATCCTTTTGTATTTGTGGGTAAAAAAGAGTTGTCTAAAATTCCAATTTTTGGTTTTTTCTACAAACGAGTAACCATTATGGTTGACCGGAACAATAGTAAAAGTCGATTTAAAGTGTTTGAATTGGCACAAAAACGTTTACACCAAGGCCTGAGTATTTGTATTTTTCCAGAAGGTGGTGTTCCTGATGATGAAAGCATTATACTTGACACCTTTAAAGACGGTGCCTTCCGATTGGCTATTGAACATCAAATCCCGATTGTACCGATGAGTTTTATTGACAATAAAAAACGTTTTCCATTTCGCTTTTTTAGCGGGACGCCGGGAAGAATGCGTGTAAAAATACATCCGTTTATAGAAACGGAAGGGCTTTCCGTTGATAGTAAACAAAAAGTAAAAGAAGAAACAAGACAGCTTATCTTAAAAGAACTGAAATTTTAAAAACAAAATGCCTCATTTTATGAGGCATTTTGTTTTATAGTAAACACTTCTTTTCCATTTACAGATTCCCCATTCTCAAAATAAAAAAATCACGCTTCAAGCGTGATTTAAATTTAAGCATTATTTGCTTTAATTGTCTCTTTTATTTTCTGTTCCAGTTCATCCATTAACTCAGGATTATCCTTAATCAAACTTTTCACAGCATCTCTACCTTGGCCTAATTTTGTTTCTCCATAGCTAAACCATGATCCGCTCTTTTTAATGATTTCAAAGTCAACCGCTAAATCCAATACCTCTCCAACTTTCGAAACACCTTCCCCATACATTACATCAAACTCTGCAGTTTTAAAAGGAGGTGCTACTTTGTTCTTAACAATTTTTACTTTGGTTCTATTTCCTAATACATTATCACCATCTTTAATTTGAGTTGACTTACGAATGTCTACACGCACAGAAGCGTAAAATTTCAAAGCATTACCTCCAGTTGTAGTTTCAGGATTTCCGAACATCACACCAATTTTATCACGCAACTGGTTAATGAAGAATACTGTACAGTTTGTTTTATGAATGGTACCCGTTAATTTACGTAATGCTTGAGACATCAAACGAGCATGTAATCCCATTTTACTATCTCCCATATCACCTTCAATTTCACTTTTTGGGGTTAAAGCCGCAACAGAGTCAATTACAACGATATCAACAGCTCCAGATCGTATTAAACTTTCAGCAATTTCCAATGCTTGTTCTCCATTATCTGGCTGTGAAATAATCAAATTGTTAATATCAACTCCAAGTTTTTCTGCATAAAAACGATCGAAAGCATGTTCTGCATCAATAAATGCAGCAATTCCTCCCGCTTTTTGTGCTTCTGCAATGGCGTGTAATGTTAACGTGGTTTTACCTGAAGACTCTGGTCCATAAATTTCAATTATTCTTCCTCTAGGGTAACCATTCACTCCAAGTGCTAAGTCTAAACCTAACGATCCTGAAGGAATCGCTTCTACTTCTTCAACAGCAGAATCTCCCATTTTCATTACGGTTCCTTTACCGTAGGTCTTATCAAGCTTATCTAACGTTAATTGTAAGGCTTTTAATTTGGCTTCTTTATCTGAACTCATAAATCAATTATTTTGTGTAAAAATACCTAATTTTTCCATTTTAACAACGAAATCTTATCAACAAAAAAATTGTAGTTAATTTCTAAAAAAAACATCAAACAACTGATTTAAAATCATTTAAACAACACAAAACAGGCTATTTTTTGCATTTTACAAATAATTACTATATTTGCCGCTAAATTCTTCCATTTAGAATTTGATAAAACATATTTTCTCACTTAATCGTTTATAGCATGCAACTGTATAACACCTTAAGCGCAGAAGAAAGAGCCGAGCTTATTGACCAAGCAGGCAAACAACGTCTTACGTTGTCTTTCTACGCGTATGCCAAAATTGAAGACCCAAAAAAATTTCGCGATGATTTATTCTTAGCTTGGAATGCACTTGATGCACTAGGCCGAATCTACGTTGCTCATGAAGGAATTAACGCTCAAATGAGTGTTCCTGCTGATAATTTTGAAGCTTTCAGAACAACATTAGAAGCATATGAATTCATGCAAGGGATTCGATTGAATGTGGCAGTAGAACAAGACGACCACTCATTTCTTAAACTAACAATCAAAGTACGTCATAAAATTGTTGCTGACGGTCTTAACGACGACACTTTCGATGTAACCAATAAAGGAATTCACCTAAAAGCAAAAGAATTTAATGCTATTTTAGATGATCCAAACACTATTGTTGTTGACTTCAGAAATCACTACGAAAGTGAAGTAGGACATTTCAAAGGCGCTATAACACCAGATGTTGAAACCTTCCGCGAATCATTACCTATCATCAACGAACAACTTAAAGATTTTAAAGAAGATAAAAATCTTGTAATGTATTGTACCGGTGGTATTCGTTGCGAAAAAGCTAGTGCTTATTTTAAACACCAAGGTTTTAAAAACGTATTCCAATTAGAAGGTGGAATTATCAACTATGCCAAGGAAATTGAAGCAGAAGGCTTAGAAAGTAAATTCATTGGTAAAAATTTTGTTTTTGACAATCGTTTAGGTGAGCGTATCACAGATGATATTATTTCTCAATGTCACCAATGTGGAAAACCGTGTGACAATCATACAAACTGTGCAAACGATGGTTGCCACTTACTTTTCATTCAATGTGACGAATGTAAAGAAGCAATGGAAAATTGCTGTTCAACTGAATGTTTAGAAGTTACGCATTTACCTTTAGCAGAACAAGTAAAATTACGCCGTGGTAAACAAGTAGGAAACAAAGTTTTCCGTAAAGGAAAATCAGAAAATTTAAAATTCAAACATTCTGGTGATTTACCCGATGTTGTTTTAGATACTGCTGCAAAACCTAAAAAAATACGTGAGCGTATCAAAATTAAGAAGGTTTTAGTTGGTAAAGCAGAACATTATTTTGTTAAAGCTCAAGTAGCACAATTTTTAATTGAGACTCAAAAAGTAACTTTAGGAGATAAAGTTTTGATTTCAGGACCAACAACAGGAAATCAAGAACTTACTCTTAATGAAATGCTAGTAAATGGAAAACCTGCCAAAGAAGCATTTGTTGGTGACAAAATCACTTTCAAAGTCCCTTTTAGAACACGACTTTCTGATAAATTATACTTAATAAAAGCATAAACTTAGCTTCATAAAGTTGACATATGATACTTTTAAAGACCTATTTGCGTTAAAATGTAAATAGGTTTTTTGTTTGTATATGCACAATTTACCCATGAGTAGGTAAGTAAATTTATACTATCTTTACACTCAAAATACACTTTTGACAAGTAGTTCAATTAAGAACGACCTATATATATAATATAATTATGGCATGTAACAACTGTTCTACTGGAACACAAGACGGAGTTCCAAAAGGATGTAACAATAATGGTTCGTGTGGCACCGGAAGCTGCAATAAATTAACGGTTTTTGATTGGTTATCCAATATGAGTTTGCCGCAAGGGCAAGAACCTTTCGATTGCGTTGAAGTTCGTTTTAAAAACGGAAGAAAAGATTTTTACAGAAATACTGAAAAACTTACACTTTCTATTGGAGATATTGTAGCAACAGAAGCTTCTCCAGGGCACGATGTGGGTATTGTTTCTTTAGCAGGAGAATTGGTTAAAATTCAAATGAAAAAGAAAAATGTAGACAAAGACGGTGAGCTTCCAAAAATCTACCGAAAGGCTTCTCAAAAAGATATTGACATTTGGAGTGATGCACGAAACAGAGAAGAACCTGTACGTATGCGTGCGCGTGAAATCGCGATTAGTTTAAACTTGGAAATGAAAATTTCTGATGTTGAATTTCAAGGTGATGCATCAAAAGCCACCTTTTATTATACCGCAAACGACCGTGTTGACTTCCGTCAATTAATCAAAGATTTTGCTAGAGAATTTAGTATTCGTATCGAAATGAAACAAGTAGGTTTCCGTCAGGAAGCTGCTCGTTTAGGTGGAATTGGTTCTTGTGGCCGTGAATTGTGTTGTTCTACTTGGCTGACCGATTTTAGAAGCGTTAACACTTCTGCGGCTCGTTACCAACAATTATCTTTAAACCCACAGAAGTTAGCTGGACAATGTGGTAAATTAAAGTGTTGCTTAAATTATGAATTGGACACCTATTTGGATGCTTTAAAAGAATTTCCTGATTTGGACACCAAATTATATACGGAAAAAGGAAATGCTAACTGCCAAAAAGTAGACATTTTTAAAGAATTAATGTGGTTTTCATACGAAAATCAACCTGCGCATTGGCATGTATTATCAGTAGCCAAAGTAAAAGAGATTTTAGCACTGAACAAGCAACATAAAAAGATAGCAGCAATAGAAGATTTTGCCATTGAAGACACGAAAGAAATTGAGAAGAATTTCCAAAATGCAGTAGGACAAGATAGTCTTACTCGTTTTGACCGTCCAAAAAGCAAATCTAAAAGTCGTTCAAAAAACAGTAGAAATCAGAATTCTGGAAAAGGTCAAAGTCAAGGGAAGAACACCCCAACCTTGGAGAAAAATCCGAATCAGGTGAAAAACCAAAATCAGGATAAACCTAAGAATACCGATAAAAATCAAAATACAAAAAGCAACAAACCGAAGAAAAAACGTAAACCAACTAACCCAAAAAATGCGCCTAAAAAAGACTAACATCCTTATCGTATTTATTGTCAGTTTATTTTTCATCTCTTGCGATAAAAAGAGAGTGTTTGATGAGTACAAAAAGTTAAACGGAAAATGGGCTAAGAAAGATACCGTTCAGTTTGATTTTGAACAAACCGACACCATAAACCCTTATAATTTGTTTTTAAACATTAGAAACAATAGTGATTATCCGTATAACAATTTGTTTCTGATTGTTGCACTAAAACAACCCGATGATTTAGTGAAAATTGACACCTTGGAATATGAAATGGCCTATCCAGATGGAAAATTAATGGGTGATGGTTTTACAGACATAAAAGAAAGTAAGTTGTGGTATCAGGAAAATTTTACCTTTAAAAAACAAGGTAAATATTCCATAAAAATTACACAGGCTTTACGCGAGACAGGAAATATTGAAGGTGTAGAAGACCTCGATGGCGTAACAGAAGTTGGATTTAGAATTGAAAAAACAAATTAATGTATGGCAACAAAAAAAACAGAAAAACAAAATTTTTCTAAATACATAAAATGGTTTTGGAAGGCATTTATAATAGGAATACTATTCATAGTAATGTTATTTCTTTTTGCCTCTTGGGGCTTCTTTGGAGAAATGCCAAGTTTCGAAAAATTAGAAAATCCCGATTCAAATATTGCAACAGAGATTATCGCTTCTGACGGAGAGGTTATTGGTAAATTTTATGCAGAAAACCGTGTTCCTGTTAAATTTGAAGACCTACCGCCGCACTTGGTTAATGCATTAGTTGCTACAGAAGACGAACGTTTTTACGAACACTCTGGTATTGATGCCCGTGGTACTTTTAGAGCTGTGGTGAAATTAGGGCAAGATGGTGGTGCTAGTACGATTACCCAACAATTGGCGAAAAACTTATTTCATGGTAGTGATGGTTCTCGCAATATCGTAATTCGTATTCTTCAAAAAGTTAAAGAATGGGTTATTGCCGTGCGTTTGGAACGTCAATATACAAAGAACGAAATTTTAGCGATGTATTTAAATCAAGTTGATTTTGTCAACCATGCTATTGGAATTCGTTCGGCCTCAAAAATATATTTCAATAAAGAACCTAAAGATTTAAAAATTGAAGAAGCTGCTGTTTTCGTAGGAATGCTAACCAATCCTTCTCGTTTTAATCCAAACCGTTTTCCAGAAAGAGCTACAACCAGAAGAAATGTAGTTTTAGCACAAATGGTAAGAAGTGGTTTCTTAACAGAAGAACAAAAAACAGAACTTCAAAAAACGCCAATTGTTTTAGATTTTAAACCAGAAAGTCACGACCAAGGAAGTGCAACTTATTTCCGTGAGTACTTGCGTGATTTTATGAAAAAATGGGTAAAAGAACATAAAAAACCAGATGGAAGTGAATACGACATTTACCGAGATGGATTGAAAATTTACACAACCATTGATTCTAAAATGCAAAAATATGCCGAGGAAGCGGTTAAAGAACATTTGACTATTCTTCAAGCCAAGTTTTTCGAATTAGCCAAAGGCAAGAAAAATGCTCCTTTTGTAAACATTACACAGGATCAAACTGATAAAATCATCAAAAGTGCAATGAAAACTTCGGAAAGATGGCGTCTTTTAAAAGAAGATGGTAAATCGGAGGAAGAAATCATCAAATCGTTTGATGTCAAAAGAAAAATGAGAGTCTTCACTTGGCAAGGGGAACGTGATACCATCATGACTCCAAGAGATTCTATAATTTACTACAAACACTTTTTACAAACCGGTATGATGGCCATGGAACCGCAAACCGGACATATTAAAGTTTGGGTTGGTGGTGTTGATTACAAATATTTCCAATATGATCACGTAGGACAAGGAGCGCGTCAAGTAGGTTCCACTTTTAAACCATTCGTATATTCTACTGCTATCGAGCAATTGGGTATGTCACCTTGTGATTCAATTATTGATGGTCCTTTCACAATGCCAAAAGGAAAATGGGGTATCGACGAAGCTTGGTCGCCAAGAAATTCAGATGGTAAGTTCCGCGATATGATTACTTTAAAACAAGCACTTGCAAACTCTATCAATACGGTTTCTGCAAAGTTAATGGATCGTGTAGGACCAAAAGCGGTTGTAGACATGGCACACGATTTAGGGGTAACTTCTGAAATTCCGGAACAACCTGCTATTGCTTTAGGTGCTGTTGATATTACCGTAAGCGAAATGGTAGGCGCTTTTGGAACATTTGCAAACCAAGGAGTTTACATCAAACCAAATTTTATTACTAAGATTGTAGATAAAAATGGGGTTACGCTTCAACAATTCATCCCAGAATCAAAAGATGTCATGAACAAAGATGTAGCTTATGCTATTGTGAAACTTCTTGAAGGTGTAACGGAATCTGGAACGGGTCAACGTTTACGTTGGGGAGGGGTAAGTGGCCTTACGCAATATAAATATGCTTTTACCAATAAAATTGCTGGTAAAACGGGTACTTCTCAAAACAATTCAGATGGTTGGTTTATTGGTATGGTGCCAAACTTAGTTACTGGAATCTGGGTTGGAAATGATGACCGCGCCGCTCACTTCAGACAAACGTTGTATGGCCAAGGGGCTTGTACATCATTACCTATTTGGGGCTTGTTCATGGATAAATGTTATAAAGACAAAGATCTAAGTGTTTCTAAAGGCGAGTTTGAACGTCCTAAAGATTTATCCATTAGAGTAGATTGCTGGAAAAAAGTTGAAGCTGACACTACTGCTACTATTGAAGAGCAAACGGAGATGGATGAATTCGATTTTTAATTTATAAAAAACAAACTAAACTATATTATGATTACTAGAAAAGTAAATTCTGTTCAAGAAGCTTTGCAAGGAATCGAAAATGGCATGACTATTATGCTAGGAGGTTTCGGTCTTTGTGGTATTCCTGAAAATAGTATTGCCGAATTGGTAAATAAAAACGTAACCGATTTAACTTGTATTTCAAATAATGCAGGTGTTGATGATTTCGGATTAGGATTATTGCTTCAAAAAAAGCAAATTAAAAAAATGATTTCTTCTTATGTAGGAGAAAATGCAGAATTTGAGCGTCAAATGCTTTCAGGTGAATTGGAAGTAGAATTAACACCTCAAGGTACATTGGCCGAAAAATGTCGTGCAGCACAAGCTGGTATTCCTGCTTTCTTTACGCCTGCTGGATACGGTACAGAAGTAGCAGAAGGAAAAGAAGTTCGTGAATTCAATGGCAAAATGCACATTTTAGAAATGGCATACAAAGCTGATTTTTCTATTGTAAAAGCATGGAAAGGTGACGAAGCGGGTAACCTTATTTTCAAAGGTACTGCACGTAACTTTAATGCTCCTATGGCTGGTGCTGGTAAAATTACTATTGCCGAAGTAGAAGAATTAGTACCTGCTGGAACTTTAGATCCAAATGAAATTCACATTCCTGGAATTATGGTTAACCGTATTTTCCAAGGTGAGAAATTTGAAAAACGAATCGAACAACGTACAACCCGCAAAAGAGCGTAATCATGGCATTAGATAAAAATCAAATTGCAAAACGAATTGCAAAGGAAGTTAAAGACGGTTATTACGTAAACTTAGGTATTGGAATTCCAACATTGGTTGCCAACTTTGTACGTGAAGATATTTCCGTAGAATTTCAATCTGAAAATGGTGTTTTGGGTATGGGGCCTTTCCCTTTCGAAGGAGAAGAGGATGCTGACATCATTAACGCTGGAAAGCAAACTATCACAACTTTACCAGGAGCAAGTTTCTTTGATTCTGCTTTTAGTTTCGGAATGATTCGTTCTCAAAAGGTGGATTTAACCATTTTAGGAGCTATGGAAGTTTCTGAAAACGGTGACATTGCCAACTGGAAAATTCCTGGAAAAATGGTAAAAGGTATGGGTGGTGCTATGGATTTAGTGGCTTCAGCTGAAAACATTATTGTAGCAATGATGCACGTGAACAAAGCTGGTGAATCAAAACTTTTAAAACGTTGTTCATTACCGCTTACGGGTGTTGGTTGCGTTAAAAAAGTAGTTACTGAGTTGGCGGTGTTAGAGATTACACCTCAAGGTTTCAAACTTTTAGAACGTGCACCAGGGGTTTCTGTAGAAGATATTCAAAAAGCAACAGAAGGTACTTTAATTATTGACGGAGATATTCCTGAAATGATTCTTGACTAAAAAAAAAATCAAAAACAATCAAGCCTGACCCCTCCAAAACGGTCAGGTTTTTTTAAAGTTATAAAATATGTTTCCAAAAGTAATTTTAAAACAAGGCAAAGAAAAATCAATACTTCGTAGACACCCATGGGTTTTTAGTGGTGCGGTTTATGGTGTAAGCGAAGAGTTAACAGACGGCCAAATGGTAGATGTTGTAGATAGTAAAAACAATCATTTGGGAACAGGATGTTTTAGTGATAGAGGAAGTATTGTGGTACGTCTTTTAACTTTTGGAGCTGACAAGTTCACGGAAAACTTTTGGGCTGAAAAACTACAGTCGGCTTGGAATTTACGCCTAAAATTATTGGATTTTGAAGCCACAACTGCTTTTCGTGTTATTCATGGTGAAGGAGATGGTATCCCAGGACTGATCATCGATTACTACAATAAAAACTGGGTTATTCAAGCGCACTCATCTGGTATTAACATCCAAATGGAGAAAATAGCCGATGCTATAAAAAATAATTTCCCAGCATATTGTGAAACCATTTACTGTAAAAGTAGTGGCACACTTCCGCATACTGGAAAGGATTATTTCTTGTTTGGTGACAATGCAGAAACGATTGCCAAAGAAAACAACATAAAATTTCACGTAAATTGGGTAGAAGGACAAAAAACAGGTTTCTTTTTGGACCAACGTGACAATCGTAAATTGTTGGCCGAATTCTCAAAAGACAAAAAAGTATTGAATACATTTTGTTACACTGGTGGTTTCTCTATTTACGCCATGAGTGCAGGAGCCGAATTGGTTACTTCAGTAGATATCTCTCAAAAAGCAGTTGACTTGGCGGCTAAAAACATGGAATTAAACTTCCCAGGTGCCCATCATAAAGCTGTAGCAGATGATGTGTTTAACTTTATGAAGGAAAACCATCAGATATATGATGTTATCGTTTTAGACCCTCCTGCTTTTGCAAAAAACATCAAAAGCAAGCATACGGCTACCCAAGCGTACAAACGTTTAAATATCGCCGGTTTAAAAGCTTTAGCGCCAAACGGAATTCTCTTTACGTTTTCTTGTTCGCAAGTTATCGACGATGTATTGTTTTACAATACCGTTGCGGCAGCGGCTATTGAAACCGGAAGAAATATTCGTGTGTTGCACAAATTAGAACAAGGACCAGATCATCCCACAAATATATACCACCCAGAAGGCCACTATTTAAAGGGATTGGTATTATTTGTAGAATAGTTTATACTCAATCTATTCATTAAAATGAGATATATATTATTACTTACTACAATAATTATTTTTTGGGGATGTAAAAATCCTAAAAAATTAATTTTGGAAGCTGAAATTAATGGATTTCATAATAATGAAACGATTCGTCTATATAGTGATAGTACTTATATTTTAAAAAGAAAATATGAATTTGACTCAATCAATAATAAAATATTAGAAGGAAAATACAGATTAGTAGATGATAAACTATTTTGCTTTGGAGATTTTGATTTTAATGGAACAATAAAAAATAATTTTATAGAGTCCAATAAGGAATTTATGAAATATGAAATCATAAACTCACAGATTAGTTTAAAACCAAAAATTGATTTCAAAAAGTTTCCTACCTATACAGCATTTACCTTTAATAAAATAAAAGGGGCTTATCATTTTGAAGAAAATTCTATCCCTTATGATTTGACCGAAAATGATTTACTTAAAATTGATTCAATACTCCCTCACTGTTTGAATAAAACAAAATATTTTGAAGGAATGAAGCACGCTAATAACTATTCCAAACAATGTATTGCAACACTTAACGAAAAAGGAGAAGTTCAAGTTTGGGTAAACTGTGCATGTTCGGGAATTGCAAAAAACCTTTTTAAATATTACACATCAAACACTAATGATGGAGGTCATTGCTACTTTAAATTAAAAGTTAATTTAAATACACTCGAGTGCTTTGATGTCTTTGTAAATGGATATTAAAAAAAGCCTGCTACAATTAGCAGGCTTTTTTTATAATCTTCTGTATTACTTCAAATCTGCGAAGAAATCATTTCCTTTATCGTCAGTGATAATAAACGCTGGGAAATCTTTCACTTCGATTTTACGAACCGCTTCCATTCCTAATTCTGGGAAATCTACTACCTCAACAGAAAGAATGTTCTCTTTTGCTAAAATAGCCGCTGGTCCACCAATCGAACCTAAATAGAATCCGCCATACTTTGCACAAGCATCTGAAACTTGTTTTGAACGGTTTCCTTTTGCCAACATTACCATACTTCCGCCTGCTGCTTGGAATTCATCCACATACACATCCATACGCCCTGCAGTTGTAGGTCCGAAACTTCCCGATGGCATTCCTTCCGGTGTTTTAGCTGGTCCAGCATAATATACTGGGTGATTTTTGAAATATTCTGGCATTGGTTGTCCAGCATCCAACATTTCTTTAATCTTAGCATGCGCTATATCACGTGCTACGATTACAGTACCGTTTAATTTCAAACGCGTCTTTACGGGATATTTTGATAACTCTACTAAAATATCGGCCATTGGACGGTTTAAATCTACAATTACTGGCTCTTCTAAATGCGGAGCTACTTCGGGTAAAAATTGCGCTGGATTCGTTTCCAATTGCTCTAAGAAAATTCCATCTTTACTAATTTTTCCTTTGATATTTCTATCCGCCGAACACGAAACTCCTAATCCAACCGGACAAGATGCAGCGTGACGTGGCAAACGAATTACACGTACATCATGCACGAAATATTTTCCACCAAACTGTGCCCCTATTCCACTCTCGTGACAAATTTGTTGCACTTTTGCTTCCCATTCTAAGTCCCGGAAAGCCTGACCTGCCATATTTCCAGATGTAGGCAAATTATCATAATATCCTGCCGATGCTTTTTTCACAGTAGCTAAATTTGCTTCCGCAGACGTTCCTCCTATTACCAAAGCCAAGTGGTACGGTGGACAAGCCGACGTTCCTAAATCTTTAATTTTTGTTTTGATGAATTCCGTCATTGATTTTTCATTCAACAACGATTTTGTTTGCTGGTATAAAAACGTTTTATTTGCAGAACCTCCCCCTTTTGCTAAAAATAAAAATTCATATGAACTTCCTTTTTTCGCATAGATATCAATTTGAGCTGGTAGGTTAGAACCTGAGTTTTTTTCCTCAAACATACTAATGGGTACAATTTGAGAATAACGCAAATTTCTTTTTTGGTACGTATTGAACACACCTCGCGATAAAAACTCCGCGTCATCCACACCTGTGTAAACACCTTCACCTTTTTTAGCCATTACAATAGCCGTTCCTGTATCTTGACAAGATGGTAATTGCTTATCAATAGCTACAACTGCATTTTGCAATAAATTGTAAGCTACAAAACGATCGTTGTCTGTTGCTTCAGGATCATTTAAAATATTGTGCAAACTTTGCAAATGTTTAGTACGAAGCATAAAAGAAACATCAAACATGGCTTCTTCCGCTAATAATTCTAAACCTTTTGGGTCTACTACTAAAATCTCACGATCTCCTATTTTCTCAACTGTAACGTAATCAGCAGTCAGTTTTTTGTATTGTGTATCGTCTTTTAAAATCGGATACGGGTCTTGGTATATAAAATCCATGTTTTTCATTTTTAGAGTCGTAAAGGTAACGAATCTTGATTTTTTCTGGAAAATTTTATGTGGTAAATTAATATCTATAATCAGTCTAATTTACTAGAAATACGATTCCAAGTAAAAGAAATAAAAAAGTCAAAAAACCAATTCTTGTATTCCAATTCTCCTTCTTAATTTCACTTATTGGTTTTTTACCTAAATAAAATATCCATTTTAAAACAATTCCAATCCCTTTGAAGCTGTCATATAAAATTTCTTGACCTAAACCAATTAAGAATTCTTCAAAAAAACTCACGAATTAAAAAAACCAAGAGGCAATGAATATTGCAGTTATCACACAAATTAAATCCACCAATAACATCATCCAAAGTGTGTAACGCGTGTCTTTAATGTTTACCGAACCAAAGTAAACCGCAATTACATAAAAGGTTGTTTCGGCACTACACTGAAAAATACAACTCAAGCGACCTGCAAAAGAATCTGGTCCGTAAGTACGCATTGCATCAATCATAAAACCTCTGGAACCTCCAGAAGAAAATGGACGTAATAATGCAACCGGTAACGAATCAATTATTTGCTTACTTACCCCTAAATGCGAAAAAATAAACGCAATCCCTTGTCCGATAAGTTCAAACAAGCCACTGTTTCGAAACAACGAAATGGCTACTAACATTCCCATTACATAAGGAAAAATCATTACACCTGTTTTCAAACCATTATTGGCTCCCACAACAAAAGTGTCGAACATATTGGTGCCTTTAGCCGTAAATTTCTTTTCGTTGATAAATGAAAAAATTAGAGTAAACCCAATAATAGCCAACAATAGAACTCCAGACAAATTTGCCGTGAAATAATTTTTACCAATTAAATCGAGTGTATTTACATAAAATAACAAACCAATAATTGCTCCTATTAATCCCATTAATCCGGCAATTAATGAAGCACTCTTAAAATTGATACGTTGGCGAATTCCTACCAAAATAAATGCAGCAATAGTACCTACAAAGGAAGTAATAATACACGGCAACATAACATCTGCAGGGTTGGCAGCATTTTCGGCAGCACGATATCCAATAATGGATGTTGGAATAAGTGTCAAACCTGCAGCGTGTAAACACATGAACATGATTTGTGCATCACTTGCTTTGTCTTTATCAGGGTTGATTTCTTGTAACTTTTCCATGGCTTTCAAACCAAAAGGAGTTGCGGCAGAATCGAGACCTAAAAAGTTGGCTGCAAAATTCAAGGTCATGTACGAAATCGATTCGTGATTTTTAGGAATCGAAGGGAAAATCTTAGCGAAAGCAGGACTCAAATAACCCGCTAATTTTTCGGAAGCTCCTGAAATAATTAGCAATTCCATAATTCCGCAGAAAAATGCCAAATAAGCAATCAACGGAATAATTAAATCAAGTAAACTGCTTTTGGCCATCGGTAATAAACCATCGGCTTGCTGTTTACCGCTATACATTTTTACGGTTTGATTATTATAAACATAAGTTGTGTCTGGATCTGTTTCTATTATATCAACATAAAATGTTTTAATATCAGATTTTAAAATATTTTCTTGTACAACTTTTGGAATTTCGTTTAAATATTTTTCCCCTATTAAAAGTGGTTCCCCTTGTTTGCCATTCAACACATAGTCGATAGAATAATATTGATTGGTAAACAATCCTGCAATAATAAATGTAATAGAACAAACGAATATAACGAGCCAAAATCTACTTAAAACCATAATTATGAATTACAAAAGGCAAATGCCAAAATTTTTATTGATTCCAAAGATAACAAAAAGCCAGACAGCTTTTAAACATGTGTAATCTCCTCTTCAATCAACAAATCTTCTCTACGGAAACGTAAGAAAATTTGAGCAACGGCAATAACATCTTTTTCACAATAGGTAATAATTCGGTCAATATCATTTTCTATATAAAACACACGTGCCACTTCACTACCATCAATATCATCTTTTGGTGAAGGAACACCCAAAACTTTTGTCAATAATTTTAGAGAAGTAAAATGTTTATAATCACCAAATTTCCACAATTCTAAAGTATCCAAATGCGGTACTTCCCAAGGTTTCTTTCCAAACAAATTCAATTTATCCGGTAATGCAACGCCATTGATAATCATGCGGCGTGCAATAAATGGAATATCAAATTCTTTGGCATTATGACCACATAATAAGTGTACGGAATCGTTGAAGTGCGTATTCAGCAAATTGGAAAAATCACGAAGAATTTGGGCTTCATCACCCCAAAAACTCGTAACTCTAAAATTTCTTATATCCGATTTATTGGTAAAATACCCCACTGAAATACAGATAATCTTCCCGAACTCGGCCCAAATTCCTGCACGTTCATAAAAATCTTCCGCAGTAACCTCATCTCTACGTTGGTATTGTGTTTTTTGTTCCCACAATTTTTGTGTTTCATGATCCATTCCCATAAACGAATCGTATTGTGGAACGGTTTCGATATCCAAAAAAAGGATATTATTAAGGTTAATTTTTTGAATCATATTTATAGACTTTTTCTATTGATTTCTTTGTTCCAACAATTTATATGCTTCGCGTACGTAAACGTATAAGTCATTACTATGAGGATCAGTTTCGGTTTGCAATCCTTTAATATGCCCCAAACGTGTAATAATTAATTGATCTTCAGGAATCACAATCACAAATTGACCTAAGTGCCCGCGCATGTAAAACAATTGCTTACCATCAATATTGTGCATCCACCACCCATAACCATACTCAGGACTTTCGGGAAAACGCGGCGTAACACAACGTTTTACAAAAGCAGCATCCAATAATTGTTGTCCGTTCCAATTTCCATTGTTCAAATACAATTTCCCAAATCGAGAAAAATCGCGTGCATTACTTGCTATACAACAATACGCTTTTTCAATACCGTCGTTAGCATGATCCAACTGCCACAACGCTTCATTTTCAGCTCCCATAGGTTGCCAAAAATGTTTCGACACATAATCTGAAATGTATTCTCCAGTAGCTTTCTCAATACACATTGCTAATAATTCTGTCGCGCCACTTAAATATTTAAAAGACTGTCCTGGCTTTTCATTAATCTCTAAACCTAAAATTACCTTCTTTAAATCGTTATCAAAATATGCACGCGTAACAATTGAAAAAGGACTATAATAGCGTTCGTCCCAACTTAAACCTGAAGCCATTGACGACAAATCACCAATAGTAACTTCTTGTGCGTATTCTCCTTTTAATTCGGGGAAAAAATCCACTACTTTTTGATCTAGACTTTTAATCTTCCCTTCCATTATGGCTTTCCCCATCGCCATTGTAATTACACTTTTGGCCATAGAAAAGGAATTGGACTTTGAATCTTTGCCATAACCGTCGTAATAACTTTCATGAAAAATACTATCATTTTGCACAATCATAAACGCAACCGTTTCTAATTCTTTATGCGTTTTTTCTAAAGTTTCAGTCGCTTCAATTGTATTGTAATCTTTAGCCAAAGTCCAAGGTTGTGCAACTCCTTTTTTGATTTCGCGATTTGGAAAATATTTATAATCTTCTAAAAAAGCCGTACTATGACCATTAAAGTAAACTGTTCTTACAGCACGAAGCAAATAGTCAACATCAAAAATGTACATTAAAACGATTATGGATACCAAGACAATGGCAAACCATTTGAAAAAGTTTTTTAGAAATTTCATAGTTTCTTTGTTGTATGTGATATAAATGTAAGAAAAAAGAAGAATGCTGTTCTTGCTTTTTAAAACAAACTTTGTTGCTTAACCGGATTTTCATGTTCCAAAAGCCATTTTTTACGCCATAAACCTCCTGCATATCCCGTTAAAGAACCATCTGACCCAATAACTCTGTGACAAGGAACGGCAATCCAAAGTGGATTTTTACCGTTTGCAGTCGCCACAGCACGAATTGCTTTTACATCTCCAAGTTTGAGTGCTAATTCTTGATACGAAATTGTCTTTCCATATGGAATATCTAATAATGCTTTCCATACTTTTTTTTGAAAATCGGTTCCTTTCGGATTCATTCCAAAAGTAAAAGAAACACGCTCTCCTTTAAAATATTCATTTAACTGTTTAACCGCTTCTTTTAACTCTAATGGAATGGTTTTAGAAATTTCACCTTCCTGCAAAATAGAAATTAAAGTAATACCCTCTTCATTACCTTTTATTTTTGCTGTACCCAATGGTGTATTGATAAAAACTGTTTCCATACAGTAAAAATAAAAAAAGCCGACTGAATACAGTCGGCTTTTCCTAAGAATTAATAACCTTATTATTATTTAAGCATAATCGATTTTTCTTCTTCCGGTTTGTTTACTTTACCTTTGATAACTAATACTTTTGGTGCTGCACCTTCTTCATTAGTTGTAACAGTAATCGTTTTGTGGAAGCTTCCTGGGTTAGCTGCATTATAGGTAGCAGTAACAAAACCTTTATCTCCTGGTTTGATAGGCGTTTTTGTATAGTTTGCCGCTGTACATCCACAAGAAGGCTTTACATTTGTAATTAAAATAGTTTCCTTTGAGGTATTTGTAAATGTAAAATCGTACGAAGCTGGTTTCCCTTTTTCTAATTCACCAAACTCATGGTTTTCAGCATCCCATTTCAAAACAGACGCTTTTGATGGCGCTTGTGCATTTGCTTGCTGTGGAACTCCCGCTTTTTTAAGCTCAGCTTTTTGAGCAAAAGACAATGAAGAAACAAATAAAGCAACTAGAGTTAATTTTAAAATTTTCATATCTATAATTTTTTAGTTTTATATTTTACTGATAACAAATTTAAAAACAAATAGTAAATTTGTTGTTAAGCAACATGTAATGCTTGTTAACGACTTGTTAACGACTGTAAATTTTTTCAAAAAAATGAAATTTAACAAATTAAACATCCTTATCGTTATTGGTTTTTTTGCAATTGTAGGGGTTATCATCATGCAATTATTTTTATTGAACCAAGCCTTCATTTTTGAAAAAAAGGAAATTGATGATAAAATTCATTTTGCGCTTCAGGATGTCGTTGAAAAAATATACCTCGATAACCAATCGGATTTACCGCTAACCAATAAAATTCAAAAGGTTACCGATGGCTATTATATCGTAAACGTTGATGACGTTTTTGAAAACAATATACTCGAACATTATTTAAAAACAGAGTTTGAAAAAGTTAAGCTTGATTTGGACTTTGAATATGCCATCTACAATTGTGGAACTGATCACATGGTATATGGAAACTACATTTCGGCAGATGGCAAACCCGATAAAAAATGTGAAGATTGCTTTACCAAAGACATTGATCTCATTTATTATTTTGCAATTCGCTTTCCGAATATCAAACAAAACTATTTCACCAGTTTACAACAATATTGGGTATTTACCTTTGTCTTGTTTTTAGTTTTAATCATATATGTTTATTCGGTGTTTTTAATGCTAAAACAAAAACACTATACCGCTTTACAAAATGATTTCATTAACAATATGACACACGAGTTTAAAACCCCGTTGGCTTCTATACTTATCGCGTCAAATTATGCTAATAAACAAAAAGAAATTACAGACAACCCCAAACTATCGAAATACCTTCAAATTATTATTGACCAAAGTAACAAGCTCAACCATCACATTGAACAAATACTCTCACTAGGTAAAGCTGACAGCAATCAAATCCGATTACAAAAAACCAAAATCGAATTTAACAAAACCTTGTCTTTGGTAAAAGAAAACTGTACTTTAAAACACCAGCGTGAAATTACCATAACCAATCAGATCTCAAAAAATTACACTATAGTTGCTGATGCATTCCATTTTTACAATATTATCTTTAACATTATTGATAATGCTGTAAAATACACAACTCAAGATCCTGAAATAACAATTTCAGCAGCAGAAAATGAAAAATACACCACCTTGACTTTTCAAGACAATGGACCAGGAATACCAACAAAAGATCTTCCCTTTATATTCGATAAATTTTACAGAGTTGAGCGCAAAGACAGTAACGAAATAGAAGGATTTGGCATCGGCCTATCTTATGTGAAAAAAATTTGCGAACTTCACGGTTGGAAAGTATCCGTAAAAAATACAGCCAACGGTCTGGCTTTTTCAATACAAATTTCAAATAATGATATTCATGGATAAAAAACGAATTCTGTATGTTGAAGATGATGAAACACTTGCCTTTCTAACATCCGACAATCTTGAACAACACTTCCATGTAACCCATTGCAATAACGGTAAAAAAGCATTCGAAACCTTTTGTAATGAAAGTTTTGATTTGTGTGTACTTGACATTATGCTTCCCGATATGGATGGATTTGAAATAGCAACCGAAATCAGAAAACGTAACGAAGAGATTCCAATTATTTTTCTTTCGGCAAAAACCTTAAAAGAGGATCGAATTAAAGGACTTAAATTAGGCGCTGATGATTATTTGGTTAAACCCTACTCTATAGAAGAACTTATTTTAAAGATTGAAATTTTCTTAAACCGAAGTCAAAAATCGACAGAAAAAGCTTCTAAAAAATACACCATCGGTTCGTTCACCTTTGAACCACAAAACTATATTTTAATTCAAAACAACGAAACAACAACTCTAACGGAGCGCGAATCAGCTTTGTTAAAATTGTTTTTAGACAATACGAATACGGTATTGAAACGTGAAAAAATACTTACATCATTATGGGGCAATGATGACTATTTTACTGGGAGAAGTTTGGATGTATTTATTTCAAGATTACGTAAAATATTCAAAGACGAAGCAGGTGTCAAAATTGAGAATATCCCTCGCGTAGGATTCAAACTAGTAATTGAATCTTTATAAAAAACTATAGATATAGGCCTCTAATGCTTGTAATTCTTCATCCGACATGGTTTTAGTAATGGCAAAATTGGCTTTCATAACCTCAAATTGAGCAGGATCAACAATTGCTTCACCTTCACCTTTCAAGAACGTTACAATACTAGCGTTTTTTTCTTTGTAAATAGTGGCAATATTATGCAAACTCGGACCTACCACTTTTATATTTGGTTTATGACAAGCAACACAGGTACCTTTGCCTTCAAATATTTCTTCTCCTAATTCAATTTTAGAATTATCAACTATTGGCTGCTCAACAGTTTCAGTTGCTTTTGGAATCTCATCTAGCTTCTGCTCTTCCTTACCACCACAACTAACCAAAAATGAAAAAACAAACAAACACAATAGTAACGTTACTTTTTTCATAACTAATAAATTATTAATTTTAATCAAAGTTACTAAACTTTTAATTTTCAGTAGCTGACAAATATCAGTTATTTAAAAAAGTGAATTGTTAATAAAATTTGTTAATAAAATTTTGACATATCTATTGTTTCCCTAACTTTGCTAATATGATGATTCAAAAACACATTTCCGATTTATTGTATCGTTACCAATGCGTTACGGTTCCAGGATTTGGCGCATTTATCGCTGAAACAGAGTCTGCGAAGGTAAACGAAAGCACTGCTACATTCATTGCACCTCGTAAAGTAATTTCATTCAATGTAAACATTAAAAACAATGATGGTCTTTTGGCAAATCATATTAGTTTACAAGAAAGTATTTCTTTTGAAGCCGCATTAGAAAAAATCAACACTCAAGTTGCTTTTTGGATTGCTACCTTAAACCAAGGTAACCTAGTAGATTTCCCAAATATTGGTGAAATCAAAGTTAGTGGCGCAGAATCAAACTGGGTATTTGTACCTTCAAATAACTTAAACTACCTTACTGCTTCATTTGGATTATCAAATTTTACGAGTAACAAAATAACGCGTGAAGTTTTAAAACAGCAAGTTGAGGAATTAGAAGAAAAAGCACCAATTATTTTCACACCAGAGCGTAAAAAGAATTACAGTTTCCTTAAATATGCTGCAGTTATTGCAATATTCATCGGAGCAGGAACTGCTGGTACTAAAATCGTTTACGACAGAAAAATAGAAGCAGAAACACTTTTGGTTCAGAAACATGTACAGGAACAAGTACAAAATTCTATCCAAGAAGCTACTTTTTTCATCAACACTCCGGTTCAAGCTGTTGAATTAAATGTTGCTGAAGAGAAAATGCCTTACCATATCGTTGCAGGTGCTTTCAGAAGTACAGAAAATGCTGAAAAAGCATTGAGTATGTTGATTGAGCAAAATTTTAAAGCACACATTTTACCCGAAAACAAACATGGTTTAATACCTGTAGTTTACGGAAGTTATAAAACTGTTGAAGAAGCAGAAGTTGCAAAACAAAAAATTCAATTAGAATACGATAAAGAAGCTTGGTTGCTTATTGAATAATAGTCAAAAAATAAAGTAAGAAAATCCCAAATTTGGGATTTTTTTATGCTTTGTTTTTACCTTGCTTATTATCTTTGCAAAAAACAACAACTATGGAACCAAAATATCCTGCTGACTCATTAACAACACTTACCGATTTAGTTTTACCTGGTGAAACAAACCCCTTGAACAATTTATTTGGTGGTGAATTATTAGCCCGTATGGACCGTGCTGCAAGTATAACTGCTCGTCGCCATTCTCGTAGAATTTGTGTTACCGCTTCTGTAAATCACGTAGCGTTTAATCGTGCTATTCCTCTTGGAAGTGTAGTAACTGTAGAATCAAAAGTATCACGTACTTTTAACTCTTCTATGGAAATTTACATTGATGTATGGATTGAAGACCGTGAATCTGGGATTAAAAACAAAGCTAACGAAGGTATTTATACATTTGTAGCCGTTGATGAAACTGGACGTCCTGTTTCAGTTCCACCTATTATTCCACAAACGGAATTGGAAAAACAACGTTTTGATGCGGCATTACGCAGAAAACAATTGAGTTTAGTTTTGGCAGGAAAAATGCCTGCAAGTGAAGCAACAGAGTTAAAAGCTATATTTTCTTAAATACATAAATAAAAAAGGTCTAATTTAATTAGACCTTTTTCTTTTTAAACAGAAAAGAATTGCTCTAATTCTTTTAAAGTTTGTTCATTTGGAACAATATCATTTACCACTTCTCCTTTATTCAATACAACTATACGGTGTGATACTTCTACGGTATGCTGTAAATCGTGACTTGAAACTAAAATTGTGGTATTATTATCATCTGCCAATTCTTTAATGATTCGTTTTAATCGAATTTGCGTTGTTGGATCTAAATTTGCAAACGGCTCATCAAGAACAACTATTTCAGGATTACCAATCAATGCAGCAATTATCCCTACTTTTTTAGCATTCCCTTTTGATAAATCGCGCAGATATTTCTTTTTATTCAAAATTTCATCGTTGAAGAAATCTTCATACCTTGTTATAAAAGTATCAACATCTGCTTTATTCCATCCTCTTAATTCGCCAACAAAGTAGAAATATTCTTCAGGGGTTAAATAACCTATTAAAAAGGTTTCATCAATAAATGCAGCAGTAAAAGGTTTCCATCCCTCCGATTCTGAAATCACAATTCCATTCGATGTAATCTTACCCGTTGAAGGTTGGATTAAATCCAACAATAAACTGAAGAACGTGGTTTTACCCGCTCCATTATTTCCAACTAAACCAAAACTTTGTCCTTTTGGAATTTCCAATGACTCTATATTTAAAACTGGAACTCCGTTATATATCTTTTGTAAATTTTGTACTTGTATCATATCAAAAATTATTTTTGCTTGTATGCTTCTATCGTTTTATATTTTTCCTTTTGGTACACTTTTTCAATTATTTGAAATACTTTGTTTTTAAACAAAAACCCCATTATTCCAGTTAATGCAACAAATAAATAGCCAAATTGCCAGCCTAACGTATAATGCCCTATTGCATAAATTAACATCGGCAATAATAATTTTGGCATTGAAATTAAAAAGGTTTTTAAATTGAACGCTTTTTTATCGCCAAAAGCATTCTTAGATGTCCCTAAATCAATCGGTGTCTTTACAAAAGCACCACCTAACATGACTAAAGAAGCATTTACTCCGATGTTAAAGATTCCTGAAACTACAATAGCTAAATACACTTCCCACCCAAAATACAGATAGAATGAAGCCAATAATGTTGAAATGACTGTAGCAATAACCATTAACCACCATTTTGACGCTAAGTAATCTTTATATTGAACATTTTGCGTCATCATTAAAGGATAATAAGCACTGTCCCAACTTGGCACAAACTGTCCAAAATTGAGCAAAAACCCTCCCGAAACAAACAGCCCTGCAAATATTTTCCAAACCGGTGCGCTGTATGCCTCTATAGAATTGGTAAAAAACAATAACCCGTAAAGAATAAAAAGAACACTCATTAAAACTGTTGTTCTAGAGCGCTTATTTCTTTTTAACAAACGAATATCATTTTTTAGAAATATTCCTAATGTACCCCATTTGTCCAACCAACTCAAATTTTCAGTAGAGGCTTCCGTTTCCTTTCCTGCAAGGCCAGCATCTAAGTATAAATTCTTTTTAAAGAAATCAAAATTTACTTTGTAAAGTCCAACCAATAATACTATCGGAATTATTACGAAATACCATTGATTAGCAAATTGTTGAAATGCAATTGAAAAATATGAAACTATATCAAAGAAACCATAATATTGTAAAGCTCCTAATGCGGCAAATACTCCCACAATGACATAAAAAACAGTATCTTTTTTATCCATTAAAATGGCAATAAAGTTGTTGCAATAAATAAACAGCAACATACTAACTCCCCAAAATAAACTATTGATAATATTTGGTTCATTAATCATTAGTACAATAGTAAATGGAATGAAGAATAACCAATGAATAAAATTGAAAAAAGATAGAACTGTTTTTCCCAAAGTGAAATTAACAATTGCCTTTTTCTTTATGTTTTGAGTTAATAACGGCTTAATTTGCAGGGTTGGCATGTTTTGGAAAAAGAAACGCACCACTAAGTCTGCTACAAAATAAAAAACCACATAACCACTTAGAAAAGGAATGGGGTTGATATTTTGATCTTCAAGTATGAAATATAAACCGACACCTAATCCTATAAAAACTATGGAAAAATACAAGGCACTAAATGCCATTAAAATTTTTAAAATAAGATTAGTTTTAAAGCTAGCTGAACGGAAAAAAGATTTCCATTGCAATTGAAGAAACTGTTTTACCATAAATACCTATTTGTGAAATAAGTCTTAATTTTAAGAAAATTGTTACAAACTAAACATAATCGTATTCTGGATAAGTCTCTTTTAAATATTCTTCTGCTTTCTTTGGTATTTCATAAAGCACAATGTAATCTAACAAACACATCGATACGATTAAAATGCTAAAAAATAAAGCTTTGAATATACCCATTTCTGATTTAATATCGAAATGAACTATTAGCTGAATAGGCAAATAACTTAAACCTGCAAAATTTCCATATCCAAAAATGATTTCTTTAAAGAGCCATTTCTTACCTGAGGTTTTAGCCGCTTTATTGTATCTAACTCTTTTAAAGGTGATTAAAATCCAAAAAAGTAAAATAGCTGCTAACAGAAGAATGTATACAAGTAAATTTGCTCCCTTACCTAAATTTCTAAAAGTAACGAAGAGCACACCTATAGTAGAAACAGTAGCCACCACTTTAGGGATTGTAAAAAATGCTTTAAAATGCTTCCAAACTATTTTATTGTAACGCTTATTTAAAGCAACTTGACGTTTCTCAACAACGTCCATAAATCCAAAAACACCAAACTTCTTAAACTCATTATTCAAAGCTGCTTCAAAATCAAGTTTTGGATTTTCTTGCCATTGTGCTTCTATAGCATTGGCCAAATGGTCTACTAATTCCGTTTGCAAATCATACCACTCCACATAATGTTGGCGTGTGAATTCGTACAACCTGTCGATTTGTGCAGTTGTTAATTTCATCTCATTCATTTACTAAGCTGTATTCGGGATAAGTCTCATTTAAATATTCTTTTGCTTTAGCTGGTATAATTTTAATTACAATATAAACCGCTAAATAATACATCACTATACCTAAACTTAATATATAAAGCACAATTGGTTTTTCTAATACCGTTTCACGAAAACGAAAAAAAGTATTTAATACATAAAACGGGAGAGACATGAAAGCGGACATCGATCCATAACTATTAAGTATCTCTTCAAACAACCATCTTTTTTTATTTTCCTTTTTCTTTCTATTTATTTGATACGTTGATTTTATAGCATATACAGAAGAAAAAGTCATTCCTATTAGAAGTAGAGCAGAAAATATCCCATCAAAATAGATGAATCTTAGTGTTTGCGCAAAAAGTAAAGTTGATAATATGACGCCAAATACTTGAGGTATTTTAAAAAACGTTTTAAAATGCATCCAAATTAAATTATTGTAACGCTTGTTTAAAGCAAATTGACGCTTCTCAACAACGTCCATAAAACCAAAAACACCAAACTTCTTAAACTCATTTTTCAAAGCTGCTTCAAAATCAAGTTTTGGGTTTTCTTGCCATTGTGCTTCTATAGCATTAGCCAAATGGTCCACCAATTCCGTTTGCAAATCATACCACTCCACATAATGTTGGCGTGTGAATTCGTATAATCGATCGATTTGTGCTGCTGTCAATTTCATTGAAACAAAATTTTATTTTTCTTACGAAATTTCGAAACCTCTCGTATAAAGAAAACAACATACGCTACAATTAAGTAACTAAAAAAGGTCACAAAAACTACACTCGGATTTTCGGTGCTTCCTAAAGGCATTAAAAAAATTAGTAAATAATAGATTAATGCGAGAACACCTCCTATACGTTCCAAACTATAAAATCGTTTTTTCAATATCACATGGAAATACAGAAATTGTATTACAGCCAAACCAATAAAACAACAATAAAAAAATCTACGGAAACTAAAATGCTCGGAAAACAAACTAAAAATTGAAGATTGTCCTAAAACCCAAAAGAAACCTAAACCGAATAGAAGTTGTAAAGGATGAACTAAAAACTTAAAAAAACTCAATACGGTTTCTTTAGAATAAACCGACCAAAACTTTGCTCTCTTTAACAATTCCTTTTTATTCAACCTCATATATTCCTTAAAGGCGTCATAAAACTCTACGTTTTCTGCATCCATCTTTTGCTCTACAGCAGCTGCCACATGATCTAGCATTTCTATACGTACATCATAATAAGCAACCTCACTATTTATCAAATAGTTATCTATAAATTTTATATTTTCTTTACTTAATTTCATACTAAATGATACTTTTTAATGAACTGTTGGTGTTTGTAAAAAGTAAAAAACAAAAAGGGAGAAATTCCAATAATTGTGAAAAATGCCATACAATTTGTAATACTAACATTTAACCCAAATACCATAAATCCTTCCATCAAAATTAAAACAGCAATTTGCTTAAACTGATATGAATAACTTGTCTTTATATTTTGCCTGTGAAGATAACCCCATAAGACAATATATAAAGCCTCTATTAAACCATAAAAAATCAAAAAGGTCTCATTTTCAAAAACTCTTTCTATAAAATTCTTATCTAATGACATAAAAATAAAAACACTCAAACCAATCATTGAAAACAACGCAAGGTTGTATAACAAAAATCTTTTTGTTACTTTCTTTGTAACCATTTTTGGGAATGTTCTCCCATTACTCATTAACCATCCCTGAGTTGGTATTAACTTTTCTTCCCAATCTCTCAAAACTTCAAGTGTTGCTTCTTCAAAAGTTATCGTTTTACTTTCCATAATACTTTCAACTTGACAAGCAATGTGATCTTTAACTTCCAGTTTAAAATCCAAAAAATCCAAACCTAACTTATCTAAAATAACATCTATTTTATGTAATTGATCTTGTGTAAGTAGCATCTTAATAACTCAATTTAGGATTAACTATTGTTTGCATGTTTTTGATAAACTCTTCTAGTTCAGCGAGTCTGTTTACTGTTTCGGTAGTACCCTTCTCCGTCAGTTTATAATACTTTCGTAAACGATTGTCTACCTTCTCCACTTCAACATCTAACAACCCTTCTGCCTCTAGCTTGTGCAAAGCCGGATACAATGCCCCTTCAGTAATCGTCAATTCTCCTTTGGTAATTTCTTTTACTTTTTGAGTAATTTCATAACCATACATACGTCCTTTCTCCTCCAAAAGCTTCATAATAATGGTATTGAGACTCCCTTTATACAATTGCGAATTTTTCATACTCTTCTTAATTTATAATTCAAATATATACATAATTTTCTTATGTATAAAATTCTTAGGTATAGTTTTCTGACAATTATCATATTTTAAAAAAATTGTTTCCGTAATTTTGTTGCTTTAATACACCTATAATATGTCGACATTTTATAAACTTAGCATAAAAGAAATTAAAAGGGAAACTGCCGCTGCGGTTTCAATTGTTTTCAATATCCCTGAAGAACTAAAGAGTTTTTACCAATTTATAGCAGGACAGTATGTTAACTTAAAACTTACTTTAGACGGACAAGAACTAAGAAGAGCCTATTCCATTTGTTCATCTCCGGAAAGTGGCGAATTACGCATTGCGGTAAAAGCCGTTAAAAATGGTTTTTTCTCTACGTTTGCCAATGAAAAATTAGCAGTAGGCAATGTTATTGAAGTGGGTACACCAGAAGGAAAATTCACTTTTGAACCACATGCTGATAAGCAAAAAAATTACGCTGCATTTGCTGCTGGTAGTGGAATAACGCCTATTCTTTCTATTGTAAAATCGGTTTTAGAAAGCGAACCAAAAAGTACTTTTGTATTGGTTTACGGTAACAAAACTGCTCAAGACACCATATTCCATGATGAATTAAGTCAAATGCATCTTGATTATGTAGGACGCTTTTTTGTTCATTATGTGTACAGTCAAGCTAATGTGGATGGTGAATTATTTGGTCGTATCGACAAATCAAATGTAAACTTCATTTTAAACAACAAACACAAGGAAAAATCTTTTGACAAATTCTATTTGTGTGGACCTGAAGCGATGATCAATACTGTTTCAGATGTTTTAAAAGAGCACAATATAAGCGAAAAAGATATTAAATTTGAACTTTTCTCAACTCCTACAACTGGTGAAGAAAAAAATATCGAAGCAAGTGGACACACTCAAATTACGGTAATTGTTGATGATGAAGAAGCTACTTTTGAAATGAGTCAAAAACAAACCATTTTAGAAGCGGCTTTAAAACAAGGATTAGACGCTCCGTATTCTTGCCAAGGCGGTATTTGCAGCAGTTGTATTGCTCGTGTAACAGAAGGGAAAGCAGAAATGAAAAAGAACCAAATTTTAACCGATGGTGAAATTGAAGAAGGTTTAATTTTAACTTGTCAAGCACATCCTGTTACAGCAGAAATCAAAGTTGATTTTGATGATGTATAACAATAAAAAAAGGAGCTAGTTTAGCTCCTTTTTTATGATATCTACTACCGTTTGTGGTAAAATGCTTCGCAATGCATCTTCATAACCTTCAACGTGTTTATTTCCATAAACAGAAGTTGGTAAAAATGGATATTGCGTTCTATCAGCCGTTATACAAAATGAATCCGGTTGTTGAAATGGTTTAAAGCCTGCATACGGATGCGTTGCTCCCCAAAGTGTTATCACCTTCACACCAAACATTGCAGCAATGTGTGCATTACCACTATCCATGGAAAGCATGACATCCAGATTGGAAATCAAATCCAACTCACTTTGGAATTTTATTTTACCAGCCACAACAATTACATTTGGATGGTTTTGTTTCAATTCGTTCAACTTTATAATTTCAGCCTCTCCACCTCCAAAAAGGAAGATTTTAGAATTCTTATCCGCTGCTAGGCCATCAATAACTTCTTGCATTAAATCAAGTGGATAAACCTTACTTTCGTATTGAGCAAAAGGCGCTATACCAATCCAATTTTGATTTTTAACTCCAACCAAATTGCCAACTTCTTCATTCAAAATTGCCTTCGTAGGAAAAACACTTTTTGACAAATCAACCGAGAAACCCAATTGCGCGAAGGTATCCACATGACGGTCAACCATTGCTTTTACAGGTTTGAAAATTTTATTCTCAGCACGGGTTAAAGCCTTTTTATCGGCTCTTCCTTTATCAGTAGCGGCTATTTTTTTTCCACTCAAAAAAAAGAGTGAACGAACCACTTTTGAACGTAAAACGTTGTGCAAATCAGCAACCGCGTCAATCTCTAGTTGTTTCAAATCAGAATACAATCGAAGTAACCCTAAAAAGCCTTTATGGCGTTGTTTAACATCTACTGCAAAAAAGGAAACATTTGGAATGCCTTCAAAAAAAGGTTTAAAAAAAGGTCGGGATACTACTGTTACCCTAACCTCAGGATTTTGCATAACTAAGGCTCTAAGCACTGGAACTGTCATTGCGACATCTCCCATTGCTGAGAGCCTTATTACAACAATATGTTTTGGTTGTGCCATCGTAAAAATAAGATGACTATTTTTTGTTTTGGTACAATACTGGGTTCAATTCTTCGTCGTTGTACATTTTCATTTGTTTGTACACTTTCATGAATTTATCGCCATTCTCAATATCTTGAATCAATTGACTGATTGATGTAAACATATCGCTTTTTTGCTCTAAAAGTACATTCAATTTTTCTTGACATTTAGCACGGTGTTCTGCTGTAGCTTCTGCACGATTTGCTTCTTCACTCATGTGGTAAATTTTCAAAGCTAAAATTGACAAACGATCAATTGCCCAAGCTGGACTTTCTGTATTGATTTTTGCATCTGCTTTAACCGTTACATCGGCATATTTTTGTAAAAAATAGCTATCAATATACTCCACCATATCCGTACGAACTTGGTTTGAAGCATCAATTTTTCTTTTTAAATCCAATGCTGCTACTGGATCAATTTGCGGATCACGAATAATATCTTCATAATGCCATTGAACAGTATCTACCCAATTTTTCGCATATAACAAATGTTCAATAGAGCCTTTTTCAAAAGGATTTTGTACCGGTTGATATACATCGTCAATAACGTGATAGTCTTTTATACTTTGTTCGAAAATAGGAAAAGCAAATTCTGCAAACATGATTCTTATTGTTTTTGTTTCTACAAAAATAAGGTTTTTTTGTACTTTTAACTGTAATAAAAATTAATTTTCCCATGCACATCCATCACCTTTCGGAAGAAAACAGTATTTTAAATCACTTTCTAGCTCAAATACGAGATGTCAATATTCAAAAGGACAGCATGCGCTTTCGACGCAATATTGAACGTATTGGGGAAATTATGGCGTATGAAATCAGTAAAAAATTAACTTATAAAGATATTGCCGTTCAAACACCTTTGGGTATAAAAAACACTTCAGCTATTGCAACACCTATTGTACTATGTTCTATTCTTAGAGCAGGACTTACGTTGCACCAAGGCTTTTTAAATTTCTTTGATGCTGCAGAAAATGGTTTCATTTCGGCATACCGCCATCATTACGATAATGATGACAAATTTGACATTTTAGTGGAATATAAAGCAGCTCCTTCATTCACTGATAAAACAATATTATTGGTAGATCCTATGCTTGCAACCGGTCAATCCATAGTTGCCGTTTTAAAGAAACTCCTAATACACGAAAAACCAACTGCAATACATATTGCCGTTACGATAGCAACACCTGAAGGGATTGTATATTTAAAGAAACATTTACCCGAAAATTGTCATTTATGGATTGCTGCCATCGATGAAAAATTAAACCAGCACAATTACATTGTTCCGGGCTTGGGAGATGCTGGAGATTTAGCGTATGGTGAAAAACTATAACGAAACGATAAAAAAGAAACTTCCAATTACCAATAATGAATACAAAAGCGTTTCCTTTAGTTTATTATTTTCTAAACTTTCTACAAAGTTAGCGCCCATAATAGCTAATGGTGCCAAACAAAAAGCCAAACAACTATTATTTTTATTGGCAGAAAGCACATAAATAACAATACCTAACAAAAAGGAAAAAAGAACCTTTTTATAGGACGATTGCATATTCATAGTCTTATTTCCCATACTCACCATAGATTGGCTAAAAAAGAGTATCGCAATAGAAGAAAAAACAGCTAATGCTATGTTTTGATATATCGTTTCAAAATAAGTAAAATCAAAACTTATATACGATTGATGTTTTAAATGTAGGTACAATTCATTATCCAAAAGCAAATTCGCCATTAAAAAAAGGACTGTTACACTAAACAAAGCAATGAAAGGAACAATCCAATTTTTAAAATCCCTAGAAACGTGTTGTATAATAGATATGAAAACCAAAACAATATACATGATACTCCAAAAATGAAATAAAGCAGAAAGAAAAATCCAGAAAGAAGCATCGAAAATTTTTTCCTTTGGAGCAATCATCGATCGTAATGAAACCAATCGGCGCAGTGTTAAAAGCAGAAATAAATTTGAAAAAAGGATTTCAATATTTTGGAAAATCGTTGGAAAAAACAACAAGAAAATAAAAAACAGTAAAATTGCATAGGTGTTATCCTTTGTCAAATTGTTCTTTAATGTGATAAAATTTACCAGAAAACAAGACCCTAAAACAACTGCAAATTTTAAAACAGTAAGTCCAATGCTTTCCCATCCTGCTGCCGCATCATAATTTGAAAATGTGTAGGCAAAAAAACTAAAAAACACCAATATGCCTATAATTAAATAGTTTAATGGTCGAGTTTTACTAAAAACGCTTGCTATCATCAGGATATTTTATATTTTTGTGATGTAAATATAATACTTTATCAAAATGAAATCACTTTTTGAAGGCATACAATGGTTATTTGTTGATGTTTTATTAAAACCAATGGATTGGTTAAGAGAAATGGAATTAACAAATTGGTGGGCTGCGAATACTTTGAATTGGATCTTTATTATCATTTGTTCTGTTGCCATGTTATATTGGTTCAAACAATTGAGCATTTTCAAATCAAACAATGAAGACGAGCAAGATACTACAGCACATTCATTCTTAAAATAAATAAAAAATCCTCTTTTAAAGAGGATTTTTTATTACTATAAATCGAAACCGATATCTTTTCTGAAGTTCATTTTCTCAAAGCTAATCTTATCGATATTCTCATATGATTTTTTGATAGCCTCTTTAAAATCATTACCATAAGATGTTACCGCTAAAACACGACCTCCACTCGTTACAACCGTATCTTTTTCTAATTTCGTTCCTGCATGAAAAACAATAGAACCTTCTACATTCTCTAAACCTGAAATTACTTTTCCTTTTTCATAATCTTCTGGATAACCTCCTGAAACAATCATAATTGTAGTAGCACTTCTTTCGTCTATTTCAAAAGCGACTTTGTCTAATTCTTCATTTGCCATTGCTTGGAAAATAGCAACCAAATCTGATTTTAAACGAGGCATTACAACTTCTGTTTCTGGATCTCCCATACGAACATTGTATTCGATAACAAATGGATCGTTACCTACTTTTATTAAACCGATAAATACAAATCCTTTATATTCAATTTCGTCTTTTTTGAAACCTTCTATCGTAGGAATCACAATACGATCTTCAATTTTCTTTAAGAAATCAGCATCAGCAAAAGGTACTGGAGAAACAGCTCCCATACCACCTGTATTCAATCCTGTATCACCTTCACCAATTCTCTTATAATCTTTAGCAGTTGGTAAAATTTTATAATTTTTACCGTCAGTTAAAACAAAACAGCTTAACTCAATTCCGTCTAAAAACTCTTCAATAACCACTTTTGCACTCGCTGATCCAAATTTTGCATCAACCAACATGTTTTTAAGTTCCGTTTTAGCTTCCTCTAAATCAGATAAAATCAAAACTCCTTTTCCTGCTGCTAATCCATCTGCTTTTAATACATATGGTGCTTGTAACGTTTCTAAGAAAGCATATCCTCTTTCAACTGTTTCAGCTGTAAAACTCTCGTAACGAGCGGTTGGAATATTATGTTTTACTAAAAACTCTTTTGCAAACTCTTTACTTCCTTCTAATTGTGCACCATATTTTGATGGTCCAATTACAGGAATCGCCTTTAATTCAGCATCTTGTTTAAAAAAGTCATATACTCCATTTACTAGTGGGTCTTCCGGACCTACAACAACCATTTCAATATTTTCAGATAAAACTAATGCCTTAACTGCTTGAAAATCGTTTGGATTAAGGTTTACATTTTGTGCAATTGCTGCAGTACCAGCATTTCCAGGTGCAACAAATAATTTTGAACATAAAGGACTTTGAAGCATTTTCCATGCAAGTGCATGTTCTCTTCCACCTGAACCAAGTAGTAAAATATTCATAATATGCGTTGTTTAATCTGAAAATCTTTCAGATTGCGTTGTTTTACGTTGCAAAAATACTTTGTTTTATTTTTAAAAAAAAGTTTCCACTAAATAGTTTAAAGAATCTCCTTTTCATATTTTTGATTGAACTAAATTTTGGGCATGTTTAATCTTTTTGACTTCGCATTAAAAATAAAGGGTTTCCCTATTACGGAGGCTAAAAAGAGATTTGAAAACATCTGCAATATTCCCGAAAAGGACTACCAAAAATTTATAATTGAGCAAAGGAAAAGAATTGTTTACCATCATTTAAAAAACAATCTTTTCTATCAGAAGCATATTGGAAATCAGAACATATCAAAATGGGAAGATCTTCCTGTTTTAACGAAAAAAGAATTGCAACAACCGCTTTTGGAAAGACTTTCAACTGGGTATAATCGTAAAAATGTATTTGTAAACAAAACGTCTGGTTCTGGTGGTCACCCCTTTATTTTTGCAAAAGACAAAGAAGAACACGCCTTAATATGGGCCTCTACAATTCATCGTTTTGGTTGGTATAATATTAACTTTAATACTTCATTTCAAGCGCGTTTTTACGGAATACCATTAGACTTTATTAACAACCGAAAAGAACGCCTTAAAGATTTTTTAAGCAATCGCTATCGCTTTCCTATTTTTGATTTATCAGACTCACAGCTCGAAGAAATACTTGCTCATTTTAAAACTAAAAAATTCGAGTATATCAATGGCTATACAAGTGCTATTGTACTTTTTGCAAAATATTTACAAAGCCAGAATGTAGTATTAACCGATTTTTGTCCTACTTTAAAAGTCTGTATGGTAACCTCGGAAATGCTATTTGAGGAAGACAAAAAGTTACTTGAGAAATATTTAGGTATTCCAATTGTAAACGAATATGGTGCCTCTGAATTGGGCATAATTGCTTTTCAAAATCCAAATGGTGAATGGCTTGTTAATCATGAAACGTTATTTGTTGAAATTTTGGATTACGATAACAACCCGGTTCCGTATGGCACAGAAGGTAAAATAGTAATAACTTCTTTATTTAACAAGGCACATCCTTTCATTCGATATGAAATTGGTGATTTAGGAATACTCTCCGAAAACAGCACCTGGAAAAAACCAATTTTAAAACAATTAACCGGTCGGACTAGTGATATAGCCGTTTTACCAAGCGGTAAAAAAGCTCCTGGTTTGACGTTTTATTACATTACCAAAAGTATAATTGAAGAAAATGGCCTTGTTAAGGAATTTATCATTCGTCAACTGACTTTAGATACTTTTGAAATTGAATATGTAAGTGAATGTGAATTAACTTCTAACCAAATTACAGCTATTGAAAATGCTATTGCAAAATATTTAGAATCAGGATTACATTTTAGTTATAAACGAAATGACATTTTGAAAAGGACTGCAAGAGGAAAACTAAAGCAATTTCAATCGATGCTTTAATTGCGGTATTTCATAAAACCTCTCCACATCCAGTGGAACATATAATAACTCGCTTGGAGAAAATTCAGCTTTTCAACTTCTCTATAAAACTGCCATTGGTATTTTAATAAATCTGATTTTTTTCTTGAAAGGGAATTTTCTCGTATACGATAAATAGCTTGCGGTTCTTGAATTCCATAAGCAAAAGGTATTACTTTCAAATACTGTAACCATAATCCCATATCTTGACGTTTACGGATGATAGGCATGTGTTTTTTACCTAATCTTTTAATATCTATAAAAGCGGTAAGACAACTAATAGAATTGGTTTTTAAAATATCGTCATAGGAAACCTGCTTTGGCACAATAAAATCAGAATACACAAATTCCAAAGCTTCATTACTTCTCCTATAAGATGAAAAAACGAAAGGTACTCCTGTTCGTATAATTGATTTAATACTGTTTTCTATGAAGTTTGGAAACCATATGTCATCTGCGTCTAAAAAAGTCATATAATCACCCTTAACTTTATCTATACCAACATTACGCGCTATAGCTGCTCCAGCATTTTCATCTAATCGATACAATTGTATTCGAGAATCTTTTGCAATTAATTCTTTAATAATGGCAACAGTGCTATCGGTTGAAGCATCGTCAACAATAAGCAGCTCCCAATTGGTATAGGTTTGATTTTGTACCGATTGAATAGTTGCTGCAATATATTCAGCAGAATTAAAAGTAGGCGTTATTATGGATACTAAGGCTTGCATTAATAGGCTTTATCTTCACCTTTTACAGCATTATAAACCGTCATAAAAACAATTTTGATATCTAACAAAATCGACCAATTTTCTAAATAGAAAATATCATATTTCACTCGATTTATAATATCACTTTCTGTTTCTACTTCACCTCTATATCCGCTCGTTTGTGCCAATCCGGTAATGCCTGGTTTTATAAAATGGCGTACCATAAATTTATCGACGCTTTTAGCATACATTTCGGTATGACTTACCATATGTGGTCGAGGTCCTACTACAGACATATCGCCTAATAATACATTAAAAAATTGCGGCAATTCGTCAATACTTGTCTTGCGCATAAATGCTCCTACTTTAGTTACTCGAGGATCATTCTTCTGAACTTGTTCAATATCTGCAATGGGATTTAAACGCATTGAACGGAATTTAAAACAAGAAAACTCTTCATAGTTCAATCCATTTCGTTTTTGCTTGAAAAAAATAGGCCCTTTTGATTCTAACTTTATTAAAATACCCATTATAGGTGTCAACCATGAAAGTATAAAAACAATAATAAGTAAGGATAATAAAATATCAAATGCTCTTTTAATTATTTGATTACTGCGCTTATCCAAAGGCATATTACGGAGTGAAACAATTGGAATTATTCCATAATAATCTAAAATTAAATTTCGCGATAATACATTTTTATTATCTGGAATAAGCTTTAACTTCTTCAAATTATTGTCAGAAAAATCAACAAAATAATTCAAATCCGCATTTGAAACACTAGTTAGTGAACAATAAATTTCATCTATTTTATTAGTCAAAACATAGTCAAAACATGAAGCAAAGTTATTATTCTTTTCCTTTTTGATATCAAACACTCTTTCTAATTGATAACCATAGTCCGGATTATCATTAAAAAAATTAATCAATTGTTGGACTTGTTTACCAGAACCCACAACTACTACTCTTCTAAAATTACCTCCGAAAGTAACTCTGAATTTTCTTAATAAATAGTATATTGAAAACTTCTCAACACTCACTAACACTATAGATATTGTGATATATTGAATCATTTGAGATGGCTCTGAAAACTTATAAAAATATCCTAAATATGCAAAAATGAATATTAAAAAAAGCAGGTATTGCTTTATAACTTTTCCTATAATTTGAATTTCTTTTGTAAAACGATATACCTCATAAAAAGCTACATTCCAAGCGATTCCAACCCAGATAAAGGATATAAAAAAATGAAAGCCAACCGTTTTAAACTCTTGATTGAGAAATAAGTTGGCCACCAAATTGATAATAATCAAATCGGTTAAATATGAAAAAGGCCTTATATAGCCAGAATATCTTCCAATTTTAGGTGACAAACTTTAGTAAATATAATTAGTGAAATTTTTATGTTCTTCTTTATCCAAATCCTCTTTTGAAAGCGACTTAAAATATTCATAGGTTAAATGCATCCCCTCTGCTCTATCTACTTTAGGTTCCCAACCTAAAATTTCTTTTGCTTTAGTAATATCTGGCTGACGCTGTAAAGGATCATTTACTGGTAAATCTCTATAACATATCTTTTGATTTGTTCCGGTTAGTTTGATAATTTCTTCCGCAAAATCTTTAATGGTAATTTCATCGGGATTTCCGATATTTATCGGCAGATGATAATCAGAATGCAAAAGCCTGAAAATTCCTTCTACTTGATCATCAACATAACAAAACGAACGGGTTTGACTTCCATCACCAAAAACTGTTAAATCTTCACCTCTCAACGCTTGCCCTATGAATGCAGGAATAACACGTCCATCATTCAATCGCATTCTAGGACCGTAAGTATTGAAAATTCTAACAATACGCGTTTCAACTCCATGAAACGTATGATACGCCATCGTTATAGACTCTTGAAAGCGTTTTGCTTCATCATAAACTCCGCGTGGTCCAATGGTATTCACATTACCATAATATTCTTCTGTTTGAGGATGTACTAATGGATCACCATATACTTCTGAAGTAGAAGCAATAAGAATTCTTGCTTTTTTTACACGTGCTAATCCTAATAAATTATGAGTACCTAATGAACCTACTTTTAAAGTTTGAATCGGTATCTTTAAATAATCAATTGGACTTGCTGGGGAAGCAAAATGAAGAATATAATCTAGTTTACCAGGTACGTGCACAAACTTTGTAATATCATGATGGTAAAATTCAAAATCTTTATGTTTGAATAAATGCTCTAAATTTTTTAAATCACCAGTAATGAGATTATCCATCCCAATCACATAATATCCCTCTGCAATAAAACGATCACACAAATGTGAACCTAAGAATCCCGCCGCCCCGGTAATTAAAATTCTTTTCATGATTCTTTACGATTTTTTAAAACGATAATCCCTGACAAACTGTAAAATCTGTCCTATCTAGCGTTTTAAAATGATTCTTTCAAAAATAAGCTTATCAATAGAAATACAAAAACAATGTTCTTAATTTTTTATAACAATCTATTTTTATAACAAAAAAAATAATTATTTATAATAAACTTCGAGTTTTGGCTTAACTTCATCAATATCTACATTAGTAGAATAAAAACTTGCAAAAGTCGTCTCTGTCAAGTTATCATTATATAAATCAAAAATTAGAGGTAAATTAAATTTATAATTTTTAGATTGATACTTTACTAAATTTGACACATCTATCCTAACCTTGTTCTCTTCTGTAGAAGGTACTGACTTAGAAACTGCATAAAATTCTGAATTAACAATTGGTTTATTGTTCCAGTTATTAACCGTACTGAACTTTTCCTTTAATAAAAAAACTGACATCCTATTGTCACCTATGTTTTCTTCACTGTAAGGCTTTAAAACCACAAAAGCAGAGTCAATTTCATGCTTCATTAAAAAATTTTCTGTAGAAAAATTCATAACAAATGAAGACTCAGCAATGTTGTCTCCATTCTTATTTAAACAAGCTATAACCCTATCCCATCGTACAGATTCGTTGGGATAGACTGAGTTTAACATATAACATTCATTCTTTTCTGCATAAAAAACCTTAATTTTTGATGCTGAAGTCTCTTTACTAGCATTTTTATTACAAGATAATAATGTTAAAAAGAATAACAAATAAAAGGAAAATCTTACTACCATTTTAATATAAATTTATAACAAATGTATGTAAATATTTCATTATAGCTTATATTTACATCGATTTGTAATTAACCATAATAAATTTTGATTGTAATACATATTATAGAGGCGCTTGGTGGTGGTGTTTATAGTTATTTTAAAGATTTAACCTTACACTTTTCTAAAGAAAATGATATAAAAACTATTATTTTTTACAGCAAGAATAGAAAAGAAATTGATCCTAAAAATTTAGAGTTGATTACCTGTCATAATGTTGAACTTGTAGAAGTGGATATGTGTCGAAAATTAAATCCACTTCAAGACTATAAATCCATTTTAAAGCTCCGCAAACTATTAAAAAAATACAACCCGGACATAGTACACCTTCATTCTTCAAAAGCGAGTGTTTTGGGAAGAATAGCAGCTTCAAATGTTGTTCCAAAATATAGCGTTTTCTATACCCCTCATGGTTATTCGTTTTTAAGCAAAGAATTTTCCAATTCTAAAAAGAAAGTGTTTTACTTTATTGAAAAATACATTCAAAAAATATTTGGCGGAACAACCCTTGCTTGTGGTGATACCGAATATGAAATTGCACAAAAAATCGGAAAAAGTATGCTTGTACGAAATGGAATTTTCGTTGACAAAATAAGTTCATTTAAGAAGTCAGTATCGAATTCAAAATTAACCATAGGAATTTTAGCTAGAATAACAACAGCACGAAATCCAGAGTTATTTAATGCAATTGCTTTACGATTTCCAAAATACAATTTTATTTGGATTGGAGATGGAGACTTAAAAAGTCAACTAACTGCGCCAAACATCACTGTTACAGGATGGTCATTAGATCAAGTAGAAGTAATGAGTCGTCTTAATTCTATCGACGTATATTTACAGACCTCATTGTGGGAAGGTTTACCAATCGCTCTTTTAGAAGCTATGGCTCTTGAAAAACCCTTGGTAGCAACGAATATTATCGGAAACAAAGATATTATTGTCCATAACGAAAATGGTTATTTATTCAATTCTATTGATGAACTTGACATCCAATTCAAAAAATTAGAAGATGAGAGAACAAGAAATGAAATGGGAAAAAATGGACTTAAGCGTTGTAAAACCCTTTTCAATACTACAACCAATTTTAATCAGATGAAATCAATTTATCTGAATGCCATTTCAAATGCAAAACAATAAAGATTGAATAGAAAAATCCACTAAAGCCTATTCCATCGAAACGATTTAAAAAATCATCAGTTAAATTTGAAATTGTGAATAAGAGCGCAAAAGCTATTATCAATCCATTTTTTAAAGTAACGCCTAAGTAAAACTGACCAAAAACATAACAAAATGTTAGGATAAGCCCCATAAAACCGAACTTTAAATAATAGTTTAGGTATTGATTATGGGTAGCAAATTCATATTTGGCTAGGAAGTTCTGATTTGTGTCTTTAAAATATTGGATTAAATCTTTATTTGCGTCAGAAGCACCAACCCCTGTCAACCAATTTTCATTGGCCAATTCCAAAGCAGATTTCCAAATTGATAATCGATTTACCAATCCATTAAAGGCATATATTTCAGGATGCTCCATTTCGTCTAGTTTCCCTACTTTATCTAAATTTGAAAAAGTAAAGGTTGTATACTTTTCGATCATAAAAGGATTACTATAGACCGTAATAGTAGTTATAACTGAAAGCAACAACAAAATCCCAAAAGTACCCAACAAAGCCTTCTTTAAGTTGATTTGCTTTTTAACTTCATAAAAAATCATAAAAATAAAACATAGTATAAGGCATACCAATGAGACTCTAGTATTTACAACCATTACATGTATAGTTGCAATAAAAACTAGACCAAGATTTATTAATTTAATTTGCAGTGCGCTTTTTTGAATAAACGATTGAATTAAGAAATATAGATTTACACAAGCTACAAAAACCAATTGCAAATTTATTGCAGGAGCATGAACTTTAAACGATTGTGTAAACACATAACCTACTTCCCACAAGTCGATACCATTCAAATACTTTTGTATGTATTGTTGAAAGAAAATAACGAATCTAATTTCAAGAGACAATAGAATTAATGTCATGCTTATTGCATAACGCCTTAATAGCTGATTTACTTTTACGCGTTTATAATGCCCGATTATAAAAAAAGTAAACGCTAATAACGAGATGTATTTTAACAATGATTTTATGCCTTTTGCGAACGCATCGTTATTCCAAAAAAACAGTGTTTCTAATAGTAACGGAATGAGCATTAGTAAAGCTATTTTCCAGATTTTCTTATTCAATACCGGTTGTTTGAAAAACAAAAGATTAAACAAAACAAATAGAATAATTGCCAAATTGCTTAACTTTCCAAATGGCAATGCTAATGAAACAACTAGTAATAAAAAATTATATATTTTATTGAACTTCCCTTCTGAAATCTTCATAGTAAAGTAAATAATAAATTAAAGGAAAAACACCTATTTTATGTCTCACAGCAGATCCTAAATCGGGTTCAAATACACCTTGGATTATGAAGTATGCAAAAAGGAAAAGCATCAACCAATATTCTGCAGATAATTCTTTTTTATGCTTTATTAAACTGTAAAAACGAACCAAAAGAATATAGAAAAGAAAAAACTGCCAAACTATAAATACTAAAATTTGAGGTTTCAAAAAGTGCTTTAACCCGTTGACAGGTAAATTTACCGAAAAGAAACCATAAACAATACTTACTGTTTCCCCGTACCAAGTATTTGGTTCGATAGGTGATGTTAGCATAGAATTGGCATCCACCATTCCTCTTTCCTCGTTTAACTCCTCTCTTGTTTGCTGTGAAAAATGTTTCCCTTTTACAATGCCATAACTAATAGACATAAAAACCATAATAGTCAATCCAGTAAAAACACTCGATACAACTTTATCCTTAATATTAACTTTGCTCAATAAATTCATACCAATAGCTATAACTGGTATGAAAATAAAATATGGTCTGAAAATGAAGCTGAAAATTAAAAACAAAAGAATTCCTATTCTTATTTTTTTGGAAATACTCTTCTTATGATTAAGAAAAATAAAAACAAAATACCAAATGAAAATAAATGTTATAAACTCTTTTGATGGCATCCCTATAAAAATGGCAATCATCAAAAGAGCAAGATAAACCAATAGGTTTTTAACCGTTACCATATGAAAGTCTTTGGGTATCCCAATTTTTCGCAACAAGTAATACAATATTGGCAACTGAATAAGCGCTATTATACTGAACGGTAAATATTTTAACCCAGTATACTTATAAAAAGACATGGTAAAAGGATAACTCCCAATTAAACCTATTTCATTAAACCTATCTTCTACAATAACATAGGCATCATTAAAAAAATTTTGGGGCAACACAAAAGGAAATATGACACCCAATACCAGAATTATCCCAATAAATGCGTAGAAGTAAAATATGTTTTTATTTATTTTCATAAGTGCCTTCAAAAGCCTCTTTGATTAAACACACATTAATCTCATCATTATAATATTTATCAAAAATAATTTTACAAACCTCATAAAACTTTTCATAATCAATCTCAATATCTATTATCTTTTGAATTAAAAAATCAAAATTTTCTAATTTATCTAAACTCATATTAAATTCCCCTAGATCAATATTTGATTTAAATGCATGTATGACATCAGAATATATCGGAATAATCCCTGATGAAAGATATGAATTCATTTTTGTTGGAGTAGAAACGTTATTAATATTAATATTTTCTCTTAATAAAAATCCAAATTGAAATTTACTTAACTCTTTATCTAAATCATTTAACGGGACATAATAAATTTTGCAATCCTTTAATTTATACTTTTTTACCATTTCCTCAGCTTCCACTATATCTTTAGTTAGAATGGTTAAAGAGGGTTCTTCAATTTTTTTCTCTATCTCTGAATATAGTTTTATTGTTTGCTCGTAACATTGCCATCCAAAAAGTGAACCTGCATATACAAAACTATTTTTAATTTTAACATTTTCACAAAAATAGATTTCATTTAATTTTTTATTATAACAAGGAATTATTCCATAGTTTTTTTTTCTTTTTTTATATTTCTTCTCTAAAAAATTCTTCATGCTTTCAGATACATAGAAATTTAAAAAAGCAATTCTAAAAATAAAAAACTCTAATATTGTAAATAAAAAACTAATAAATCTGGCTTTTAAACAACCTTTATTGATAAGAAGATATTCTTCAGGACCTATCCCTTGGTACCAATGAATAATATTTAATGAAAAAGTTTTAAAAAAAATCTTTACAAAATCCCTACTTCTTATCGTAAAAAAATAATCATTTTTATTAAACTCAAAATTAGTATTTGTAAATTCTTCAACAACAAAATTTAATTTTTCAAAAGCCTTTTTTACTAACTCTACATAATATAAAGTTGCATCATTCTTTGCATTGTCTGGAATATAGAAAATTATTTTCATTTATTTTTTAATTAAAAAATCTACAATCTTAGTACATGCATCACCATCGCCATAAGGGTTATGTGCATTTGACATTTTATCAAATTTATTGCTGTCTTGTAACAACTGTGCTGCTTCATTAAAAATTTTATCCGCATTTGAACCAACCAATTTAACGGTTCCTGCTTGTAATGCCTCTGGTCTTTCTGTAGTATCCCGCGTTACTAAAACAGGTTTTCCTAATGATGGTGCTTCTTCTTGAATTCCACCTGAATCTGTTATTATTAAATAAGCCTTTTTCATAAGCCAAATAAAAGACTCATAATCCAAAGGTTCAATAAGTTTTATATTCTTTTTATGCGAAAGAATATCAAGCACTGGTTCTTTTATATTTGGGTTTAAATGAACTGGAAAAACAATTTCTGTATTATCTATATTTGAAATTTTAAGTAACGATTGACAAATGTTTTGAATTCCGTCACCAAAATTCTCTCTTCTATGACCTGTTACTAAAACTATTCTCTTATCAAAGTCAATAAGGTCTTTTAGTTCTACTATTTTCTTATTTTTTGTTTCATCAATATTTTCTAAAGTCCAAAATAATGAATCTATAACGGTATTTCCAGTTACTACAATTGAAGAATCATGTATTCCTTCTTTTAGTAAATTCTCTTTAGAAGTTATTGTTGGTGAAAAATGAAAATCAGCAATTCTACCAATAATTTGTCTATTTAATTCTTCGGGAAACGGAGAGTATTTATTATAAGTTCTTAAACCTGCTTCGACATGTCCAATTTTTATTTGTTTATTAAACGCTGACCAAGCACATATTGATGCAGTTGTAGTATCCCCATGGACAAGAACAAGATCTGGTTTAAAATCATCTAATACCTTATCCATTTCTGAAAAAATTTTGCTACTAATGGTATTTAAGGTTTGATTAGGACTCATTAAATTTAAGTCATAATCTGGCTTTATATCAAACAATTGTAATACTTGATCTAACATTTCTCTGTGTTGAGCAGTCACACATACCGAAACAACGAAATTGTATTCTTGCATTTTTTTTACTAAAACTGCCATTTTTATAGCCTCTGGTCTTGTCCCAAAACAAACTAAAACTCTTTCCATCTTTTTAAAATACACTTACCTTAATTTTATCTCTATTATAAACATATATTACACATAATAATACCCAAAAAACATTAGAAATTGAATAACTAAATGCAGCACCAAGCATTTCATATCTTGGAATCAAAAATATGTTTAAAATAATATTTATAAATAACGCTAAAAACATTATTCTTTTAAAAACCACTTGTTTATTGGTCATATTCATATACAATGGTATCACTCCAAAAAAAGATGCTATAATTTGAGATAAAACTAGCAATCTTAGAGCTGAATCTGCTAAAATATAATCCGCTCCAAATATTTTTAAAATGGTTTCACTAAATAAAATCAATATCACTCCACCTATAAAATTAATTATAAAAATAAGTTTATTACTTCTCTTTATAACCACGGTTAATTCTTCTACTTTTTTTAACTCATAAAGCTCGGCTATCTTGGTTGAAGCATTAATACCGAAAGAAATAATAACCATACTCATAAACGTCATTAATTTAATTGCTAACGAATAATAAGCCACAACAGCGTCTCCAAAGTACCTTTTCAATAAAAAAACATCTACACTGAGTAACAAGAAAAAAATCAAACTACTTATACCCATAGAATATGAAGACTTAATGATTTTTACTTGATTTACTTCATTACAAAAATCTAAATGTTCACCTTCTATTTTAACTAACTTAATTAAAATTATAATCAAGGTTATAATTGCTAAAAAGAAAAAACCATATATGAAAAAATCTATTAAACATTCTGGATTTCCTTGAAAAGTGAGTAAAATTGACCCTATAAAAACAGGAAAATATTTAAATGTATTTCTAAAAAGTTCAGACAAATAAACATCTCCTAAAGCTCTTATGAATTCAGTATTATAAAGTGTTAACACATTAAAAAATAAAAGAAAAACACACTTATAAATGATGTTGTATGTAGATGAATCATTAAAAAAACTATCTACAAAATTTTTATCTACTAGTAGAAATAATAATAATAAACATAAAGAAGTCATAAATAATATTTTCAAATTATTTATATATAGCTTCTTTAAAACAGAAAATGAATTTAGTGCTCTTAACTTTCCAGCAAAAAATAAAACAGATTGATCTGTTCCTAATAAAGCAATACTCCCAACTAATAATAAAAAAGTTCGTGTAAAATCGTATTGCCCTACTATTTTAGGACTATAATTATGTGTTAAAAATAGAGTAAAGCCAAAAAGCGTTATGACACCAAAAACACGCAAAATCAAAGTTATAATACTTTGCTTTATTAATGTATTCGAATTTACTTTAGCTATAAGTTTTTTTATTTTTTCCAAAATTAATTATAAATAAGACTACCTGTAAATAATTGATTTACATCAATTGATACTGGGTTATTCTTCAAAACTACATTTCCAGTACCATAAATTGCTCCAGTTAAACTTTCTACCGGATATACTATCATTTCATTACTACCTCTATGAAAAACGTCTATAGTTTGTACTTGCAAATTGCTACCATAAAAAATGCCATCACCCCATGAAAAGAAAACCACCATTTTGTTAGCTTCCCCATTACAATAAAAGTTGGACACACTGTTGCTTTCAATGTACAGATATTCATTATTTACATCTAAATAAAAGTCACCCGTACCAGCCCCTTCTTCATCATCTATTGATAAAACACGTAATTCAGGATAACGTAATACGCCATCGCTTTTAATATTTTGTTCTGTTTTACTGTATATTTCCTTAATATTTGGAGCTGTAACATAAACTGTTGTTACTCCATAATCTCTCGCAATATTACAGGTAGAAATATCTTTTACTTTTAATAAATCCCCCTCAAGTACTACTTCAATTTCATCTCTAATATTATCGCGTGTTTCTACCTTCACTTCATATGTATCACCTTGTTTAACAACCAACGCAATTTTTGAGTATACTTTCACTTTACTAAACCCTTCAAATGGAAACGTTATAGTTACTGGATTACCATTACCTTTTAAACAATCCTCTGATATACCACAACTTGCAGTAAACACTATTAACAATATATAAAGTGTGTGTTTCATTACAATCGGATACCTAAGGTTGCTTCAATCGCTTCTGCTCTTCCTCCGTGAGTTTTTAACCCCAAGCCTATGAATAAATTTTTATAAAGATAGTATTTTGCCCCTAACCGCTGGTAAATATCGGTTTCATAATTAAAGGGTTTATAAACATAATACCCCAATTGTGTTTCTATCGACAATTTATTGATAAACAATTCATGACCTATAAAAAGCCCTACTCGTTTATAATCAACATCTGGCTCCGTATAATCTTTATGCTCTTTTGGAAAAACAACTGATGAAAACTGAATATAATCTTTTAAATAACGTGAAAAGAAAACATCTGTACCCAATTGTAAAGCGCTCTTTCTTCCTATGCGCTTATCGGCATACAATCCGAGATGATAAAACTGTCGTTGTCCCAATCCCGGAACAGGTCCCTCAGAAATTCCAGTTCGAAAAGCAAAATTATATTTTATACGCTCTCGATACGTTTTAGGATAAGGTAAACTGCCCTGTTTTACTAGAATTGCATCATCAAAATTGTAATTCAATCCAAGATTAAAAGCAATCGTATTAATACCACTATTAGGCGCTTTGAACCTGCCGTTTGAAAAATGATCGAGCATAAGTCCTGCTTGCAAGCCTAATCGTCCTAAAATATTCTCCCGCTTGTATTGTAACATAAAGTAAGTATTATCCATTACTCTTGTTCCAAAGGCGTTGTTTTTATTATTTGTTTCTTTATCATAAGGATTAGAGGTTATACCAATTCCCTGTGAAATTCGAAACATCAAGTTTCGTTTTAAAAAATAAAAATTGTAATGTACCCCAATAGCATGATTTACTCCCAAATATTGATTTTTAAAATCAATATAGTGATAGGATATCCCATAATCGGGGTAATCATAAACTAGTTCCCATTCTTTAAGTCCGGAAGTTTTCCAGTTGTAACTTACCATAAAACCATCTGGATGCCCTGTAATAAGATGCCCCACATAATCGGCGTGTTTTATGATATTACCTCTGAAAATTTGAGCATCTAAATACGTTGCCTTTTTATTCTTTTCTTGTGCAAAAGAAAATAAAGTAAGCAATAGCAAAGCCCAATTCCAAATCTTATTCATTCTTATAATTTCGCTAAACAATTGGCTAAACTTTGCTTCCAATCTTGAACTTCTACACCAAAATTGTCCTTTATTTTCGTTTTATCTAAAACACTATATGCTGGTCTTTTGGCAGGTGTTGGATATGCTGAAGAAGGTATCGGTTGTAAATCAATTTTAATATTGCTTAGCTCAAAAATTGCTGCGGCAAATTCATACCACGAACACTGTCCTTCATTACTAAAATTATAAATACCATACTTGGTATCATTATTCATATCGGTACTTTGTGCCATTACAATTGTCATCAATACTTTTGCTAATTCAATGGCATAAGTAGGTGTACCTATTTGATCTGCAACTACTGACAATGAATCGCGATCTGCAGCCAAACGTAACATTGTTTTCATGAAATTATTAGCAAATTCTGAATAAACCCAAGAAGTGCGAACAATAAAATGCTTATTCCATGTGCTTTGGATAGCTTGCTCACCTTGTAGTTTGGTTAAACCATAAACGCCGCTTGGGAAAGGGACATCTGTTTCTAAAAGCCCAAACGTACTTTTCAATGGTAAACGCTTTTCCCTATCGTAATAAGCAATTCCGTTTGCATAATAAGCATCAAATACAAAATCTGTTGAAACGTGTATTAAAACTGTTTGATGTGCTTTACATACTTCTGCTAAATTTTGAGCTCCATTCGTATTAATATCAAACGCTTTATCGGGCTCACTTTCTGCTTTATCTACAGCCGTATAAGCGGCTGCATTTATACAAAAATTAGGCTTATAAGTATTAAAAACTGCCTCACATTGTTCAAAATTGGTAATATCCAATTGGGAAGAATCACAAAAAACAAAATTCACTTCAGGATAATTACCTGAAATGAATTGTAAAGCTTGTCCTAATTGTCCTCTTGCTCCTGAAACTAAAACTACCATATCTTCTTTGCGTTTTCCAGAGTTGGCAATATTTGATCTTTCTCGGATATAATAAGGTCAGTGGAAGGCAAATTCCAATCAATTGCGAGAGCTGGGTCGTTATAAATTAATCCACCTTCACTCTCTTTATTGTAGAAATTATCGCATTTGTAAAAGAAAGTTGCCGTTTCACTCAATACTAAAAAACCATGTGCAAATCCTCTTGGTACAAAAAATTGCTTCTGATTTTCCGCTGATAATAATACCGATTCATACTGACCATAGGTTTCCGATTCGGGACGGATGTCTACTGCTACGTCTAAAACCTCTCCTTGTAATACACGAACCAACTTCGCTTGTGCATGTTCACCACACTGATAATGAAGTCCCCTTAAAACTCCTTTAGTAGAAAAAGATTGATTATCTTGAACAAAATGAACGTCATGATTAACCCCTTGTTGAAAAGTTCTTTCATTGAAACTCTCCATGAAATAACCGCGCTCATCCTTAAAAATGGTAGGTTCTAAAATAAAACAGCCTTTTAATTTTGTCTCTGTAAATTTCATCTTAGTTCAATAAACCCATTAAGTGTTTACCATATCCGCTTTTTAACAATGGTTCTGCTAAATTCTTCAATTGTTCCGCATCAATATAACCCATTTTATAAGCCGCCTCTTCAATAGCTCCGATTTTCAATCCTTGACGTTCTTCAATTACTTCAACAAACTGTCCAGCTTGCATTAACGATTGAAATGTTCCGGTATCTAACCAAGCAGTACCTCTATCCAAAATACTCACTTTAAGATTGCCGCGTTTTAAATATTCTTTATTTACATCGGTAATTTCCAGTTCACCTCTTGGACTTGGTTGGATATTAGCCGCAATTTCCACTACAGAATTATCATAAAAATAAATACCTGGAACAGCAAAATTGGATTTCGGTTCTAATGGTTTCTCTTCAATAGAAAGGACATTACCTTGCTTGTCAAAATCAACTACACCATAGCGCTCTGGATCGTGTACATGATAAGCATAAATAATACCGCCTTTAGGATCATTATTAGCCTGTAATAATTCTGCTAAACCAGTTCCATAAAAAATGTTATCGCCTAAAATCAAAGCAACTTTATCATTCCCTATGAATTCTTTTCCTATGATAAATGCTTCTGCTAGTCCATTAGGATGCTCTTGAACCGCATACTCAAATCGACAACCTAATTTTGTTCCATCTCCTAAAAGTTGTTGGAATAAGGGTAAATCATGCGGTGTTGAAATAATTAATATTTCTTTGATTCCTGCCCACATCAACGTTGACAATGGGTAGTAAATCATTGGTTTATCATATATCGGCATCAATTGCTTACTGACTGCTAATGTTAACGGATGTAAACGTGTTCCTGATCCTCCTGCTAAGATTATTCCTTTCATTATATTTAAAATAGTGGTTGTTTTGCTAAAAAATTACAACCTATTCTTATTTATTCCATTTTTTTAAATACCAATCTACTGTTTTTTGAATCCCTGTTTCAAAATTTTCATCGGCTTTCCATCCCAATTCATTTTCTATTTTTGTTGCATCGATTGCATAACGTAAGTCATGTCCTGGTCTGTCTTTTACAAACGTAATTAAATCTTGATATCTACCAGAAGTTAATGGAATTCTTTGATTTAAAATTTCACAAATAGTATCCACTATATACAAATTATTACGTTCGTTTCTGCCACCTATATTATAAGTTTCACCAGCAATACCCGACTTGAATGCCAATTCAATTCCTTTGCAATGGTCTAATACGTACAACCAATCTCTTACGTTTTTACCATCCCCATAGATAGGAATATTTTCACCCGATATTGCTTTACGAATAATCGTTGGTATTAACTTTTCATCATGTTGCTTAGGTCCATAATTATTCGAACAATTAGTTGTTACAACATTCATCCCGTAAGTATGAAAATAACTACGTACAATCATGTCAGAACCCGCTTTTGATGCTGAATAAGGACTATTAGGCGCATATGGCGTAGTTTCTTCAAATAAACCTGTTTCTCCTAATGTTCCATATACCTCATCTGTAGATACATGGTGAAATCTAGCAGCTTTAAAGTCCTCTTTATAATCATTAGGTCCATTCATCCACAATTTACGTGCGGCATCTAAAAGGTTAAAAGTACCCAAAACATTCGTTTTAATAAAAGCCTCCGGACCAGATATGGAGTTATCAACATGGCTTTCTGCTGCAAAATGTATTACATCATGAAATTGATATTGATCAAATAAATCTTTAACAAAGGAACCATCGCAAATATCTCCCTTTACAAAAGTATAACGCTCGTGACCTTGAACCTCTTTTACGTTATCCAAATTTCCTGCATAAGTCAATAAATCTAAATTGACCAAATGATAATCTGGGTTGTTTTCTATAAAATAAGGTACAAAGTTAGAACCTATAAAACCTGCTCCTCCTGTTACTAAAACTGTCTTCATATTATGCTAACTCTCTTTTTTGTATTTGTTTTTTATAAAATAATCGTAAACCAGAAAAAATGAAAAACAAAACAATTAAAATAAATGGTACGATTAACTTCATTTTATTATGTAATCCCTTCGAGTCCTTTATATTAATTGTAGTACTAATATCTTTTATAATTGAATCTACTTCTATTAAAGACGATTTTAATTGTCCCTGATTAGTAATCAACTTTTCTTTGGTTTGAATTAATTCATTCAATTGATTATTTTCATTATTGTAGATTAAATTAGTGCTCTTTTGATTATTATTCCCAACAGATTTAATAAACTCATTCAATAAACTATCAATTTGAGAAATGGTAACCTCATTGGTAAAAATTTTATTTTGAATGTTTTCAATTTGCTGTTGTTTTACCTGTTCAAAGTAATCAGAAGAGTTTAAAAATTTTAAAATTGGAACAATTGTATTTTCTGATTTAGTTTCTTTTGACGTAATTAATTTAACAGCGTGAAAGGGATAATTTTTACCCGTTACTTCATTTTCAATTATAGTATTTATACTTCCTTCCTCTGCCATTAATTTTAACAATTCAAACTTCTCGGGACTATTTTGAATGAAACTATAAATATCAATTATTGGCTCAACTTCAATCTCTCTAAAATTTTTAATATTCTTTAGCCCAATTGCTTTAAAAAACAACGTATCATTCTGCTTTCTTTTTGCATTCAGTAAGTTTACTTGGTTGTATAAGTAATCCGTACTTCCAAAATTAGGTCTTACAATAATTGTATGTTCATAAACAGAGTCTTTTCTGTCCATATAAAAACCAACTCCTCCTCCAATAATGAATAGGATTGCAATAACAATTATATTGCGTTTTATAAATAAAAATAAATCGAAGATTCCATCAAAAAATGAATTGAAAAAATCTTTTATTTTGCTCAAAACTTTACCTAAATCGATTTCTTGATCTTGAGTGTTTGTACTCATACGTTATTTGTTATATTAAAAATTTGTTCTAGTATTTTTATTGTTATCAAATAGGTTGGCTTTACGCCTGTTGTTCCTAATCCTCCCGAAGCTAATGTACTTCCTGTTTCCAATGGATTATCAGATGCATAATAAGCATAGCGTACCTTTACGTTAGGGTTAATACTCTTACGTATTTTTGATGCCGACTGAATTGCTTTTTGATAATAAGCACCTTCCATTTCTAATCCTATAGCCTGCCAAGTTGATTCGTGGAAAAATTTCAATAAGTCCCTATTTTGCAAAGATGTCCCAAGCACCGTAATCATGGGACCCGAATAAACAGCAATACCATTACCTTCAAACATTTCTTTTGAAAGTTCATTTTCAAATGGATAATTGTCGGCTGTCCCTTCATTAACATGTGCACATGGAATCATAATATCTCCCTTTCCCCCTTCCAGAATTCCAGCTTTCCCCATAATGGAAACCGACTCTACATTTAAGAAAATACTACTCTTTTTCTCAAGTTTGTACGGCTTTAATAATTCATCAATAGTTTCATAGGCTTGCTCTCCAAAAGCATAATCCATAACGATTATTACAGGCTTTTCTTTTGTAAAATTAGCCTTTGAAAACAATGTTTTATCAAAATCTAATTTTGCTGTATCAAAAATTTGTACATCAATATTGGTACCTGATGTATCAGGTATAAAAAGCATCCCTTGTTTTGAAGCATAATCTTGAACTTTATTTCGAATATCATTACTGTTCGACTTACTCAAATCTTCAAACACTTGAAAAAAAGACGATGTTTTGTATTTACTTCCTAAAACTGGCTCAGCAAAAAGAGAATTCATCACACTGTGCATATTTGCACTTATAATGTGAATTGGTCGCTCAATCAATCCGTTTTTATATAAAACTTCTTTGATATTAGTCGCCCAGATATCTCCATAAATATGATGCCCTAATCGCTCTCTTAAAATTGGACTAAAAGTAATGGTTCGCTTATGATTGACAACCACTTCTTCGATAGCTAATTTTCCTAACCAATATATAATATGTAAAAATCGATCAGGTTGTTCCGTTGTGCCAAAATCATCATAAATGTTTTGAATCTCAGCAAAAGATCTTCCTAAAACATTCGCTACATGTGAAATAGCTTTCTCGCGTTCAACTAAAGGAAGTTTCTTTTTTAGTTGCACCACCAATTCCAGCTTTTCCCAATCTCTAGAAACAGCACCATCTTCATCCATTAAAACGCGGTCTTTTATTTTATGTGATTCAATAAAAATAAAAGTAAGATGGGTTAAAATATCATAAATATCCGAACGCCCTCTAGTAATTTCAACATTCATTTGTTCTTCATCAATCCGATAGCAATTACGCCTACGCTTTGGCGGGACAATTGCTTTAAAATGCGAATTGGAATAGCCTTCATCTGAAGTTAGGTTAATATACCTACACTCTTCAATGCCTATTGGTAAACGTTCTATTACATATAATAAACCGTTCAACTCTACTTTTTCTTCATTGATTGAACCGTAAATTTCTGGTTGCAACTGTAATAAGGCTTCTCGAAGAGTTTCCCCAGAAACTCCCATGGGTTTATAAAAACCACGATTAAACAAATGCCGCATGGTTATATACAAACGCTCGATAGCCGCAGATGAAATCTGGGCTCTGGATCGAGATATAGGCTTAGTTTGTTTCATGTTCTTATAAGGTCTATGACCCACAAATGTAGTGTTTTTATTGTATTTTCAATAAATCAGCAATTTTTCTATCGTTGCTTAATCGAGGTAATTTGTTTTGTCCGCCAAGTTTACCTATTGATTTCATATACTCTTGAAAACCGTTTTTGGCAACTTTTGTTATCACTACCGTTCGCAATACTTTACCTACAATCAAATCATCGTAATACACATTTTGCTTACGCATGGCTGCATCTATTTTAAGCGCAAATTCCGCTATATCTGATGGTTCGTTTTCAAATTCTATACACCATTCATGATATGGCAATCCCGCTTGTGGTGCAATTTGTGGTGCAACTGTAAACTCGTTAACCCTAACATTTGTTCCTTCCATTGCTTCTTGTAAAGCGGCCTCCACTTCTTTTCCAATTACATGTTCCCCAAATGCCGATATATAATGTTTGATTCTTCCTGAAACGATAATTCGGTATGGTTTTAAACTCGTAAACTGAACAGTATCGCCAATATTATAAGCCCAAAGTCCTGCATTTGTAGAGATTATTAAAACATAATTTATACCCAACTCTACTTCGCCTATAGTATAACGTTTTGGATTTTCGGTAAAAAATTCATCTGCTTTTATAAATTCATAAAAGATTCCCGAATTCAATAACAAAAGCATTCCTTTCTCCTTTTGTGAATCCTGATATGCAAAGAAACCTTCGGAGGCAGGAAATAATTCGATTGCATCAACTTTACGGCCTATTAAATTTTCAAATTTGGCACGATACGGTTCGTAATTCACCCCACCGTATATAAACAAATTGAAATTTTTAAAAATTTCACCTACTGGTTTATGGGTACGCTCTTTTAATTTTTCAAAATACATTTGTACCCAAGAAGGAATTCCAGAAATTACAGCCATATTTTCGTTTATGGTTTCATCTACAATTCGATCTACTTTGGTTTCCCAATCTTCAATACAGTTGGTTTCCCAGCTTGGCATCCTATTAGTCTGTAAATATTTAGGCACATAGTGCGCAACAATACCTGAAAGACGACCCAATTGTATGCCGTTTTTCTCTTCCAAAATAGGACTACCTTGTAAAAAAATCATTTTCCCATCAACAAAGTCGGCTTTACCTGTTTCATGAACATAACTCAAAATAGCATTTCGAGCTGCTTCAATGTGATAAGGCATTGATTCTTTTGTTAATGGTATGTATTTTGCTCCAGAAGTTGTACCCGAAGTTTTAGCAAAATAAATAGGCTTACCTTTCCAAAGAATATTTTCTTTTCCTTTTACCACCTCATCAACATAACTTTTTAAAGCTTCATAATCTCTTACTGGAACTTTATTAGCAAAATCTTCAAAGTTTTTAATATTACCAAAATCATGATCTTTTCCAAACTGAGTACTTTTGGCAACTTGAATTAAATCTTCAAAAACACGTTGTTGGGATTCAATAGGGTTATTAGCCCATTTTTGAGTTTCATTATGGATGTATTTAGCGAAAAGTTTTGCTGCAATAGCTTTTATTGATGTCATTATTCGAAATTGATAAATTGGGTTGGGTCAATTGGGAAACCATCTTTCCACAATTCAAAATGAAGTGTAACCCCCGAAGTACTACCTGATTCATTTCCTGCAATTGCAATTACTTCACCCGACTTAACGGTATCTCCTTGTTTTTTAGTTATAGAGCCAGCATTTTTATAAACCGATAAAACGGCATCTTGATGGCGAACAATAACTACATATCCTTGTGAAGGTGTCCAATCTGCAAAAACAATAGTTCCAGCGGCAATAGCTTTAATTGGTGTGTTATTCATCAGCGATAATTTTACCGCCAAATGCTTGTCTTTTACACTATATCCTTTGATAATTTTTCCTTGTGCAGGAGAAAAAGGAACGAAATTAACTTTTGGTTTCGCCGATTCAAATACATTAAACTTGTCATCTTGTGCTACCTTATCACGCAGAGCCTTTTCTGCATTAGAAGCTTCAAGACTTGAATCATCAACTACTTGCTTTTCTGCAACCAAAAGCGAATCCTTATTCAATTTGGCGTATTCTAAATCCCCAGTTAGTACTTTTTTAATAGAAGTAATATATGCATTATTCAAACGAACTGCATTTTCTAGTGAATCTGATTTAATAGCCAAATCCATGGCTTGTTGCTTCAGTTTTGTAGACGCATAACCCGGAATATATTCCCGTAATGGAGTAAAAGCAATGATATAAGTTGTTACACCAATTAAGAAAATAGCAGATACGGTCACTAAAACAAAAACGTTCATTAGTCTTAGCTTTAATGAAAAAGTCTCTTCAAAAGTTTCTTCGTTAAGAATTACTAACCTTCTTTTACTAAAAAGTTTACGGATTAATAGTTTTCTTTTTTGCTTTTTACTCGCCATTTTACTGTAATTATTACCACAAATATAATAATTACCCCAAGAGCTTGCCTTGATTCATTATAATAATTCGTTAAAAAAGTATCGTTTGTAAATTTCTTTTTATCTTTGCAGTATTAATTTGATATATCATGAATGCATTAGCAATATTTTTAGGCGCAATTGGACCAGGTTCATGGGTAATTATTGGTTTAGCCGTTTTATTACTTTTTGGTGGTAAAAAAATTCCAGAATTGATGAAAGGTCTTGGTGGTGGCGTTAAAGAATTTAAAAACGCTATGAAAGACGAAGAAGAAAATAAAAATTCTAAAAAAGAAAATAACGAAACTAAAGAGTAGTTTATTCTTTCACTTATAAAAAAAAGCCCAAATTTACTATTAAATTTGGGCTTTTTCTTTTACTTACAAAATCATTGAAAGTTGAATGCGTTTTCGAGCTTCATCTACCTCAACAACTTTTACCTGAACATGTTGGTGTAATTTTACTACTTCATTTACATCAGAAACAAAACCTTCTTTTAGTTGGGAAATATGAACCAAACCACTCTCTTTGATTCCCACATCCACAAAACAACCAAATGCTGTAATGTTGTTAACAATTCCTGGCAAAATCATACCTGTTTTCAAATCTTTAATTGAACGAACATTTGGATCAAACTCAAATACTTTGGCTGATTTTCTCGGATCCAATCCTGGTTTTTCCAGTTCTTTTAAAATGTCTTTCAAACCTAAAATTCCTATTTCGTCTGAAATGTATTTTTCCGGTTGAATTTGATTGATTTTTTCTTTATTGGCTATCAATTCGTTGGTTTTAATACCCAAATCTTTCGCCATTTTTTCCACTACTTTATAAGCTTCAGGATGTACTGCAGAATTATCCAATGGATTTTTCCCATCGCGAATACGAATAAAAGCTGCTGCTTGTTGAAAAGCCTTTTCGCCCAAACGTGGTACTTTTTTCAACTCTTTTCGGTCTTCAAAAGGTCCATTTTCCGAACGATAAGTTACTATATTTTCGGCCATTTTTTCTCCAATTCCCGATACATAACTCAGTAACGATTTACTTGCTGTATTAATATTCACACCGACAGAGTTAACACAACGCACAACGGTATTATCCAATTCATCTTTCAGTTTAGTTTGATCGACATCGTGTTGGTATTGCCCTACTCCAATAGATTTAGCATCAATCTTTACCAATTCAGCTAAAGGATCTGAAAGGCGTCTTCCAATAGAAACAGCACCACGAACCGTTACATCGTAATTTGGAAATTCTTCTCGTGCAATTTTACTTGCTGAATATACCGATGCTCCTGCTTCAGAAACCACAAATACTTGAACGGGTTTGTCAAAAGCTATTTTTTTTATAAAAAATTCCGTTTCGCGAGATGCCGTACCATTACCAATTGAAATCGCTTCAATACCATATGCATTTACCATAGAACGGATTTTTTTCATAGCCATGGCCGTTTCATTTTGTGGGGCATGTGGATAAATAGTTTCATTGTTCAGTAAATCTCCTTTTTCGTCCAAACATACCACTTTACAACCGGTTCTAAAACCTGGGTCGATGGCTAAAATTCGCTTTTCTCCCAATGGTGGAGCTAACAATAATTGACGTAAATTTTCAGAAAAAACATCAATAGCTTTTATATCGGCTTTGTCTTTTGCTTCTTGTAATGTTTCATTTGAAATTGCAGGTTCTAACAAACGTTTGTAACTGTCTTTTATAGCCAATTCAAGTTGTTGAGCAGTACTGTTTTTATTTTTTATAATATTCTCTTCAATAAACGACAATGCTTCCTCCTTTTCAATTGCAACGTTGAGTTTAACATAACCTTCTGCTTCTGCACGTAACATGGCTAATAATCGATGCGATGGTGTTTTGTATAAGGGTTCAGCCCAATCAAAATATTGTGAAAATTTTTGCGCTCCTTCTTCATCCTTTTTAGCTTTAACTACTTTTGTAGTAATCTCGCCTTGACGTTGAAACATGCGTCTTATATTTTTTCGAATGTAAATGTTTTCGTTGATCCATTCGGCTATAATATCGCGAGCTCCTTGTAAAGCTTCATCTTCATTCACAACTTTATCATTCAAATATTTTGTAGCTATATAGTCTACATCATCTGCATTTTGAGCCATAATGATTTTTGCCAAAGGTTCCAATCCGTTTTCTCGTGCTGTATCCGCCTTTGTTTTACGTTTCTTTTTATATGGCAAGTACAAATCTTCCAATTCTTGTAAATCGTAACTTGCTGCTAATTTTGATTGTAATTCTGGTGTAAGTGCATTTTGTTCTTCAATACTTTTTAAAATGCTTTCTTTACGTTTTATAATTTCATCGTATACTTTTTTAGCTTTTGCTATGGCTTCAATTTGAACCTCATCAAGGTTTCCTGTTTTATCTTTTCGATAACGGGCAATAAACGGAATGGTACAATCTTCATCTAATAATTGTAGTGTAGCTTCTATATTTTTTGCAGCGGTATCAACCTGCTTTTGAATAAATGCAATTGTGGTCATATGGGTATTTTAATAGTCTGCTAAAATACTATCTTTGAATAAAATTTGATAGCAATTGAATAGCTTATTTGTTTATTTGGTTTTGGTAAACTGTATAACTTTTTTGGTTTTCGGATATGATAAAAATGCTGCTAGAAAAAGTAAAAATCGTATTCCAGAACGTAATTTATTTATCCTTACACTTTTGGGAGGTACAATTGGAGGTTTAGTTGCTATGAAAACGTTTAACCATAAAACCCGAAAAACTTCTTTCATCTTTACTTTTTATGGTATTGTGTTGTTGCAACTTTTTGTACTCTACTTGCTTTTTAAAAATCGATATTTCTAAAATTACGTTTCATAAAGTTTAATGCTACTTCAACTATCTCACCCATAGAATCGGCTTTTTTAAAGTCTTTATCTAATGTAAATTGATATACTTCTTCACGTAACTGTTCGATATGTTCTGGAGGGGCCAAATTGGTTGATTTCATTGCCAATAAAAGGCGTTTTAAACGCGATTCGGAATCCAAAAGGCGTTTCACCAAAATGGAACGTTCTTCATTTTGATATTGCTCAATGGCGTTTTTATTCAGTTTTTCTTTAACCAATAAATTAAACGGTAAATTTTCTTTGAAAAGATGCGGCTTGTACAATCTAAATCGCCCTTCGTAGGATTGCTGGTCAAAATCAATAGCTCTTATTTTAAAGACTCTTTGGTCAAAATCATAAATGGGTACAATTACAAAATTATACGCACGCATATCGCCCAAAAGACCAATCATACAACGCTCGTTAAATTTTACAAATTCCTTTGCAATTTGCGCTTTTTCATGTTCTTCACAGTCTTTTAAATTGTTTTCAATAAAGACATCACCCGGAATCCCTACAATATGTTCCTCAATTAAAGTATCTTCAAAAACTAAAAAGTTGATTCTATTCGGTGATAAAATATGTTCCAATTCCAATCCGAAAATACGCGAAGCGTCCGCTTTTTTAATGTAAAAGTGTGTGTAATTGTCGTTAAGAATATTCCTGATTTTTACCCTAAAAGGTTGCGAATTACCGAAAGTACAGAAATCTATATAATCGACATTTAAAAACTGAATATTACGTTCATCTCCATCGGCATGTAAAAGCGTGTATATTTTCTTTAAACTATTGTCAATTTCTACTTTCTCAAATTCATTATAATACACCCTTACCCAAAGTGTATCATTATCATCTTTATCAAACACCGCTATTGAACCTTGAAAACGCAATAAATCATCATAAAAAACATTTGTCCTTGTAACCCTTTTATAGTGTTCCAAGTAACTTCTTAAATCTTGATTAATCGGATAAAACTTCTTTTTATATTGTGGTTTATTGTTGTCCATTTTTAATTGATAATGTATCTGTAAATTTAACAAATAAAGCCGTCTCCCTTAAGAAACAGCTTCATAAAAAATATTTAAAAATTAAACTATTCGATTTGAATTACACAATCATCTTGCTCAATCATTGATTTTTCTTTTAAAAGTATGGCTGTTACTTTTCCACTTTTTGGAGCGCAAATTGTAGTTTCCATTTTCATAGCTTCTATAATAAACAAAGGGGTATCTTTTACAATTTCTTCCCCTTCTTGAACCAATATCTTAAGTAAACTTCCTTGTAATGGTGCCCCAATATCATTTGGTCCTTTACATTTTATGTGTTCTGCTTTTGAAGTTTTGATGGCATTATCTTTTACCAAAACATTTCGGGTTTGTCCATTTATTTGGAAAAATACTTCCCTGAAACCATCTTCATTTGGAGCACCCATATATCGGAATTTGATAATAATATTTTTACCTTTATCCAAATTCACAATTATCTCTTCATTGGGTTGTAAAGGATAATAAAAACTTGGCGTTGGTAACTTTTCAACACCTCCAAAATATTTTCGGAAAGTATAAAAATCTTCAAAAACCTTCGGAAACATTATATACGATAACAAGTCTTCCATGGTAAGACTAGTATCAAATTTTTGCTGTAAAGAAAGGAGTTCCGTATTTAAATCAACTGGTTTCAAATGTGCATTGGCTCTATCCGTATAAGGTTGTTCATTTTTAAGCACCAACTTTTGTAATCTTTCAGGAAAACCACCATACGGCTGTCCTAAATCACCTCGAAATAATTGCTTAACTGATTCTGGAAAAGCTAAACTTTCGCCTTTTTCCAGAACATCTTCTGCTGTTAAATTATTGGAAGTCATGAATAAGGCCATATCCCCTACAACTTTTGAAGAAGGAGTAACTTTTACAATGTCTCCAAAAAGTTGATTCACCACTTTATAATTGTATTTAATGGTTTCAAATTTATCTTCTAAGCCTAAACCACGCGCTTGCGGTAACAGATTGGAATATTGACCTCCAGGTATCTCATGATCGTAAACTTCGGCAGTTCCTGCTTTTAATTCACTTTCAAACGGGTAATAATAATCACGAACGGCTTCAAAATAATTGGAATACTCATTTAACTTGTTCAAATTAATAGGGTTTTCACGCTGTTGTCCTTTTAAAACTGCAACTAAAGAATTGAAATTGGGTTGGGAAGTCAATCCACTCATGGAAGCCAAAGCAACATCAACCACATCAACACCTGCTTCGATAGCTTTCAAATAAGTTGTAGACTGTATTGAAGAGGTATCATGCGTATGCAAGTGAATTGGAATATTAATATATTTTTTAAGTTCCGTGATTAATACTTGGGCTGTATAAGGTTTTAACAAACCAGCCATGTCTTTAATGGCTAGCATATGTGCTCCAGCTTGCTCTAGCTCTTTAGCAAGGTTAATATAATAGTCTAAACTATATTTCGGTTTTTCAGGATCTAAAAAATCGCCTGTAAAACAAATACAAGCTTCTGCAATAGCATTGGTTTTCTCATTGACAATTTTTATACTTTGCTTCATCCCTTCAATCCAGTTTAAGGAATCGAAAATTCGGAAAACATCTATACCATTCTCGGCACTTTTTATAATAAATTCTTCAATAACATTATCAGGATAAGCTGAATATCCAACAGCATTACTTCCTCGGAACAACATTTGCAACAGCACATTCGGAATGGCTTTTCTTATTTTTCGCAAACGCTCCCAAGGATCTTCGTGAAGAAAACGCATGGTTACATCAAAAGTAGCACCTCCCCATACTTCGAATGAGAACAATTCTGGGAAGTTTTTAGCCATCCCTTCTGCTACTTTTAAAATATCGTAATTACGTAAACGCGTAGCAAATAACGATTGATGCGCATCGCGAAAAGTTGTATCAGTATACAATATTTTTTTTTCGTTTTTGATAAAATCGATAAACTTATCGCGTCCAAGCTCTGTTAGTAAGTCTTTCGTTCCTTTTGGAAAAGGAATATTTGGTGATATAGGAACTATCGGTTTTCGAAACTCTTTTTCGCTATCAAATTTTTTAATGTCAGGATGTCCGTTTACTTTAACTTCAGCTAAATACTTGATTAATTTAGTAGCCCTATCTTTAGAATATTCATAACGCGGTACAAGTAAGTGTGGATTTTCTTGAATAAAATTTACTGTTGCAGCGCCACTTCTAAACGTTTCATTCGACATTACATTAGTAAGAAAAGGAATGTTGGTTTTTACACCTCTAATTCTAAACTCTTCCAAAGTCCTGCGTAAACGATCGGATGCCCCTTTTAGTGTACGACCACTTGAAGATACTTTTACCAACATGGAATCAAAAAATGGTGAAATGGTAACTCCAGAATAACAACTTCCTTCATCCAATCGAATTCCATATCCGGCAGCATTTCGATAAGCTATAATTGTACCGTAATCGGGTTTAAAATCATTTTCAGAATCTTCGGTAGTAATCCTACATTGAATGGCCCAACCGTTACAAGAAATATCTTGTTGATTGTGAATAAATATTTGACTGTGTGACAATGGATGCCCAGCTGCTATGATAATTTGCGAACGTACAATGTCAATACCGGTAATTTCTTCTGTTATAGTATGCTCAACTTGTATACGCGGATTAACTTCAATAAAATAAATGTTTTCTTCTTGATCTACCAAAAATTCAACCGTTCCTGCATTGTTATACTTTACATATTTCGCAATGTCAATTGCATACTGATAAAGCTTTTCACGCGTTTCATTTTTTAAAATCGAAGGTGCTATTTCAATAACTTTTTGAAACCTACGCTGTACCGAACAATCTCTTTCGTATAAATGCACAATGTTACCGTGATTGTCACCTAATATTTGTACTTCAATGTGTTTCGGATTGTCAATAAACTTTTCAATGAATAAAGTATCATCACCAAAAGCTTTTAAAGCTTCACTTTTTGCATTTACAAAAGCCGTTTTAATTTCATCTGAATTGCGAACAACACGCATACCTCTACCACCACCTCCGGCTGCCGCTTTTAACATTACAGGAAATCCTATTCGGCTTGCTTCTTTTTGTGCATCTTCAACAGTTTCTAAATTAATTTCTGAGTCTTGAATTAAAGGAACTCCAACAGCTTTCGCTACTTTTTTAGCTTCTACTTTATCACCCAATTGCAGCATTGCTTCCACTCTAGGACCGACAAATACAATTCCTTCCTCCAAACATCGTTTGGCAAATGCAACATTCTCAGATAAAAAACCGTATCCAGGGTGTATCGCATCAACATTATTGTCTTTTGCAACTTGAATAATGGCATCAATGTCCAAATAAGGTTTTAAGGCTTCACTATCATCTCCTATTTGAAAACTTTGATCGGCTTTATAACGATGCAATGAATAACGATCTTCAAATGTATAAACTGCTACAGTGTCAATTTTTAATTCTGTTGCAGCTCTAAAAACACGAATAGCAATTTCACCTCTATTGGCTACGAGTAACTTTTTAATGATTAAATTTCCTGACATTTTTTTTAAACTAGATTGTTGATATTTGTAAAAGAATCAGTTTAAAATTAATAAAGAATTAAATATTTAAGAATTTATATACAAGGTTTTAACACAAACTATACAATAATTACGATATTCTTATTTTAAGAAGCTGAAATTATTATATTGATAAAATTCTAATCCTGAACAATATAATCTTTCGGGTCTTCTTTTTTAAATTCAGGCTGAATATTGATGTGGTTGATTCCAAATTTTTTAAATAAAACTACTTCAACCTCATGAAGTAAAGTGTTAAATTCACTCATTGTAATATCATTTGAGCAATCTAAATGAGCCTCGAGATGTAACTCCTCTTCATTCAAATGCCACAGGTGAATATGATGTAATTTGTTAACACCTTTAATTTTATGAACTTCTTTTATGATCTGATTAATATCTATATCATCTGGAGTAAACAACATTAACATTTTTGTGGATTTTAGTAATAAGTCAAATCCTACTATTATTAAATAAACAGCAATCAAAATTGTCATGACACTATCTACCCAGAACCAACCATAAAATTGCATTAACAAACCACCTATCAAAACAGCAACAGATGCTAACATATCGGTAAGTAAATGCAAGTAAGCCGATTTCATATTCAAATTATGATCGGCATCTCTCTTTAATAAAAGTACAGATAAACCATTTACAATAATTCCTAATAAAGCCAACCAAATAACTAAAGTTGAGGCTATCTCTCTAGGAAAAAAAAGACGCTCAATGGCACCATAAATAAGTATAAATGCAACTATAATAAGTGTTGCAGCGTTAACAAAAGCCGCCAATAATTCTGCTCTTTTATAACCAAAAGTGTGGTTTAAGGTTGCTTTACGTTTTGAAAGTTTGTGTGCTACAAAACTAAAAACTAGTGAAAGTACATCGGAGAAATTATGTAAAGCATCTGAAATTAAAGCTAGACTTCCAGAAATAATTCCACCTACTACTTGTGCAAAAGTTATAACCACATTCAGTACAATGGAAAAAAGTAAACTCTTCCCTTTTACTTCATGTTTATGAATGTGGTTATGACTCATGAATTATTTACATGCTATTTTCTGTACTCTTCTATCGTGACGACCTCCTTCAAACTCAGTTGTTAAAAAAGTATGTACCATTTCAACAGCTTGCTCAATAGACGTGTAACGGGCCGGAATACTAATAATGTTTGCATTATTGTGCTCGCGTGCTAATGATGCAATTTCTTTTGTCCAACAAAGTGCCGCACGAACTCCTTGATGTTTATTTGCTGTCATTGCAATTCCATTACCAGAACCACAAATAACAATACCAAATTCAGCCTTATTAGTTTCGACATCATAAGCTACTGGATGACCAAAATCTGGATAATCAACACTATCAAAAGTATCTGTACCATGATTGATAACAGTATGGTCATTTAACTCTAAATATTTAACTATTGCTTTTTTGTAATCAGGACCTGCATGGTCATTACCTATAGATATTATCATACTAAAATGTGTTGTTGATTATTTTTTACAAATTTAATCAGAATCTGCTAGAACTTCAGCTAACTTTGAAATTAAATTTTTGTACGTATGAAATTCACTGGTAACATTTTAACATTTGGAAACAACAGTTTAAGTCATGGTCCTTATATAATAATTCCAGATGATATTGTTCAAGAAATGCTAAAAATAACTACTGATAAAAGAGTGAAATGCACCTTAAATAATACTATTACAGTCAGTAGAGCCATGACGCTAAAAGATAATTTTTATTATTTGCTTCTTAATAAAGAAGTTTTGAAGAAAAGTAATTCTACTATAGGAGGCAATGTAATTGTTGAACTACAACCCGATACTTCTAAATACGGAATTGACATTACTGAAGAAATGGAAGAGGTATTATTTTCTGATCCTGAAGGTGATAATTTATTCCAAAAACTTACTCCTGGAATGCAACGTTCTCTTATCTATATGATTAACAAAATTAAAACGTCGCAACTGCGTATAGAGCGTAGTTTCGTGATTTTAGAGCACTTGAAAAAGAATAAAGGAAAGGTAAATAGTGAATTATTACAGCAAGATTTTAAAGATTACCGCAACAGAATGAAATTTTAATAACTATTCCATTAAAAATCAACACTTTATTCAACACTAACACTAAAAAAATACATAATGTTAATTGAAATACCTAATGTATTGAAAATCAGTTAATTTTAAATTAACAATTATTGTTGATAAATAAAGATAGAAAAAGACAAGTTTTTTGTGAACCAATGAAAAAAAATTGTAATCAAAAATACAAACGAATAAAACAAGATAAGTTTCTGCTTTTTACAAAAAAGTTATTAGTCTATATTATTATGTTATTAACACTAATTAACAAGTAAACTTATTTACAATTTAGTAGTAAAACTTATTTTTAACAGTTGTTAATAACTAAAAATTAAGTATAAAAAACAGCTTTAAAATCAAAGATTTATAGCATAAATCAATTGTTAATAGAATTGTATAACATTGTAAAACTTAAAAATAATACGTTTGTCAAAAAAGTTGTCGCTATTATTAACAAGCTATAATAACCATCATTTTTTTTAAATTTAATTAAATCTTTTTTTGTTGTTTTTAATATATGTTGAAAACTCTAATTTTTGAAAACGTTATAATTTCATTAAAACTGTTTAGTAAACCTTATTTACTAATTTGTATTTTGTAACTTTCAACTTTAATTAGAAATGATACATGAGTAAGAAACCTAAAAAGTTTGGTAAAAAAAGTAAAGATTTTACCGCACAAATTTTTAAAATCCTTTCCCGAGAACCTTCTAAATCGTTTAACTACAAACAAATTTCAGCAGCTTTAGATTTAAGTGATACTAAAAGTAGAAATGAAATTATACGCGATTTAAAGATTCTTAAAGCCCAAGATAAAATACACGAAACCGAAATAGGAAAATACCAAATAATTTCAAAAGCTGAATATTATGAAGGTACTATTGATATGACCTCACGTAAAACTGGTTATTTTGTTTGCGATGAACTTGAAGATGACGTATTTGTCCCTTTTATTAATTTAAATCATGCTTTAGATGGCGATAAGGTAAAAGCCTATATTTATAACAGAAGAAGTTCTAGAAGACCAGAAGCAGAAGTTTTAGAAATTCTAGAACGTGCTAAAACAGAGTTCGTTGGAGTAATTGATATTCAAAAAAACTTCGCTTTTGTGACTACTGCGCATGCAAAAATGTACACCGATATTTTTATTCCTAAGAATAAAATTAACGATGCAGAACACGGCGATGTAGTTTTGGTTAAAATGGAAGATTGGCCTAAAAAGGCGGATTCCCCTTTTGGTTCAGTCATCAAAGTGTTAGGTAAACCAGGTGAACACAATACGGAAATTCATGCAATTTTGGCTGAATACGGTTTACCGTATGATTTTCCTATTGAAGTAGAAGCTTTTGCAAATAAAATAGATACGTCAATTACAGCAGAAGAAATTGCAAAACGTCTTGATATTCGTGATATTTTGACATTTACTATTGACCCTAAAGATGCTAAAGATTTTGATGATGCTTTATCGTTTCAAGTTTTAGAAAATGGTAATTATGAAATAGGTGTCCATATAGCCGATGTATCACATTACGTTCAAGAAGGTACTATTTTAGATGAAGAAGCTTATAATAGAGCTACTTCAGTATATCTTGTTGATCGAGTGGTTCCAATGCTTCCTGAAGTACTTTCAAACTTTGCCTGTTCGTTACGTCCGCATGAAGAAAAATATACTTTTTCTGCTATTTTTCAATTGAATACAAAAGCTGAAGTTGTAGATTCATGGTTTGGAAGAACGGTAATTTATAGTGATCAACGTTTTGCTTATGAAGAAGCACAAGCTATTATTGAAACGAAAACAGATGTTATTCCAGCTGAAGTCTCCTTAACAGGTGAAGCATATAAGGCACCACAACCTATTGTTGATGCTATTTTAAAAATGGATGAATTGGCAAAAACGTTACGTAGAAAGCGTATGGCAGCCGGTGCAATTTCATTTGATAAAGTAGAAGTTAAATTCAATTTAAATGAAGAATCAGAACCAATTGGTGTTTACTTCAAACAAAGTAAAGATGCCAATCATTTGATTGAAGAATTTATGTTATTGGCAAACAGAAAAGTAGCTGAATTTATTGGTAAACAAAAGAAAACTTTTATATATCGTATCCACGATGAACCGAATGAAGATAAGTTAATGGGGTTACAAAGTTTAATTACCAAGTTTGGTTATTCATTGAACTTTAAATCTAAAAAGACCATTTCACAATCGTTAAATACTTTACTAGAAGATGTTGTAGGTAAAAAGGAGCAAAACATGGTGGATACATTAGCTATTCGTACCATGAGTAAAGCAGCTTATTCTACAGATAATATTGGTCATTATGGTTTAGCGTTTGATTATTACAGTCATTTTACGTCTCCTATTCGTCGTTATCCCGATGTTATGGCACACCGATTGCTTCAGTATTATCTGGATGGTGGACAAAGTGTAGATGAAGAACTTTATGAAGTAAAATGCCGACATTCTTCAGACATGGAAGGGCTTGCAGCACAAGCAGAACGTGATTCTATCAAGTACATGCAAGTGAAGTTTATGCAAGATCATAAAGATGAAGAATTTTTGGGTGTTATATCAGGTGTTACAGAATGGGGTATTTATGTGGAAATCATTGAAAATAAGTGCGAAGGTATGTGCCGCATTAGAGAATTAAAAGATGATTATTACACCTTTGATGAAAAGCAATATGCTATGGTTGGAGAGATTTCACACAATATTTTACAATTAGGTGATGAAGTTTACGTTAAAGTAAAAAATGCCGATTTAGTTAAGAAACAATTGGATTTTTGGTACCTAAGAAAGAATGATTAACAGAATTTAAATAATGAAGAAATTAGTTTTAAGCCTTTTATTGATAAGCACAGTAGGATTTTCACAAGTTGAAAAAGCAGTAGGAGAATTTTCAAAAGTTACCGCTTTTGATAAAATTGATGTTTATTTAATTAAAGCCGATGCCAACAAAGTTGTTTTAAAAGGAAAAGGAACCGAAAATATTGAATTGGTTAACAACAATGGTGAATTAAAAATAAGAATGTCTTTTGGAAGTATGTTTCAAGGCGATGATGTTTCAGCTACAGTATATTACAATGACATAGAAGCAGTTGAAGCCAATGAAGGTTCGCGTATTACTTCAAATGAAGTTTTCAAAACCTTAAATTTTGATATCATTGCAAAAGAAGGATCAGAAATTCAATTGCAATTGGACGTAGAACGTTTAAAAGTAAAGCTTTTGCAAGGAAGTATTTTAAAATTAGCGGGTACTGCTAGTAATACTGATATTTTAATCAATTCAGGAGGTAAAATGCACGCTAAAGAATTGTTTACAGAACAAACAATAATTACTGCAAATACAGCAGGAGAAGCTACTATTAATGCTTCGCAATTTGTAGATGCCAAGGTAAGAGCAGGTGGTTATATTCAAATATTTGGCGAACCAAAGCAAATCAATCAAAAAGTTATTGCAGGTGGAACTATTGAACAAGGCAAGTAGTTTTTTCGTAACTTTGTAATAGTATTTTTAAGACATAATTTTGTATTTACACGATATCATAACAGCAATTCCATGGGGATTGCTTTTAGCTTTTTCTATAGGCCCTGGTTTTTTTGTATTGCTTGAAACAAGTATTACCAAAGGATTTAGGGCTGCTTTTACATTAGATTTGGGAATTGTTTTTGGCGATGTTTTATTTATTCTCATCGCTTATTTGAGTACCAATCAACTATTGGAACAATTGAAAGACAATCCAACTTTGTTCATTATTGGTGGTATCATCATGTTGACTTACGGATTAGTTTCTTTCGTCCTTTTAAAACGTAATTATAAAAAGCAAACTGAAGTAGAAAAAGATGATTTCAACATTAAAAAGAACAATTACTTTGCGCTTTTCTTTAAAGGCTTTTTATTGAACTTTATCAATATTGGAGTGTTAGGATTTTGGTTGATGATTATCATTACCTATGGTCCTCAAATGGAAATGGATACCCAACGTATCTCTTTGTTTTTTGCAGCGATTTTAGTATTTTATTTAATCTTCGATATAGCTAAAATTCTATTAGCGAAACAATTGAAAAACAAGCTTACGCCACAGAATATTTATAAAATAAAAAGAGTCATCAGTATGGTTATTTTTATTTTTGGTTTGTTTTTTATCCTTCAAGGTTTTTTCCCAAAAATGAAAGAGGATTTTACTAACAAAATTGATTCTGAATTAACACAATAGATGAGTGACTACAAATAGTCACTTTTTTTATGCTTTGAATATGCATAAATAAAAAAAACCTCCCAATTTCTTGGAAGGTTTTTGAGGCATCGCCCGGATTCGAACCGGGGTAGACGGTTTTGCAGACCGCTGCCTAGCCGCTCGGCCACGACGCCATTGTTGAACGGATTGCAAATGTACATATATTTTTTTCTTATCCAAAAAAATATTAAGCAAATATTAATCCTTATAATTCCTCATTTTATACCCTTCAACTGTATATGCTCTTACACAATGGATTAGTAAAATGGGTATATTGATTTTAAATGTTTATGCTTTACATTTTTATATTATATGAAGTGCAATTTATATGTTTAATGGTTGTAATAAGTTACAATTTCTTTTTTGATACACTTATTTTGAAACCTAATAATTGTATCATTATTGTCATTAAAAAGAGTATTTTGAATTAAAAAAAGCCCTTGAAAAAGGACTTTTTTAATTTCTGAATTCTTCCATTTCTATGGTCACAGCTGCCACATCACCACCTATAGGTGGATTGATTTTAGACACCCCAACTTTTATTCTAGAAACCTGTGGTAATTCGTTAAAAATGCGAACTATTATGCGATGTGCAACATGTTCCAGTAGTTTTGCTCTTATCGCCATTTCTTCTACCACAATTCGGTTTAAAATCACATAATCAACCGTATCTTCTAATTCGTCTGTTAAAGCTGATTTTCTCAAATCAGTTTTAATTTCCAAATCTACGAGGTAATCACTACCTATTTTTCCTTCTTCAATCAAACAACCGTGATAGGAATAAGTGCGGATATTTTTCAGCTTAATGATGCCCATTTTTCTATATTTCAACCAACTTTATAATTTTCAAATTGATTAATTAAACTTATCTTTGTCAAAATTAATAATTCTTATGTCAACTGAAGAGAAATCATTGAATTTTATAGAGCAAATCATTGAAGAAGATTTAAAAAATGGTTTGTCACAAGATAAATTACGATTCCGTTTTCCACCAGAACCAAACGGTTATTTGCACGTAGGTCATGCTAGTGCAATATGTTTGAATTTTGGACTAGGAATCGATTATAATGCACCGGTAAACCTTCGTTTTGACGACACCAATCCTTCTAAAGAAGAGCAAGAGTTTGTGGATGCTATTAAGCGTGATGTGGAATGGCTTGGTTATAAATGGGATAAAGAGTGTTATGCTTCCGATTATTTCCAACAATTATACGATTGGGCTGTTGAATTAATAAAAAAAGGTAAAGCCTATGTTGATAGTCAATCTTCAGAAGATATGGCTATTCAAAAAGGTACGCCTACTACTCCTGGTACAGATTCTCCTTATCGTAATCGCTCTATAGAAGAAAATTTAGATTTATTTGAACGTATGAAAAATGGTGAGTTTGAAAAAGGAACTCATGTTTTACGTGCTAAAATATCAATGAATGCGAATAACATGTTAATGCGTGATCCTATTATGTATCGTATTATGCATGCACATCACCACCGTACTGGTAATGATTGGTGTATTTATCCAATGTACGACTGGGCGCATGGAGAAAGTGATTATTTAGAACAAATTTCGCACTCTTTCTGTACACTTGAATTTTTACCACACCGTGAATTATACGATTGGTTTTTAAACCAAATTTACGATGAAACTAAAGTACGTCCAAAACAACGTGAGTTTGCACGTAGAAACTTATCGCATACAGTAGTTTCTAAACGAAAGTTATTGCAATTAGTTGAAGAAAAGCATGTTACAGGATGGGATGATCCTCGTATGAGTACTATTTCTGGTATGAGAAGACGTGGAATTACCGCTACGGCTATTCGTAATTTTGCTAAGACAATAGGTATTGCTAAACGTACCAATTTGATTGATGTTTCTTTATTGGATTTCTGTGTTCGTGAAGATTTAAATAAAGTAGCACCACGTGTTATGGCTGTTTTAAACCCTGTGAAATTAGTTATTACTAATTATCCAGAAGGTCAAGAAGAGTGGTTAGAAGCAGAAAATAATCCTGAGGAAGAAGTAATGACTTACCGTCAATTACCTTTTTCTAAAGAATTATTTATTGAAAGAGAAGATTTCCAAGAAGAAGCACATAAGAAATTCTTCCGTTTGTCTTTAGGTACTGAAGTTCGTTTGAAAAATGCGTATATCATTAAAGGTGAATCAGTTGTAAAAGATGCTGAAGGTAATATTACAGAAATTCACTGTACTTATGATGTTGATTCTAAATCAGGAAGTGGTACTGAAGCTAGTAAGCGTAAAGTAAAAGGTACTATTCACTGGGTATCTACAGCGCATGCAGTTGAAGCTGAAGTTCGTGTTTATGATAGATTGTTTACACACGAAAACCCAGATGGAAATAAAGATGTAGATTTTAAAGAATATATTAATCCAAATTCACTTGAGGTAATTACAGGTTATGTAGAACCAAGTTTACAATCTTCAAAAGAATTGGATCATTTCCAATTTCAACGTTTGGGATATTTTTGTGTCGACAGAGATTCATCAACCGATAAATTAGTTTTCAACAAAACTGTAGGTTTGAGAGATACTTGGGCAAAAGTTGAATCCAAATAAAAGAATAGATATTTTATATTAAAGCTCTGAATTTTCAGAGCTTTTTTTATTATTAAAAATTACTATTAAAAATATTTTTAATATAATTTATATTTATTAAAATTGGATTTAATATTTTGATTTTCCTACATTTTTAAAAATAGCTAATATGATTTTATAGCTGTTTAAGTAAAAGTCTTTTTAATCGCTTTATTTTAAGTTTCGACTCTAAAATCAGTTTTTGAAAAAAAAAAACCACCAATTTTAAATTGATGGTTTCGTTTTTTAATTTTTAGACTAAATTTTATTCTTCAGAATCGTTATCTTCTTCTGTACCTCCAAAAATGTCTTTTTTGTTTGTTCCTTTTCTTTTTGTGCTGTTCGCTTTTTTCATAGCTTCACCTACTTGGTTACTTGCTGTGAAACTTGCTACCATGTTATTTAACATTTCACTACCTGCTTGAGGAGAATTCGGTAACAAAATTAAATTACTGTTAGTATCAGCACCAATAGCTTGAAGTGTATCATAATGTTGGGTTACAACAATTAAAGCAGAAGCTTCTTGTGAATTTATCCCTACTCTATTCAGTACATCTACTGATTCTACCAATCCACGAGCAATCTCTCTACGTTGATCTGCAATACCTTGACCTTGTAGACGTTTACTTTCAGCTTCTGCTTTTGCTTTTGCAACAATTCTAATTCTTCCAGCTTCTGCTTCGTATTCTGCTGCAGTTTTTTCACGATCTGCTGCATTAATACGGTTCATAGCATTTTTAACTTGGATATCTGGATCAATGTCAGTGATTAATGTATTGATGATATCATATCCATAAGTAGACATCGCTTCGTTTAATTCACGTTTTACCGCGATAGCAATATCATCTTTTCGTTCAAAAACGTCGTCTAATTTTAATTTTGGTACTTCAGCACGTACCACGTCAAACACATACGATGTAATTTGATCATGTGGATATTCCAATTTATAAAAAGCTTCGTATACTTTTTCTTGTAACACTTTAAACTGTACCGAAACTTTTAGTTTAACGAATACGTTGTCTTTTGTTTTGGTTTCAATAATGACATCTAATTGTTGGATTCTTAAATTTACTTTTCCAGCAATTCTGTCAATTAATGGAATTTTAAACTGCAATCCTGAATTTTTTATACTTTGAAATCGTCCAAAACGTTCTACGATTGCAGAGGATTGTTGTTTAACCGTAAAGAAGGATGCAAGTACTAGAAATATGACAATAACTAGTGCAATAGGTGTAAAAAACATAGTTTTAGTTTTTAATGGTTATGTTGATTATACGCTTAAAGTTGTGAAAAGTTACAAAAAAGATTTTGATAACAGTTTTTTCTTATATTTAATGACTAACCTTAATTTATTTTTATGAAAAAACTTTTAGTATTATCAAGTATCTTTTTGTTTTTATGTTCATGTAATAATGACGATGACTCTCAATCTAATCCTACAACTGGTCTAAACATTAATGGAAATTCTTATACAATTGTAAATGCAAAAGCTGTAGATAATTTCAATTTTTATAGCGATACACACGCTGAGTATAATTTTATTTTATCAGATGGCATTATAGATGTAACTGCTATTCCAAGTTCAGTGTTTGGTTTTACAACAGATAATGCTTCTTTTGCAATGAATTTAAGCATTAGCGCTTTAGGGATGAATTTTGTTCCAGGAACTTATGTTTACGATTTAAACCAACAATTAGATGATCCAAATTTTAATTTTTTTGATGCTTTTACTATTTATATTGATGGAAATAATGACAAAGATTTTATAGATGTACAAGACACAGTTTTATATGCTACAGCAGGTACAGTAACTGTTTCTGGGACTGGTCCAAATTTTACTTTAGCTTTTGACGTAACACTATCAAATGGAAATAATTTCCAATATACTTATGGAAATGGTTTTGATTATATTGATAACAGAAATGATTAAATAAAAAATAAAAAACCCTGCTATTGCAGGGTTTTTTTATTTTTATAAAGTAGCTATTGCTTTTTCTATTCTTGCTATACTTTCTTCTTTACCAATCATTTCGATGATATCGAACAAATGAGGTCCTTTTAAGGCTCCTACAAGGCTCAATCGTAAAGGTTGCATAATTTTACCCATTCCTATTTCATTTGTACTCATCCAGTCTTTTAAATGTGTTTCAATGGCAGCTGAAGTAAAATCATCAATTTTATGGAACTCTTGAATTACATTTTGCATATAACCTGGAGTTTCTTCTTTCCAGTTTTTAGCAGCTTTAGCATCATATTCTGTTGGACCAACAAAGAAATAATCGGCTAAGTCGTATAATTCTGTTACAAAATTTGCGCGTTCTTTTACCAATCCTACAATTCTAGTGATGTCCAAATTTGTAGCAATTCCTTTTTTATTCAATTCAATTTTGAATAAATCAGCTAAAGTAGCATCATCTTTAGCAACTAAGTATTGGTGATTGAACCATTTGTTTTTCTCTGGATCAAACTTCGCTCCTGCTTTGTTTACTCTATTTAAATCAAACTTCGCTACTAATTCTTCCAAAGAGAAAATTTCTTGTTCAGTACCATCATTCCAACCTAACAGCGCTAAAAAGTTAACAACTGCTTCTGGGAAAAATCCATTTTCACGATAGCCCATTGAAGTAGATTCTGTTGTTTTCCATTCTAGCGGAAATACTGGGAATCCCATTTTATCACCATCTCTTTTTGATAATTTACCATTTCCAACAGGCTTTAAGATTAATGGTAAATGTGCAAATTCTGGTGCTTGCCATTCAAAAGCTTTGTATAATAAATAATGTAATGGTAAACTTGGTAACCATTCTTCACCACGTATTACGTGAGAAGTTTCCATTAAATGATCGTCAACTATATTAGCCAAGTGATATGTCGGCATACCATCACTTTTAAAAAGAACTTTATCATCTAACAAATTCGTATCAAACTTAACAGTTCCACGAATGATATCATTTAATTCAAGAATTTCATTTACAGGAGTTTTAAAGCGAATCACATAATGTTCACCATTTGCAATACGATTTTCAACTTCTTCTTTTGTTTGTGTAAGAGAAGTATCCAATGACTCTCTTACGGTATGATTGTAAATGAAAGTTTGTTTATTTTCTTCAGCTTCTTTACGAAGTGCATCTAGTTTTTCATTGGTATCAAATGCATAATACGCCCATCCTGAGTTAATCAATTGATCTGCATATTCTTTGTAAATAGCTTTACGTTCACTTTGACGGTAAGGACCAAATTTTTCGTTTTTACCAATGGTTTCATCAGGAGCAATTCCTAACCATTCCAAAGCTTCAAAAATATAAGCTTCCGCTTCAGGTACAAAACGAGTTTGATCAGTATCTTCTATTCTTATGTAGAATGTACCACCATGTTTTTTGGCAAATAAATAATTGAATAAAGCAGTTCTAACGCCTCCAATGTGTAAAGGTCCAGTTGGACTTGGAGCAAATCGTACTCTAACAGGTCTAGACATTTGTTTTTAATTTTTTTGCAAAGATACAATTCATGCTTAGAAGTTTGTAATCCATTGTTTTAAATAATCTTTGTTTTTAACAGATTTTGAAAATTTATTAACAATTTGAGTAGTAAAAATTTGTAATTTTATCAGTTATAAACAAATGTCACGACTATTTTGGAAGCGAAACATATTATTTACAGTAAATTAGAAGCTTTTATTAAAAAGTTTTATACCAATGAAATTATAAAGGGCTCTTTACTCTTTATAGGTATTGGCTTGTTGTATTTTATTTTTACGCTACTCGTGGAACATTTTTTATGGTTGTCCACAGCAGGAAGAACCATTTTATTTTGGTTATTCATTATTTTTGAAATATTTCTTTTATTTCGTTTTATTTTATTTCCGTTATTCAAATTGTTTAAATTTAAGGAGGGAATAAATTTCAACGTCGCTTCTTCTATTATTGGAAATCATTTTCCTGAAGTAAGTGATAAACTTTTAAATTTTTTACAATTATCATCGCAAACAGATCAATCAGAATTATTGATCGCATCTATCGAACAAAAAGGAAATGCTCTACAACCGATTCCCTTTTCTAATGCTGTTGATTTTTCAAAGAATAAAAAGTATCTACCATTTGCCATCATTCCTGTTGTATTATTAATTCTGTTTTTTATTTCTGGAAATTCTGGAATTATATCCAATAGTTTTAATCGCGTTGTACATTATCAAACGGAGTACTTACCTCCTGCTCCTTTTCAATTTAAAGTTTTGAATGTTTTGGAAGTTGAACAAGGAAGCGATTATGTTTTGCAAGTGGCTATTACTGGTGAAGTATTTCCCGAAAATGTAAAGATTGTAATAGATAATGAAGAGTATTTTCTGGAAGCTGTTCAACCTAATTTATTTCAGTATCGTTTTTCAAACGTGATTAGTGATACGGAATTTAATCTTTTTTCAAATGAAGTAGTATCGCATAATTATATTTTGAAAGTAATTGATGTGCCTACCATTTCAAATTTTATAATGACACTTCAGTTTCCAAACTATTTAAATCGTAATAACGAAATTGTAGAAGGAAACGGAAATGCAATTGTTCCTGAAGGGACTGTTGTAAAGTGGAATGTTGCTGCTCAAGCTACTGATGCAATTACTTTTGTAACCGATAATCAAAAAGTAGATTTTGATAAAATGGATAATGCTTTTAACTTTTCAAAAGCTATTCGTTCCGATTTAAAATATGAAATTATTACTTCAAATGCTCTCATTAAGGAGCACGAACGTTTGGGTTATTCTATTACCACTATCAAAGATCAGTTTCCAACAATTACCGCTCAGTTTGTTCCAGATTCTTTACAATCAAACAAGAATGTAATAGTTGGTCAAGTAGCCGATGATTATGGATTATCAAAATTACGTGTAGTATATTATGCTAAAGAAACTCCGGAAAATCTTTTTTTCTATAATTTATCCGTAAAGAAAAGTACAGTTGATCAGTTCATTTACACATTTCCTAATGGTATTCGTTTAAAAGATGGTGTTTTATACGAGTATTATTTTGAAGTATTTGATAATGATGTAGTTAATAGCTATAAAAGTTCAAAATCTTCCATATTTAAGCATTATGTTCTAACGGATGCAGAGGTTAAAGAAAAAAATCTTACCCAACAGCATGAGAATATTAATTCTCTTGAAAAATCAATTCAATCTCAAGACAAGCAGTTGGAAGAACTTGATAAATTACAAAAAGTGAATAAAGAGAAATCGTCTTTGGATTTTAAAGATCAGAAGAAAATTGATTCTTTCTTAAAACAGCAAAAGCAACAAGATGAAATGATGAAAGAGTTTTCAAAAAAACTTTCTGAAAATCTTGAAGAATTCAATCCTAATATAGAGAATAAAGATAAGGAAGAACTCCAACGCCGTTTAGAAGAATTACAAAAGGATACTGAAAAAAATGAAAAGCTTTTAAAGGAATTAGAAGAGTTAAGTAAAAAATTAGAAAAAGACCAATTATTTGAAAAAGCAGATAAGCTGAAGCAAAGTGCTAAATCACAAAAAATGAATTTGGAGCAATTGGTAGAATTGACCAAACGTTTTTATTTAGAACAAAAAGCCGAGCAGTTGGCTGATAAAATGGAAGATTTAGGAAAGCGTCAAGAAGACTTACCAGATAATTCAGAGAAGAATACTAGCGAAAATCAAGAAAAACTGAATAAGGAATTTGATGCTTTGCAGGACGAATTAAAAGAGTTAGATAAAGAAAATGACGCCTTAAAAGCTCCACTTGATATTCCTAATGATGAGTTAGAGCAAAAAGATATCGATAAAGAAATGGATAAAGCGAAAGAAGAGCTTGATAAAAAGAATCAGAAAAATGCCACACCAAAGCAAAAGTCTGCTGGAAAGAAAATGCAAGAGATGAGTAAGAAAATGGATGCTTCTTTAGCTGCTGGATCTATGGAACAAATGGAAGAAGACGCAAAAGCTTTACGTCAAATTTTAGATAATCTATTAACGTTTTCGTTCAATGAAGAACGTTTAATGCTTACAACTAAAGATGCTAAAACGCGAAGTTTACAAATGAATAAAGTACTGAAAGATCAACAAAATTTAAAAGTACAATTCAAACACGTAGATGATAGTTTGTTTGCAGTGGCACTTCGTAACCCTATGATTTCTGAAATTGTGTTGAATGAAGTTGGTGAAATTCATTATAACTTAGACAAGTCTTTAGAGACTTTAGCCGATAACAACATTTTCAAAGGGACCTCTCATCAACAATACACGCTTTCATCGGCTAATAAATTAGCTGATTTTTTAAGTAATGTTGCCAATCAAATGCAGATGCAGATGCAGGGTGCTGGTAGTGGTAAATCAGGTAAAGGTAGTGGTAAAGGAATGCAATTGCCAGATATAATCAAAAAGCAAGAAGCATTAAATGATAAAATGAAAAATGGTATGAAGCCTGGTGAACAACCTGGAATGAAACCAGGATCAAAACCTGGAGAGAGCCAACAACAAGGAAGTGCTGGAAAGCCGGGTTCGAGTGATGAAGACGGTTCTGGTGGTGATGGTGAAGCAGGAAAAGTTCTGGACATTTTAAAGGAACAAAAAAAATTAAGAGAAGCACTAGAAAAGGAATTGCAAAAGCAAGGTATGAATGGTTTGGGACAGAATGCTATGAATCAAATGAAGGCTATTGAGAAACAATTAATCAACAAAGGTTTTAAAAATGAAACCCTGAGTAAGATGCTCAATCTAAAGCATGAACTTTTAAAATTAGACAAAGCTATCCAACAACAAGGACAAGATTCGAAGCGTAAATCAAATAGCAACACAAAGGATTTCGAAGGTAACAGCACTACTCTATCTCCTGCTTTAAAAGAATATTTACAGAGTATAGAAATTTTAAATAGACAAAGCTTACCTTTGCAGCCAAATTACAACCATAAGGTTCAACAATATTTTAAAACCAATGATTAGTTTTAATTACGAATTAGATTTTAATCTTCCTGATGAAGATGCATATGAAGTTTGGGTTTCAAACATAGTGTCTTCTGAAAACAAGGATTTAGGGGAGATTAATTATATCTTTTGCAATGATGATTATCTGCACAAAATCAACGTTGAATATCTAGATCACGATACACTAACAGATATAATCAGTTTTGATTATACTGAAGGTGATTTGATTCAAGGTGATATTTTTATATCTATTGAAAGAGTTCGTGACAACGCTAATGACTTCAATGTTGCATTTGAAGAAGAATTAAAAAGAGTAATGGCCCACGGTGTTTTACATTACTGTGGATACAAAGATAAATCAGAAGCTGACGCTGATTTAATGAGAAAAAAAGAAGATGAAAAAATCAAGATGTTCCACGTGGAACTATAAACTTGATTCTATAATTTATAAATGTTTCACGTGGAACAATGAGTTTATTTCAAGAAAAATATGATGTTGTTGTAGTAGGTGGTGGGCATGCCGGATGTGAGGCTGCTGCAGCTGCTGCGAATATGGGTTGTTCAACTTTGTTGGTAACCATGAGTCTTCAAAACATCGCACAGATGTCGTGTAATCCTGCTATGGGTGGAATTGCTAAAGGGCAAATTGTGCGTGAAATTGATGCGCTTGGTGGTTACTCGGGAATCGTTTCCGACAGGACGGCGATACAGTTTAAGATGTTGAACAAGTCAAAAGGTCCAGCTATGTGGTCGCCACGTGTGCAAAGTGACCGAATGCGTTTTGCAGAAGAATGGCGTTTGTTGTTAGAGCAAACTCCAAATTTGGATTTTTACCAAGAAATGGTTTCGGGTATTCTTACTGAGAATGGTAAGTTATTTGGAGTCAAAACTTCACTTGGAATTGAGATTAAAGCTAAGACGGTGATTTTGACAAATGGAACGTTCTTGAATGGATTGATTCATATTGGTGATAAACAATTTGGAGGTGGTCGTGCAGGAGAAGGTGCTTCTTACGGAATTACTGAAGATTTGTTGAAGTTAGGTTTTGAATCGGGACGTATGAAAACAGGTACGCCACCGCGTGTTGATGGTCGTTCATTAGATTATTCTAAAATGATTGAACAACCTGGTGATGCCGTTCCAGATAAATTTTCATATTCTAATTTGACAAAGCCGTTAAGTGTACAGCGTTCGTGTTGGATGACGTATACTTCAAATGAAGTGCACGATTTATTGCGTGAAGGTTTTGATCGCAGTCCAATGTTTAACGGAAGAATAAAAAGTATTGGCCCTCGTTATTGTCCATCGATTGAAGATAAAATCAATCGTTTTGCTGATAAAGAACGCCACCAATTATTTGTAGAACCTGAAGGTTGGAATACGGTTGAAGTTTATGTAAACGGTTTCTCTACTTCCTTACCAGAGGATGTTCAGTTTAAAGCGATGCGTTCGGTTGCTGGTTTTGAAAATGTGAAATTTTTCAGAGCGGGTTATGCTATTGAATACGATTACTTCCCTCCTACACAATTGAAACATACGCTTGAAACTAAATTGGTAGACGGATTGTATTTTGCTGGTCAAATTAATGGAACAACGGGTTACGAAGAAGCTGCTTCTCAAGGTTTGATGGCGGGAATTAATGCAGCGTTGCAAGTTCAAGAAAGAGCCCCTTTTGTTTTAAAACGAAACGAAGCTTATATTGGAGTTTTAATCGATGATTTAATTACAAAAGGTACAGAAGAACCTTATCGTATGTTTACTTCTCGTGCAGAATATAGAACGTTGTTACGTCAAGATAATGCAGACATTCGATTAACACCTAAAGGATTTGAAATTGGTTTAGCCAAAGAAGAACGATTAATTCGTATGGAAGAAAAATTTACTAAATCGGAAGCGATGGTGAATTTTTTCCGTGAGACCAGTTTAAAGCCTGCTGAAGCTAATCCTATTTTGGAAGAAAAGGGTTCGAGTCCAATGAGCCAACCGGATAAAATGTTTAAAGTTTTTTCACGTCCACAAATCGATTTAGAAGATATTGTGAAATTTGATAAAGTTCAAGAATATATCGCGCAAAATGATTTGGACAATGAGATTATTGAACAAGCCGAAATTCAAGTAAAATATTCTGGATATATTGAAAAAGAAAAAAATCACGCCGATAAATTAAATCGTTTAGAGGATGCGATTATTCCAGATAATTTTGATTTTAATAAAATAAAGTCGATTTCTATTGAAGCGAAACAAAAATTAAATAAAATACGTCCAAAAACAATTGCACAAGCATCTCGTATCAGTGGTGTATCACCAAGTGATATTTCGGTATTGTTAATTTATATGGGACGATAAAAATTATGTTTCACGTGAAACAATCTTGTTAAACCTTATTAAACCTAGATTTTCTAGGTTTTGTTTTGAAATGAATTTTACAAAAGACAATACTTATATCAATGTAAAAGATTTTTCCGTATCGGGAGAATCTTTTACATTGTTATTAAATGGAGAGTATCAGCTGTTAAAAACACATCCTACTCCTACTCTGGATAAATTACCCGCATATTATGAAAGCGAGGATTATATTTCCCATACCGATGGCACTCGTACTTTTTTTGAAAAAGTATACCAAATTGTAAAAAGAAATGCCATTCGAAAAAAAGTAGCATTACTTTCAAAATTTAATCAAAAAGGGAAAGTTTTAGACATTGGTGCTGGCACGGGCGATTTTTTAGTAGAAGCAAAAAATCAAGGTTGGAATGTTACAGGAATTGAGCCAAGTTCTAAAGCAAAAGAAATTGCCATTTCAAAAGGAGTTCCTTTTTCGGATTCTTTAGAAATTTTAGAAGATCACAGTTTTGATGTTATTACAATGTGGCACGTTTTGGAACATGTACCCGATTTGGATTTTCAAATACAACAATTGAAACGGTTACTTAAACCAAATGGAACTTTAATTATTGCCGTACCCAATTTTAAATCATACGATGCAAAACATTACAAAAGTTTTTGGGCAGCTTATGATGTGCCAAGACATCTTTGGCATTTTTCAAAAACGGCAATTGAAAAACTTTTTGCAAAGCAAAAAATGAAGTTGATCAAATGTAAACCGATGTGGTTTGATAGTTTTTATGTGGCACTTTTATCGGAAAAATATAAAAATGGAAAAATGAACTTCATTAAAGGATTTGTAATTGGTTTTATTTCCAATTTGTACGGAATTTTCAAAAAAGAGTTTTCATCACACATTTACATTCTTAAAAACAACTAAAACTTATTTTAAGGCCGTTTTAGACGGTTTAAGCCGTTTAAAGACCTAAATACCTGTGAAAAAAATAATATTTCGTTAAATCGTATTTATTTAATTCGTTTTTAATCGAGTTTTATTATCGATTTTTTAAGTTCTGATAAGTTTTGTTTATAGCTGAAAAAACACACAAATTTGGTACTTCGGATGGAATTATTATTTTTACCAAAAATTTAAAAAATATATTATACAAATATTCAAAATGAAAAAAGCTCTTTTAATTTTAGGTTTTGCAGTTGCAATGATTTCTTGTAACAAAGGCGAACAAAAAACAGATTCATTCAAGACAGGTTATATCGACACTGCAGTTTTAATGGAAAAATATGACAAGTTCAAAGATGAAGATGAAAAGTTTAAAGTGAAATCACAAGAGATGGGTCGTCCACTTGAAGCTAAGTTAAAAGATTTCCAATATGAAGCGCAAAATTTCCAACGTAATGCTCAAATTAAAGGAATGGATTGGGCACAACGTAAAGGTGCTGAATTACAACAAAGGGAGCAACAATTGCAAATGGAGCAAAATGCTTTATTGCAACAAATTCAAATTGAAAGCGATAGTATCCGTAGTGGAATTATCAAATCGATGAAAGACTTCATCAAAGACTACGGAAAAAAACAAGGTTTTGATTATATCTATGGAACGGGTGATGCTGCAACAGTTTTATATGCTAAAGATGCTTATGATGTAACAGAAGATGTTTTGAAATTATTAAACGAAGATTTTAACAAATCAAAAGATAAAGTAGTTGAAACTGAGGTTAAAGAAGAAGCTCCGGCTAAAGAAGAAGAAAAAAAGTAATTGATTTATACTTATGAAAAGCTCCGTTTATCGGGGCTTTTTTTATTGATTTTCATTTCGTTTATTTGTGTAAACTATTTGCCCAATGGAATTTATCGCTGCCGAAGCTCAATATACCCTACGATTTATCAATCAAACGCAAAAGTCAATTTTTTTGACAGGCAAGGCGGGAACGGGAAAGACTACTCTTTTAAAAGAAATTATTGCTACTACACATAAGAATACGGTGGTTGTTGCACCTACAGGTATTGCTGCTTTAAATGCTGGTGGCGTCACAATACATTCACTATTCCAACTCCCTTTTGCTGCTTTTTTACCTGATAATAAAGATGTTGCTAGTTTTTTTGGCAGTGTTAAATATGAAAGTAGAGCTTCGTTAACACGTCATTTTAAAATGAATGCCACCAAGCAATCGATTATTCGCAATATGGAGCTTCTTGTAATAGATGAAGTTTCGATGTTACGTGCAGATGTGCTTGACGCTATGGATTTTATGTTGCGAAAAGTACGTAGACTAGAGCGACCATTTGGAGGTGTTCAAGTTTTATTTATAGGAGATTTACTACAATTACCACCTGTAGTTAAAAATGAAGAATGGCAGGTTTTGCGTAAATATTACCAAGGAATGTTTTTTTTTCATTCTCATGTTATTCAGCAAAATCCCCCACTCTACATTGAATTAGAAAAAATATTTCGTCAAAGTGACACTGAATTTATTGGTTTGTTGAATAATCTGCGTCAAAATAAAATTACGGCTGAAGATGTTTCCATTCTCAATGAATACGTTCAACCTGAATTTGACTTGAAAAAGAACAAAGGTTTTATTACACTTACCACGCATAATGCCAAGGCAAACGCCATTAATGAACAATCGCTTAAAGATTTAAAGGGAAAATCATATTCTTACTATCCGGAAATCGTTGGCGATTTTCCAGAAAAAATTTATCCTTTGGACGAACAACTAGAGCTCAAAGTTGGAGCTCAAATTATGTTTGTAAAAAACGATTTGAATTTTGAAAAGCAGTATTTTAATGGTAAAATGGGGATTATCAAATCGTTATCTGATAATGAAATTTTAGTTTCCTTTCCTGAAGAAAACAAAACCATTGAAGTAGAAAAATATGAATGGCAAAATATCAAGTATACGGTTAACCCTAATACAAAAGAAATTGAAGAAGAAGTAATCGGAACATTTGTGCACTACCCCATCAAATTAGCTTGGGCTATCACGGTGCATAAAAGCCAAGGACTAACCTTTGACAAAGCAGCGCTTGATGTGTCGCAAGTTTTTGCGCCCGGGCAGGCCTATGTAGCACTTTCACGTTTGCGTTCTTTAAAAGGGCTTATTTTGCTTTCAAAGCTCAATATGAATGGTATTTCGAGCGATGAAGATGTTTTGCAATATGCAAATCATAAAGCCACTGAACATACTTTAAAAGAATCATTGGCTTTAGAAACTAAAAATTTCTTATTGTTATCGTTGTTTAAAGCATTCGATTTCAAAGAATTAATTCAAGAATGGCGCAATTTATTTTATAGTTTTAAAGCGGAAGCGCCAAAATCTCCAAAATCGAAACATCAAGGTTGGGCGCAGTTGCAATATGAGAAAATGGAAGTTTTAAATATTCCTGGGCAAAAATTTCAGTCTCAATTGTACAAACTATTCAATGTGGAAAATTTCAATATTGATTTTATTGCGCAACGTTGCGATGCCGCTTATGATTATTTCTTTAAGATTTTAGATCAAGTTGTGGAGGATTTATTGCTGAAAATTGAAGAGATAAAACGTACCAAAAAAGTAAAAGCATTTTATGATGAATTAATGCTATTGGAAGAAATGCAGATAATGGCGGTTTTACAGCTTAAAAAAGTAAAGCAACTGCTTAGAATTGTTGCAGAAGGAAACGAAATTTCCAAAAAGAATTTAATCACACAAGACGCTAGTGTATACAAAATTAACAAATTGGTTGTGGTAGCTGAACGTTTCAGGACTGAATTTGCTGCACTAATTGCAGATGAAACGGACTCTTCGTACTATGAGAATACTAAAGATAAAAAGGAGAAGAAGGAAAAGAAATCAACTATTGAAGAGACTTTGATACTTTGGAAACAAGACCTAACGATTTACGAAATTGCCCAAAAACGGAAACTTACACCACAAACAATTTTTAATCACTTTGCAAGATTGATCCAAGCTGAAGAAGTACGCTTGTCGGATCTTTTATCAGAAGAAAAAGTTTGGGCTTTAACGAAAGCTTTTGAAAATTATAAAGACGAAAGTTTGGGAGAATTAAAAGAAAAGCACGGCGATGCCTTTTCGTGGGATGAGTTACGATTGTATAAGGCTAGTTTGAAATAAAAATAGATAAGATTTCATAAATTGATTTTATAAAAAAAGGGAGTAACATCTACTCCCCATTTTTCTTTTTTTATCTTATGTTTAGCTCAAAAGGTAAACCGCCATTACAGCAGGAATAAAATAAATGACAATAGTACGTGCACCATCATAATCTTTTGCAATGCGCTGACCGAATAATAAGAATATCAGAGTAATAGAAGATAAAACTGCTCCGTATAATCCTACTTCACTTGAAGGACTACCGAAAAGTTCAATAATACCCGATACACATAAAACACCAGAAAAAATTTCTAAAATTAAAATAGTGAATAATGCTAGTGGTACTTGGTTGGCTAGAATAGATTGCGAAAAGTGACTTTTAAGCCATTCAACATTTCCTTTCCAATCTTTAATTTTATCATATCCAGATTGTAAAAAAGTTACTGCCAAAAGCGCTAAGATTAAAATTGGGGTTGCTTGTGCCATCATAATTATTGATTTTTATGTATTAATCGTGTTAGTTTTATAGATAAATCGGTTAAAATTATTTTACTGTTTCCATTACGTTCGATGTGATAAATTGCACTTTCAAGTTCAGCATATATATCGGCAATATTACCACCATCAACATAGGGCGCAAATTTATGCAATTCAAATTTAGCTTCTTTTGTTTCTAAAAAGACCAAGCTATCCGCTTGATAGTTGGCTAATAAAGCTTGTCGGAAAAATTGAATGCAGTAATGTAAAAATTGCTTTTGTACTTCTCTTCCCAATGATGCAATTGTTTCACTCCAAGTAATTAAATCCTGAATAGCTGCTGCATTACCTTTTGCACGGAATGCACTTCTCACCCATTGGACAAACCAAGCTTCGAAAGGATATTCATCAGCATCATTATGCAAAAGGTGAAGTGCTTTATTGTAATTCCCTTCACTTTGATGCGCAATTTTTTTCGCTGTATTGGGTTCGCAGTTTTCACGTGAAACCAAACCGTCAGCAATTACAGCTTCACTTAATCCAATGAAATTAATATTTTGGCAACGCGATGAAATGGTTTGAAGAATATCATCGGGTTGTTCTGTTATTAGGATAAATATTGTCTTTTCTGGTGGTTCTTCTAAAAGTTTTAATAATTTGTTGGCTGCTGCAGTATTCATTTTATCGGCCATCCAAATAATCATTATTTTGTAACCTCCTTCATAGGCTTTAAGGGATAAAGCTTTATTTATTTCAGTAGCTTCATCCACTCCTATTTGACCTTGCTTTTTTTCAACACCAATTTTTCGGTACCAATCAAATAAACTCCCATAAGGTGTTTCGTGAAGAAATTCACGCCAAGAAGGTAAAAAATTTGCACTAACTGGATGTGATTTTACACTGTCATTTGTAGCTACAGGAAAAACAAAATGCAAATCGGGATGCGAGAAATTTTCAAACTTTAAATTACAAGCAGCATTACCCGAATTATTTTCAATCGAATTTTTACATAGTAGGTATTGCGCATAAGCAATTGCTAATGCTAACATACCGCTCCCTTCTGGGCCTGTAAAAAGTTGTGCATGTGGAATGCGCTGAGCATCAGCACTCTTAATCAAGTGATTTTTAATATGTTCCTGACCTAAAATTTCTTTGAAAAGCATAAAACAAAGATATAATACTTATTTTAAAAAAACTGTGCTTTTTTATTTGTTAAAATTTATTTGTTTTTTTCTATGGTCAAGCGATAAATTATTATAATTTAGCCGACAATTTGACAAAAAGGTACGGGTTTTAGTATTAAACCAATCAGGTTAGATTTTTCTTAAAATTTAACATTTAATTATTAACAATATCTTTATATTAATTTGATAAATAGAAGTTAAAGAAGTAAGAACTTTGCGCAACATTCCGCAAGGCCTGAAAACAGTGAGTTTTGTAAAAAACAAATTAAAACCGATGAAATGCAAATTTATTTGTTTAAATTTACATTCAAAATATTTTGTTAAAAACAAAAAATATTGTAGTTTGGTTTTTAAAATAGATATACTAATACAATAGATTATGAGAAAACTTTACATTTTTGCTTTTATTTTAACGCTATCATTTTGTGGGTCTAGCGATGCTGTAGCCCAGAAAGGAGACAAACCTCAGGTTGTGATCAACATCAGAGGGATTAGTAAATACCACGATTTGAAAGAATTAAAAGGTATGACTAAAGGTCAGTTGATACCGTTATATGTTGAACGCGTTAAAATTTTGTTTAGTGTGATTCAATATTTTGGTGTTTCTAATAAATCAGGGGTAACTTTCACTGATTTAGGAATCCCTACTTCAAAAGAAAATATAAAAGCACTCGACTCAGAAATCGAAAACCGAACACTTTTTTTGAATAATAATGAAGATTTTTTAAAGGCTATTTTACCATATTCTGATACAGATAATATAATAAAATCGATCCTTTTTTATGAGGAAGTACTGAAGCTTGTTCATACTATTGGGGTTGAGTAAACCTTAAATTAATACATTATGAAAAAAAACCTTTTATTAGTAGCGGTTTTTCTTGTTGGCTTTGCGAGTCAGGCTCAACAAGAATTAGGTATTGTTGGAAGTAGTAATTGGTTGAATGGATGGTCTACCTTTAATCCAGTCCACAAGGACTATCCTAAGACTACCAAAATTTTGAGCGGTAAAATTTCTTCGGATCTTACATTGTCGAATCTAGAAACTTACAATTTAATTGGTGAGGTACATGTTACCAATAATGCAACATTAACAATTCAGCCTGGTACAATTATTAGAGCAAGTTCTGATGAGTACAGTAGTTTAATAATTACTAAGGGTTCAAAAATCATTGCTCAAGGTGATGTTGTTAATCCAATTGTATTTACATCGGATAAACCAGTTAATGAGCGTAAGCCTGGTGATTGGGGAGGAATCTATATTTTAGGAGGAGCGCCATTGAATACTTATGGTAATATTGCTAAAATAGAAAGTGAAATACCTGCCAATTTTAAAAATTGTGGTGGAGATCTTGTAGAGGATAATTCAGGTGTTTTAAAAAATGTACGCATTGAATTTGCAGGAAAAGGAAAAACGCGTTATGAAACCAATAGTGCATTATCGTTAGTTGCAGTAGGAAGTCAAACGGTTTTAGAATCGATTCAGATTAGTGTTTCAAACGGAAATTCATTCAAAGTTATAGGAGGAAATGTTAAAGCAACTAAGTTGGTTTCATATCGTTCTAAAAACAGTGATTACGAATTTTCTCAAGGAGCTAATGCGAATGTTGAAAATGGTTTAGCTATTCGCTACCCTTTCTTCTCTGCTAATTCTGATTTTAGAGCTGTTACCGTAAGGCCTTATGAGAATTTTGATTTGACAGATTTTTCTAAGCCTTCTACAAATGTGAACTTAGTATACTTTACAATCTTAAATGAAAGTGAGTCAAACCAAAGTGCTAATGGATTGATTAAAGAAGCCGTATTTGTTCATAACAAGTGCAATATGTTGCTGAAAAACAGTGTGATATCTGGTTTTGATTCGGCTTTATTGTTGGATGATGAAATTGATATTACAGATGCTAATTTGAATAAAATCAAATTACAACGTGTATTCATCAATAACTGTAAGAAAAATATAATAACCGAAAAAGGTGGTGTTTTGAATGACGATTTAGAATTTTACTATGCATCAAAAGCTTTTGGAAATGTATATTCAAAAACAAATAGCGAAGAGTTGTTTGTAGATGCTGTAAGTTTAAAATCACCAGATTTCAGAATCAAAATTGGAAGTATAAATTAAAAAATTACTGCTATTAACCACTATATTATTTTTAAATTAACCAAACCCAAATCAAAAAATAATAATGTTGGTAAAGCAATTATTAACCTATTTTACAGTACTATTATTTTGCTCGATAAACACTGTTTTCGGGCAGAGCATAGCTATCTCTAAACCGACACTAGGATTTTCATTCTTATGTCAGAGTGTTAATGTTAATACCAACCATTCAATATCTTTTACGGTTTCACCTATTGCTAATTTACAAGCTAGCAATCAGTTTTCCTTAGAAATGTCTGATGATGACTTTTCTACAAACATTATTCCAATTAGCCCTGTTACAGTTACGCAAGGAGGTACTGCTTCTCAATTCTTCATGAATTTCACTTTGCCTACTACTACTTATGGGGCAAATTATAAATTACGAGTAAAAAGTTCAGCTCCAGCTGCTACAAGCATCAAAACTGATCCTTTTGATGCTTATTATATGTTACACAACCAAGAAATTAATTTGAATATTCCTAATGGTGTAGATAATGTAACCTACTGTACAGGTTCTAGTTATACACTTTTTATCTACGATTCTGGTAATTCAAATTCCCCTCTTTTTTATCCATCGTTAAATTACACTTGGCGCAAAATTCAAGGTACGGGCGATGTTGTTGTAGGGTCTGGTCCTACCCTAACTGTTAATCAACCTGGACAATATTTTGTAGAAACGAATTATGGGGTGTGTACGCCTTCGTCCCAATCTAAATCACGTTTAGTAACAGTATCTCAAGCTTCAGCAGGAGCAGTTACAATCTCAGCGACACCTCAAACTACTACTATTTGTGAGGGTACGCCTGTTACACTTTCTTTAGACATATCCAATCCTACGGGATATACTATACAATGGTTTTTAAACCAAAATCCTATTAATGGTGCTACTGCAGCTACATTACAAGCTGTTTCAGCTGGTTCTTATAAAGCGACAGTTGACAATGGATCTTGCGTAATCGAAACTAACCCATTTGTACTTAATGCGGAATCTTTTAATGTAAATTTAAACATAACTTCACCTTACGAGTTGACTTATGGAGAAACAATAGCAGTTGAAGTAACTACAGATGCTAATTCACCTACCTATGAATGGTTTTTGGGAGCATCGCTTTTATCGGAATCAACAAACACCATTTCAATCTCAGAATCTGGACAATACATGGTAAGGGTAACACAAAATTCGGGTTGCATAACCTCTGTTGAAGTACCTTTTATTATACAAGAACCTAGTGTGGATAAAATTACAAATGTTATCAGTCCTAACGGAGATGGAATTAACGATAAATTTAAATTACCAAATGAACTTATTAATAGTAATAACGTAAAATTGGAGATTTTAAATGCATCAGGAAAATCAGTTTTATCAACAGATAATTATCAGAATAATTGGCCAGAAAGTGCGGATGATATATTAAAGTCAAGTGCCTTCTTTTTTTATGTGGTAACAAAAGATGATAAAGTGGTCAAACAAGGTGTTTTAACGATTATTAGATAAATTTTTCATTATATTGAAAGCAAAACTTTACATTTTATTTTTTACGATTTTATGTTTTAATAGTATTTTTTCCCAAGAAAATGCTCATACGGGTATTGATGTATCGTTGCGTAATTCAATAAAATTAAATCGCTTTCTTATTAACCCTGCTTTTAGTTATGCACGCGAAAAAGCACCCAGTATTACAGTATCGAATAAACATCAGTCTGTAGAATTTGAAAATGCTCCTGTTTTATATTTTGCGAATTACCAAGGTAAGATTGCTAATGAAACACGTTTTGCTATTGGAATCTACAACCAGTCCATAGGTGTTCTGACTAACACTGGTGGAATTATAAATTTTTCACACAACTTACCATTCGATGATTACTCCAATTTAACTTTTGGTTTAAATACTTACATTTATTCTAGTAAGTTTGATTTATCACGTTCTATAACTGAATCACCAGAACCCCTACTTTTTAATCAAGATAAATCCAATATAATTTCATTTCGTCCTGGATTGAATTATAATTTTGGAGGTTTTGATGTGGGTGTAGTTGCCACAAATTATATAGCTTATAATTTAACAACAAGTCAATCTGCAAAAGATATTGTTGGTAGAGGATTCCTAGGATATGCTATGTATACTAAGGAATTGTATAGTTATTATAATATTCTTGATGGTGCTAATTTTTCTTCAATGGTTCAAGTTGAAAACACTAGTGAAACAACTGGTTTTTCAGGTATGTTATTACTTGATCAGCCCGATTTAGGTTGGGTACAAGGGGGGTATAATAGTTTATATGGTATTAATGCCGGTGTTGGTTTTAATATTACCGAAAAATTTGAAATAGGTTATTCTTATAATATGGGGATAGCCAATACTGCTTTATTTGGATCAAGTCATGAATTTTCATTGAGTTATTCATTTACTGATTATGAAGAAACTTATAATCATTGGAAACAAGCTAAAAAAGTAAACAAGAAAAAACCTGTAAGTACAAAACCTAAGACAGCACCAGCAAAAGCAAAACCTGTTGTTAAAAAAGTAGAGCCTGTTAAAGATGATTTAGCCCAAGAAGAAGCGGATAGATTGGCTAAAGCGAAAGCGGATGCAGATCGTTTAGCAAGAGAACAAGCAGAGGCAGACAGATTAGCGAGAGAAAAAGCAGAAGCGGATAGATTGGCTAAAGCGAAAGCGGATGCAGATCGTTTAGCAAGAGAACAAGCAGAGGCAGACAGATTAGCAAAAGAAAAGGCAGAAGCGGATAGATTGGCTAAAGCGAAAGCGGATGCAGATCGTTTAGTAAGAGAACAAGCAGAGGCAGACAGATTAGTGAGAGAACAAGCAGAGGCAGACAGATTAGCGAGAGAAAAAGCAGAAGCGGATAGATTGGCTAAAGCGAAAGCGGATGCAGATCGTTTAGCAAGAGAACAAGCAGAGGCAGACAGATTAGCGAGAGAAAAGGCAGAAGCGGAAAGATTGGCTAAAGCGAAAGCGGATGCAGATCGTTTAGCAAGAGAACAAGCAGAGGCAGACAGATTAGCGAGAGAAAAGGCAGAAGCGGATAGATTGGCTAAAGAGAAAGCAGATGCAGATCGTTTAGCAAAAGAGAGCGCAAGTATGAAGGTTGAAGATAAAATTGCTAAAATGGAAGCAGATCTTAATGTTTCAAATAGTTTATTGGATACTTATAAAAACGAAATCGCTAAGAAAACGAAGAATTCAGATGCTCAAATTCAGAAGCTAGAGGACATTGTTAAAGAGCAAGATTTAGATTTAAAAGCGTATTTATCAGAAGGCGATCCAAACGCAGAAACACAAACAAGAAAATTCGTTAGTACCACTCAAGTAAATGCTCAGATTGCAGAGGTTAAAGCTGAAATTAGTGAGAATAAAAAAGTGTTTAATGACTTAATTATCGAAATTGAGGCGTCGAACAAAGACAGAATCAATGAACTTAAAGCGCAAGGAATTGATGCTGAGAGTTTGAAAATGTTGAATAAATATTATCAAGACGTAATTGATAATTTGAAAGTAAAACGTCAAGAGTATATCAATTTAGAACGTATTGCTGATGAGAAAATGATTCAGATTAAAGAAGAGAAAGAGGCAGAACGTTTACGAAGAATTAAGAAAGCAGAATACGATAGTGAACAACAACGTATCTTAAATGACCAAATGTCATTAGAAAATATTAAAAATAGCAGTAACAAGGCTCAAAACCAAGGTGCTGTGTTAAATCAAACAGATAATAATACTGAGGATGTTTCAGGTGATACAAACAATATACCGATTATCAGCAAATTGAACGGTGTTGCTTCAGGATATTACTTAGTATTAGACACATTCAAGGATACAAAAGAAAGAGATGCATATATCGCACAAGTTGTAGTTTCAGGTGGTTCAAATGTTAAGTTATTTTATAACATTCATAATGCAACATATTATGTTTACATCAACCATTTTGATAGTCTATCTTCTGCTATGAATGCCTTAGGGGCAAAAGGTTCTACATCGTATAACAAGAATATGTTTATTGTAAAAGTAGAGTAATAACAAAAAATTAAAACTATTGCTATAGTAAAAATAATACCCAAACCTAAACAATTATGAAACAAAAAGCTACCTTAAAAAGACTTCTCATGCTAGTCATGTTGATGACAGTCTGGTTCAGCGGTCAGTCGCAGAACTATGTTCCTTTTGGTGTGCAATATAACACTACCGTAAAAGGGGATATGTTGCAAATTGGGAATAATGTCATGAATCGTGATAGCGGTTCGAATGGACCAAATGTTCCCTACAATGGAACAGATGTGAATGACAACTTGAACATGCAATACATCGATATTGATAGTGATGCAACAACGTTTAATTCATCCAGTGCGGATTTGACAATTCCATCAACTAATGTTGGATGTTATAAGATACAATATGCTATGTTGTATTGGGCAGGTGTTTATAATGGTGATGATGTAGATGATGAAGTCAATCGAAATAAGTTGAATGAAGTTAAATTTAAAGTTCCTGGTGGCGCTTATGTAACTTTAACAGGTACACTTATATATGATTCATTTCCAACTAGTGTTTCGGGAAGTAATAGACCGGGATATGCCGCTTATTATGATGTTACAACAATATTAAATGGTTTAACTGATGCAAATGGAACCTACACCGTTGCAAATGTTCAATCAGGATTAGGCAATAGAACATCCGGAGGATGGTCATTATTTATAGTATATGAGGACCCTGCAGCAAGTGCAAAAAATATAACTCTTTTTGACGGTTTTAGTGGAATTCAAGGTACAAATACAATGGATATACCAATGTCAGGTTTTACCACTATACCCGTAGGTCCTGTAAGAGCTAAGTTGGCTTTTGCGGCACTAGAGGGAGATTATGGGATATCTGGAGATCGTTTGCGTATTAATGGAACAGATATAACGATTCCTACGAGACCGGCGGATAACTTTTTTAATAGTACAATTAATGATATTAATGGTGCTTTTACAACAAGAGTACCGAATTCTGGAAATACTTTAGGGTATGATTCTGGCGTTTTAAATATATTGAACCCTGGTAACACAGTTATTGGAAACAACCAAACTTCTGCAACGGTTCAATTGCAAACGTCTGGTGATGCATATGTATACTTCATGAATGCTTTTGCGATTGAGGTTATTCAACCACAAATTAATTTGATTAAAAATGTTAAGGATTTAGCAGACGCCGATATTGGAAACAGTACTGTTAATTTAGGTCAAGAAATTTATTATGAGTTAGACTTCCAAAACATCGGAAATGACGATGCAATTAATTTTACGATTACTGATGTTTTACCTACAAACGTTACTTTTTTACCAGCTGATTTAGTTTTACCACCTGGTGTTACTTATACTTTTGATGCGGCGACTAATACCTTGGTATTTACAATTCCAAACAGTTTAGTAACTGAAGGTGGGGCTTTATACCAAATTCGTATAAAGGTAAAAGTTGTAGAATCTTGTGAAGATATTAAAGATGCTTGTTCAAATGAGATTCAAAATTTGGCTTATAAAACGTATAGTAGTTTAAACTCAGGAAATGTCGTAGAGAGCCAAGCGCCTAGTGCTTCCTCTATTGATACTTGTATGTTTTTGGAGCCAGGGACAACGAATTTTATAGTTGATATTGATGACTGTGTTTTTGAGGAAGATATTGTTTTATGTGGTAGTAATGTTACATTGACAGGTTCAAACGGGTATACTTCATATCAATGGCATAATGGTTCGCCACCAACTGCTGCAAATGCTATCCCAGGCGCAACCAGTCAAACATTCACAGCTGCAGTAACTGGAACTTTTGTTCTTGTTGAAACTGCACCAGCTCCTTGTTTATCAATTGTAGAAACATTCAATGTTGTAAATTTCAATTCTGTAACCATTCCAAATCCATTGATTCCACATGCGGATACTGTAGTTACATGTCCAAATGATGGTCAGGACTTATGTAAATTCTATTTATGTGGTGGTGAAAAACGTTTAATAAAAACAACAAGTGTAAATGCTTCAATAATCATTTGGGAAAAATTAGACGAGTCTAGTTGTGCCGCTGTAACAGATACCGACTGTCCAAATACTAATACATCATGTACATGGAATCAAGTAGGTAGTGGTGTAAACTATAACGCAGGAAATTCAGGACAATATCGTATGAGAGTTGTCTATCAAAACGGATGTTTTAGAACATTTTATTTTAATGTTTATAAAAATGAGTTCACCCCTACTTTCACTTCAACGGATATCATTTGTACAACAAATGGAACTATAACAATTAATGGTGTTCCAGCTGGATATGAATTTAGTATTGTAAGTGATGCGGGACCATGGCAGCCAAGTAATGTTTTCAATGTTAGTACAGCAGGAGTATATACAGTTTACGTTAAACCTATTGGTGATAGTGTTGGGGCATGTATTTACGAATTGGAAAACATTCAAGTTTTAGAGCGTCAATTTGATGTTGATACAACGGTTACTCAACCATTGTGTTATGACGATAAGGGTAGTATTCGTATCCAAGTAAATAATGTTGAGCCACAATATACTTATGAATTATATCAAGGTTCAACATTAGTAAACGCTGTAGGACCAATTAATGGAAATGATTATACATTCCCAAATTTAAATCCAGGTACTTACACTGTAAATGTTTCTACATCTGATGGATGTGCTTATACCGAAACGATAACAATTGTTAATCCTCCGTTGTTAACACTTACTGGAGCCGTAACAATTCCTTTAATGTGTACGGATGGCGAAATTACAGCTTACCCTTCTGGAGGAACGCCTCCCTATACATATACGATTTCTGGAACAGCAGGTTTCCAAGCGGTACCTGAATTTACAATAACAACACCAGGGACTTATACTTTGACTGTAACGGATAATAACAACTGTACAGCTACAACGGATGTTGTTATCGATCAATTAACACCTCCTACTTATACAGTAGACGTAACAAACATTTTATGTTTTGGTGACGCTTCTGGACAGATAGTAGTAAATGTGTCCAATACAAACGGATTCATATTACAATATAGTATTGATAATGGAACAACATATGGTAGTAATCCTGTTTTCTCAAACTTGACGGCTGGCACTTATAATGTTTTAGTTCAATATTCACTTAATGGAGTTGTTTGTACAGATACTGTTCAACCAGTAACTATAACAGAGCCAGCACAAGCTTTATCTGCAACAGCCGAAGTCACTGAACTTGCAGGGTGTGGTCCTAATGGAGAAGGTAAAGTACATATTATAAACCCTCAAGGAGGAACTGCACCTTACCAATATAGCTTTGATAATGGTGTAACATATTCTTCAACAAATGAAGCATATTTACAGCCAGGTTCTTATACGCTTTATGTACAAGATGCTAATGGATGTGTTTATCCAATGCCAATTACAATTGACCCTGCACCATTAGATCCAACAATTACTATTGCAGCTCCATCTTATAATTGTGATGGAACAGCAACTGTTTCGGTAGCAGTAGATAGCAACGGTAGCTCATTTACATACACATATTTAATGGATGGTGTAGCCAATACAAATGTTCCGACAAATGAATTTGTAAATGTTGCTTGTGGTAATCATACTATTACTATTCAATATCAAAGTACAGGCTCATTCCCATTAGCATGTACGACTCAAGTAGAATACCCAATATATGTAGACTGTAATCAAGAGTTTACTGCTCAAATTACAAGTTCAAGTAATGTAACATGTAATGGTATTGCAGACGGTCAAATTACTATTGCAACACAAAATTTTGATGCTACAAATGGTTTCTATTATTCAATTGATAATGGAGTAACTTGGGTTAACGCATTAACTTCTCCAGTAATCATTACGGGATTAGTGGCTAATACATACAATGTGTTAGTGCAATACGATTTATCTGCTACTCCATGTGCATTTACTTTCACTCAAGTTATAACTGAGCCGACACCTTTAGTTGGAAATGCTACATTAACAAGCCCTGCTACTTGTATTACAGGCGGTACTATAACAGCTACAGCATCTGGAGGGACACCAAATTATCAATTCCAATTGGAAGATAATTTAGGAAACGTATTAGTAGCGTATCAATCGAATGGGGTATTCTCAAATTTAACAGCTGGAGATTATATTGTAGTTGTTAGAGATGCTTTAGGATGTACGGATCCTATTGATGCGGCCATTACTATTGCAACTCCTACTCCACCTACAGCTACGGTTGATGCATCATCAGATTTATGTTATGATGGAAATAATGCAGCAACAATTGTTATCTCTGCTTCATCAGGAGTAGCGCCATATCAATATAGTATCAATGGAGGAGCTTATCAATCAAGTAATATTTTCTCCGGCTTAACACCTGGAAATTATAATATAACGGTAGTTGATGCTTACGGTTGTAGCGTTGCTGTGCCAACAGTAACTATTGCGCCACAATTGTTAGCGACTATTAGTTTAGCAAGTAATTTGAACTGTACTACTTCACCAGATGCTGTTATCAATGGTACAGTTACTGGAGGTACAGCGCCATACACTTATCAGGTGGCTATTGATGGCGGAGCTTTATCGGCACCAGTTTCAATTACAGGAACTACTTTTACATATACGACTCCTAACCCAGGATCTTTCCAATTTACAATTACAGACGCTATAGGATGTACGTATACAAATTCAGCAATAACGGTTAATCCATTACCAGTTTTAAATGCTCCTGTTTTAGCAATTACAAACCAAATTTTATGCAATGGTGATGAAAATGGAGCCATTTCGGTTTCAAATTCTGGGGGATTGCCACCATACACAACAAATGTTTACAATACTACTACCGGTACAGACTATGGAACACAAACCTCTGGTCTTGCTGCAGGAGATTATATTGTAACGATTACAGATGCAAATGCATGTACTGCAACAGCAAATATTACACTTACACAACCAGATCCAGTAACGTTTGATATTACGAAAACAGATATTCAGTGTGGGGCTGCAGGTACTGAGCCAGGCGCTATTGATGTAATTAACGTTTCGGGTGGTACACAACCATATGTTTATACACTTTCAAATAGTGAAGGTTATATTGCGTCATATGCTACAACAACAAATGAAGACCATTCGTTTACAATTTTAAACTTTGGAGTATATATTATCACAGTAGTAGATGCTAATGGCTGTACTTTAGTAAATGATAATATCTTTATTGCTTCTCCACCAAATAGTTTGAATATTGATTTGACTATTGCGACAACAGATTGTACGGCAGGTGGTACAGCAGTAGTGTCATTAAATCCATCTGTTGCTGGAGGACCTTACTATTTTGCAATTTACCAAGGAGCTCCTTACCCAACTTATCCGAGTGCAGCTTATCAACCAGCTGATACAGCAGGAGGTTTGTCATCTACTTTTACTGGATTAACACCAGGGGTTGTATATAGTTTTATCGTTTACGATGCTACAACCAATTGTTATTTCTTTGAAATGGCAAGTGGACCTATCCCTACTTTATCTACAATCATTTCTACAATTACACCTAACAATGTAACATGTACAGGATCGGATGATGGAAGTGTTTCGTTTACAATTTCTGGATATTCAGGAACAAGTGTTACTTATCAAATTTACTCTGGTCTAAGTAATACACCAGTTGGTTCAGCTGCTACTTTAACAGGTTTAACTGGAGCACCAGCAACAGTTTCAAATTTCGGAGCACTACCTCCAGGAATTTACTATGTATTGTTTACTGAGAATGATGGACCATACGCTATGTGTACACAAACTTCAGATACATTTACAATTTTAGAATCACCAGTACTATTGTCTTTAACGGCTAACGTGACTAAGAACGACAACTGTAATGTTAATGCAGGTCAAATTTCTGTAATTGGTGCAAACGGAACGGCTCCGTACCAATATCAATTAGTGCCTGCTGGAGGAACGGCTCCAACTCAAGCTACTTGGGCTGGTCAAACATCAAGTGTGTTTAATGTTGAAGGAGGAGATTACGATGTTTATATATTGGATGCTTATGGATGTATCCAAACAGTACCAGTTACTTTACCAACAGATACTACACCAGCCATCACTTTAGCTATTGATGGTACAACAACTTGTAATAATAACGAAGGTAACTTCGCAATGGTAATTACAAGAGATAATACAGTAGGAGTAGCTCCATTTACTTACAGTATAGATGGTGCAGCATTTAATACCTATGCTGAAGACGCGTCTTATTCGTTTGTGATTTCAGGATTGAATTCTGGTACCCATACGGTAACAGTTCAAGATGCAAATGGATGTACCGATACACAAACAATAACGATTGATCCACCATTAAATGGAACTGCAACGGTTACTTTTGCAGCAGCTCAAAATTGTGGGGTAAGTGATGGAATCATTACTATAAATGCAGCAGGTGGAACAGGTAATTATTCTTACAGCATTACGCCGAATACAGCGCCTATTACTTTAGCAGGTAATGTGTTCTCTAATGTTCCTGCGGGATCATATGTTGTAACAATCACTGATACTACAACAAACTGTACTTTCGATGTAAATGTTACAATAACAGCTCCTCAACCGCCAGTTTTCAATAGCGTTGTAAATGACGTTACTTGTAATTTGGGTACTGATGGAGTGATTACAATTAACTTGACAGCTTCAAATATTGATCCTATTTATACTTATGAGATTACAGCACCTATAGTTGTAGCACCACAAACATCAAATGTGTTTACGGGTCTAGCAGCTGGTACATACACTGTAATGGTTACTTCTGGTAGAGGATGTACAACAACAGCCGATGTTGTGGTTAACGAAGCTCCAGCAATTGTTGTCCCAGCTCCTACAGTAACAGAATTTGCTTGTACATCTGGAAACGCAATGAATAATGCTATAATTGTTGTTAATGGTGTTACAGGAGGTTCAGGTACTTATATCAATTATGAATTCATTCAAGGAGGTGTAGTATTACAATCGGGTAATAATAATACTTATGTAGAATCTAATACTCAAGGTGGTACTTACACAATCAATGTATACGATAACAATGGATGTTTAGGATCAACAACTGCAGTAATCAATCCGTTTATTGCAATTTCACTTCCAAGTGCAGCCGTAACAGTTACAACACCTATAACGTGTACAAATGATGAAGCTATTACTATTAATGTTACTACAACAGGCGGTACACCAGCTTCATTAAATTATACCGTTACTGGATTAAATGGCAACCCATACAATGTTACACAAACAAGTCCTGACTTTACAGGATTAACGGTTGGCAATTACAGTGTCATAGTTGAAAACCCTACGACGGGATGTATTGCACAAACGGTTCACTATGTGTTGAATCCAAATACATTTACTATTAGTGCTACTGTGGTGAATAATGTAACATGTTTTGGTGGAACAGACGGAACAGTAGAATTTACATTTATTGATTTAGACTTAACACCTACAGATGATGCAGGACCTTTCACGTATGATATTGTTGATGCAACAGGAGCAATAGTTGCTTCGGGTACTAGTCCATCAGCAGGACCGTTTAGTGTGGGTAACTTACCAAGTGGAATCTATGAGATTCAAGCAACTTTGACGGCTAGTCCTTTCTGTCCTGCAACAATTGTATTCAGTATAGCACAACCAAGTGCAGCTCTAGCAATTAGTACTTCAAGCACGCCAATTACGTGTGTTGCGACAAGTGATGATGGCTCTATTTCAGCTGTGGGAACTAACGGTTGGGGAGCTCCATATGAATATCAATTAGAATTAGGCGGAAGTGTTGTTTCAGCTTGGTCTTCTACATCTACGTTTACAGGATTAACGGCAGGAACATATACTGTAAGTGTTCGTGATAATGTTGGATGTGTGGTTAGTGAAGATGTTACATTAACTATCCCAGCACCTATTTCGGCTACTTTAAGTGCTTCTACAACAAGTTTACCATGTTTAGGAGATACTAGTGCCACAATTACAGTAACAAATGTTTCTGGAGGTCAAGGAAGTGGTTATTTATTTGTATTAACTAATACAGTAACAGGTTTAAGTACTGCTCCACAACAAAGTAATGTTTTTGCAAATTTAGGCGCAGGTACTTACGAAGTAACGATTACAGATTCTTTCACCTGTACATTTACAACAACTTCTGTTACTATTACAGAACCCGCTACAAATGCAACAGGTGACTTAACAATGACATCAACACCAACATGTTTAGTTGATGCTGTTATTACATTAACTGCTACAGGTGGTACAGCTCCATATCAATATAGTACTTCTCCATCAGGACCATTTGCTCCACTTTCTGGAGGTTCAATGTCATTTAATGTTACAGCAGGTACTTATCAATATTACATTACAGACGCAAATAACTGTGTGGTTGCTGCTTCAAATCAAATCATTGTTGAACCAGTTAATCCAGTTGTAGTGACTGTTGATACAGCTAATGCATTTATTAGTTGTAATGGAGGTACTGCTACAGTGTATGCAAGTGCTGAATATGGATTAGGAAATTATGCGTATCAATTACTTCCAGTAACTGCCGGTGTTGTACAAACATCTCCAGGTATTTTTGAAAATGTACCGGCAGGAACATATACGGTTGAAGTAACAAGTGGTGATTGTGAGGGTACTTCCGTATCATTTACAATTACAGAGCCTACACCGATTACCTATACTGCAACGTCAACAGATTTAACATGTTATGACTCGGTTAACGGTTCCATTACAGTAGTAGCGACAGGAGGAACAGGATTAATCCAATATTCTATATCATCTGCACCAAATGAATCAGTAAATTCTGGAACATTTATCAACTTATTACCAGGTGACTATACCGTTTATGTTCAAGATCAGGCGGGATGTACAATTCCTCCTATTGAGTTTACAATTCTTCAGCCAGATCCGATTGAATTGGATGGATTGAATATTCAAAGTGAGGTATGTTTTGGTGATGGTGGTACGATTTCATTCTCTGTCATCGGTGGAACTACAACAACAACTGACAGTAATGGGAACCCAATGAATATAGGTTATACAGCAACAGACGGAACTACAACTTTATCATCTTTAACAGGAGATTTCACATTTACAGGTTTACCAAGTGGTGATAATGTATTCATGATTTCTGATGCAAATGGATGTACACTTGATTTCTTACAAACACTTGATCCAGGTGTTGACGTTCAAGAAGATTTTGATATTAATTACAACTGTATTGATAATGCACCAGGAAATGAAGTGATTATTTCAGTTAATAATTCAGTTCCATTATCAGAATTTACATTTAGCTTAGATGGAAACACTTCTCAAGTTTCTAATATCTTTACTAATGTTAGCCCAGGAGCGCATACGGTTACAGTAGAACACCAAAATGGCTGTGTGAAAGAATTAACTTTCAATATCGTGAGCTATACTTCTCCAGTTTTAAGTTTAGCAGAGACAGGTCTTAACCAATTCACTGCAACAACTGTTGGAGGTGCTGGAGGGTATCAATATTATGTAGATAATGTTGCTATGGGATCAACGAATGTATTCTTAATTAACCATACAGGTACTTATGTTGTGATGGTAGAAGATGCAAACGGTTGTCAGGATGTACAAACAATCTTTATGACATTCTACGATGTAGAAATTCCAAATTACTTTACACCAGATGGTGATGGTAATAATGATGGATGGAGTCCAAGATATACCGACAATTATCCAAACATGGTGTCTTATATCTTTGATCGTTACGGCCGTAAAATTATGACGTTAAAACCAGGACAAAGTTGGGATGGTACATACAACAATAACTTACTACCTACAGGTGATTATTGGTACGTTGTTAAATTGAACGGTGAGGATGATACTAGAGAGTTTGTGGGTAACTTCACACTTTACAGATAACCCAAGAATAAGTGAATAATACACACCCCCAAGTAATTAAGAGCTTGGGGGATATTTAAAAAATGCATACAATGAAAAAATATACATTTCTTTTTTTACTCCTTAACGTTATTGCTTTAAAAGTACATGCCCAAGAGTTGATGATTCCAGCGCAAACTCAGTATTTAGCGGACAACCCTTTTCTTATATCACCTTCATTTGCAGGTATTGGCGATAATGCTAGAGTGCGTTTAAATGGACTGGCACAATGGGTAGGTATCAAAGACGCTCCTTTAAATCAATCGCTAGCTGGTGACTTTAGAATTGCCGATCGAAGTGGTGTTGGGGTTTATTTTTACAACGATAAAAATGGTAATACACGTCAGTATGGAGCAAAATTCTCTTTTGCGCAGCACTTAATTTTAGATTATAATACAGAACAATACCTTTCGCTGGGGCTTTCGTTTAACATGAACCACTTCAGAATTCAAACGGAAAACTTTACTAGTCAGAACGACCCTTCTGTAGACGATAATCGCGCAACAGATAACTACAATTTTGATATTGGTTTTTTATACCGTTACAAAGATTTCTATTTCAGTGCGAGTGCTGTTAACTTCTTGAAAAAGGATTTGGATAAATTTAATGCTATTGAGCCAGACTTATTATTGAACTATCAGTTTTATTTGGGAACAATTTTACGAACAGGGAATAAAGATTATGAATTGGAACCTTCTGCTTTAGTGCAGTATTTCAGTAGTGACGGTCGTTCTACAACTGATTTAAACTTAAAATTCAGATATCTTAGTTTTGAAGATTATTATTGGATGGGTGTAACCGCACGTTTTTTAAACGAGCAATCGTTTAATCCAGTAACGGTAGGACCAATGGTGGGGCTTAAAAAAAGCAATTTTTACGTAGCGTATTCGTATCAAGTTACTACTAATGAGATAATTGGTTACAATTCAGGTACACATATGATTACAATTGGATTAGATTTCTTACAAAACTTAAGTAATTGTCCTTGTACTCAGAACCGTATAGTTTACTAAATGAATAATTATAACATTTTTTTGTATTCGATTTAAAACACAAAATTTTATATTTGCCGAACATAAAATTTTAACAAACGAATGAAAACACTTCAAAATTTTAATTTCGAAAATAAAAAAGCGTTAATTAGAGTAGATTTTAACGTACCATTAGATGATAATTTTAAAGTTACGGATGCAACCCGTATAGAAGCGGCAAAACCTACAATAGACGCTATTTTAGCGCAAGGAGGAAGTGTTATTTTAATGAGTCACTTGGGACGTCCAAAAGGAGTCGAACCTAAATACTCTTTAGGTCATATCGTTTATAAAATTGAAGAGGTACTAGGAGTAAAAGTTCAGTTTGTAGAAAATTGTGTTGGTGAAGCTGCTGAAGCTGCTGCTGCAAATTTAAAAGCTGGAGAAGTACTATTATTGGAAAATTTACGTTTTCATGCTGAAGAAGAAAAAGGTGATGTTGCTTTTGCTGAACAATTGGCAAAATTAGGTGACATTTATGTTAACGATGCTTTCGGAACGGCTCATAGAGCACATGCATCGACTGCTATTATTGCTCAATTTTTTGCAGATAGTAAATGTTTTGGAACTTTATTAGCAAAAGAAATTGTAAGCATCAATAAAGTGCTTAGTGATTCTGAAAAGCCTGTTACAGCAATTTTAGGTGGCAGTAAAGTTTCTTCAAAGATTACTATTATTGAGAATATTTTAGATAAAGTAAACCACATGATTATTGGTGGAGGTATGACGTTTACTTTTATCAAGGCATTAGGTGGTGCTATTGGAAATTCAATTTGTGAAGATGACAAATTAGAATTAGCTATTGAAATATTGAAAAAAGCTAAAGAAAAAGGTGTTCAAATTCACTTGCCTGTTGATGTAGTTGCTGCAGATGCATTTGCTGCAGATGCAAACACTCAAATTGTTGATGTGAAACAAATTCCTGACGGATGGCAAGGTTTGGATGTAGGACCGAAAACTTTAGATATTGTAGAACGTATTATCCTTGATTCAAAAACAATTTTATGGAACGGACCATTAGGTGTTTTTGAAATGGAAGCTTTTGCAAATGGAACAGTAAAACTAGGTGATTATATTGCAGAGTCTACTAAAAATGGCGCGTTCTCTCTTGTAGGAGGTGGTGATAGTGTAGCGGCTGTAAAACAGTTTGGTTTTGAAGATAAAATGAGCTATGTTTCAACTGGTGGTGGCGCTATGTTGGAAATGCTTGAAGGTAGAACGTTACCTGGTATTGCGGCAATTTTGGATTAATCCAAAATTGCTTTCGCTTTCCCCCCCAAATCCCTTTTTTTAAATTAAATGTTGAATGAATATGAAAAGATGTAAACTGATTATTGCTTTATTGTTGACTGCCTCTGTTGGTTTTGCACAAGAAGCAGAATTAAATGAACCTCAATTAGTACTTCCAAAAGTTTCGTACTTAGACTCTTTGAAAACCACTTTTGTGAATCACAATACTAGTACTTGTATTGACGAGCGTTGGTTAGCTGAACTTACCAATGATGAGCTGTTTGAAACTATGGTTACCGATGTTTCTGAAACCAATATTGATTCGACTGTAACATTTGATTTATCTACTGATTTGCTTAAGGAGCGCTTGGTAGCTTTAGACGCAAAGACTCCTTTTCATGTGGAGTATACGCCAGCATTAGAAAATGTAATCAAAGCATTTTTGAAAAAACGTAAAACTTCGCTTGAGCGTTTAATGGCTATTTCAGAATATTATTTCCCAATGTTTGAAGAACATTTGGCTAAATACGATGTTCCGTTGGAAATTAAATATTTGGCCATAGTAGAATCGGCGTTGAATCCTAAGGCGCGTTCAAGAGTTGGAGCTACAGGTTTATGGCAGTTTATGTATCCTACAGGTAAGCAATTTAACCTTGAAGTGAATTCGTATGTAGACGAACGTTACGATCCAATAAAAGCGACAGAAGCAGCTTGTCAATATTTATCAAGTTTATACGATATTTTTGGCGATTGGAGTTTGGTTTTAGCATCGTATAATGCAGGTCCTGGTAATGTATCGAAAGCAATTCGCCGTTCTGGTGGTAGTCAAAACTATTGGAACATACGTCATAATTTGCCACGTGAAACCGCTAACTATGTTCCTGCATTTTTAGCAACGATGTATATTTTCGAATACAAAAACGATCATAACTTCCAACCCAATAAAACGAATATTACCTATTTTGAGACGGATACAATTGCAGTTAAAAAGGAAATCACTTTCCAGCAAATTTCTGATTTAATGGATATTCCAGTAGAGCAAATTGAATTTTTAAATCCTATTTACAAGTTAAATCGTATTCCTTATATTGCAGATAAACCACATTTTTTACGTTTACCTAAAAATAAATTAGGAATGTTTCTTTCAAATGAGGACAAAGTTTATGCTTATGTAGATCATTTGAATGCTAAGAAAGAAAACATACAAACTACAGCTATAGCAAGTGCACCAACATCTAATCTGATTTATCATAAAATCAGACGTGGAGAAAGCATTGGTGTGATTGCTGATAAGTACCATACTTCTGTTGCTAATCTAAAACGTTGGAATGGTTTACGTAGTAATACTATCCAAGCAGGAAAAACTTTAAAAATTTATGCAAGTGGTTATTCAGGAGGTTCCTCTTCGCGCAACACTAGTAATAGCGGGGTTTATACAGTACGTTCGGGTGATTCGTTGTATACTATCGCAAAGAAATTTCCTGGGGTTTCAGCGGATGATTTAAAAAAATGGAACGGTATTAGTGGTAACTCAATTAGACCCGGAATGAAATTAAAAACAAACGGATAAAAATTGTTACCATGAAAAAAATATTGCTGTTATTATGTAGTGCGTTAATTATGTTTTCTTGTCAGGAAACAGCGTCAGATAAACAAGCGATTCTTACAGAGTCTAATGGAAAAATTAATAATGTTTCCATAATCATTGATGAATCGTTATGGGCAGGTGAAATTGGCGATACGCTTCGCAAAAAATTTGCAGCACCAGTTGACGGTCTTCCGCAAGAAGAACCGTTATTTAGCCTTAATCAATATCCAACCAAAATATTTGAAGGATTTGTTCGTAACAGCCGTAATGTAATTATTGTTGAGAAATCAAACAAGACAGGTTTTAGCTCAAGAGCAAATCTGTATGCAAAACCACAGTTGGTATTTTCAATAGTGGGGCGTAACAATGAAGAAATCCTTAGTTTAATAGAGGCTAAAGCAACTGAAATTACCAACGCGATTAAGCAAGGTGAAATTAAAGAAAACCAATTACGCATCAAAAAAGCTTTGACAAGTGATGCAAAAGTACGTGATGCATTTGGTGTGAGTTTAAAAATTGGCTTTGGTTACAAGTACGATATGGTAAAAGACGGTTTCCTATGGATTCGTAAGGAATTTACATCAGGCTACAACAGCATTTTAGTGTATGAAGTTCCGATTAACAAAATTGAAAATGACAGTTCGGTTATCGGGAATATTATTGCCATGCGCGATTCTATTGGTAAGGCTAATATTCACGGAACTTTACCCAATACTTGGATGATTACCGAAGAAGCCTATGCGCCTTACCTATTTGATACTACAATTGAAGGCCGTAAGACCTATTTGACAAAAGGAACTTGGGAATTGAAAAATGATTTTATGGCGGGTCCTTTTGTAAACTACGCTATCAAGGATACTAAAAACAATCGTTTCTTGGTATTGGAAGGATTCACTTATAATCCATCAAAGTCAAAACGTGATTTGGTTTTTGAATTGGAAGCGATTATTCAATCGGTAAAATTTTTAAAATAATTAATATAAGTTCTCTGCAAAGGGAACTTTCTTTTTTATATGGCATTAGAATTTAAAATAAAGCGTTTTAACGAGCTTTCTACTTTCGAACTATATTCGTTGTTGCAATTGCGTTCTGAAGTGTTTGTGGTGGAGCAAAATTGCGTTTATCAAGATGTTGATGGTAAAGATGAGAAAGCTTTACACGTTTTGGGTTATTTTAACGGTGATTTGGCCGCTTATGCTCGTGTTTTTGACAAAGGTTACTATTTTGATGAAGCTTCAATTGGCAGGGTAGTGGTAAGTCCAAAATACCGTGATAAAAAGTTTGGACATGACTTAATGCACGTTTCCATTCAGGCGGTCAGTGAATTTTATAAGCAAACGGAGATTACAATTTCGGCCCAACAGTATTTGAAAAAGTTTTACGAATCGCATGGTTTTGATCAAACCTCTGACATGTATTTGGAAGATGACATCCCACACATTCAAATGAAAAGGCGTTAAATAGTTCCATTCAACGCCTATCAAACAAAACAAATTAACACAAATAATTTAAAGTTTATAGCTGATTCCAAACAATATCATCCTTGGTAAAATGTAGGTGGTGTTATTGGATATCATAAAGTCTGAGAAGCTATTGTTTACTTTTACGCCATTGTTTAGATAGTTTTGAGCCGTTAGTTCAAAACGAAACGGGTTATTCTTTTTGTTGTAGCTTACTGATGCATTTGCTATGCGATAATCGGTTTTTTGATTGTTGCTATTTTCATTAAACGTTACTTCATAATCGGTTTTAAAAGTGAAATTTTTCAAGAAATTTACATCCAAATCAAATGAAATGCGGTCATTGGTAAAACTTGATTTTGTAAGCCCAGAAAACTGACTAAAATCTTTATTGTATCCTATACTTGCACTTGGCCATTTTTTGGAAGCCGTGCGCAAGGTTAAACCAAAAGACTGATTGTTGCGGTCGTTTGCCGTAGTAACTCCGTTTAAAGTTTGGATGTAATGAAACCAACTGACACTGGTATTAAATCGTAAACGGAAACGGTATATTTTTTTACTAATGCTTCCACTAGCACGCCAGTTTGTTTCTGGGTTATCTGTAATTATTGGGGTAGAAAATTGATTGATGTCTTCGAGCGCGATAACATTTCTGATGGTTCGCACTTTTTAATTAAAACTAAGATTACCAAAAATCATCAAACCACGATACATACTATTTTTCATGTAGTGTAGAGTTGCTACATGAAAGCGCTCGTTTTGTAACAGTGCATTTCCTTTGTAAACCGAATTATAGCTCTGCAAGGTATAACGCTCCATTAATTTTGTGACATCTGGAAAATCATTGCTGATTTTATAGTTGAATTTTATGTTTTCCGATTGGTTGAATTCATACTCACTATTCCATCTTGGCTCAAAATAGGTTCTGTTTAAAGTGTAATCGGAACTTATTTGTTGGGTTTTCATATGATAGAAATGCGTGTATAAAGCGGGTTTATTGACCCATTTCCCTATTTTAAACTTGTATTCCAATCCTACATAAAAATCGTTTAAAATGTATTGTAAATCATTTCCAAATCCATTTTCTGCAAAGTCATTTACTGTACCATCAGTTAAAAACTGTTTTTCCGCGATGGTCAAATCTGTGGTGCCCAAGTTGTTCCCTACATTGGTATACAAATGGTTGAAATTGTTCAATATCCAATAATGCTTAAAGAGCGCGTCAACACTATTGTTTTTGATTTTTTTCAATTGTTGGATATTGTAAAAAGTATCGTTTTCCAGCGGAACCAATCCAGCTAAAAATTCAGTGTCCGTAAGCCAAGTATTTTGCGGTTTGTTGTTGTCGTAACTTTGGTTCACCACAAAAGTAGTAGTGTGATTTTGGTTTTTATATTGTTTGTGCCATTCTAGGTATTGCTTGATTTGCGCATTATCGGCATTGTTAAAGGTTTCAAACGTACTGCTTTGTCCGTCGCGCACTGAAAGCAGTTGATTCATGCGGTCATTGGTGCTGGCTTGGTATTGAGCATTGTAGAACCAGCGGGATTGTGAACTAGGAGAATAGTTCAATTTGATGTTTCCAATGCCCAAAAGCGATTTGTTTGCTCCCTTATTGGTTTTGTCTTCAAAGGTAAAGGCGCTGTTTTGCAGGTATTCGTTTTTACTTTCGGTTAAGGTTGCGGAAAATAGTTTTGATACAATTCCATAGCCTTCTAGGTCCATTTTTGAATTGATTTCTTGGCGAAAATTAAAAGCGCCTAATTGCGATTTATTTTCTACAACATCGTTTGTATTGTTGCTAAAATTGTACAAATTGGTTAGTGATTTTCTGCCCGAAATAAAACTACTCACACCCCCTTGAAAGCGCATCATGTCTTGAAACGAAAAGGTGCGTTTACCGATGTTGTTACAATCACCGATTACACTAATATTGGTTTTTGGTGTGTAATAAAATAGCGCGCTATGGGCCAGATAGAAACCATTATCATTGGCCACTTCTGCACCCGCTTCAATATCACCAAAGAGGAACTTCTTTTTATCTTCTTTTAGTTTGATATTCATGGCGAGGTCCTCACTATCCGATACTTTTTTCATAAAACCCACTTCGTTGAAGTTATCAATAACTTCTACTTTGTCTACCGCATCGGCAGGTATGTTTTCGACGCCTAGTTTTGTACCACCTCCAAAAAAAGATTTATTTTCTACTAAAAATTTGGTCACTTTTTTTCCTTGTACCGTAACGCCACCATCTTTATCCACTTCAACACCTGGGAGTTTTTCAAGTTGTTCTTTAAGCTTGCGTTCGTTACCATTGGTAAAGGCTTTTACATCGTAAATAAGCGTGTCTTTTTTTACAACTACGGGTTGGTATTCATAATTGATTACAATTTCTTTGAGTTCTTGCCCGGTTTCTTTGAGCTTGAAAATATGTTCGCGAATTGCAAAATTAGCTTCCAAGTTGAACACGGCTTCTTGATAGCCCAAATAGGAAACTTTTACCTCGTAAGGGGTATCTTTTTCCAGTTCCAGTTTGTACCGACCCAAGTGATCGGCTATGGAAAATTTTAAGCCTGCATTTTCAACCAATGGTTTGGCAATTACATTGGCATTTTGCAAAGGTTTGCCAATGCTATCTTGCACCACGCCGGTAAGGGTTTGGGAGAATGAGATAATTGAGATAAATGATGTGATTAAAAGAAAGATCTTCTTCAAAATGTATTATCAGTTTTGATTAATTAAATCATTCATTGTTTTATTAAAAATCTTTGTCATTTCTTCCTCTGAAATTTTTTCTTCTTTTGGAAAGTCAATTTTATTTACTTCATCTAGTTGTTTAATTTTTTTTAGATAAAATTTTACAGCTGTATTTTTTTTATAAGCTTCAAAAACAAGACCTGGTAAACCAAAATATATATCTGGACCAAATGGATATGGGAATTGTGGACAAAACCAGGCTACTAATTCAATGACTCCTTTACCTCTAAAATCATCAAAAGGGAAATCGGCTTCTGCTTTGTAACATATGAATCCGTTTATTTCTTTTGATTCATTAGTAATATTCCATTTATAAGAGTCTATTTTCTTTTCAACGAAATAAGTATCTCCTAATAACTCTGTTTTGTGAATAGTTAAATTTTTATTTAAATCAAAGAAATGGATACCACTTCCACCTCCGGCGCTAATTGCTCTAGGGTTAATATTTGGGGAATCTAGTTTTTCGATGTAATTAAATCTTGCACAACTATAGTTAATAATTAATTCATATTCTAGAAATTTAAATGAATTCATAGTATTGATAACATTATTTTTAATGTTTACATCTGTTATTTTGTTTAAATCGTCATTTGAAAATGAGTTCATTTTACCGTAAATGATACTATAGTTTTGAGATTGAACCAAAAAACTTATTGATAGAAGTAATAGTGCTAAGAGTCTTTTTTGCATTTAATAGGGTGAATTTTCTAGTAATTTTTCATTATATTTTTCTTCATCAACTGTTCTCATTTTTGGAAATGAAATATTTAAATTGTGCTTAAATAATTCAATTTTTTTGGCCACTAATTTATTGCCGTTTTGTTCTATTTCTAAAATTAATCCTGGCAAATTTTGAAAGCCGTTTGGCCCATACGAAAAAGGGATTTGTGGTGTATACCAAGCAATTGCAGAACGAATTCCAGAATTTCCTGATCGTGTTTGATACTCCCATTCGCAAGTTGCTTTATAGCAAGTATATCCATTTATATTTTTGGTCTCTTTAGCAAGTTGCCAGCTTTGTTTATTAGTAATCTCAATTTTTAAATTTTCTTTTAATTTATATAGTTTTTGAGAAGATCCATCATAATAAAAGTCATTAATTAAAACGGTTGCCTTTTGCAAAACTCTTATTTTTTGTTCAAAATCAGATAGGGTTTTTTCATCATCATTAAAAATATATCCCTTAGAGTTAGCTTTTAAAATAAAATTTTGTTTATGGTTGTTGATTATATTAACTACTTGCCTTGCTTTTTCATTCATTTCCCCAGTAGTTTGAATTTGTTTTGGCAATAGTTCATAGTGAACAATAATTGATTGACTTTGTAAAAAATTATATACAAACAAAACTGTAATTAGTAATAATCTCATAATTTTTTATATTAAAAAGGGCTTTTCAGCCCTTAAATTTTAATAACTTTCAGCTGGTAATCCCGAATAATAAATATTGTAGTTTGCATATATATACAGACTGCATAAAAACCATTAATAATTTCTTGTTGCTCTGTAAAAGTGTATTCACAATTTCATTGTTCTACTGCAGCAGCTAAAAAAGACAAAACTGCATCCATATAAATATCCATTTTTTCAACTGTTTCCTTTTTGCAAGTAACAAATAAAAGTAAGTTTTGTATTACATGTTTTCTGTATTATTTGTTAAAGTTTGAGTTTGTATATGGTGCTTGAAATCAATATTTTGAATCTTAATTTGTTAAATTAATGTTGTTTTTTTATAAATGAAATATTTTTTATGCAAGTCTATAAACGTTGTTTTTGCAATTAAAAAAAATTTCTCAATAAGACTCTTTAACTTTTCTATCTCGATTTTTAATTTCATCATCCGTTAAATTTTCTCCTTCTTTTGGCTCCTTAATTTTAATTTCTTTTGCATGGAAGTCAATTTTTTCTACTACATATCCTGTTTCTTTTTCATGCAATTCTAAAATTAAACCTGGTAAGCCAGAGTATCGTATTGGCCCCAGTGGGATCGGAATTTCTGGACAATACCAAGCGACTACCGGCCATTCAAATTCTCTACCATTCCATTTTTGAATGTAGGTATAGGTGGCTTTATAACAGGTATAACCTTCTATTGTTTTGGTTTCATTTGTTAAGTTCCAGTTGGCAAAACTAGCTTTCCTTTTTTTTAAAAGCGTTGCAAAGGAATATTGTAATTGTTCAACCAAAGTATCTTTTGTTCGGTTGATATAAAAGTAATCCAATCCATAAAATAAACCTGTAACATACTTTTTAGTATTTTTATTTTCATTATCTGATATCATATTATCGGCTAAGTAAAACATTGATTCGTCTTGATTGAAATCGAGTTTAAAACGAAGCATTTGTGCCATCATTTCTCGGTCAAGCTCTAGTTGATACCACATTCTGTCTTTTACTTTTAATTCTTCAGTTGCTTGTTTCTCCGAAAAAAAGGATTTGTAAGTGATACTACCCGAGGTTTGACTGTATGCTGTAAGACAGCAAAAAAAGATGAGAGTTATTAGGGGTTTCATTTTTTGAGACTTGGTTTAATAAGGTAACGTTTGCTAGATTATAAGACTATTTACTGTAGCGTTGCTGTATCATTTTGTGGTAGAATGCTTCGTCTATTTTTTTACCTTCTTTTGGAATTTTTATCGTTGGAGCATGGTTTGTAAAATCCATTTGGTATACCCCATATACTACATTGCGTTCTTGAAATTCTAGTATCATTCCAGGTAAGCCACCATAACCAAAGGGCCCAAATGAAGCTGGAATTTGCGGACAGTACCACGCAATTAATGGGATAGGAATTGTTTTGTTGCCACTTTTCATTTCATATTCCGATTCGGCTTTATAGCACTCAAAACCCGCTATTATCTTAGTTTCAGCACCCAATTTCCAGTTTACCAATCGGTTTTTTAGAATAATGAGTTTACCAAATTGAGCATCGTTTCTGTAATTCTGTGTTACTGAATCTCCGGCTTTAGTGTAGTAATAGGAATCGAAATTGTAATTCATATCGGTTATGCGTTGAAAATTAGCTGCTTCTAGTGTGAAGTTTAACTGGTGTTTTTGGGCTTCAATATCCTTTTTGTAATTGTCTTGCATTTCCTTTGGTAACGATTTGAACCAATCGTCGTAACCTACAGTTGCTTTGTAGTATAAGGTACCCGTATTGTTATTTTGCGCAAAAACATTTACAACAAAAAGTGTTGCCAAAAGAAACAATTGTTTTTTCATGCTAGGAGGTATGTGTTTATCTAAAACGCAAACAAAATTACTTTTAGTATTACTTTTCTTATTTTTTATTTAAAGAAAGTGTTGTGTACAAAGCACTAAATTTTGGTAATTACTAGTTCCACTCTACGGTCAAATTGTGATCCTTTTCCAAGAGGTTGACTGTTACCAAAACCTTTGTACGTCATTCGAGTTTTATTAATTTTTTTGAAACTTAGGTATTTGTAAACAGCCATTGCTCTGTTTTTAGAGAGTTCGCGTTTTTTGGTTTTATTGTCTATTGCCTCTTTGTGAAAGGTTGGCGTGCAGCATACATGTCCTTGAATTTCAAATTCAATATTTTTGTATCGCATGAGCAATTTTGCCATTCGGTCAAGTTCTTTTTTAGCGGCATAAGTAAGTTGGCTGCTACCGCGATCAAAAAGCAATTTTTCCAAATAAATACGGTCGCCTACAACTGGATTTTTGGGAATAGTATTGTATACTCCAGGAATTTTTAAATCGGCTACCGTAACGGGTTTATAATTGACTACTACGTCCACACGGCGGTTTTTGGAACGTACCTCCGGAATATTATCCAGTAAATCGTCATCGATCAATACTCGGCCCTTACCCTCAATGGTAATTATAATTTTGTTTTTGATGCCCTTTTCAATCAGTTTGTTTTTAACGGTATTCGCTCTGTTATTGGACAGTTTGAAATTATAAGCATCTTTACCACGATCATCGCAATACCCAAAGATCTCTATAGATTCTACTTTCGTGGTGTCTAATTTTTGGACAAAGGCAATCACATCCGTTGCTTGGTCTTCTCTTAAATTGTATTTGTCAAACTCAAAATATATGGAATGCACTTCCTCTTCTTGAGCGTTGGCAAAAAAGGACATAAGTAAGATTAAACAAGCTAATAGTAACCGCATGTAGTTTTATTTTAACAGTGCTTTGTAGGCTGTTGCATCGTTTAAAATAGTTTTGGCACGTTTGATTTCGGTATTGTTTTGTGTATAAAAAGTATACAAGCCTTCGCGGTATTGATTGCGGATAATCAACTCTTCTTGTAAAAGCTTTACTATTTCATTTTTGTATTTTGAAACCTCTGCTTCTTCACTTTTTACTAAGGCCGCATGCAATTGTTCGTAAGCCGTGTTGATGTCGTCTTGAATTTGTTCCTTTTTAGCTTTTTCTAAGACATTTTTAAGCGCCAATTCAGTCTCGGTATCCAAACTGTACTTGTCTTGCTTGATGAAGGTTTTAAAGTTGTTGAAATCGCTTTCAGAAACAGTAGTTGTATTTGGGTTTTTATAATACAATTGAGTTGCAAAGTCGAAAATGGCATCATTTTTAATCAATGCATCGGTTATTGTACTGGTTTTAGTTTCTTCAATTGCGATGTCAGGTGAAATTCCACCACCATCATAAACCGTTCTGCCGCCTTTGGTTTGGAAAGCAGTAAATTCGTTTTTATCTTTTTTAATAGCTTTTCCGTTCTTGTCCTTACGGGAATAATCTAATGCTTGAATACAACGACCAGAAGGGGTGTAGTATCTGGAAATGGTTACTTTTACTTGCGTTCCGTATGATAAATTAAGAGGACGTTGTACCAAACCTTTTCCGAAACTGCGACTTCCTAAAATCACTGCACGGTCCAAATCTTGTAAAGCTCCTGAAACAATTTCTGAAGCCGATGCACTTTTTCCGTTCACAATAACCGCTAATGGAATTTCCAAATCCAAAGGTTCAAATCGGGTTCTGTAGGTATTGTTGTGTTTTTCGTTTTTCGATTTTGTGGTAACGATTACTTCTCCTTTTGGCACAAATAAATTACAGATATTAACAGCTTCGTGTAATAGACCTCCAGGATTATTGCGTAAGTCTAAAACAATTTTTGTAGCCCCTTGATTTTTTAAGTCTAAAAGTGCTGCTTTAGTTTCCGAACTTGCTTTTTCTGTGAATTTTGTTAGTACTATGTAGCCAACTTGATTGTCTAATAAGGCGTAGTAGGGAACTGCTTTTATTTCTACTTCATTTAAAACGATTGCAGTAGAAGCCGTTTTACCTTGACGCATGTATTTGATATTTACCGAAGTATTTTTCGTTCCTTTTAACAATTGTGAAGCATCTTCTTTGTATTCTTTTAAATTGATATCATCAATTTGAATAATTTCGTCTCCAGCTTTTAAACCCGCTTTGTCGGCAGGAAAACCTTTGTAAATCTCACGCAAGTATACTCGACCTTCACGGCGTTGCACTAAAGCTCCAATACCCGTGTATTCACCAGTATTATTGATTTTAAATTTTAAAACATCTTGTTCGTTAAAGAATACAGTATAGGGATCAAGTTCGGCCAACATGTTTTTTATGGCAACATCCATTAACTCACCAGGGTTGGTTTCGTCTACATAGTTTTGATTCACCGTTTTGAACATGGCGGTAAAGATTTCAATCTGTTTGGCAATTTCAAAGAAATCGTTACGAAAACTTACACCAACAAATAAAAAGCCTGCAGCCAATGCAGTTAGGATGTATTTTTTTTGGAAAAGATGATTCATTTTTAGCACAATTTTTTCTTATTCAGCAAGAGTCTAAAGGTAGACCATGGCTAAATTAAGGATAAATGCTTAAATATTTCATTTAACAGGTATAAAAAAGGTTCTGAAAATGTTTTAATGTGATGATAAGAACAGTGAAAAAGAAACGAATTTAATTAAAACCCTTGGAATCGGTAGTTAAGATTCAACATGAATTGGCTTCGTTTTCCAAAAACACCCAATTCCGTTCTTACAATCCAATTTTTATTGAATTGGTATTGTGCACCAAATATTAAGTTAAAAGGAGCCGCAACTTCTTTGTCTAATTTATAGTCAATAGTTGCTTCTCCAGGATCGATACCGTTTGAAATATCTTCCAATTTATTAATGATTTGATTGGCAACAACTCTCTGGGCTAGAGGCAAACCATCAGCCCATTCCCTAAGATCGGCAATTTTACTTCCATCGCCAAAATTTGGGAAAACATCTTGTATTGCAATACTTCCCTCAGTGTCGTTTTGAATGGATTGATAAAACGTGCCTACCCATACCGAAAGCGTTCGTGTTGGTTTTATGGGGTCCATGAAAGTATGTCCTACACGTAAACTACTGTTAAAAGCGGGTATAGGTTCTACAACCACATCAACATCTGCAAAATTATAATTGTTATCCCAAGCAATCCAAACTGGACCAATGGCCCCGGCTAAAGTTGCACCAACACCAAATGAACTAGCGTCAAATCTCTGAGTGGTTTCAATGCTGATTGGATTGAGTAATGTTACTTCGGTTTGCGTTGTACCACCTCCCATAATGGCATAAACATTTAAAAAAGGTAAGATCCATAAATCAGGTCTTACGGTATAAGCGTTTGTAGTTGCAATGGTAGGTCCAAAATTGATGTAATTGCTAAGGTCAACTTTGTCTCCTCCATTGAAACCAATTGAGGTTCTTTTGATGTTGATTTCTTGTTTTTGTGTAAAAAACACTGCACTAATGCCCCATGGATAAGGCACATCATATCCTCTTTTATACGCTTTTTTGCCTAAAATGGGAAAAGTATGATTGTAATCCATGGTTTTAATACTGTCATAGTAGGCTTGATAGGCTGGATTGTTTGACTTCCCGTAACCTTGTGCATTTGAAAAATTTGTAAAAATTAACGAAACGGATACGATTAAAATTATTCTTTTCAGCATAGTCTTAATTTTTTGATTTACTTTTTCCTGCTCCTATTGGAATTCCGGCATATACGTAAAATACATTGTTACGTTGTTTTGGGTATCCGTCTTTTGCAATATTAAGTAACCCTGCGTAATATCTTACCCCAAGATTGATACCTGTGCCTTTCATTAATTTATAGCCAAGTCCGCCAGTTACTCCCAAATCAAAGAGATGGTATTGGTCTTTTACATCGCTTTCTAAAGTGATTTCTTTGCCACTTTCATTAGTTGTTTTAAACAAATCTTTTGCTTTATATCGTAATCCTATTTGAGGACCTGCCTCAAAGTATATTTGTTTGTAAAATTTGTACTTCGCATAGATAGGAATGTTGAAATAGTTTATTTTTCGGGTTGCAGTAGCTTCTGAAAAAAGAGGGTTGACATCTTGTTCGTTCAAATTGTAGGCTATTCCTTTTGCACCGAGATTTGATTTTACAATAACGCCTGTATGAAGAAATAAATTTTCTTTCATTTTGATGTCAAAATAGAAACCCAAATGCATGGAAGAATAATTTTTAGAATCGGGCATTCCGGCTAATTCGGAAACGGCTAAACCTCCATCTAATCCAAATTCCACTTTTCCTGAATTTAGTTTGTCACCGAGTAGTAAAGAAATTAAAATCTGTCCATGACAAAGTTGTAATCCAAATATAAAAACCACAACACTTACGAGTAGATTTTTTCGCATAGGAATATAGATTAGTGGATAAATGTAAGTTAATCCTTAAGCATCTATCCTAACAAAAATATAAAAATAAAGTATTAAAACCGAATCTTAGGCGTTGATTGTCATATTTATACGACAGGATGAGGTATGTGATAGCTTTTTTTGTTAAAAAGTCTGTAAATTTTAAATGATTGGCAATAAGGAGTTTTGTCTTTCTAAGTTATTTTTGAATTTCGGTAATAAATTTCTTAAACAGCTGTATGGTTTTCTCGTTAATTTCTGTGTAGGATAGTCGTTCTTTGGTTTGATAAAAAAACATTATGGCATAGTTCTTTTCGGTTCCCTCCAAGAGAACGTCTTTGTTCAAACGATAGCATTCGCGTAGTACACGTTTAAAGCGATTACGGTCTACTGCTTTTTTAAAGTATTTTTTAGAAACGGAAACCCCAAACTTAATTTTTTCGCTTTCATCTGGATTTTCAACATAAACCAAACGCAACGGATATTTGGAAACCGATTTGCCTTCGGAAAATAGCAATTCAATAGTAGTTTTGCTTTTTAATTTTTCGTGTTTGGGATACGTGAATTTCATTGGAGCAAAGGTATAAAAAAAGGCGAACCATTAAGATTCGCCTCTTTAAAATTTATTGTGAAACGCTTATGGTTTCTCGTAAACGTTATTGTCAAGGTTAACATCGGCCATTAAACCACTTGGATCAATCACAACCGCTTTAGCGCCTTTTTTAGCAATTTCAAAGGTGAAAGTAGGGTATGCCCAATCCCAACCTTTTAAAACGGTTCTTTCTAAAGCGTATGGATTTGGTTTTTCCCAACGCATTAACGTATTTGGTATATAAAAGGTTTCTTGAGAACCATCTTCATAAACTACCAAAAGGTCAATAGGCATTGGCATTCTACCAATACGCTCCAAAGTAATTTGTGTTTTATCGTTTGTTTCTGTTACCGTTTTAACGGCATAGTCGATAGTGTTTGTCGTTTGTGTCCAATCTACCAAGTACCAATCTAAATTTGCTCCAGAAACTTTTTCAGCAGAACGTTTGATGTCGTTTGGTGTTGGATGCGTTAATTTATAGTCAGCATAGTAGCGTTTTAAGGTTTTCATCAAATTATCAGCTCCAATGATGTAGCCCAATTGTGCTAAGAAAACTTCTCCTTTACTGTAGGCATTGATACCATATGACATGTTGTAATCATAACGATCAGCATGTGTTGAAAGGGGCTGTTCTTTTCCGCTGTTTGCTAAATATCGGTAGTTAGCATAAGCGCTCTCAAAAGGATTTTCGTCTTTGCTATTTTTAGATGGTAATACTTCTTGCATTGCCAAATCTGAAATGAAAGAAGTAAACCCTTCATCCATCCATTCGTGTTTTGATTCGTTTGATGCTAATACAAACTGAAACCAAGAATGTGCAAACTCATGTGCAGTTACACCTACAAGGCTAGCAAAACTTCGATTACCTGTAATTAAGGTACACATGCCGTATTCCATTCCGCCGTCACCACCTTGAATTACAGAATATTGTTTGTAAGGATATGGTCCTACGTGCGTATTGAAATAGTTTAAAAGTTCAGCCGTTTTTGGTTGTAGGTTCTTCCAGTTTTCCAAGTTCTCCTTTTTGTTTTTATACAAGAAGTGTAATTCCACATCATTTGGACCTAGAATCATGTCGTGGATGTATTCATTGTCTGCTGCCCAAGTAAAATCGTGAACATTTGGCGCAACGAAATGCCAAGTAAGTGTTTTAGTTTTTTTTGGATATTTTACTTCAACTCCTGTGTCTTGGTAACCGTGTCCAATTTCATTTTTGTTCTGTAAGTATCCTGTTCCTCCAACAGTATAATCTTTGTCAATCGTGATTTTTACATCAAAATTTCCCCATACTCCGTGGAATTCTCTTCCAATGTAAGGGTCAGCGTGCCATCCTTCGAAATCGTATTCGGCCATTTTTGGGTACCATTGCGTCATTGATAACGCTACACCTTCTTCTGAATTTCTTCCAGATCGACGTACTTGTAAAGGTACTTGACCATCGAAATCAAGCGTGAAATTAACCGTTTGTTTTGGTAAAATAGGTTGGTTTAAAGTAACTTCTAAAACCGTTCCCACCACTTTTGTTTGTGCATTAATACCATTTTGTTTGAAATTGGTAATTTTTAAATAACCGATTTCATCTGGTTTAAGTGTGCTAATGCGACTTTCTTTAACTTCTTTGTCCGCTTTTTTGAAGGTTTTTACCATCCTTTTGTCTGGATCGGCTATGGCTTGCAAACGGGCATCCATTTCACTACCCGGTTGGAAAGCATTTGGATACAAGTGGTAGAATACTTTGCGTAAAGTATCAGAAGAGTTGTTAGTATAGGCTAGTTCCTGTTTCCCTTTGTATTGGAAATCTTTAACATTCATGTCAACTTCCATTTTATAGTCAACATGCTGTTGCCAGTATCCTGGATTTGGATTGTTTTGACTGAATCCTAAAACTGAAAAAAAGGAAAATAAAAGTATTTTTTTCATCGTTTGTTAAAATTAAAAAAACCACAAAGGCACTATAAAGTGTTCTTTGTGGTTTGGAATATTTATTTGTTTAAGACACAATTATTTTGACATTTTATCTGCCATGATAATTGCATTGTAAGCATTTACAATTTTACCTGTTTTAGAAACATCTGTAAAGTTAGCAGTGTGTTGATCTTCACCAACTTTTACATTGTTTTTAACTAATAAACCACTTTCCATGATGATTTGCTTAACTTGAGAAGCAGAAAGTTTTGGATAGTATGAACGGATTAAAGCCGCTACACCAGCAACGTTTGGCGATGCCATTGAAGTACCTTGTAAGTACTCGTAAGTTTGGTTTGGAGTAGTAGCGTAAATTTTCATACCTGGAGCAAATACGTCAACATTCTTTTTACCGTAGTTTGAGAATGGAGCTACCATATCGCTACCATATTTTACGTTTAATGCACCTACAATTAATACATTGTTTGAAATTTCTGGAGCACCATCATATGAATCTGATGGGTATTTGTTTTCTACATCTAAATCTTTAGAATCATTACCAGCAGCAAAAATCACTAATACATCTTTAGAAGCAGCATATTTTAATGCATCTTGAACCCATTCTTTGTGTGGAGAATAATATTTACCAAAAGAACCGTTGATTACTTTTGCTCCGTTGTCAACTGCATAACGAATACCTAATGCGATATCTTTATCATACTCGTCTCCGTTTGGTACCGCTCTCACCGCCATGATTTTAACATCTTTAGCAACACCGTCTCCACCTTTACCGTTACCTCTCACCTGAGCTACGATACCTGCAACGTGAGTACCATGTTTAGCATCTTCTGGGTTTGGTCCAATTACGTTGTTGTTTCCGTATTTAGTGTCTGTTAAATCGTCAACATTGTCACCTACTACTTTTCTAGCATCAAAATTAACATTCAAGTTGTAGTTTAATTGATCGTACACGTAGTCTGCTCCTTTTTTAATTCTAGCGTCAAATGCTTCTTTTGATTGACCAGCTAAAATTTGCGAAAACATTGCTTTATATTGTGAAAGCGAAGCGTCAGTAGTTTCAATTCCTTTAACATCTTCTAAAGTAAAGTTGTCTTTTTTCAAGTAATCTTTAATCGCTTTGTCAGCAGCAACAATCATATCGATTTGTTGTTTAGTTTGCATTACCCCAGCAATTTCTTCATCTAATTGTGCTTTTGCTTTTGCATAATCTGGAGCACTTGGTCCTTGTGCAACGATACGCGTCATTTCTAATCTTTCATTGTTACTGTCTCCAAGAAAGTTCCACCCATGCATATCATCGATATAACCGTTGTTGTCATCATCGATACCATTTCCTGCAATTTCTTTTGGATTGTTCCAAACCATTCCTTGTAAGTCTTCATGACGGATATCAACTCCAGAATCAACAATTCCAACAATTACAGTTGTACTTTTTTTACCTTTCAATAGCTCAGCATATGCCTTATCAACGCTCATTCCCGGTACTGTGTCTTTTGCTAAGTCTAAATGACTCCATCTTTCTAAATCTTTTTCAGCTAAAGGCGTTACTTTTAGTGGTTGATTGTCAATGTTTTCAATTGGTGTAGAAACCATTTGTTTGGCCCCACCACAACTCGCTAAAGCTAATGCTAAAGTAGCAGATAAGTAAAAAGGTTTTAAAGTTCTCATTTATTTGTGTTTATGTTTTTTAATAATTTTTCATTTGACAAAAATCCGTTTAAAATGTTACAACATTATATAGTCTTAACACTATTTTAAGATTTCGTCACAAGTGAATACGTCTTTTAGGCGTACTCCTTTTTCCGTATGTTCTACAGTTATAATTTGATTGTGTGCATCGTGTTCCAACCATAAATAGTAGTTGTTGTCTGCTGCAGCATTTAGGAATTTTTCTTTTTCCCCCATTGTTAAAAGCGGACGCGTATCATATCCCATAACATATGGTAAAGGAATATGTCCTGCTGTTGCTAATAAATCGGCACAGAAAACAATTGTTTTTCCGTTATAATTGATGTGTGGTAACATTTGCTTTTCGGTATGACCATCCGCAAAAAAGATGTCAAATCCCATTTCTTTGGAAAAACCAAAGTCTCCTTCTGGACGATTTATAAAATGCAATTGTCCACTTTCTTGCATTGGAATGATGTTTTCATGCAGGAAAGAAGCTTTTTCTCTAGGGTTTGGTTTTGTTGCCCATTCCCAATGGTTCTCATTAGTCCAAAATTTCGCATTTTTAAAAGCTACTTCATATGCTGTCCTATTTTTATTCCAATTGACACTTCCGCCACAATGGTCAAAATGTAAGTGTGTCATAAAAACATCGGTGATATCATCTCGATGAAATCCTACATTTGCTAAAGATTTGTCTAATGAATGATCACCCCATAGTGAATAATAACCAAAAAACTTTTCCGATTGTTTATTACCCATACCAGTGTCAATAAGCGTTAATCGGTTTCCATCTTCAATAAGTAAGCAACGTGCAGCAATATCAATCAAGTTATTGTTGTCTGCTGGATTGGTTTTGTTCCAAATGGTTTTCGGAACTACGCCAAACATAGCACCACCATCGAGCTTAAAATTTCCGGCTTCTATAGGATGTAATTTCATTTGAAAAAATTTGTTTGCCAAATTACAAAAAAAGTAGCATTTAGAAATTGTGTGCAACAATAAATTCTAATTATTGTATGATAAGTTATAAAAATGTTAGCGGGTATGGAAAAAAGAGTTAAAAGGCTTATCTTTGCAGTTAATTTAGACAAAATCAAAATAGTAAATGATAAAAGTATCGGATACAGCAAGTAAAAAGATCGTCGAAATGATGCAGGAAGACGGTTTTAATGCTGCAAATGACTATGTGCGTGTTGGTGTCAAAAGTGGTGGTTGCTCTGGCTTGTCTTATGAATTAAAATTTGACAAAGAGGTTGGAGAAAACGACAAAATTTTTGAAGACAACAATGTGAGAATTGCAGTGGAAAAGAAAAGTTTTCTTTATCTAGCTGGAACTGTTTTAGAGTTCTCAGGAGGATTAAATGGAAAAGGTTTTGTATTTAACAACCCAAATGCAAATAGAACTTGTGGTTGCGGAGAGTCATTTTCGCTATAACTAAAAAAATATTATGTCAAAGTACACAGAAGACGATTTAAAAGTCGAATTAGAAAATAAAGAATACGAATACGGATTTTACACCGAACTGGACTCGGAAACGTTTCCTGTGGGGTTAAACGAAGAAATTGTTCGCGCTATTTCATTAAAGAAAGGCGAGCCAGAATGGATGACGGAATGGCGTTTAGAAGCTTTCCGTGCATGGCAGGAAATGGTTGAGCCTGAGTGGGCAAATGTACACTATACAAAGCCAGATTTTCAGGCGATATCATATTATTCTGCGCCAAAGAAGGCAGATCCAAATAAAACGTTAGATGATGTTGATCCAGAATTATTAGCTATGTATGAAAAGCTTGGTATTTCTGTAGACGAGCAGAAAAAAATAAACAATGTTGCTATTGATATTGTTGTTGATTCTGTTTCGGTAGCAACTACTTTTAAAAAGACATTGGCTGAGAAAGGTATCATTTTTATGAGTATTTCGGAAGCTATTAAGGAACATCCAGAATTGGTACGTAAGTACATAGGAACAGTGGTTCCACAGAAAGATAACTTTTACGCGGCTTTAAATTCGGCTGTTTTTTCTGATGGGAGTTTCTGTTATATTCCAAAAGGTGTAAAATGTCCGATGGAACTTTCAACTTATTTCCGTATCAATCAAGGTGGAACAGGTCAGTTTGAAAGAACATTGGTAATTGCTGATGAAGGAAGTTATGTGTCGTATTTAGAAGGGTGTACAGCACCAAGTCGCGATGAAAATCAATTACACGCTGCTGTTGTAGAATTAATCGCTTTAGATGATGCAGAGATTAAATATTCTACTGTACAAAACTGGTATCCAGGAAATAAAGAAGGTAAAGGAGGAGTGTACAACTTTGTAACCAAAAGAGGTTTGTGTGAGAAAAATGCAAAGATATCTTGGACGCAAGTTGAAACAGGTTCCGCAGTTACTTGGAAATACCCTTCATGTATATTGAAAGGTGATAACTCAATTGGTGAATTTTATTCGATTGCCGTTACTAATAATTTCCAACAAGCCGATACTGGAACAAAGATGATTCACTTGGGTAAAAATACCAAGTCAACGATTATTTCTAAAGGTATTTCTGCTGGAAAATCACAAAACAGTTATAGAGGTTTAGTGCAAATTTCTTCAAGAGCTGAAAATGCACGTAACTTTTCACAATGTGATTCTTTATTAATGGGTAATGAGTGTGGTGCTCATACTTTCCCTTATATTGAAAGTAAAAATACTTCGGCTAAAATTGAGCACGAAGCAACAACCTCTAAAATTGGTGAAGACCAGGTATTCTACTGTAATCAAAGAGGTATTCCAACAGAGAAAGCTATTGCTTTAATTGTTAACGGTTTCAGTAAAGAAGTTTTGAACAAGTTACCAATGGAGTTTGCTGTGGAAGCTCAAAAATTATTGGAAATCTCTTTAGAAGGTTCCGTAGGATAATCAATCATAATTCAGAATATAAAATACATTCATACAATGTTATCAATAAAAAATTTACACGCTTCAGTAGAAGATAAAGACATATTAAAAGGAATCAACCTTGAAATTAAAGCAGGTGAAGTACATGCGATTATGGGGCCTAACGGTGCTGGTAAATCGACTTTGTCTTCAATTATTGCAGGAAACGAAAATTATGAAGTTTCTGAGGGTGAAATCTTTTTAGACGGAGAAGATTTATCAGAATTAGCGCCTGAAGAAAGAGCACACAAAGGAGTTTTCTTATCATTCCAATATCCAGTAGAAATTCCTGGAGTTTCGGTTACAAACTTCATTAAAACGGCAATTAATGAGAAACGTAAAGCTAATAATGAGCCTGAAATGCCAGCTAATGAAATGTTGAAAATGATTCGTGAGAAATCAGAATTATTAGAAATGGATCGTAAGTTTTTATCACGTTCTTTAAACGAAGGGTTTTCGGGAGGTGAAAAGAAACGTAATGAAATTTTCCAAATGGCAATGTTGGAACCAAAAATTGCCATCTTAGATGAGACAGATTCTGGTTTGGATATCGATGCTTTACGTATCGTTGCAAACGGAGTTAACAAGTTGAAAAATGAAAATAATGCGGTTTTAGTGATTACACACTATCAACGTTTATTAGATTACATCGTTCCAGATTTTGTTCACGTATTAATGGATGGAAAGATTGTGAAATCAGGAACAGCTGCTTTAGCATTAGAGCTTGAAGAAAGAGGATACGACTGGATTAAACAAGAACAAGAAGCATAATATGGAGTTGAAAGAAAAAATGTTGGCTTCCTTCATGGCTTTTGAAGAAAAGTTTCAAGGAAATGAAGATTTGCATGAAGTTCGAAGTCAAGCCATAAAAAATTTCGAAGATAAAGGGTTTCCTACGAAGAAAGAAGAAGCATGGAAATACACGTCTTTAAACGCAGTTTTAAAGAATGATTTTTCAGTTTTCCCAAAGCAAGAGAACGCTATTGAGTTTAAAGAAGTAAAAAAATATTTCTTACACGAGATAGATACTTTTAAAGTGGTATTTATTGATGGTGTTTTCAGTTCGTTTTTGTCATCTACAACTCATGACGGACTGGATGTTTGTTTGATGTCATCGGCATTAACAAAGCCAAAATACAAAATGGTGATTGATACTTATTTCAATCAAATTGCGAGTAAGGAAGAGACTTTAACATCGTTAAATACGGCTTTTTCACACGAAGGGGCTTATATCAATATTCCAAAGAGTAAAGTGGTGGATAAACCTATAGAGATTATTTATTTCTCTACAGGAAATGAAGCGGCTTTAATGGTTCAACCAAGAAATTTGGTTATTGTAGGTGAAAATGCACATGTGCAAATTGTTGAGCGTCACCAAAGTTTGAATTCAAATCCTGTATTGACAAATTCAGTAACTGAGATTTTTGCTCAAAAGCGTGCTATTGTAGATTATTACAAAGTACAAAATGATGTGCAGACCGCAAACATGATTGATAATACTTACATTGCGCAAAAGCAAGAGAGTAGAGTTTCAGTACATACGTTCTCATTCGGAGGAAATATAACACGTAACAACTTGAATTTCTACCACCAAGGGGAGCGCATTGATTCAACATTAAAAGGTATTACTATTATTGGAGACAAACAACATGTTGATCATTATACCTTGGTGAATCACGCTACTCCAAATTGTGAGAGCCATCAGAATTACAAAACCATTCTTGATGGTAATGCAACTGGAGTTTTCAATGGTAAAATATTTGTTGAAAAAGAGGCACAAAAAACAGATGCGTTCCAACAAAACAACAATATTTTATTGAGTGATAAAGCTACTATTAATGCGAAACCACAATTGGAAATTTTTGCTGATGATGTAAAATGTTCACACGGTTGTACAATAGGTCAATTAGATGAAAATGCAATGTTCTACATGCAACAACGTGGAATTCCTAAGAAAGAAGCAAAAGCGTTGTTAATGTATGCTTTTACAAGTGAAGTTACTGCAAGTATTAAAATACCAGAATTAAAAGTTAAAATAGCCAGACTTATTGCTAATAAGTTGGGGGTAAATATGGGCTTTGATTTGTAGTCATAAAAAAGAGGAGGACTTTAAAATCCTCCTTTTTATTTTTATAATAATGTCGATTAGGTATGAATTATTGGATCAGCGCTGCCATCTGGGTCACCGTTCACGGTACCATCAGTACTTGGATTTCCTAAAAGCAAAACTCCTGCTGCATGAGGTGCCGCCATTGATGTACCACTTATAGTATTATATCCTCCGTCTTTCCATGTTGATTGAATGGAAACACCAGGAGCACAATAGTCAACTGGAGTACCATAATTTGAAAAGCCAGCAAAATTATCGTTAACATCCATTGCCGAAATTGTATAAATGTTGTTTCCATTTGCACGTGCTGGCGAATGATTATTAGCATCATCAGACTCGTTTCCGGCTGCTAATACAAATTTCACTCCTCCTGATGTTGCATTTATTACAGCATTGTCAAGAGTTTGCGAAATACCTCCGCCTAAACTCATATTAGCAACATCGTTTGCTGCTCCATTGTTTCTTACGTATTCTACACCAGCAATAACACCAGAGATGCTTCCGCTGCCTCTTCTGTCCAATACTCTAACGGCAACAACAGTGCTTCCTGGAGCAACTCCAACGGTTCCTATATTGTTGTCAATTGCAGCAATAGTTCCTGCAACATGTGTCCCATGTCCGTTTTGGTCATCTGGGCTAGTATTGGATGGCGAACCTGTTAAGAACGATACACTTCTTGTAACATCAACATTTAAATCTGGGTGATCTAAATCAATTCCAGAATCGATAACCCATGCAGTACGTGTTGAGGTTGTGTTTCCACCTCCAACTCTTGTGGTTCCATAAGGTATTACTTGTCCAGAAGTACTGCCTCCACCACCTCCAGGTTTACCCGAAGGAGGAGCATAAGTTATCATTTGATCTTGTTCGATGTAGGCTACATTTGGATCTAACTTTAATTCAGCAAGTTGTTGTTCGTTTAATTTTACAGCAAATCCTTTAACTGTTTTGCTGTAATAATGACTTACATTCTGATTGCCCACTTTGTATCTACCCAATACATTTGAGGTTTTGTTAATAACGTCACTTTTTTCTGTAGCTCTATTTAGAATGTTGGAAAAAACATTGTCTTTATAAACCACTATATAGGAACCTTCAATAGGAACAGTCCTAAACGTCTCCCTGTTTAGTGTGTTTTGATTAACTACTGCATTGGTGTCATTTTGTAAAACATTTTCAGTTGTGTCATCTGAGCAACTACAAGCTAAAATTAATGTAGAAAAGGCAATTGCAAGGTTAGATTTTTTCATATTCTTCATGTTTATTTATATAAAAATATAAATTTTTATTAACTATTTTTAACAATTGAATTGTTTATTTGTTATTATAGTAACTAAAATATTAAAATGTTAAGAAAAATATTATAAGTATTCCTTTTCTAAAGGAATGTATAAGTGTGTTTTTTAACCTTTATTTATTCTTATTATAAACAATCAAATTGTAAATTTGCAACATGATTGACATTCAAAAAGTAAGAGCCGATTTTCCTATACTTTCACAAAAAGTGAATGGGAAACCTTTAGTATATTTTGACAATGGTGCTACTGCACAAAAACCGCAAGTAGTAATTGATGCTATTTCAAAATATTATAATGAAATAAACGCTAATATTCATCGTGGTGTACACACTTTAAGTCAACTAGCTACAGATGCTTATGAAGCTTCAAGAAATACAATTCAGCAGCATTTAAATGCTAAACATAACCATGAAATTATTTTTACATCTGGAACTACTTTCGGAATTAATTTAGTGGCTAATGGTTTTGCAAGTTTGTTAAATGCTAATGATGAAGTTATGGTTTCTGCATTGGAACACCATAGTAACATAGTGCCTTGGCAGTTTTTATGTGAAAAAACAGGTGCGAAGTTGGTTGTAATACCAATGAACGAAAAAGGGGAATTAGAAATGTCTGCTTTTGATAGTTTACTTTCAGAAAAAACGAAAGTTGTTACAGTAAACCATATTTCAAATGCATTAGGAACGGTAAATCCTATTGAATATATTATTGAAAAAGCGCATCAAGTAGGAGCTGCTGTTTTAATTGATGGGGCGCAAGCTACACCGCATTTACGTCCAGATGTTCAAGCTTTAGATTGTGATTTTTATGTGTTTTCAGGACATAAGGTTTGTGGACCAACGGGTGTTGGGGTTTTATATGGTAAAGAAGAGTGGTTGCGAAAATTGCCACCCTATCAAGGCGGAGGTGAAATGATTGCTGAGGTTACTTTTGAAAAAACAACATATGCAGATTTGCCGCATAAATTCGAAGCGGGAACACCAAACATTGCTGGCGGAATCGTCCTTGGTACAGCGTTGGATTATATGAACGGAATAGGTTTCGACAATATAGCGGCATATGAACAAGAATTATTAGAATACGGAACCAAACGATTATTAGAATTAGATGGCGTAACTATTTATGGAACTGGAGATAAGAAAGCATCTGTAATTTCATTCAATTTGGAAGGAATTCACCCATATGATATTGGCACGATTATCGATAAGTTAGGTATAGCAGTACGAACAGGACATCACTGTGCACAACCAATTATGAATTTCTTTGGAATTCCTGGAACAATACGAGCAAGTTTTGCTTTTTATAATACTATGGAAGAGATTGATATATTTGTAGAAGCGGTTAAAAAAGCGCAAATGATGTTATCTTAAAATTTAAAATTTATGAAAACAATTACCTACTTAGCCATACTGTTGTTTACCATCACGGGCTGTAAATGTCACAAGACAACAATTGAAAATGCTGGTACAACAGCTGAAACTATGAAATTACAACAAAATCTACCAGAGCTGGTATATGAGTCTTTAACTAGAGGTTTTTACCAAAAGATAACGATTGAACAAGGTAAATTTTTGGTGCAAGATGCTAGTGATGCAAAACCAAAAGAAGTTGCTTTAACTGATACCGATATTGAAGCACTTTACAAAGCTTACGCAGCTATTGATGTAAAACAGTTGAGTGCTTTAAAGGCACCAACGGAAAAGCGTTTTTACGATGGAGCACCAATCACTTATCTAGCAATCACTTCAGGTGGTGAAGAATATAAAACACCTGATTTTGATGGTGGATATCCTCCAGCTTACATAGAAAACTTAGTGAATACAATATTAAAAATCGAAGCAAAAAAGCAATAAAAAATGACGATACAAGCCATACAAGATGAAATAGTAGATGAGTTTTCAATGTTTGATGATTGGATGCAACGTTATGAGTACATCATTGAACTTGGAAAATCGTTACCTTTAATAGCGGAAGAATATAAAACAGAAGACAATATTATCAAAGGTTGTCAATCAAAAGTATGGGTTCATGGTGAGAATCAAGAGGGCAACATTGTTTTCACTGCGGATAGTGATGCCATTTTAACAAAAGGAATCATTGCGATTTTGATACGCGTATTTTCCAATCAATCACCACAAGCTATTTTGGATGCCAATACTGATTTTATTGATGAAATTGGTTTAAAAGAGCATTTGTCTCCAACACGTGCAAACGGTTTGGTGTCAATGATAAAACAAATAAAAATGTACGCTTTAGCTTTTCAAGCAAAGCAATAATTAAATAAAAGATATGGAAGAATTTAACGATACAATAAACCTAGGCGAAAGCGTAGTGAAAGTTTTAAAAGGAATTTATGACCCTGAAATTCCTGTGGATATCTATGAGTTAGGATTAATCTACGATGTTATGATTAATGAGGATAACGATGTTAAAGTCTTAATGACTTTGACTTCGCCGAATTGTCCTGTAGCTGAAACATTGCCAATGGAAGTAGAAGAGAAAATCAAATCTATTGATGCTGTTAAATCTTGTGAAGTAGAAATCACATTCGATCCGCCATGGAGTAAAGATTTAATGAGTGAAGAGGCAAAATTAGAACTTGGAATGCTTTAATAAAAAAGCAATTGCTTTGATATGGACGAGATTGTAAATAAAGTTGCGAACAGCAAACTTGAAGTTTTCGATTTAGAGGATTACTTTCCAAAAGCACCCATTGTAGAATTGGATATTTCGCAATGGTTGTTAGAAGGTTTTATTTTAAAAGAGAAAGATTTTAGAGAAACATTAAAGAACTACGAATGGCAGCAATTTTCAGGACAAAATGTAGCGCTTTTCTGCGTTACAGATGCTATTTTGCCTGCATGGACGTATAGTTTAGTGGCAACTTATTTAGCGCCTTTTGCAAATGCAATTGTTCAAGGTGATAAAAAAGCAATGTTGTTATCGCTCTATCAAAAGGAACTTTCTAAAATTGATTTTCAATTTTACGCAGATAAACCTGTAATTTTAAAAGGATGTTCCAATAAACCCGTTCCAAATGAGGTTTATGTTTTAGCTATCCAAGAATTACAAAAAGTAGGCAGAAGTGTTATGTTTGGTGAGGCATGTTCGGCTGTTCCTTTGTACAAAAAGGGTAAATAATCGATAAAAAGTACATTTTAAAGAATCGCGTTTTGTGTTCTTAGCAGATTCTACTATTTTTAGGAATTAGATATTTTAAATATAGAGGTATGAAGAAAGTATTATGGATTTCATTGTTTGTTAGTTCAATTGGTTTTGCACAAGAGACTGTTGTTGATTCTACAAAACATTGGACAAAAAAGGGTGTTTTTACATTATTAGCCAATCAATCATCGTTTAGCAATTGGCAAGCGGGTGGAGACAATAACTTTGCTGGTAACGTCAACATTAATTATGACTTTAATTATAAAAATGGTGACTGGAACTGGGATAACAAATTAATTGTTGCTTACGGTTTAACCAAAATTAAAGGAGAGGATGCTCAAAAGACAGATGATAGAATAGAGTTTAACTCATTACTGGGTAAAAAGGCTTCAGGGTACTGGTTTTATTCTGCTTTCTTCAATTTTAAAACGCAAATGGACTCTGGTTTTGATCCAGATGATAGAACCATGAAAATCTCGCATTTCTTTTCGCCAGCTTATTTTCAAGCAGGTCCTGGTATGTTGTGGAAAAAGAGTGATAACTTGAAAGTTAATATCGCTCCAGCAACTTCAAAAATCATTGTTGTTGATGATCATTTTACAGCCTTTGATTCTTCATTTGGTGTTGAGCAAGGTGAGACATTACGTTATGAGCTTGGAGCTGCTATAAATGGGTATTACAAGTTTAATATCATGCAAAATGTTTCTGTTGAAAATATTTTAAATTTGTATTCTAATTACCTTGAAGATCCACAAAACGTAGATTTGGATTATCAATTGAATATTGTGATGAAAATCAACAAGTATTTGTCAACGAATTTTGCTTTCCAAACGATTTATGACGATAACGCCTTTAGAGGTTTTCAGACGCGTCAAGTTATTGGTTTAGGATTTAATGCTAATTTTTAATTCGGTTTTATATAGAACTAAAAAAAGACCTCTTTCAAAGAGGTCTTTTTTTATTCATTATCAACAGCATCTTTATAATCCGGATATAAAAACTTGTTATATGGGAATCGTGTGACGTGAATTTCACGTACTGCTTCGTATACTTTTTCACGAAATTCTTCAAAATTCAATTTATCAGTTGCGGAGATAAACAATGCATTATTTTCACCCATTTTACTCATCCATGTGCTTTTCCATTCGTCAAGTGTATAATGTTTGGATTCTTTTTCTATTTCCAAATTGTCTTCATCAAAATAAACGGGCTTATACGCATCTATTTTGTTGAAAACCATAATAGTTGGCTTGTCATCACTTTTGATTTCTTTTAAAATGTCATTTACAGAAGCAATGTGATCTTCAAAATCAGGATGCGAAATGTCGACTACATGCAATAATAAATCGGCCTCTCTTACTTCATCTAAGGTGCTTTTAAATGATTCAACTAGCTGAGTTGGAAGTTTTCTTATAAAACCCACCGTGTCGCTTAAAAGAAACGGTAAATTTTTAATTACGGTTTTACGAACAGTGGTGTCTAATGTTGCGAATAGTTTATTTTCGACAAAAACATCACTCTTTCCAATAGCGTTCATTAGTGTTGATTTCCCCACATTGGTATAACCTACTAAAGCAACACGAACCATAGCGCCACGGTTGCCTCTTTGAATGGCCATTTGTTTGTCAATGGTTTTTATTTTGTCTTTTAGCAAGGCAATTCTATCGCGAACAATACGTCTATCCGTTTCAATTTCCGTTTCCCCCGGACCACGCATACCAATACCTCCTCGTTGACGTTCTAAGTGGGTCCACATACCAGTTAATCGTGGTAATAAATATTGATATTGGGCAAGTTCAACCTGAGTTCGTGCGTAAGAAGTTTGAGCACGTTGGGCAAAAATATCCAAGATTAGATTGGTACGGTCTAATACTTTACAATCATCACCAAACTCACGGTTGATGTTTTTTTGTTGTGAAGGCGATAATTCATCGTCAAAAATAACCGTTGAAATTTCGTTTTCTTTCACAAAACATTTAATTTCTTCCAGCTTTCCTGAGCCTACAAACGTTTTAGGATTGGGCTTGTCCATTTTTTGCCAAAAGCGTTTGATTACTTCTCCTCCAGCTGTAAAGGTCAAAAATTCCAATTCGTCAAGATATTCTCTTAGCTTTTCTTCGTCTTGATTTTGGGTTACAATACCTACAACAACTGTTTTTTCAAAAATATGATTGTCTTTTTCTAACATAGTCTTTCTTTATCATTACAAAAGTACAATTATTTGCTATAAAAAAACGCCCTAGTTATAGGGCGTTTTTGGGTTTGTTAAAGTTACGGATTAATTACTCTTTTATTAGTATAGTAAAATCAGTTTCTCCAGTAGTTTCATTAGGTTGTGCAACTTCCATCATATTAGATGTCAATTGAATAATTGTAAGCGGTTGTTCCACAACTATAGTTTCATTGTTCACTACTTGTTCGTATTGTAAAGAAATGTTGTTGACACCATAACTGTAACTTCCATTTATTTGATCACTAGTACAGTTGTCGTTTTCTGTGTAGAAGGTGTTTAATTCAAAACTTTCAGCAGTAAACAAAATATTGTCATTGCCACATTCGTTTACATAATCTTCGTATATAACAAAGTTTTCTTCACCAATATTTTCAATATGACCAACTTGAGAGATGTTCCACTTTCCAATTAGTGGATTTTGAATTTGATCTATTTGTGTAGTGTCATTGTCTTCACAACTTACCAAAGTAAAGATGCATAAAACGTATACAGTCTTAAAAATTATCTTTTTCATTTGCTACTGATTTTATTGTGCAAAAACTTTTACATCATCAACTTGAAATGCACCGTCTAAAGTTGTATTTGTACCTGAACCTCTAAATTTGAACGCAACATATACCGTTCCGTTGTAAGCTGAAATATCCACTGATGAACTTAAAAATTCATACCAAGAAGTAGCCATTGTTGGTAAGTTTGGTGTTGACAAGGTTGTCCAAGTAGCCCCTAAAACATTTGTTCCATCATAATCAGTAGAAATTAAAACTTCTAAACTATTGTCTGGAGAGTCCACATCAAGGTGATGTTGTGCTACTTTAAATTGTAATTGTTTGTTGCTGAATGTCGCTAAATCAATAGCTGGAGTAACTAACCAAACCACATTTAAGGCTTGAGCGTTAAATGCGCTAAACTCTGCATAACCATTTCCGCTGAATGTTTTTTCTCTCCATACCCAAGAGCCGCTTTCCGCAAAATTTGTCCAACCCGGAATATCTAAATTTGTATTGTTAGTAGCCGATTGAAAGTCTTCGCTAAATACAGCTTCGATTCTGTTACCATCAAGTATAACATCGCTTTCATAACGTGCCATAAATTGATAATCACTGTTGTATTTTGTTAATACACCTCTCACTTTACCATTTCCTGAGGCAACTGCGTGGTGTGCAAATGAAGCAAAACTACTTGTTCTAAAGATTACTGTATTTCCAGCAGCATCTTCTAGATAATGATTGGTTGCTCCTCCAATATCATTTGTAGGGTCATAATAATTTTTACCCAATGCTGCAGATGTAAATTGTACCCCATCTAATTCTACCAATTTGTTTAAATTGTTGTCATTTAATAACTCAGCTATTGTAAGACTTTGGATTAATTCTTCTTCGTTTAGAATTGTACAAGAAGGGAATAATATGCTTCTAACATCAGTTGCTGGAATTCTACCAACCTCAACAGAACCATCTGTGTCAAGGTAGATACCACCGATACGCATACCGCCATATTTAACATCTGTGTATAAGTTTTTCATTTTAATTAAAACTTTTCTTCCTGGTTCAAAGTTGACAAATGTTGAGGTTGCATCAACTGGTATGCTAAAAGCATCTGAACCATCTAAAGTTTGCATCGAAATTGATTTGTAAAAATTTCCATCGCGATCGCTTGAAGTAACATACGCTTCTATAACTTCATCTTCCGTGTATTGTGTTACTGTTGCGCTAGCAGGGATGTCTGAAACTTCTTTCGTTTTTATTAGAGAAGTTTCGATACAGTCTAAATTTGGTGTAGAATAACTATCGTCGTTCACGCAAGAGATAAATGCTAAGGCACTTAAAACTGTTAAAAAAGCTGGTTTTAAAATTGAGTTTTTCATATCGTTGTGAGCTGTTTTTTAAAAATTAAAATAAAAGTTTACAAAGTAGTTTCTTCCGTAAGCGTAGAAATATTTAGCACCAAAACTTGGTGTTCCATTTGCTGCATCCTGATTGTACTCACGGTAATTTGCATTTCTAGCTTGTTCGTATCCGCCTGTTTTATAGCGTAAATCAAAAACGTTATTGATAGAAGCGAAGAAGCCAAAGGTGTTACGGTTTTTACTACTTACTCTCCAAGATTTTCCTCCTTGTAGATTCAATAAGTAGATATCATCAAATTGCTCTTGTTTTAATAGCTCTCGAGTTCTTTCTTCTGTAATTTCAGGGAAAGGTGAACCGTTTGCACTCGCTGGGTTTCTCAAGAAACTGTTTGTTCTTAGAATTGGTGAAATATCCAAATACGAACCGCCTAGGTAGTTATAGTTGGCTCCAATCCACCAAAAATGAGGATCACGGTATTCGATTCCAATTGAAGCTGCTTGTTGCGGCATTCCTGGTTGTTTGTAATCTTTTAAATGTGTTTGACCATAGTCGATTGCTGGGTAAACATTATTGGCATTAGCCAAACGATCACTAACTAGGTTTACATTCGGATTGTTGGTATAGATATACTGACCATACGAACCGGAAGCCATAACTTTAATGGTTGAAGTTAATTGGTATTCCATACCCAACTCAAGTCCAGCATTTTGTTTATCAAGACCAGTAACTACTTCATTAACGAAACCATTTGTGTCTTGCGAACCATTTCCTAGGTCTTCAAAAGTACCTTCTGCAAAGAAAAAGCCAACTTCCGTTGCATTTTTTATTTTAGAATAAAATGCCGTTAACCTTGATTTGAATTTTGGTGCACGAATGATATAACTAAGGTCTCCACCTGCAACAATTTGACTCTCTAAATTAGGGATGGAAAAATTGTTCAATCTTGCATTTGGAAATGCGTTACGTAAAGTAGGAGCTACAGACATGTAAACTGCATTTACATCCAACATGTGTCTACCGGTGAACTTATAAGTTGCGCCTCCTTTGAATCCGAAATTATCAAAAGCAACTTTTTCACTTTTTCCAAAAGAGCTTGTTGGGTAATAACCATTTCGGTATAAACCTTCTCTTTGATATTCTGATCTTGTGAATGATTGTGATAAATAGAAATCTATTTTATTATAATTGAACTTAAACTGCGTAAATGCATCAATTACATTAGCATACAGTTTATAATTGTAACCGTATTTGTCACCTACACCAACTGTTCTGTATGGATTGTTTAAATCGGTTTGTTGTTGACTACTGTTGTTTCCGAAATTATCAATATCAACAAAATAAGCTCCACCCAAAAGATCTCTTAAGTATTGATAATTATGTGATCTTAGATTTTTGTAGTTTACTGCAGCATTCATGTTAATATGATCCGATAGTGTCGCTTTTAAAATGGAGTTGGCTGTCCATTGTGTGTCACTTGTGCGGTCTTCGTACCACACATATTTACTTTGACTTGGTGCTCTACCAATTTCGACATTGTTTTCATCAATAATAGGAGTTGTATTGGCACGGTACATGTTATTCCAATCCAATTGTTGATTTTGGTAAAATGGTGCGTTAGCAGCTAAAGCATAATTTGGCATAAATACACCTCCTAAACCTCCCGGTAGATATTGTTCAGGTGCATTTTGACTTACATAAGCGGGGTCGTTTTCATAATAATTTATGAAATAACTAGGTAAGTTTCTGTAATATGTTGGATCTGGATTTGAAACCCCTTGAAAATCAATTCTAGTGTTTCCTATATAACCTGTTTGTACTGCGACATTTGTATTTAATGATACTTTCTCATTGATTTTCCAATAATGGGATAGCATATTTATAGGTTCTTCTACATTTTTATCACGTGAATTTCTTTTCTTTCCATCTTGCCAACCCCAATAGGAATTGTAGTTTTCGCCCATAAGGTCAATAACTTCTTGTGTGTTTGGAGAGTTTTTACCCCTACTGTTTTGGGCATATATAGAAGTAAAATTTAAGCTGTGTTTTTCGTTAATTTTTTTCTCAACAGATGCAAACAGCGAGTTTGCACTATAATCGGTTCCGTCAAAATAACCTTCTTCTGCCCATCGTCTCGAACCTGACACTACAAAAGCCCATCCTTTTTTGTTAAATCCAGAAGCATGAGTAACCATAGCTCGCCAACTGTAATTTGTATTAGCTCCTGAAAAAGTTAAACGTGTACCAGTGCGGTAGTGAGAAGCTCTTGTGTTGATTTCTTGAGTTCCCAATATCCCACCAAAAGTATAGTCTGAAGGCGCTGTACCCATGGTGAACTCTTGGTTTCTAGTGGCATCGTTTAATCCACCCCAATTGCTCCATTGTGGTCGACCATCGTAAATTTTATTCATGGCCACACCATTAATCATAGTAGTTCCATATTCATTGTCTAATCCGCGAACTCTAAAGCGTGCTTGACCCCAGTTGAATGCTGCCGCTTGTTGATAAGTATCGCGGGAAGCCTGTAATAATCCAGAAGTACTTTCGGAGCCAGTGTTTTCATCACCTAAATCTCCTTCAGTGATGGTTACTAGACTTAATTGTAGTTCTGAGGTAATATCTTCTTCTAGAAAAATAGTTCCCAAATCTATTGTTTCTCCTTGAGAGGGTTCCAAGGTAAAATTTTGGGTTTTGTAGCCAGAATAGCTAATGATTAAGGTTGATTCAATTGTAGGTAAGCTTTTAAATTCAAAATTACCTTGAGCATTTGTCACTACGGATATACTTGAGCTTTTTATTGTCGCTTCAACATTCTGGAGTGGTTTTTGACTTTTAGAATCAACTACTTTTCCTTTTAACGCGGGATTTTGTTGTGCATGCATAACAAATACAAATACGCAAAAAAGGGCATGAAGTAATAGTTTTTTCATAAACAAGATTGAAATTAATATTAATTTAAAAGTTAAGAAATTAAAACTTAACAGTATACAAAGGTATAATTTTTGTTATAATTATATAACTTTGCTATCTTGTTTGTGATAAATTTGATACTAACATAACATTGATTTTATGAAAATGAAACAAACGCTACTATTTATTGTGGTTTTTTTGACTTTAAATCTAGCCATTGGTCAGAATAAAAAATTCAAACTGCATACGGTAGCTTTTTATAACCTTGAAAACTTATTTGATACAATTAAGGATCCTATTAATTACGATGAGGAATACACTCCAGTCAAAGGATGGACATCTAAAAATTACAAAAAAAAGTTAGAAAATTTAAGTAAAGTGATAGCCGAACTAGGTATTAGTGATGTTCAGAAAAATACTCCTGTACTTATAGGTGTTTGTGAAGTTGAAAACAGAGGAGTATTAGAAGATTTAATAAAAGAATCTAAAATGGTTGATTTAGGCTATAATATTATCCATTTTGATTCTCCGGATAGAAGAGGTATTGATGTTGCCCTATTATACCAAGGGAAATATTTTACCCCAACAAGCTACACGAACATACCTTTGTATATTTACAAAGATATGTTGGATACCAAAAAAGGTAAACCGGAATCAAACGAGGACGATGATGAAGATAAATCTTTTGCAAATGATGGTTCAAAAAGAGTCTACACGCGTGATCAATTGTTGGTTACTGGTCTTTTAGATGGTGAAGAAATCAGTGTCATTGTAAATCACTGGCCATCGCGTTCAGGTGGAGAGAAGAGGAGTAGTCCCTATCGTGAAGCAGCAGGTAAATTGAACCGAAAAATCATTGATTCTCTCTATAAGATTAATCCTAATGCAAAAATTATTACCATGGGTGATTTAAATGATGACCCTGTTAATAAAAGTGTAAAAAAAGAGATTGGTACAGTTGAAAAAAGAGAAGACATTCAAGCTTATGGCATGTATAATCCTATGGAAAAAATGTACAAAAATGGAGAAGGAACTCTAGGATATAGAGATGCTTGGAATCTGTTTGATCAAATAATAGTGTCCGAACCGTTTGTCCGTAAAGAGTATAGTACTTGGACTTATTTCAAAACGGGACGATTTATAAAACCCTATTTAATCGAAAGTGAAGGTAGGTGGAAAGGTTATCCGAAACGAAATTCAAATGGAGTTCCGGGTTATAGTGATCATCTCCCGGTTTATATTTATTTGGTTAAAGAAGCGCAGTAGCGCATTAAGTTATAAAAAGGCTAGTTTTGATTTTATTCAAACTAGCCTTTTTCTTTTTTAGTAACTTTACAATTAAAATATATAAAAATGAGTATTGCAAAACCATTCAATTTGTCAAAGTGGATAGAGGATAATCGCAGTTTGTTGAAACCTCCAGTTGGCAATAAAAATTTATATGTAGATTCTGGTGATTATATCGTTATGATTGTTGCTGGACCAAATGCTCGAAAAGATTACCACTTTAATGAAACCGAAGAATTGTTTTACCAATTAGAAGGTGAAATTGTAGTTTATATTCAAGAAGATGGCCAGAAAAAAGCGATGGAACTAAAAGCGGGTGACATGTATTTGCATCCTGCAAAAATTCCACATTCTCCAGTGCGTAAGGAAAATTCTATTGGTTTAGTTATTGAGCGAAAGCGTGCAGGAAAAGGTTTTACAGATGGCTTGTTATGGTATTGTGATACCTGTAATGAGAAATTACACGAAGTTTATTTTGAATTACATAATATTGAAAAAGATTTCTTACCCCATTTCAAAGATTTTTATACTTCACATGACAAAAGAACATGTAAAAAGTGCGGTACTGTAATGGAATCCGACAAACGTTTTTTAGCTGATAGTGATAAATAACTAATTCATAATCTTGTGTTTTCAAGATTCGGTTTAAATTGATACATTTGTGTTTTTAACAAAAATAAGTAAAAAAGTTATAATGTCAACAATAGCGGAACAGTTCAAAATGCAAGAAGCATTAGAGATTTTAGGTATAAAACCTATTAACGATGGGTCATCAACAGGAAGTGAGTGGTTTTCTAATGGTGAACTTATTGAAAGTTATTCACCTGTAGACGGACAATTAATTGGTAAAGTCCGTACTACTACTAAAGAAGATTACGAGCGTGTAATGGAAAAGGCTACAACTGCTTTTAAAACTTTTAGAGCAATGCCTGCTCCACAACGTGGAGAAATTGTACGTCAATTTGGAAATAAATTAAGGGAGTTAAAAGAGCCACTAGGAAAATTGGTTTCTTATGAAATGGGGAAATCACTTCAAGAAGGTTATGGTGAGGTTCAAGAAATGATTGACATCTGTGACTTTGCCGTTGGCTTGTCACGTCAGTTGAACGGTCAAGTGATTCCTTCGGAGCGTCCTGGACACGTTATGCGTGAGCAATGGCATCCAATTGGGGTAGTAGGAATTATTTCTGCATTTAATTTTCCCGTTGCTGTTTGGTCGTGGAATACAGCTTTAGCATGGATTTGTGGAGATGTTTGCGTTTGGAAGGCTTCAGAAAAAGCACCTTTGTGTTCGGTAGCTTGTCAAAATATAATTGCTGATATTTTAAAAGCTAATGGTTTGCCAGAAGGTATTTCATGTATCGTTAATGGTGATTATAGAGTAGGTGAAATGATTACTTCAGATACTCGTATACCGCTTGTTTCGGCTACAGGATCGACTCGAATGGGTAGAATTGTTGGGGCTAAAGTTGCAGAACGATTTGGTAAATCGTTATTGGAATTAGGCGGAAATAACGCTATCATCATTACACCTACAGCCGATTTAAAAGTGGTGGTTCCGGGTGCGGTATTTGGTGCTGTAGGAACTTGTGGTCAACGTTGTACGTCTACACGTCGTTTAATTATCCATGAATCGGTTTATGATAAAGTACGCGATGCTATTGTAGGAGCGTATGGTCAAATTAAATTAGGTAATCCATTAGATGAGAAAAATCATGTTGGACCACTTATCGATACCGATGCAGTTAATACTTATTTAGCGGCTATTGAAAAAGCGAAAGCTGAGGGGGGAAAAGTATTGGTTGAAGGTGGTGTTTTAACTGGAGAAGGTTACGAAAGCGGATGTTATGTGAAACCAGCCATTATTGAGGCTGAAAATCATTTTGAAATTGTACAACACGAAACATTTGCTCCGATTTTATATTTGATGAAGTATAATGGTGAAGTTGAAAATGCAATTGATATTCAAAATGGAGTTGCGCAAGGATTATCCTCTTCAATTATGACCAATAGCATGAAAGAAGCGGAGAAGTTCTTGTCTTTTGCAGGTTCTGATTGTGGCATTGCCAATGTTAATATTGGAACTTCAGGAGCAGAAATTGGGGGTGCTTTTGGGGGTGAAAAAGAAACAGGTGGCGGACGTGAGTCGGGATCAGATGCTTGGAAAGTGTATATGAGACGACAAACCAATACCGTTAATTATTCGGATCAATTGCCTTTAGCACAAGGAATCAAATTTGATTTGTAATATTATTTAGATATAAAAAATCCCGCGTATAGCGGGATTTTTTATTCTATCAGCAACTTGAAATTATTGTTTGATAATTTTAGTGCTAACTTTTTTATCATTAGAAGTAATTTCAACAATGTAAGCTCCTTGAGCTAAGTTTGAAATATCAACTTGAGTAGAATTGTTATGCGCTACTTGTGAAAATAAAACTTGTTGTCCTAATGCGTTGTATATCGCTACACTGTCAATGTTTTCAATGAAATCAATGTTTAAAACTGCGTTAGCTGGGTTTGGATAAACCCTAATGTTTTCTTCATTGAAAAGGTCAGAAGACAAGTTTGAAGTTTGCACAACTTGTATATCATCTATGTAAATACCTCTGCTGCTTCCACCTAAACCGTGTTTGAATGCAATGTGTGAATCAGTTCCAGTAGGAATATTTACTGTATAAAGTGCCATGGCATTTGTTAAAGTAATTGGAGATATTACTGTAAAAGTTGTAACATCCAAGGGATCGCTCATCGTACCAACTTCTACTACATAGTTGTTAAACGTTCCTCTAGCGTAGAAGCTAACACTATTTAAACCATTTGATAAGTTTTGAGTGTTTGGCGAAGCTAAAATATAAGAACCTGTTAAGTCACTTGCGTTCATTAATAAATATGAGTTCGGCGCAGAATTCATATAGCTGCTATTTGAAGAACTATATACATATCCTGATCCCGGACCATTTGCTTCAATATAATACCAACATGAAGGACTGTTTGGGTTTAACTGATTTCCAACTGTAGTATTGTCAAAATTTTCAGAATATGGGATGCTAAATGCATCACAAGGTGTTGTGAAATTTACTGCGAGGCTCCAATTACTGAAGTTTGTGATAGAACATTCAGATTTAACATAAACTTCATATGCTGTATTTGATGTTAAGTTTGATAAGTACAATGGGTTGTCTGTTGTTTGGATTCCTGTTGTTGTTGGTGTTCCTGTACCTTGTGGTTGAACAACATATTGGAAATCATATACAGATGGAATATCGTCCCATTCTACAGTCGCTGTATTTGCTGTAATGTTAGAAACTACTATGTTTGTAGGAGGAAAACACGTAGGGGTTTCGTCGAAACGAATATCATCAATAGCAATATCACCTGTATAGCTAGATCCTCTTAAAGCTCTGAAACGTATTTTAATAACGCCATTATAATTACTTAAATCTACAATTTTTAATGCCCAAGGATCTGTTTCAGCAATTTGTTGTTGACCAATAATTGTATCGATATCATTTATCCAATTCGTACCGTTAAATATGTCAATGTGTAATTCACCTATAGTAGCACCATACATATGGTAGTAAAACTGTAAAGTTGGTGAAGTAAGTGAGTTAATATTTACTTCTGGTGTTATTAATTCTGCAATTGCTCCGTTTGTTCCACTTGTAGCTTCAGTATAAAAATAATTAGTTCCACTGTAAGCAGCGATAGGTCCTGTGCTTCCTGTTGTAGATTGGTTTGTTGTGTAAACATTCCAACGATATTGTGTGGTAGATCCATAAGGTAATGTTTCCCAACAGTCACCAATAAACGAGTAGGTTGTTGGCATAGTTGAATCAACATTATAAATATACGGTGCATTATTCACAGCGCAATTAGTAGCAAATTGAATTGGTCCTAACGCGGTACTGGATTCTGTTCCACAATTACTTTTTAAGTATACATCGTATATCGTATTTGATGTTAAAACTGAAGATAAAGTAGTAATAGGATTTGTATTTACTTGCACTGTAGTTCCGGAGCCAATTGTAAAACCTTTTGGGCCATATTCAATTGTCCAATCGTTTGAAGAACCTAGTTCATTCCACGCAAGGGTTGCTGAATCTGTAGTAATATTGGTAAACACTAATGTTTCAGGTTCTACGCAACTTGGTGTGACTTCTAGTTTAAATTCGTCAAATGATAGGTGTTTCGGTGCTGATGAACTTTGGTTTACTCTAACACCAAAATAATATGTCCCTGTTGTTGTTGGTGTGAATGTAGCTTTATATCGCGTGTAGCCTTGTACTGAATAATCTAAACTATTTCCATATGGACTATAAGTAGTGCCTATTTGGGTTGCTCCAGTCGAACTTTGTGATGTATTAACAAAATAATCAACAAACCAATTGTTACCATTATCACCTTGAACCATTGTTGAAAAGTCATATGATGTGCCTGCTGTTAGATCAAATCCAACAGTCCATAGGAATGCATTTGTTGTATTGCTTCCGATACGTAAATATTTTGATCCTGACGATTGTGAACTTGTAACTGTTGTTGAGCTCTGAGTTTGCCAACTGCCTGTTTCTTTTAACCAACACGATGGGAAGTATGTTGATCCTGTTGAGTTTAGATTCTCAAAACCTTCAGTCCATGGTAAAGTTGAAATTGAAGCGCATGGAGTTGTAAAAGTATATGGTCCGCTCCAAAAACTTTTATCTGTAGCGTTACATATTGCTCTTATGTATAATTGATAATCAGTCTCTGCGGTTAATCCTGAAGCACTAGTAGGATTGCTTGTTGCAGCTGTTCCTGAAGTACTCGGACTTGGGATTCCATTTCCCGGAGCTTGAATGATATATTCCCAATTAGAAGCTGATCCGTTTTCTGTCCAAGAAAAAGTAACATTATTTGCTGCTAGTGTTGTGAATATTGCATCAGAAGGGGCTGGGCAATTTTCCGGAAATGTGAAGCCAATAAGGGGTCTTTTGTTTGTACTATTAACTAATGTTGGGTTAAGTGTAGTATTGAGAGCATTTGAATATTTTACTGTGTTCATATTTGAAACACTTACGCATGGAGAATTAAATTCATATGCCCAATTGATATTAGAACTCGCAGTTGTATTTGAATATTCAAAAATAATTGCAAGGTTTTGTGTACCGCTGTAAGTATATGGAGAGATTAATTGGAACTCTTTCCAACCAGCGGTATTACCAACAGCAGTTGCAGGATTGTTATCATAAACCAAAGTTGCATTGTCTATTACACTTTGCCAAGCTATATATCCACTGCCCCAATCGTCTGCAGATACTTCTTTCAAATATATTTTAAAGTTTGGTGTGCCTTGTAAGCTACCCGATGCAGTTCTTCTTAAGAAGTGTAAACTACTAATAGTTTTACCTCCTACAGGACTTATAATTGAACTAGGTAATATAACGGCAGTTCTATTATTAGTGTTTTCATAAGATGTAGAATTCATAGGGCCATAGCTATTTGATCCTGTTGTATTAGTATTACAGGACGGTGTTGTCCATGTTTGAGCATCTACCCGTAGGAAGATTAATGATAGAAATAATAAATAAATAAATTTTTTCATGAATTGTGGCTTTTTAGATTTATGCAAAATTATCATAAAATATCACAATATGTTAGTTAAATTTATTTTTAGATTTTTAAATAAAAATTTTAAAAAAAAATATAAAATATAATGTAAAATGTTTTTTTTTAATGTTAAAAAATAAGTAATGTTGAAATATTAAAAAATAAAAAACTCTGCTTATTGGCAGAGTTTTTTATTGTGTTTGTTTTAGTATGTAGAAAATTTATTTGGTTTTTTTGACATATTGCGTTAAAATTACAATGTGCTGGTTTTCTACACGACCTTCAATTTGATCAGCGTTATCCCAAACTAATTTGATATTGTGAACCGCAGCACCTCTTTTAGCAGTAAAATTGGCTCCTTTGACATCCAAATCTTTAATTAACACAACAGAATCTCCGTCTTGTAAGATGTTCCCATTAGAATCTTTATGGATTATTTTTCCTTCATCTTCTTCCCCTTCACCAGTTGCTTTAGCCCATTCCAATGCTTCTTCATCGAAATACATCATTTCAAGCATGTCAATGTTTTTCAAACGAGCATGCATTCTCCACGAAACAATTTGTACAGGAAGATGTTCGTTCCACATGCTGTCATTTAAACAATGCCAATGTGCTTTGTCCATTTGTTCTGGATTTTCAATTTGGTTTATGCAGGTTTTGCAAGCTAAAATTGATTGCTCCAAACTTTCGGTTGTATTAGGTGCTACATTAAAGACTTGTAAGTCATGTTCATTTCCACACAATTCACATTTTGAACCACTTCGGTCTTTAAGTTTTTTTTCTATTACACTCATTTTTTATAAATTAAAACTTACTCCAACAGAGACGTTAAACTGATTGTTGTATTTTTCAAAAATGCCCTCTACATGATTATCATAGTGTGCAATAGGTAATTGAATTTCACTATACAAGCCGAAACCTTCAGTAAAGAAATAACGCGCTCCTAAGTGTGCTCCAAAGTTTTTTAATCCTAAATCTAAACCTGGATAGAAATCAAAATGTTCCTCTATGCCAAACACATCAGCAATATTTGCATTAAATCTTGCTTTTGCATCGATACGATCCGCAAAGTTTGGTTTCTCACCTAATACTTCTTTAACGCCTAAAAGGTAATTGGCTACAAATCCGATAGAAAAATTAGTACCTAAACCTTGATCAAATGTTGCTGTAATACCTGTTCCATGGTCTTGAAAATTTGCACCTACTTGAAATTTTTTATCTCCTTTTCCTGTGAAGACTTGTGCATTTAATAAGCTTGTAAACAATAAAGTAATTAAGACTAGTTTTTTCATAATAATTAAAATTTTGTCAAATATAAAAATTTGAGGTTTAATTGCGTCCATTTTCATTTGGATATAGTTGCGGTAACGGGTCACTTTGCCAAAATTCTTTCGTATCGATGTTCATAATGGTTAATGGCCCACTAAATGCTGCGCCAGTATCTAAATTCCAAATACAGGCTTTGTTGACTGGAATGGTTTTGTTGATTCTTGTTACAGGTGTATGGCCAATATAGATTTCGTTATATAGTTTTAAACGATTCGGATAATTGTTATCGCTTACTTTTAAATTATTATCAAACGCCAAAGCTAATTCCCATAAGGTTCTGTCCCAATAGAATAATGGTTTGAAATATTCAAATTCAATTCCTTTTATATTGGTAAAACCTGCATGGATGAAAAGCCTATTGAAATTGTCGAGATGGTAATCTTTTAGGTTTTCTAGAAATTGAATATGTTGAGTTATTGTTACTGAGTCTAAAGTTTTATAAGCATCAAGAGTAGATTTACCGCCATGTATAAACCATTCTTCAGTATAGTTTCCATTTTTGAGATAATCACATAGCAAAGCATCATGATTTCCTCTCAAAAAAATACAATTGTATTTTTTGTTTAAGTCAATTAAAAAATCAATTACCTGTGGTGATTCGCTCCAACCGTCTACATAATCACCTAAAAAAATAAGTTGGTCTTCATTTTCTATTGCTACTTTTTTTAAAACTTGGAGTAATGCTTTAAATCCTCCATGGATATCTCCAATGACATATTTTGACATAATTGTGTGTAATGTGTTGATTTTGATTAAAACTTTAACATTTTCGGCAGAGAATCTGTAAAATTTATTTAAAAACCCGATGTATTTTTGACAAAAGTATTAATATAATTTTTTAAATAATATTTAACAAACAATTTATTAAAGTAATTTAAACGTAACATTTTAATTTTTTTATTATGAAAAAAGCAATTTTATTTTCGGTTTTTGCATTAGCTATTTCTTCAACTTTTGTTTCTTGTTCAACAGACGATTTTGAATCAGAGGTAGCGGCAATGAATAATGAAGAAGTTCAGCTTGTTGACGGTGATACTGAAATTGATCCTGATCCAATTGTTATCATTATTAAAAAAGACTAAATAAAATTATTTCTTTTAACCATTACATAAATACAATTTTATGAAAAATTCGACTATATCATTCGGACTTATTTTATTGACCTTATTTTTTTCTACTATATTGATAGTAAATGACACCATAAAAAGTAAAGAAGAGAAGAAAACAAAGCGTGTTTCAACCTATAAGAAAAATTATTCAAATGTTTACGGAGAACAACTTCCAATAATAGTAATAAAAAAAGATTAATTAAGATTTCTTAGATTTGCTATAAAAGAAGATATTGAAATATTTAGCAGCATTTTTTTGTATTGTTTTTTTTGCTTTTTCATGCAGTAAAAGCGAAAAAACATCTGTAAAACAGAGTAAACTTAATTATCATTTTGATGAAGTTTACAATAATGATTTGGATAAGAATCAAAAACTTGAACATTTAGATTCAGCTTTGGTTTTAGTGAATACCTTTTCTGATACCGATTCATTGAAAATTGTAAATTATTTCAAAATAGCAAATAGATATGATGCTTTATTAGAGTATGAAAACTATTTTAGTGTCGTAAAGGAAGCACTTAAATTAAGTAAAATTCAGAGGGATTCGTTGAGTATTGCAAAAGCACAATACTATATTGGCGACTACTTTTTTTATACCTCAAGAAATGATAGCGCCTATTATTATTATTTAGAAGCAAAAAAAAAATATGATCGATTAGACGATAAGTTTAATTTAGCCAAAACAATGCTTCATATTGCGTACGTTTATTTATATGAAAAAGATTTTTTAGGTAGTGAAGCACAAACTATAAAGGTTTTAAATATAGCTAATGAAATTCAAGATCAAGGTCTTATTTATGAATGTTACGTAAATTTAGCTAGTTCTTTATCAGGAATGAAGAACTATGAAAAGGCATTAGAATACCATTTTAAGGCACTTGAAAAAGTACAGAAATTAGAATTAGAAGCAGAATTGTACGTTCCAATTTATGAAGCACAAGTGTTAAATAATATTGGATATGTTTACATTAATCTAAATGAATATTCAAAAGCTTTAGAAAATTATTCAAAAGCTTTGCAAGTAGAAAACTTTAAAAATCTCCACCCAATTTTATATTCATCAATTTTAGATTATTCCTCTTATGCTAAATTTAAATTAAAGAATAAGGATGCTTTAAGAGGTTTTGAAGAATCATTATATATTAGAGATAGTATTAATGATACTGCAGGTAAGATAAAAAGCAGAATTCATCTTACGGAATTTTACTTATCACAAAAAGATACAATTAAAGCCTTAGCGCTAAATAATGAGGCTTATAAATTAGCCAAAGAATCTAACTACAACAAAGAAGTGCTTTCTGCACTTGAGTTTTTAACAGTAACAGACCCTCTTCATGGGTTAAAATATGCTCAAGAATATATTGTTTTAAGTGATAGTTTGAACGATTTGGAACGTGCCACTCGTAACAAATTAGCACGAATTGAATACGAAACCGACGAAATTATTCAAGAAAAGCAAGAAGTTATCAATCAAAATCAGTTATTAATTATAATTTCATTGGCAGTATTATTGCTAGGTGTTTTGTTTTATGTGTTTTTAAATCAACGGAATAAGCAACGTGAATTGATTTTAAAACAAGATCAACAAAAAGCAAATGAAGAAATTTATAATTTAATGCTTGACCAGCAAACAAAAATTAGCGAAGTTCGTAATGCTGAAAAAGATAGAATTGCAAAAGAATTACATGATGGGGTAATGAATAAATTAGCAAGTACACGTTTAAATTTGTTCATCTTACAAAAAAGAAGAGATGATGCAACTATTGAAAAGTGTATAGGGCATATTAATGATATTCAAAATATAGAAAAGGAAGTACGTTCAATTGCGCACGAGTTAAATAATGAAATTTTCAGTGATAAAAATAATTTTGACTCAATATTAGAGGAATTGATTGCAGAACAAAATAGAGTGCATTCATCATCATGTAGCTTGTTTATTGCTGAAAATATTAATTGGGAAAATATAGAGGCAAAAGTGAAAATGAACCTTTACAGAGTCATTCAAGAAGCCTTGAATAATATTAATAAGCATGCCTCAGCAGAGAATGTGTTTATTGAAATTAGTTTAGAAAAAGGTGATTTGAAGATGGTGGTAAAAGATGATGGTAAAGGATTTAATGTTAGTAGGTCAAGAAAAGGAATTGGTGTTAAAAACATGATTGAAAGAGCAAAAGCAATAAATGGTGCGCTGTCAATCGATTCAAAAATAGGTAAGGGAACTGCTTTAACCCTAAAAATAGAAGTATAAAGTAACAGCATATGGAACAAAAAACAATTCAGATTTTAATGATTGATGATCATCCATCAATGATTGAAGGTTATAAAAGTATATTGGCATATAATGAATTGGGTTTTCAAATTGAAGTTACACCTGCTTATGATAGTAAGACGGCTTTTGAAATTTTAACTTCAAATTTGAATGCTAATAAGTTTGATTTTATTTTTATTGATTTGAGTTTGCCGGTTTATGAAGAGCAAAATATTAAATCGGGTGAAGACTTGGCTGTAATAGCAAAAAAGCAATTTCCGGAAGCTAAGATTGCAATAATTACTTCACATGCTGAAGCATTTATACTCTTTAATATTCAAAAACATATTAATCCAGATGGATTATTGGTAAAAAGTGATTTTACTGCTGAGGACTTCTTAAATGCTTTTGAAGATATGGTAAATGGTGAGAAGTATTTGAGCAAAACGGTTAAGGAAGCGATTAAGGATTTGATATCTAATAAGAAATTTATCGATGAAATTAATCGTGAAATAATAATGTTGCTGGGTCAGGGGGTTAAATCTAAAAGTTTGCCTAATTATATTAATCTGTCAATGAGTGCGATAGATAAAAGAAAAACCCAAATTCGTGACATTCTTCAAATAAAAAATGGAAATGATGAAGATATTGTGCGAGAGGCTAAAAAACTAGGTTTTATCTAGAAATTTTAACAATTTCGGCAGAAAATCTGTAACCGAATTCTTTAAATATCATGTAATTTTATAATGTTAAAAAGCAACAAATTTTTCATTATGAAATCCTACACTAAAATATTAATTATTTTGCTGGTTTTAAGCTTGTTTTGGATTTATACCACATTAGATTTGACGTATCATTCTTTTGTGCTTGATGAAACCTCAAGTTTATTAATGAGAAACTACTCTATTCAATTGAAGTTTGTTTATTTCTTCGGTTTTCTAATAAATATCAGTTATTTTGCTTTGATTTTTTTGAAAAAGAGCAATGAACTTGAAGAATAATTTACTCAAAACCTTTTGAGTTGTATTTCATTTTTCTTAAGACGCGCATAACTTCCTTAAAGGAAGTGTAAACATTTTTGTTTTCGTATTCCTTTAAATAATTTTTACACTCTATCAATTTTTCTTTTGCGTCGTTAAATCCATTTAAATAACAAATCATCAGAGTGGAAGGTAATCTTTCCAAGTCCTTTTTTTCCAAATCTGTAAGGATGTTGTTCCATTTCATTTTTTTTATCAAGCTCATGTTTGAGTTGTAAATGTGGTGCAACATTCTTCTGTTGTATTGTGGTGGTTCAAATAGAAATTCGGTATCAAGCTTGTAATAGCCATTGTCGAAAAAAGTGATACTAACCTTTTCCAGGGGGTAGTAACTTGTTTTGTCGTTTATTCCTAGTGGAATATATTCTATTATTTCAAATGTACTATCAGTATAGGAGATTGTTACGTCATCTTGATCCGAATAGAAAAGTTTTATTTGCTCGTTAATAAGTTCAATATCAACTCTTGAATATAAAGTTTTATCTCTAACTTTCTTTTTAATTCCAGCCCAGCAAACAACAAATAATTCTTTAAAAACATGATAATTGGATTCCAAATCTTTATGTCTGTGATTAATGAAATCTAAAACGCCATCAAGTGTATGAGCAATGCTGTTTCTAGAGTTGTTTTCGATGCTAATTACCGTTTCTGCATTGGCTTTCGAAAACGGGATCTTCTCTTCAGTAGGTGTTGAATTACTTCCTGTTCTTACAAAAGTACTATTGGCGACAATCGTATGGATGCCTTTCTTGAAAGAAGAGACAGAGTTTTTAGGTTTTATGGTAACCAATCCTATAACTTTGTCTTTAGGTAAATTAGGAAAAGGAATGTTCTCATATTGTATTTTAGGTGGGTTTTCTAAAAAAGCATTCACTAAATTTTGAATTCTACTATCGTCGTAGAAATCAACACCTTTTATAGTATTATCCTCGTCTTCTACACCTACAACAATGTAAGAGTTGTTTACAGGATTAGAATTGGAAAGCGCGCAAATGTGTTTTAAGAATTTGGCCTTGCCTTCTCTGGAATGTAAATTCAGTTGTCTTTTCTTGTCATAAAAACTGCTTTCGTCATTATGCGCTAATAGGTTTTTTATAAGTAAACGTTTATTTATCACAACAAAAGCTTTTTTTCTTAAAAGTATAAAAAGAAATTCATAAAATACTGCCAAAAGCTTAGTTTTAAAAGTATTTTTAACGCTATCTTAACACCCTAGTTATAATTTAATTTTCAATTTTGAATTGTTAATTTTTTTTTGAAAATTTGGCCTTAAATAAATATGATAATGGAAGAAAACACCGCTACTTTAGACATTCGCGCAATAAATGAGAAAATAGAAAGAGAAAGCGCTTTTGTTGACCTGCTGACTATGGAAATGAACAAAGTAATTGTGGGTCAGAAACATATGATTGAAAGATTGTTAATCGGTTTACTTGGTCAAGGGCATATTTTATTGGAAGGAGTTCCAGGCTTGGCTAAAACTTTAGCAATTAATACATTATCACAAGCGGTTCATGGAAGTTTTAGCCGTGTGCAGTTTACACCAGATTTGTTGCCAGCTGACGTTGTTGGAACCATGATTTACAACATTAAAGAGAATGACTTTTCGATAAAAAAAGGACCAATTTTTGCAAACTTTGTGCTTGCCGATGAGATTAATCGTGCTCCCGCAAAAGTGCAATCGGCTTTATTAGAAGCCATGCAGGAAAAACAAGTAACAATAGGCGATTCTACTTTTAAATTAGATCGACCATTTTTAGTTATGGCAACACAAAACCCTGTTGAGCAAGAGGGTACCTATCCACTTCCAGAGGCGCAAGTTGACCGTTTTATGTTAAAAGTGGTTATTGATTATCCAAAAATGGAAGACGAGCGTTTTGTTATTCGTCAGAATTTAGCAGGATCATTTGAAAAAGTAAACCAAGTGGTTTCTTTAGAGCAAATTTTAAGAGCGCAACAAGCGGTTCGTGAAGTGTATATGGATGAGAAAATCGAAAAGTACATTTTAGATATTATTTTTGCTACACGTTATCCAGAAAAATATAAACTAGAAAACCTTAAAGGTCTCATCAGTTTTGGTGCTTCTCCTCGTGGAAGTATTAACTTAGCAACAGCTGCTAAATGTTATGCTTTTATTAAGCGAAGAGGATATGTGATTCCAGAAGACGTTCGCGCAGTTGTACATGATGTGTTACGTCACAGAATTGGTATTACTTACGAGGCCGAAGCTGAAAACATTACTTCTGTTGATATCATCAACAAAATTGTAAACGAAGTAGAAGTGCCTTAACATTTAGTAGTCAGTTTTTAGGTGTTAGTAGTCAGTCATGACTCTAACTGCTAATTACTAATCACTAATTACTAAAAGAAAATGGATACTAAGGAAATACTCAAAAAAGTTCGAAAAATAGAAATTAAAACCCGAAGATTGAGCGATCATATCTTTTCGGGAGAATACCATACATCTTTTAAAGGGCGTGGAATGACCTTCTCCGAAGTGCGTCAATACCAATACGGCGACGATATTCGTGCTATCGACTGGAATGTTACCGCACGTTATAACGAACCTTATGTGAAAGTTTTTGAGGAGGAGCGCGAACTAACCATGATGTTAATGGTAGATTGCAGTGGTTCGGAGAGTTTTGGTACAACCAACCAATTTAAAAGTGAAATTATCACAGAGATTGCAGCAACCTTAGCGTTCTCTTCTACTCAAAATAACGATAAAGTTGGGTTGATTTTGTTTTCAGACGAAATCGAGTTGTTTATTCCGCCTAAGAAAGGAAAATCACACGTGTTGCGAATTATTCGCGAACTAATTGAGTTCAAGCCAAAAAGCAAAAAAACCGACTTGGCACAGGCCTTAAAGTTTTTGTCAAGTGTTATGAAAAAGAAAGCCATTGTGTTTTTGATTTCCGACTTTATGGCAAATGATTACGAACATACTTTAAAGATAGCTTCCAAAAAACACGACTTAACAGGTATACGGGTGTTTGATAAAAGAGAAGAAACTATTCCAAATATTGGTATGGTAAATATGCTTGACGCAGAAACTGGAGAGTCTTTCTTGGTTGACACCAATTCAAAAAGCGTGCAATTGAACTATCAAAAATATTACAAAGAAAACGTAAAGTACTTTACAGAAACTTTTTCAAAATGCGGTGCTGGTACTGTGAGTACGCGAGTTGATGAAAGTTATGTAACAAAACTTTTAGGTTATTTTAAAGCAAGAAATTAAGATGTTGAAAAAAATAAAAATACTGTTTTGCTTTTTCATTACTTCGATTGCTTTTTCACAATCGGTTAGTTCTACTATCGATTCTACCCAAATAAAAATTGGTTCACAATTTAATTTAACCGTAAAAGCAAAGGTTAATAAAACAGATAAAGTTGTTTTTCCTGAAAGTCCATACTTCGGAGCTTTAGAAGTTTTAGAATCGTATCCTACGGACTCGATCAAAACAGATGATAAACTAGAATTAATAAAAAAATACGGTTTAACGCAGTTTGATTCGGGACGTTATGTTGTGCCAAGGTTACAAATAATTATAAACAATAAGACGGTTTTAACCGATTCGTTTGGTGTTGTAGTCAATAATGTTGTGGTAGATACTTTAAAGCAGCAGATGTACGATATTAAACCAATTATCGCAGTTGAAGAACCAGCCGATTATTTTTGGCTGTATATGATTTTGGCATTTTTGCTAATTATAGGAATAGGCTATGCATTGTATCATTTTCTTAAAAAATATCAAGTTAAGAAAAATGAAGAAGAGGCATTGTTGTTTGCTTCACCTATAGAGAAAGCTATTGCATTGCTTCAAAATTTAGAAAAAAAAGAGTTATGGCAACATGGAGAAACCAAAGCGTATTACTCTGAACTTACCGATATTACACGTAATTATATCGAAGAAGCAGTTGAGGTTCCAGCAATGGAAAGTACCTCAAACGAATTGTATGAGGCTTTAAAAGTTGCGGTTAAAAAGAAAAAAATAAAACTTTCAAACGATGTTTTAGACAAGTTCAAAAAGGTTATGGCTAATGCCGATTTGGTAAAGTTTGCCAAGTCAAAACCTTTGGATTTTGAAATTGAGAACGACAAAAAAATGGTTGATTTGTTTTTGGTTTCGTTGGATAAAGCAATTCCTAGAAGTGAGGAAGAAACGGAAAATTTATTTGCTGAAGAATTAAAACGGAAAAGGGCCCGCAAACAAAAATTACAACGTCTGGGAATCCCAATTTCTGTTGTATTGTTTTTAATACTTATGGTAGGGGTTTTTGTAGTTGTTTCAAAAGGAACAGATTATGTTCGGGATAATTTTCTTGGGCATAATGCAAAATCATTATTGAATGAAGATTGGGTTACTTCGGATTATGGAGATCCTGCAATTATTGTTTCTACGCCGAAGGTTTTAAAGCGTATGAATGATGAACGCATTCAAAACAATTTACCATCACATGTAAAATCGATAAGTAAGTTTACCTATGGAAGTGTATTGGATAACTTTTCAATTGTATTAAATACTACAGCTTACAAAGATTCTACATCTTTGGATTTAGATCAAGCTTTGGAACAAGATTTAAAAATTTTAGAAAGTTACGGAGCGCAGAATATTGTGGTTAAAACGGACGATTATGAAGATCCTAAGGGATTAAAAGGGAAACGTGCTTATGGTACTTTCACGGCTTTAAATCCATTAGAAAAAGAAGATCAGCAAATGGGTTATGAAATTTTAGTTTTTGCTCAAGCTTCAGGCGCTCAGGAATTGTTTTTAATATACCGTGAGGACGATAAATATGCTAGAGAAATAATGGACAGAGTAATTGAGTCAATCGAACTTAAAAAAGCAACACCATGATGACGAATGTGAGTTTTTTACATCCCGAGTTCTTTTGGTTGTTTTTAGCGCTACCATTAGCCATCGGATGGTATTTATACAAACGAAAGGAACAAAGTGCTATTTTGAAGATGAGTTCTTTGGCTCCTTTTAAAGGCAGCAGAACTTTGTTGTCACGTTTAAAACCTATGCTTTTCGTTTTGCGCTTACTAGCTATGAGTGCCATTATTGTTGCATTGGCTCGACCACGAAGTGTAGATGTAACAGCAAAATCTAAAACGACGAAAGGGATTGATATTGTAATGGCAATTGACGTTTCAGGAAGTATGTTGGCTAAAGATTTAAAACCAAACCGTTTAGAAGCTTTAAAAAGAGTAGCTTCTAAGTTTATTGAAGATCGCTATAATGATAGAATTGGTTTAGTAGTTTATGCTGGGGAAAGTTACACACGTACACCTGTTACTTCAGATAAAACGGTTGTTTTACAATCTTTGAAAACAGTTGAATATGACGATACCATTATTGCCGACGGTACAGGTATTGGAGTAGGTTTGGCAACTGCAATCAATAGGTTGAAGGAAAGTAAGGCAAAAAGTAGAATTATTATTCTGTTGACAGATGGAGTTAATAATGCAGGGACTATTGATCCACGAATGGCTGCCGATATAGCAAAAGAATACGGAATTAAAGTATATACAATCGGAATCGGAACAAATGGTACAGCACCATTTCCATATGCAAAAACACCTTCAGGGGAATTCTTATTCAAAAACATGCAAGTGGAATTGGATGAGAATTTAATGAAAGAGATTGCCAAAACTACCGATGGTAAATACTTTAGAGCGACAAGCAATAAGAAGCTAGAAGAGATCTATGCTGAGATTAATAAGCTTGAAACAACTGAAGTAGAAGAGAAGAAATATTTCAATTACGATGAAAAGTTTAAACCATTAGTTGGTTTGGCATTAATATTATTAGCTCTTGAGATGTTGTTTAAAAACACCATTTTTAGAGGTTTTATATAAAGAATTAACGATGTACGAATTAGAAAATCCAAAATATCTATACTTATTACTGCTGATTCCATTTTTAGTAGTGGTTTTTCTATTGCAATTGTATTGGAAGCGTAAAAAGCAACGTGAATTTGGAGACTTGGAATTGGTTAAACAATTGACACCAACTAAATCAATTTTGAAACCTATATTAAAGTTTGTAGTTGTAAGTTTGGCTTTAATTGCGTTAATCATTGCATTGGTGAATCCAAAAATTGGAACCAAAATGGAAACGGTAAAACGCCAAGGTATCGATATTGTTTTTGCTTTGGATATTTCCAAAAGTATGTTAGCAGAAGATATTGCGCCAAGTCGTTTGGACAAGTCAAAGCAATTGATTTCTCAAATTATAAATAGTTTGGGTAACGATAGAATCGGGATTGTGGGTTATGCTGGAAGTGCTTATCCTGTTTTACCAATGACAACAGATTATAGTATTGCCAAAATGTACTTGAATAATATGAATACCAATATGGTTTCTTCTCAAGGTACCGCATTGAATGACGCCATTCGATTGGCAACAACCTATTTTGATGCTGTTGATACGAGTAAGCTTATTGTATTGGTTTCGGATGGTGAAGATCATGGAGATGGTGCAATAGAAGCAATTCAAACCGCAAAGGATAAAGGAATTAAAATTATCACAATCGGTGTTGGAACAGAAAATGGTGGGCCAATACCTATGAAAGACGACTATGGTAGAGTATCGGAATATAAAAAGGACAGCAATGGAGAAGTTGTAATTACAAAGTTGAATCCAAGTATACTTGAAAATATCGCCGATGATACAAATGGTGGATATATATCAGGAACCACAACAAAAGAAGTAGTGGAACAAATTAAAAATGCATTGGATAATATAGAAAAAACAGAGTTTGAAACCCAACAAATTGCAGAATATCAAACCCAATACCAATGGTTTATTGGTATAGCATTTTTCTTGTTGTTTGTTGATATTTTCTTCTTAGAAAGAAAAACAGCATGGTTGAAAAAGTTGAATTTATTTAATGAACGATAGTATGGATAAGATAATAGTAGCAATAGCCTTGTTTATTACCTCTCTCATCTTCGCTCAGAATAAAGATGAGAATTTGTTTGAAGGAACACAGTCATTCGATAAGAAAAATTATATTGCGGCAGAAGCTGATTTTAGAGTTTCCGAATCGCATAATGAAAAGCAAAAGGCAGTTGCCAATTACAATTTGGGAAATAGTATTTACCGTCAAAATCAACCAGGTGAGGCGAAGTATAAGTTCCTAAATGCTATAGAAAAGGCAACAACAAAAGAAGAAAAACATAAAGCGTATCATAACTTGGGTAATGCTTTTATGAAAGAAGAAAATTATCAAGGTGCAGTTGAAGCGTATAAAAATGCATTGCGTAATAATCCACAAGATGAGGAAACGCGTTATAATTATGCTTTGGCCAAAGAAAAATTAAAAAACGAACCACCTAAGCAAAATAAGAAAGATAAAGATCAGGATAAAGACAAGGATAAGAAAGATCAGGACGATAAGAATAAAGATAAAAACGATAAAGGCGACCAGAAAGATAAAAAGGATTCAGATAAAGGAGATCAAGACGATCAAAACAAAAAAAATCAAGATAAAGAAGACAAAAAGGATGGTAATCAGAAAGAAGATGACAAAGCCAATCCAAAACCTTCTGGCGCAAACAAACAGCAAATAGAGAACTTGCTTGACGCTGTTAACAATGCAGAAAAGAAAATACAGGATAAGTTAAACGCTAAAAAAGTAAAAGCACAACCTGCAACAAATGGTAAAGATTGGTAAGATGAAACAAATCGTTGCAATAGTAGCCCTTTTAATTCAAACACTTTGTTTTGCGCAAGAGATGAAATTTGAAGCAAAACTGAGTAAGAATTCACTTGGAGTTAATGAAAAACTTCAGGTAAGTTTTACAATGAATCAAGATGGGGATAATTTTGAAGCACCCGGTTTTGAAGGATTTAGGGTTATTGGAGGTCCTTTTCAATCCACAAATTACTCTTGGATTAATGGAGTAAAATCTTTTAATAAAAGTTATACCTATGTTTTACAGCCTACCCGACAAGGGACAGTAGCCATTGGTTCGGCTTCTATAGAGTTTAATGATGAAGTGCACAAAACAGCGCCTGTAAAAGTTACGATTACCAAAGCTGTAGAATTACCAAAAGATCCCAATAGTCCCGATTATAAAGCTGGAGAAGGTGTACATTTAGTTGCTGAAGTTTCAAAATCAAGCCCATATTTGAACGAACCGGTAACAATTGTGTACAAATTGTATTTTGATCCGCGTTTTGTAATTCGAAATGTACAAGAGGTTGATAACCCGAAATACAATGGTTTTTGGAGCCAACACATAGATATCGCAAAATTAGAGGCAGTACCGGGTACCTATAATGGCCAAGATTATGCTATGGTAATGTGGCGTAAGGTAATTTTGTATCCTCAGGAAACAGGTGTAAAACCAATTGAACCACTTTCCATCAATTTGGATATTGATGTACCTACAAAGAAACGAATGGGCTTCTTTGAGCAAACAGTTTACGCTTCTACAACTAAAACAGTTTCTGCAGGTGCAAAATCTATAACTGTTAAATCTTTGCCAGAAAATGGTAAGCCACCTAGTTTTACAGGTGCTGTTGGGAAATTTGACTTTAAAGTAACACCATCGAAAACGGCATTGAAAAATGGAGAATCTTTAGATTTGGATATTAGTGTTTCTGGAACCGGTAATCTAAAATTGTTTACGTTGCCAAAACCTGAATTTCCTTCTGCTTTTGAAGTGTTTGAGCCAGAACATCAAGAAAAGGTAGATACGCCATTAACGGGAATGAATGGAAAAATATCAGACAAGTACACACTTATACCACAATATAAAGGGAAATATACATTGAAGCCTTTGGAGTTTTCGTATTTTGATTTGGCTACTAGTACTTATAAAACAATTACATCTGAAGCGATTACAATTGATGTTTTAGATGGACCAGGGTTGGCTTCTAATCAGGGGGGGCAGTCGAAAAATGTAGAGAAACAAGCAATCCAAAAAAGTAATTCTTTTCAATTCATTAAGCTGAATACGCAATTTGCAACTTTAGCTAAAGAAGACTTCTTCGGTTCTACATTGTTTTATTCATTGTTTTTTGGACCATTTTTGATCATTCCAATTATTATTTTGGCAAGGAAAAAGAAAGAAGCAATTGATGCAGACGAATTTGGAAATAGAATTCGTAAAAACTCAAAATTAGCTAAGAAATACTTGTCTGAAGCTAAGAAACAGATGGGCGCAAAAGTGCCATTTTATATGGCTATGGAAAAGGCCTTGCATAATTTCTTAAAGGCTAAATTACATATTGAAACTACCGAGATGAGTAAGGAAAATATTCAAGAGTTGTTGGAAAATAAAAATGCAGCTGCTGTAACTATTAGTAGTTTTATCGAATTAATGAGCACTTGTGAATTTGCACGATATGCTCCTTCTACAGATGTGGCAATGCAAAATGATTATGACAAAGCGGTTACTTTAATTTCGGAACTGGAAAAGCAATTATAATGAGAAAGATATTTTACATACTTGTTTTACTTTCAAATTTCATTTTTGCACAGCAAGAGGCAAGCGATAAGTTTAATCAAGCAAATGAATTGTATCGAAAAGATCAATTTGATGCAGCAGCGAAAGTTTATGAAGGTATTCTAGCGGAGAATAAAGTGGCTTCTGCCGATTTGTATTTTAATTTAGGAAACTGCTATTATAAGCTTGGTAAAGTAGCACCATCTATTTATAATTTTGAGAAGGCATTGTTGTTGAATCCTGAAGATGAAGCAATACAAACCAATCTGACTTTTGCTCAGAAAATGGCAATCGACGATATTAAAGTTGTTCCTGAAGTTGGTTTTTCTAAAGTAGTTTACAACATTACTTCATGGTTTTCTTATGATGAGTGGTCTTGGATAGCGGTCTCACTTTCCGTTTTGTTTTTAATGTTTTTTATAGGCTATTATTTTGCTTCTTTGACCCATTTAAAAAGAGGTTTTTTTCTTGGAATGTTTGTATTACTAGGATTAATGATAGCATCAATATTTGCAGCTTTTTTACAAAAGAGGTTTGACACAAAAATTAGACCTGCCATTGTGTTTGCTGAAAGTACTTTTGTGAAATCGGAACCTAAGAATGGAGCAGAAAATGCTTTTGAATTGCATGAAGGCACAAAAGTATTTGTTAAGCAGACTTTGGACAATTGGAAACGTATTCAACTTACCGATAAATCGGAAGGTTGGATTCATGCGGATGCCATTGTGGAGTTAAAAGAGTAATTCATTTACTCTTTTAGCAGCGTTTTTTTATCCAGTTTAAAGTTTAAAATGGTATCATTTCGCCTCACAGCGATGTTTATTTCCTTTAGGTTTTTCTCAATTCTGTTGATGTAATAGTCACAAGCTTCTTCTTTTGTTAAGTTTTCTAAATTTATAGCGTTAATGCTTATGATTTCATCGCCTAACTTTATTGGGTTTAGACTGTCTTGAACGACTATAGAAATTATAGGTTTGTTTTCTAAAAATCGATAACTAAATCCGAAGGTATTGAAAGATTCTTTTTCGGTGTTTATCGCTTTTAAATAGATCTTACTCTTCGTCCAATCCATTACAAACTCATAGTTTTTCAAGAATGTATTTCCAAGTAAACTCGATGTGTTTGTTTCCATAAGAACATTTTCAAAAACAGTATTGGCAATAGTGATACTATCGGTTACAAAGCGATAATTGACTTCCTTATTGCCACCCCCATAAATACCAACGGTGCTTACGCCTTCTACAGCTACGTTTTTTATTTTTTTTACTGTATCCATTATCGTTTCCGAAAAATTTGAAATTTCAATTTTACCCGTGTAGCCTGTATCAAATGTTAGCATTGCATTTTCACCGAATAGTTTGCTTTTTAAAAGCGGAGTTTGCTGCGGTTTTGTAAGGAATGGAAATTCAATATCAAAATTAGATAAGTTGAACTGTGTACTATCTTTTGTGAAACTTATTTTTTCTTCACTGTAATTAACTTTCCAAATAGCCTTAGCCATTTGATTTGCTCCAATTATTCCTTGTATGTTATAGCAGCTCAATTCAGGTACAGAAAAATCAATAACTACACAGCCAATATCATGGAAAGTGGCTTCGCCTAATTTAATTTGAGGGACGCGTGTTAATATTTGTGTATTGCGATTGTTTTTTGAATCTGATACCGTTCCTTTTTTTATCGGTTTTAATTCCAGTTCGTTATAAATAGCAGTCGATATAACGGTCGGGGCTCCAGTATCGAAAATAAAAACATAATCTTTCTCATTAATGGTGACATTGATAAGCGGAAGGCTGTTGATGAATTGAACGGGTATTGTTTCTACTCCTGTATTCGACATTTTTACACTTCCACTTGTAAAAATTTTAGTCGATTTACAACTTAGTAATAAAGCGAGGAAAAATAAGCAGACAATTTTTTTCATAATAATCAGTTGGAAGTGTTATTTTCTGTTGGATTTTCTAAACTAGAATTTTGATCTTTACTCAAATCAGCATACCATACTTCAATTTGTGGATAAACAAAAGCCGCGGTTTCTTTCGTAGGATTGTAAAAAATCGATTCATCTAAAGTTTCCTGAGCGGCTAGAATATTGTTTAAATTTATTTTTTCAAAAAACAAAATTACTATACTCAGCGCTAAAATTGTTTTCAAACAGCCAAAGGCTGCTCCTGCCAATTTGTTAATCCATCCCATATAGGCGAAATCAGCTATTTTAGTTAACAATTTTGCAGAAAGATGAATGAGTAATACCACTCCAATAAATGTTAATGCAAAAGCTGTTATCTCAATGTATTTTGTATCCCAACTAACTTTGGTTTCTAAAAAGTTTTTGACCAAATATGAAAATTTGATTGCTATAAAAATACCAGCTATTAAAGCAATAAGCGAAGCCAATTCAACAAAAAGCCCATTTTTAATGCCTTTATATAAAGCGTAACATAACAAAATAGCAAAAACGATATCGATAAAATTCATAATTTCTAGAAAGGATAAGTTAAGACAAAGATAAAAGAATTGTTGAAACTCAGTTTTCAACCTTATCTTTGCAACTAATCTCAGAAATCGAGAGAACTAAAATGGTTTTCTTTTTTTTCTAATTTCTACTATAAAATGTCAAGAGACGAACAATTAAAAGAACGCTGGGAAAGCGTAGTAAAAATATTATCCGATAAGTTTACCGATGGAGACGAATTGGATTTGGACGGAATTATTTATTTAATTGGTATCCAAGAATTGGGTAAATTCAAGCAAACTTTTAAAAAAGACGAAAAGGTTAATTTAATGCATATTGCCATATGTCGTTTACTTGAGCCTTATGGTTATTATGAGTTTGATTACTTTGATAATGATGGATGGCCACATTATTCTGTAAAAGAAGAATTACCAACTTTAAAAGCTGGAGAACAAACCATTTTAATGAAAGATGCTATTGTAAATTATTTCCTAGAAAAAGGATTAATTGCTTAGCATTGAAAGTGAAACTAATTGAAAATCACTTTTCATCAATCATTAAAAAAACTTAAATTTGCACCTTTAGAAAAAATACGATGATAGATAAGATTAAAAGTCATATTGAAGAAGCCCAAGCTTTTCATACCGATAACAAAGAGAAGTTAGAAGAATTCCGTATTAAATATTTGGGTAGTAAAGGTTTGCTAAAAGAGTTGTTTGCTGATTTTAAAAATGTTCCAAACGAAACTAAAAAAGAGTTTGGACAAATTATCAATCAGTTAAAAAATACTGCTGAAGATAAAGTAGCCACTATTCAAGCTGAATTAGAAAGTAAGGAAGAAGTAAAAGGGATTTACGGTGATTTAACACGTCCAGGTGAGCCGATGAATATAGGTTCGCGTCACCCTATCTCAATTGTGAAAAATCAAATTATTGATATTTTTTCAAATGTTGGGTTTAATGTGTCAGAAGGTCCAGAAATCGAAGATGATTGGCATAACTTCACAGCTTTAAACTTACCAGAATATCACCCTGCGCGTGATATGCAGGATACATTTTTTATTCAAACAAACCCAGATATTTTATTGCGTACGCATACATCTTCTGTACAAGTACGATACATGGAAGAGAACAAACCACCTATTCGAACAATTTCGCCAGGTCGTGTTTTCCGTAATGAAGATATTTCTGCGCGTTCGCATTGTATTTTTCACCAAGTCGAAGGTTTGTATATTGACAAGGATGTGTCTTTTGCCGATTTAAAGCAGACTTTATTGTATTTTACAAAAGAAATGTTTGGGAAATCTAAGATTCGTTTACGCCCTTCTTATTTTCCATTTACGGAGCCTAGTGCCGAAATCGATATCTATTGGGGATTAAAAACCGAAACGGATTACCGTATCACAAAAGGAACAGGTTGGTTAGAAATTGGAGGTTGTGGAATGGTAGATCCAAATGTTTTGAAAAACTGTGGCATTAATCCTGAAGAATATACAGGATATGCTTTTGGTATGGGAGTTGAGCGTATTGCTATGTTGTTGTATCAAATTGGAGATATTCGTATGTTTTATGAAAATGATGTACGTTTCTTAGAACAATTTAAATCAATTATTTAAGTGATGAAAAAGGATATTATTATACCTAAAGTTGAAAACGTTTATCTAGTTGCCATTCAAGAATGGAATGATGATTTTCAAGAAAACTCTTGGTATGCTTATTTGGTTAACGGAAACGATAAACCACTAGAAATGGCTATGGTAGTATCGCGTGCATACGGCTTAATTAATGGCGAAGAACGCAAAACGGCTACATTTAGACATGCTTTTGCAACCGTTGAACCGCAATCGGGTGTTCGTGTTGAATTACTTGAAAACAATGTGTTGCAATTGAACAATGAATTTGCTGTTTCCTATTTTTTAGGCGGTCAGTTATACGATAAGAAATTTACATTTACAACCAATTCTATCAACGAGCGTGCACAAACAGATTTGCCTGTTGTAAACAAACGTGGTGTTTTAGGAAATTAAAATACCCCTCAGAATTGTTTAACTCATAATAATTCCTCAATTTTATAGTATATAATACACTATAGAATGAGGAATTTTATTTTATATCTACTTTTTACTACTTCTGTAGCTTTTGCACAAGATTTTGCAAAACATGTGAATCCGTTTATCGGAACAGGAGGGCATGGTCACACTTTTCCTGGAGTAACCACTCCATATGGTATGGTGCAGTTGTCACCTGATACGCGTATTGATGGAAGTTGGGACGGATGTTCGGGATATCATTATTCGGATAATGTCATTTATGGCTTTTCTCATACGCATTTGAATGGAACAGGAGTTTCAGATTTTGGTGATATTTTGTTGATGCCAACAATGGGAAAACCTTCTTTTAAAACCAAGGACTATACTTCAAAATTTTCTCATGATAATGAGCAAGCTTCAGCTGGTTTTTATGCTGTTAAATTGGATAAGTATGATATTGATGTACGGTTAACAGCTTCAACTCGGGTGGGTTTTCACGAATATACCTTTAATAAATCAGGTCAGGCAAATGTTATTTTAGATTTAAATCATCGAGATAAACTTTTAGAGGGTACTGTTCGTGTAATAAATGATAGAACAGTTGAAGTTTTACGTAGAAGTGATGCTTGGGCTAACAATCAATATGTTTATGCTCGTATTGAGTTTAATATGCCAATGAAAATATCCAAGACACGTGGTAATAATTTTGATAAGAAGTTTTTCTCAGATAGAAAGTTGGCTTTGAGTTTTTCTAAACATGTTGAAAAGGGAGAAAAAATTTTAATCAAAGTGGCGTTGTCTCCTACGAGTTATGAAGGCGCTAAATTGAATAGTTCTGAAATACCAGATTGGGATTTTGGAAAAGTACATCAAGATGCAGTGGCTTTATGGAATAAAGAATTGTCTAAAATTGAAGTAAGTTCAACCGATTCAGACAAACTGGCTATTTTTTATACGGCTTTGTATCATACGATGATGCAACCTAATATTGCTCAAGATTTAGATGGAAAATACAGAGGACGTGATAACAAAATCCACACTGCTGTAGGTTTTGATTATTATACTGTTTTTTCGCTTTGGGATACTTTTAGAGCAGCACATCCTTTGTATACCTTGATTGATAAAAAACGTACTGTTGATTATATCAATACCTTTCTTATGCAGTATGAACAAGGAGGTAGATTACCGGTTTGGGAATTAGCGTCTAATGAAACTGACTGTATGATTGGCTACCATTCGGTTTCTGTAATTGCTGATGCTATGAGTAAAGGCATTAAAGGTTTTGATTATGAAAAGGCTTTTGAAGCAAGTAAAGCATCAGCGATGCGAGACGTTTTAGGGTTAAAAGAATATAAGAAAAATGGTTTTATAGCGATTGATGACGAACATGAGAGTGTTTCTAAGACATTGGAGTATGCTTATGATGATTGGTGTATTGCGCAAATGGCCCAAATTTTAGACAAAAAAGAGGATTATGAGTATTTCATGAAGCGTTCTCAAAGTTGGAAGAATTTGTTTGATTGGAAAATCGGATTTATTCGGCCAAGAAAGAACGGTGGTTGGGAAAAAAATTTCGATCCGCGTGAGGTAAACAATAGCTATACGGAAGGCAATGGGTGGCAATATACTTTTTTTGTGCCACAAGATATTGACGGTATGATTGCAGCTTATGGAGGGCCAAAAAAATTTGAAGCAAAACTTGACGAAATGTTCAATAGTGAAAGTAAAACCACAGGTCGAGAACAAGTTGATGTTACTGGATTAATTGGACAATACGCCCATGGTAACGAACCGAGTCATCATATGGCGTATTTGTATAATTATATCAGTAAACCCGAAAAGACAACCGAGAAAGTGCATTATATTTTGGATGAATTTTATAAAAATGCCCCTGATGGTTTGATAGGAAATGAAGATTGCGGACAAATGAGTGCGTGGTATATTTTAAGTAGTATGGGGATATATGCTGTGACTCCAGGAAACGGAGGGGTTTGGGCAACAACAAAACCTTATTTTGATAGTGTTACATTACACCTTGAAAATGAAAGTTCTCGTGTAATCAACAAACCTTTTGAAAGTGAATTTACGGATTTTGGTTTTGAAGATGCATTGGAATTAACCGATAATGAAGACTTTAAAGTTATTGTTCCTGCTCCAGTTATTAATGCTAAAAGCAAATCGTTTAAAGATAAGTTGATTGTAACTTTCGATTCTTTCGATTCTGAACTCACTTATTTCTACAGTATAAACGGATTACAATTGGAAAAGTTTCAAAAAGAGTTGGTTTTAGATGAATCGGCTACTATTGAGTTTTATTCTGATAATGGTTCTGGACGCGTAAGTGATACTATCTCGGCTCAATTTTTTAAAAAACCGAATGATTATACCGTTGCTATTAAGTCGAAATACAATCCACTATATACAGCAGGTGGTAAAGAAGGGTTGATTGATGGAATTTATGGTAGTGAAAATTGGAGAAAAGGTGATTGGCAAGGATACCAAGATCAAGATTTTGAGGCGGTAATTGATTTGCAAGAAGAAAAAGATATTTCCAAGTTGTCGGCCAGTTTTTTACAAGATACGCGTGCTTGGATTTTAATGCCTACAAAAGTTGATTTTTACGTTTCAAATGATAACAAATCGTTTAAAAAAATAACTAGCGTAACCAATAAAATAGATCCAAAAGAATACAATATAGTTTTGCAAAAGTTAGGAACAACAGTCAATGCAAAAGGGCGTTATGTAAAAGTAATTGCGAAAAATTTTGGTAAACTGCCAGAGTGGCATCAAGCTTACCCTTACAAAGGATATGCCTTTATTTTTATAGACGAAATTGAAATTGAATAATGAATGAATAAAAAGGACAGCTTTAGCTGTGTTTTTTAATTTAATCTTTGATTGGAAATAGCAATGACCATAATACAGAAACGACCAATATACATCCTACTACAGCTAAAGAAACAACAGATGAGATGTGGACAAATGGCGCGATAATCATTTTAGTGCCAATAAAAGCTAAAATAAGCGCCAATCCATAATGCAAACGGCTAAACATATACATGAAGTTGGCTAAAAGAAAATAAAGCGACCTAAGGCCTAAAATGGCAAATATGTTTGAGGTGTATAAAATGAATGGATCATCTGGTGCAATAGCAAAAATAGCGGGTATGCTATCAACAGCAAATAATAAATCGGTAAATTCAATGATAGCAACAACGACTAACAGAGGTGTTGCCATTTTTATACCATTTTGAATTGTAAAGAATTTATCTCCGTCAAAATTTTTACTGACTTTAAAAAAACGATGGATAATTTTTGCTCCTGGACTTTTGGAGAAATCTTTTTCTCCTTCATCTTCTCCATGACTGAACCAAGATTTTATTCCAGCACCAATTAGAATGATACCAAAAATAGTAAGTAGGAAATTGATTTGAACCGTTTTTCCAAATACTTCCATTTCCGGCAGGTAAGTGTAGTTTAGAATCCAAACCCCAGTAAAAATAAAAATGGCTCTAAATACTAAGGCACCAATTACTCCCCAGAATAGGACTTTGTGTTGTGCTTCTTTTGCAACATTAAAATAACCAAAAACTAAAATAAAAACAAACAAATTATCTACGGAAAGTGCTTTTTCAATCCAATAGGCTCCCTGAAATTGTAGAAATTGTTCTGGACCAAGAAAGCGATAAATGATTCCACTAAATCCCATTGCTAATGAAATCCAAACCGCTGACCAAATAGCAGCTTCTCTACTTGAAATAGCATGTCCTTTTTTGTTTAAGATGCCTAAATCTAAAAGTAACATGATGATAATAGTAATCGAGAAAACACCAATTATGACAGGATGGTTGATTAAGTGGTCCATATATTTGTTTTTTGCAAAGTTATAATAAGCATTTTAAATCAAGGGAAACTATCGTAATGTCTTGATAATGAGTAGTTTATGATTGTGTTTTTAAAATAAAAAACCGAAGTAACAAATTGAATATCAGATTGTTAACTTCGATTTTGGTATTGACGGGATAAAAAATATTTTTTAATCCAATTTTTCTATTAATTTCTTAAATATTTTTTTAGGGTCTTTATTTTCGTAAAGTATGCTGTAAACAGCATCAATTATTGGAGTTTTAGCACCAAGTTTCTGATTAATCTCATAAGCACTTTTTGAAGCATAATACCCTTCGGCAATCATACTCATTTCCATTTGTGCTGATTTTACAGTATATCCTTTACCAATCATGTTTCCAAACATTCTGTTTCTAGAAAATACAGAATAACCAGTAACTAGCAAGTCGCCTAAATATGCCGAATTGTTAATGTTTCGTTTCATTTGGTGTACTTCTTTGATGAATTTTTTCATTTCACGAATGGCATTACTCATCAATACCGCCTGAAAATTATCACCATAGCCTAAACCATGAGCGATACCAGCAGCAATAGCATAAATGTTTTTAAGAACTGCAGCATATTCAGTACCTACAATATCATCTGATATTTTAGTTTTGATGTAATCTGAACTTAAATTTTTTGCAACCATTTTCGCTTTTAAACGATCGCCACATGCAATAGTCAAATATGATAAACGTTCAAGTGCTACTTCTTCTGCGTGACAAGGCCCCGTAATGACCCCAATATTTTCATAGGAAATATTGTAAGTTTTATGAAAATGTTCACCAACAATTAAACTAGTTTCCGGAACAATACCTTTTATAGCAGAAAATATAATTTTATCCGATAAATCTACAGTAAGCTTTTTCAATTCAGTGTTTAAAAAAGCTGAAGGAATGGCAAAAATGACACAGTCTGCAAAATTAACTGCTTCATTAATATCATTTGTAAGTACTAATTGTTCTGTATGAAACTCAACAGAACTTAAATAATTTGGATTGTGATTTTGTTCTTTAATATGTTCAACAGCAGCTTCATTTCGCATGTACCATGCAATTTTACTTTGGTTTTCACAAAGCATCTTTGCTATAGCTGTCGCCCAACTTCCCCCACCAATAACAGCAAACCTGGGTTGATTTTCCATTTTTTTCTAAAATTTAGGAACCTCAAAGGTAAATAAAATACTCGCAAAATAAAACACAGTGTAATTTTAGCTTAGATTTTAAAGAATTAAATTTAACATAATTTTATATCCTGATGAAGCAATTTAGCGAATAGTATGGCGTTATCTTGTTGTAATTAAGAACAAATAGAAGTTAGTTACAATCAAATCTGCCATAAGATTGTTTGGGTTAATCTGTTTTTAGTTTTGGTTGGTAAAAAAAAGCGTTCAAGAAATTTTTTGAACGCTTTTTTGTTTTGGAAGAACAAACTAATGGTTAATAGCTTAATTCTACTATTTTTCTTACTTTTTCAGGCGTGATATTTTGTTTTTCGCCCAAAGCTTTCCAACCTCTTTCTTCAAATCGATTTATAATGAAATCTGCTGTTTTTGTAAAATCAGTAGTGTTTTCTGAAAGTTTGGTTTTCATACCCAAAGTGTGGAAAAAGGAAACCGTTTTTTCTATAGCATTTGCTGCGATCTCATCTTCAGTACCACTTAAATTCCAAACACGTTTACCATATTGTGCTAATTTTTCTTTTTTGGTTTCAAACATTACTTTGTATAAATTCGGACCAATAATTGCCAATGTTCTGGCATGATCGATATTGTATAAAGCGGTCAATTCGTGACCAATCATGTGTGTTGCCCAATCGGTTGGTACTCCCTTTTGAATCAGTCCATTTAGGGCCATAGTAGCACACCAGACAAAATTAGAAGCCAATTTGTAATCGTTTGGATTTTCAACTACATCAGGGCCAATCTCAATTAAAGTTTGTAAAATACTTTCAGCAAGACGGTCTTGTAAAATAGCATCATGTGTATAGGTCAGATATTGTTCCATCACATGGGTAAATGCATCAACAACACCATTTTGCAATTGCCTTTTTGGTAAGGATGTAATCACTGTTGGGTCAACAATCGAGAATTTTGGAAACAATGCACTTCCTCCTAAAGTTAATTTTTCTTGTGTAGCTGCAATGGTAACTACAGCGCCAGAATTCATTTCGGAACCTGTTGCTGGTAGTGTTAAGACGGTTCCAAAAGGCACAACTTTTGTAACATCTTTGAATAAAATGCGTTTGCGAAGTATGTCAGCTGCATCTCCATCATAATTCACAGCTGCCGAGATAAATTTCGTTCCATCAATTACACTTCCACCACCTACAGCTAGTATGAAATCAATTTTCTGTTCGCGAATGATTGCTACAGCTTTCATTAAAGTCTCAAAATGTGGGTTTGGCTCGATGCCACCAAATTCAATTACTTCAAAGTCTTTTAAAGCTTTTTTTACCTGATCGTGAACGCCATTTTTGAAAATGCTACCACCTCCATAGGTTATCAGGATTTTACTTTTTTGCGGTACTAAATCTTTTATTTTGGCTATTTGTCCTTTTCCGAAGACATAATTAACAGGATTGTATAATTCGAAATTAAGCATATTATAAATTTTAAGGTTACCCAAATTTACAAAAAGCAAAAGGGAACGTTTGGTAAAGTAATGTTAAGATTGATAACAATCAATCCATAGCTACGGTTACTTTTATTGAAATATTACTATTGGCCTGTGTTTTAAAAGCTTCTGGTAGTTCTGATAATGGATAAGTATGTGTTACTATTGTAGAAACATCAATTTTTCCTGTTGCAACCAAATCAATTGCTTCTGAAAAATCTTCAAACGTATAGAACAAAGTACCTTGCACATTTAAACGTTTGTATACTATTCTGTTAGGATCAAAAGTGATTGGCTTACTATAAATGGCTAATACAGTGAGTTTGCCATCCGGAGCTAAACAATCTATTACTTCACTCAATAATGCACTCACACCAGAACACTCAAAGGCAACATTTAAATTGGGTAAATTTCCACTATAATCCAGTGCTTGTCGAACACCAAAAATATCGATTATGAATGATTTTAAATCACCTTGTTTGGTAGGGTTGAATGTATGAGTAGCACCTAAACTTTTGGCTTTTTCCAAGCGCACTTCACTAATGTCACTAGCGATTATATTTTTAACACCTTTAGCCTTAAGTGCCGCAATAGTTACTAATCCTATAGTACCGCATCCTGTTACGAGTGTTATGTCATCTTTTGAAAAATCGGTTTTATTTACAGCGGCTAGTCCTACCGCAAGTGGCTCTATTAGAGCGCCTTGTGTTGTAGTGATGTTTTGGGGTAAACTGTATAGGTTTATGTTTTTTTGTACGTTATCAATTTTGATATATTGAGCAAAACCGCCTGGTGAAACACCTAGACCAACACCTTGCGTCATTGGGTTTACCACAACGCGTTCGCCCACTTTAAAGTCGGTTACATTCTTTCCTGTCTCAGTAATAGTTCCACAAAATTCATGTCCTAAAACAGAGCCTGGAGGAACTAAAGCCTCATGATAAATGTGTAAATCGGTTCCGCAGATTCCAGCTTTTTCAACTTTTATTAGTACACTGTCATCGGTAGTTTTTGGCATTTCTAGTTTTTCTGCACGGATATCGTGAATTCCGTAAAAGACACCTGATAAGTTTGATTTTTCCATAATAAGTACTATTTTGACCTTAAAATTACTTTAAAATCGTTTATGGTACGGTATGAAAAATCATAAAAAAAACACAAAATGTATTTTTAATTATTTGGTTTGAAGTATGATAAGTTTTATTTTTTATAAAATAAATTGTGGTCCATGTATTCCCAAACTTTATTAGGTAGCATTGGAATTACATTTTTTCCATCTTTGATGGAATTGCGAATAAAAGTTGAAGAGAGTTCAATAACGGGAGCTCCTAGACGATGAATTTTAGGATGGTTTATAAAATGTTCTTCAATTTCTCCAGAGTTTAATCTTGGGTACACATAAATGTCATGGTTTTGGAGAATTACTTCGTAGTTCTTCCACTTGTGTAAGGAATTCAAATTGTCTTCTCCCATGATTAATGAAAACTCATATTTTGGGTGCTTCTCTTGTAGGTGCGCCAGAGTATGAACGGTATAATTGGGTTGCGGTAATTTGAATTCGATATCTGAAGCTTGAATTTTGGGATAGCTTTCGGTAGCTAAATTTACCATGTGCAAACGATGATGGTCGTCTAGCAAAGTCTTCTTTTTTTTATGAGGATTGTGCGGGGTTACCACCATCCAAATTTGATCCAAATCGGAATGTTCTGCCATGTGATTGGCAATAATTAAATGCCCAATATGTATGGGATTAAAAGTTCCGAAATAGAGTCCAATTTTCATTATTTCAATATTTACTATTTTAAAACGAAACCTTTAACCAATTGGTAAGCTTCTTCTTTTGCTGTATCTAAGTCGTAATTTTTGATAATCGTATCAAATTGTGGAGCTGTCGCCAACTCAACGTGCGCTTTTGCAATACGCATGTTGATTTTGTCTTCACTCTCCGTTGAGCGTTCCTTTAAACGACGTTTTAATTCATCAACACTTGGTGGTTTGACAAAAATAGCTAATGTTTCTTCGGGGAATTTATTTTTGATTCGTAATCCACCTGCTACGTCAATATCAAAAATAACATTTTTACCTTGTGCCCAAATGCGCTCCACTTCCGTTTTTAAAGTTCCGTAAAAATTATCTCTATAAACTTCTTCCCACTCCACGAAATCTTCATTCTTGATATGTTGTTTGAATTCATCAGGAGTTAAAAAGTAATAATCTTTTCCATTTTCTTCTTCTCCTCTTGGCGCTCGGGTAGTGCATGAAATTGAAAATTCCAGATTTAATTCTGGATAATTCATCAAATGTCTAAGTATAGTAGTTTTTCCTGAACCCGAAGGTGCAGAAAGTACGATTAATTTTCCTTTGTTCATAGTTTTATGCTTTTATGGGTAACGCACCAAATGTCATGCGTAATCCTCCTTCATGTTTTCTAAATTTAAGCGGGAGTTCTCCTCCTTCTTCAAGTCCCCATTCTTCTAATAAATCAGTGTTGATTAATATAATTTCGATTTTATTAGAGGTATTTTGGTTTAATTCGTAAAGCCAATCTATATCTTCTTTAATCATTTTAGAACGACCAGCATATTTATTCCAGCAGTTAAAGAAGTAATAATCAGCATCCGGCAAATCACTTTTTAGAATTGGGTTGCCATTTTTGTCCTGCAAGCGCGATAAAAACGAATCAAGTGAAACGGTTTTTGTAGTATCGATGCATGGTTTATAATTAGATTCAAAGTTTTCAAATGCGGAACGTAATTGCACACCCGAGCATTCTTCGTTGCCATTGTAGCAGTATTTTGTTCCGTTTTTATCAAAAATTAAAATCTCAGAATTGAAGCCAAAAATCAAGTTTCTATAAATTTCAATAGAGTCTTTTTCTTTTTTAACGGTTCTAAAATAGGTATCATGCTCTATTTTATTGTCGTCTAAATATTCTAAAACAGTTGCTTTTGTTTCAACTTTTGGGTTTTTAAAACCAACAAGTGTTTTAATTGTTGTACCACATGATACTACTATCCCAAGTGATACAAAACAAAAAAGGAAAATTATTTTTGAAACTAAACGGCGCATGAATTATAAAACGTTTAAAACTTGTTCTTTAATTTTTTCCAACTCGTCTTTCATTTGTACCACTAACTTCTGCATTTCAGCGTGGTTTGATTTTGAACCCATAGTGTTAATTTCACGACCCATTTCTTGCGTGATAAACCCAAGCTTTCTACCGTTTGCTTCATTGCCATTTAGGGTTTCTAAGAAATAGTCCAAATGGTTGGTTAAACGAACTTTCTCTTCAGTGATATCAAGTTTTTCTAGATAATAGATCAATTCTTGTTCGAAACGATTTTCATCAACATTGACTTTTAATTCCTCTATAGCCGTTTGTAAACGTTCTTTTATATTTTTAACTCTTTCCGGATCAAGTAATAAAGCTTGTTCCATGAAGTTTCTAATGTTGGTAATGCGTAATTGGAATTCTTTTTCTAAAGAAGCGCCTTCGTCTTTTCTGAAAATAACAATGTTTTCCAATGAATCATTGATGACTTCCTGAATTTGTTTCCATTCATTTTCATCAATTTCGTCACGTTCTGTTTTTAAAGCATCAGGCATGCGGACAGCCATTTTCATCAATTCCGTAGCGTCTGCATCAGGAATAATAGCTTTCATTTGGTTAATATAACCTTTTACAATAGGAGCATTTACTTTTGAAGAGGTTTCTTCACCGGTTACTTCTATGTAAAGCGAAAAATCTACTTTTCCACGTTCTAGTTTTTGAGAGATTAAGTTTCGTAAGCCCAGCTCCATTTCTCTGTATATAGAAGGCATTCTAACGTTTAAGTCTAGACCTTTGCTGTTTAACGATTTAATTTCTACTGTAATTTTTTTTGTTGGCAGTTGCTTTGAAGCTTTACCAAAACCGGTCATGGATAGTATCATAATTTACTTTAAAAAAGAGTTCAAATATATGAAAAGTATCTTAGTTAATTTCTGAGTGTTGTCTAATCTGTTAATTCTTAGAAGTTAATTCCTTCTTTTGGGTAACCAAGTAAACTCCCACAAAAATCAATCCTGCAGCAATTATTTTGATAAGATTCAAACTGTCTCTGCCCATGCTAATGGCAAAAATAGTAGCAAAAAATGGTTGCAGATAAATGAAAACGGAAAGTGTTGTAGGTTTCAAATGGCGCATCGCCATAAGATTAATCAGGTAAGCTAGAAAGGTAGTAAACAAAACTAAGTAGCCTATTTTATAATAAATTTCAGTAGGCATAATGTTCCAGTTTATTGCTGAAAATTCATTGTATCCAAAAGGAATAACATACAATAGTCCAAACGTATAAATCCACTTGATAAACGATAGTGCATTGTATTTGGTTATCAGTTGTTTGATCAAAATAAGGTAAATTCCATAGGAAAAGGCATTGACAAAGACTAGAAAATTGCCCCAATTGGCATTTGTAGCACTGCCTACAGATTTTCCATATAAAATTAAAATGGCAGTCCCTGTAAGACCGATGATTATTCCCAGTACTTTTTTAAGCTCAATACGCTCTTTTATCAAAATGGCCGATAAAATTAAAACAATTATAGGAGCTGTAACCATTATTACGGATGCACTTATGGGCGAGGTATAGCTTAAGCCTTTAAAAAAAGTAAGTTGGTTAAAAGCAACCCCAAAAAAAGAAGCAGCCATTATCCGAGGAAAATCTTTTAAAGCAATTTTTTCCTGAGGCACAAAAAATGAGACGAGCCAAAATAATATGGTAGCTCCTAAAACTCGAATTAAAATCAATCCAAAAGGCTGAACATGTTCTGGCATAACATCTTTGGCTATGGTAAAAGTGAGTCCATAGATTATTGCAACGAAAGTTGCGCCCAATAACGCCCAATTTCTTTTTGACATTAGCTTAAAACAGAAATAACTTCGTTAATTACTTTTTGACTGTTTCCAATGTAGATTTTACCATCAATTATGAACACCGGACGACTTAAGAAAGTATAATGTTCAAGAAGTAATGTTTTTATGTCTTCTTCGGTTAAAACCTGATTTTTTAACCCGCGTTCTTTGTACAATTGTGCTCTTCGGCTGAATAAAGCTTCATAACTTCCGGCAAGTGAAACCATAGTATTAAGGTCTTCTTCAGTAAGTGGGTTTTGTCTGATATCGTGGTATTCTAGATTAGCATCTTTTGGTAATGATTTGATTATTTTTCGGCAAGTATCACAAGAAGCTAAGTAATAGATAGTATTTTTCATTTTATTTTTTTACAAAAATACAAATTCGGATTAAGTATTAGAAAATTTAAATGGATTGGATTTCTGTATTCAACTTTCTTAAGTTTTTAAAGAATCAAATGATTATCTTCGTGAAAATCAATTTTTATGGATGAAACATTTAAAATTAATCACGCAAACCGAAAAGTTCTGTTTCACTATCTGGAAACGCTTTCTATACCACAGTTAAACACAATTCCTTCGGGTTTTTCAAATAATATTATTTGGAACATAGGCCATATTGTGGTCGTTCAGCAACTTTTGGTGTATAATTTATCGGGATTACCGATGCTGGTTTCTTCAGAAATGATAAGTCAATACAAAAGAGGAACTACACCAAATGGTGAAGTTACTACAGAAGATGTTGAGGAGTTAAAAAAGTTGCTTTTTTTAACTTTGGAACAGACACAAAAGGATTTTGAAATTGGAACTTTTGAAAAATATATGGAATATACTACGATGACGGGTTATAGAATTCCCGATGCAAAAGCAGCGATGGAATTTAATAACTTTCATGAAGGAGTCCATTTGGGAATTATCATGCAATTGAAGAAATTCGTTTAAACTTAATACCTTTGCATTATTAAAATTTAAGAGATGAAATTCAACACAAAAACCATACATGGTGGTCAACACCATGAAAAAGTAACAGGTTCGGTTATGCCTCCTGTTTTTCAAACGTCAACATTTGCTCAGGTTTCTCCCGGTAAACCGGTAGGTGATTACGAATACAGTAGAGCGGCAAACCCTACACGTACAGCACTAGAAGATGCTTTAGCAAGTATCGAAAACGGAACGAAAGGGTTGGCTTTTTCATCAGGATTAGCAGCGACAGATTCTGTAATGAAATTGTTAAAACCAAATGATGAGGTAATTGCAATGGACGATTTATACGGTGGAACGTATAGAATGTTTGCGCGTATTTATCAAGATTTTGGAATTAAGTTTCATTTTGTGGATATGACGGATTTGGAAAAATTAGAGTCATTAATCAATGAAAATACTAAATTGATTTGGGTTGAAACACCTACAAATCCTTTAATGAAATTAGCTGATATAGCTGAAATTGCTAAGATTACTAAAAAGCATAATTTGTTGTTTGCTGTTGACAATACTTTTGCTACTCCATATTTACAAAAGCCACTAGATTTAGGAGCTGATATTGTTATGCACTCAGCTACAAAATATCTTGGTGGACACTCAGATGTTATTGCAGGCGCCTTAATTGTTAAAGATGCAGCATTGGGGGAGAAATTACATTTTGCTCAGTTTGCAACTGGAGGAACACTAGGACCAATGGATAGCTATTTGGTTTTGAGAGGAATTAAAACTTTGCATTTGCGTGTACAACGTCACTCGGAGAATGGTGCGAAAGTAGCGGAGTTTTTAGCAGCTCATCCAACGGTCAAACAAGTATATTATCCTGGTTTAGAAAATCATCCGCATCATGAAATTGCTAAAAAGCAAATGATAGGTGGTTTTGGAGGTATGGTTACTTTTACATTCAAATCGGGTAAAATGGAAGATGCTGTGAAGTTCTTGGAGAAAGTAAAAGTGTTTACTTTGGCGGAATCTTTGGGAGGTGTTGAATCGTTAGCGAATCATCCTACGTCTATGACACATGCTTCTGTTCCTGCAGAAAAGCGAGCTGAAATTGGTATAACAGATGACTTAGTACGTTTGAGTGTAGGTGTAGAGGATATTGATGATTTATTAGCCGATATCGAACAAGCGTTGATGTAAAATCAGTTTTGAATATGATATAAAAAAAGCCTCAATCAAATTGAGGCTTTTTTTATTGAAAATTTTTAATCTAAATAGTAAATGTATCCGAAGTGAAACCAAAGATTCCAATCGTTTGCTTTGTTCTCTTTCCATAAATCGGGATCTTTTCGTAAGCCATCTACCCAATCTGAGAAATAATATTGCCATCTCAACTCTACAAATAAGTCGGATAATTCTGTAAGTTTATATCGTGTACCAACACTTGATACTACCGACCACGTATTTCCTCCTTCACTCGACCATCCATCAGGTAAATATCTAGGATAAGTTGTTTCTAATGTTCCTAAAGGACCAAGCTCTGAATAAGTGTCATTTTGAAAAAAAGCATAATGTGCTCCTAATCCGATAAATGGTGCCCAAGCTCCCTCTCTAGCGCTAAACTCACGAATACTCCACGGGAAGTATTCTAGCTGCATACCAAGATCGGTTACTTTAGCAGAGCCCTTCATGGCTCTTAATTTGTATCCTTCAGGAGAGTCTTTTTCTGCCCATTCGCCAAAGTGTTCAAGTTTAGTGCTGTTGTATGATAATTCAGAACGTAATTTAAAATGGTCGTTAAAATAAGTGTCCGTAGTGTAACAATTACAATCGGCACGATAAGAAAAATTTAAATAGTGTACCAAACCTATTGCAAAACCAGTATTCCCGGCATTGGTTTCAAAGTTATGTCTTACGCCAAAATCAGATTGAAAAGCAACACCTCCTACGAAAGCTCCAATTTCATGTGAGAAACCAAATTGGGCCTGAGTAGTAATGGAATATAAAGGTAATAGTAATAACAGTAATTGTATTTTTTTAATCATTACCGAAAGTTTTTGATTATCTGACAAATATATAAAAACATCAAGCACTTGAAAAAAAATATTAAATTTCTTATTTATGAAATCTTAAAAAAATTTAATTTATCCATCAAAGGTGTAGTTGCTAAAATTTTTATAAAAAAAATATCTTGTGATTTAATTAAGCGTATATTTGTTGCCCAAAACTAAAATTGTTTATTTACAATAAATTAAACCACAATTAATCATGAAAGAAAGTGTAGCGTCTTTTATTGAAGCAGTAGCTAAAAGAAATTCAAATGAGCCTGAATTCATGCAGGCAGTTCAAGAGGTAGCTGAAACAGTTATCCCTTTCATTGAAGAAAATAAAAAATACCAAGGCAAAATGCTTTTGGAGCGTATGGTTGAGCCAGAGCGCGTAGTTATGTTTAGAGTTGCTTGGGTTGATGATGCAGGAAATACTCAAGTTAATAGAGGTTTCCGTATTCAAATGAATTCAGCTATTGGACCTTATAAAGGTGGTCTTCGTTTTCACCCTTCAGTAAACTTAAGTATTTTGAAATTCTTAGCTTTTGAGCAAGTATTCAAAAACAGCTTAACGACATTACCTATGGGTGGTGGTAAAGGAGGTTCTGATTTTGATCCTAAAGGAAAATCAGATGTTGAAATCATGCGTTTTTGTCAAGCTTTCATGACAGAATTAGCGAAACATATCGGTGCTGATACTGACGTTCCTGCTGGAGATATCGGTGTAGGAGGAAGAGAAGTAGGTTATATGTTTGGTCAATATAAAAGATTAAGAAATGAATTTACAGGAGTTTTAACTGGAAAAGGTATCACTTTTGGAGGTTCATTAATCCGTCCTGAGGCAACTGGTTATGGAGATGTGTATTTTGCACAAAACATGTTGGCTACTAGAGGAGATAGTTTTCAAGGAAAAACTGTTGTGGTTTCAGGTTCTGGTAACGTTGCGCAATATGCTATTGAAAAAGCAACTGAATTAGGAGCTAAAGTTGTAACTGCTTCAGATTCTTCAGGATATATTTATGATGCAGATGGTATCGATGCAGATAAATTAGCTTTCATCATGGAATTGAAAAATGAAAGAAGAGGAAGAATTGCTGAGTATGTTCAACAATATCCAAACGCTAAATTCTTTGAAGGAAAACGCCCTTGGGAAGTAAAATGTGATATCGCATTACCATGTGCTACTCAAAATGAGTTAAACGGAGAAGAGGCTAAAATGTTAGTGGATAACGGATGTTTCTGTATTGCTGAAGGAGCTAATATGCCTTCAACTCCAGAAGCTATTGAAGTGTTCCATGCTGCTAAAGTTTTATTCGCACCAGGAAAAGCGTCTAATGCAGGTGGAGTTGCAACTTCAGGTTTAGAAATGTCACAAAACTCTTTACGTCTGAATTGGACAAGAGAAGAAGTGGATGAAAGATTAAAAAGAATTATGGCTGACATTCACGAATCATGTGTGAAGTATGGTACAGATGCTACTGGATATGTTGATTATGTAAAAGGAGCTAATATCGCTGGTTTCGTTAAGGTTGCAGATGCAATGTTAGCACAAGGAGTGGTGTAATATCACTTTGTAATAAATATTTTAAAAGGCTTCATTTATGAAGCCTTTTTTATTTAGTGTATACCTAAAATTAGTTTTAATCGTTTATATTATATTTGTATAAAATTGAAATTCATGAAATTTAAAATATTCTATTTGCTTCTTTTAATTGGAAACTTTCTTTTTGGTCAGGAAAACCAACTTTGGAAAGGATATTTTTCCTACAATCAAATAGTAGATTTAGATGAAAGTGTTGATGCTATTTATGCTGGAACCGATAATAGTGTTTTTTATAAAAAACTAAACGATCAGGATGTAAGTATTTATAATTCTGTTAATGGGTTAAAGCCAGAATCAATTACATGTGTTTTACATTCTGATTTTCTGGATAAAGTATTGGTTGGAAATGATAATGGTTTGCTATTGGTGGTGAATAGTGATGGTAGTATTGCGCAAAAAGTTGATATTATTGAGGAAGTCCCTGTGCCAGCATCAAAAAAGAAAATAAATGATTTGTATGAATATGATGGGAAGGTGTATGTTGCAACAAATTATGGTATTTCAGTTTTCGATTTGTCAAGTTTAGAATTTACCATCACATATTTTATAAGTCCTACTGGAAGTGAAACAGAAGTTTTGCAAACTACGGTTTTAAACAATGATATTTATGCTGTAACTCGAGAACATGGTATTCGTAAAGCAAGTCTTTCTAATCCTTTTTTATACGATTATAATCAGTGGCAAACTTTTGATGCAGGTTATTGGAATGGTATTGTGACTTTCAATGACGAGCTCGTTGCAATGAACGTTGATGGCTATACCTATCGCTATAATATAAGTGGATTTGTGCAAATTTTGAATCAAAATCAATTGGGATTACGTTTGAAAACTAATGGTAATCAAGTTGTTATAACAACATCAAACCATGTTTATGTATTGAATCAACAATATATACAAGAGGCTCACATAACCGCTATTCCAGATTATAATGTAGTGTTTAGTGCTGCTACAGTTGTAGGTTCAATACTCTATATTGGCACAGAGAAAAATGGATTGTTTTCAACTTCATTATTAAATCCCACTGTATTTGAAAATATGTCGCCGAACGGACCGATTCAAAATTATACATTTAGAGTAAAAAAGGCACCTAATACGCTTTGGGTTGTACATGGCGATTATTCTAGGCTTTATAATCCTTATCCATTGGATGAAATTGGGGTTAGTAAGTATTATAACGATAAGGGATGGGTTAATATTCCTTATGAAGATTTGTTGGAAGCTAAATCATTGTCAGATATTGCTATTAATCCGAATAATGCTGATGAGGTTTATATTACATCGTATTTTTCAGGTTTATTGAAGTTTCAAGGAGATAATATTACCCTCTTTAATAGCCAAAATACTGGGCCAAACGGATTGGAAACGCTAGTGTTGTCTCCACCAGATCCTAATTATATTGATGTCAGAATCAATAGTCCTTCTTTTGATAAACAAGGGAATTTATGGGTGACTAATTCTAGGGTGAATAGGGCCTTGAAGGTTTTGCGAACAGATGGACAATGGCAATCCTATAATTTCCAAGGTATTGCTCCTAGTGTAGCTAGTGGTCGTTATGCACCAATGGCAATTGATAAGAATAATACCAAATGGATACCTGCAATAAATGATGGATTAATTGCTTTTAACGACGTAATGAATAATAAGTTTATCGTAATCAACTCAGAAAACGGAAATTTGCCTGATCCTGATGTGCGCTGTGTGGCTATTGACAGCCGTAATCAATTGTGGATTGGTACTTTCAAAGGGCTTAGAGTCCTGCCAAGTGTGGATCGGTTCTTGACCGATAATCAATTGTCAACAAACGCTATAATTATTCAAGAAGGGGATTTGGCGCAAGAGTTATTCTATCAACAAACGATTTTGGATATAGCGGTTGATGGTGCAAATAGGAAATGGATTTCAATTGCAGATGGAGGTGTTTTCTTAGTGTCGCAAAATGGACAGCAAACAATTTATCGTTTTGATAAAACGAATTCACCTTTACCAAGCAATAATGTAGTAGATATTGAAATTGATGGTGCTACGGGTGAAGTGTTCTTTGCGACAGATAAGGGATTAGTTTCCTTTTTAGGTATTGCAACAAAACCAAGTGATAATTTAGCTAATGTGTTTGTGTATCCCAATCCTGTTCGCCCAGAGTTTATAGGAACAGTGAAGATTGCAGGGTTAACAGATCAAGCTAATGTTAAAATTACGGATATTGAAGGGAATTTGGTGTATGAAACTACTTCTGCAGGTGGAACAATTGAATGGGATACCACTGCTTTTGGTAAACATAAAGTAGCATCAGGTGTTTATATGGTTTTTGTGGCTACAGATGATGGTTCTGATACTACAGTTAAAAAAGTAATGATTATACGCTAATGCTTGTCAAAACAAAAGCTATTGTTTTATCGAGTCTGAAATACCAAGAAAAAAGTTTAATCGTTAAGTGTTTGACTTTTTCAGATGGTATCAAAAGTTATTTTGTAAACAATGCTTTTACGGGTAAAAATAATAAACAGAGGGTTGCTTTCTTTCAGCCAATGACACAGTTGGAAATTGAGGCGAATCACAAAAACAAAGGTGTTTTAGAACGTTTCAAAGAAGTTAAGATAAGTCACTCTTACCGAACGATTCACGCTGATATTGTTAAAACTACCATAGTGCTGTTTCTGTCGGAAATGTTGCATCATGCTATAAAGGAAGAAGGGAAAAATGAGGATCTATTCGAATTTTTAGAAACAGCTTTTTTGTGGCTGGATCATCATGATGAAATAGCGAATTTTCATATTATTATTTTGTTGCAAATCACTAAGTATTTAGGGTTTTATCCGCAAAATGATTCAGAAGAATTCTCTTTTTTTGATATTTCAGAAGGCGTGTTTGTGGAATCCCAAGCATTAAGTTGTCTGTCTTCAGATGAAACAATGCTTTTTAAGAAGTTGATGTGTTTAAAGTTTGATGATGATCAGCGCATTTTTTCAGGGAATCAACGTCAATTATTACTTAAAATCCTCATCGATTATTATTCTTTCAATATTGAAGGTTTTCGTAAACCGAAATCGCTTGATGTTTTGAGAGAAGTATTTGCTTAGTCAATCCTCTAATTATCAATAAAACTTTTGCTGTTTTCCTGTTGCCTATTGCTTTATAAATCATTACTTTCGCAAATTGATTAAAGAATACGACAAAATGAGCGCAAAATTTACTGAATACAAAGGACTTAACTTGCCTACAGTAGCATCTGAAGTACTTGATTTTTGGAAAAAAGAAAACATCTTTGAAAAAAGTGTAACAACACGTGAAGGGAACCAACCGTATGTGTTTTTTGAAGGGCCGCCTTCTGCAAACGGATTGCCTGGAATTCACCACGTTATGGCACGTGCTATTAAAGATATTTTTTGTCGTTATAAAACTCAAAAGGGTTACCAAGTTAAACGTAAAGCAGGTTGGGATACTCATGGTCTACCAGTTGAACTTGGAACCGAAAAAGAATTGGGTATTACCAAAGAAGACATCGGAACTAAGATCTCTGTTGCAGAATATAACGAAGCGTGTAAACGTACGGTTATGCGTTATACTGATGTTTGGAACGATTTAACTGAAAAAATGGGTTATTGGGTAGATATGGAAGACCCATATGTGACCTACAAATCAAAATACATGGAATCGGTTTGGTGGTTGCTAAAGCAAATCTACTCGAAAGATTTGATGTACAAAGGCTATACAATCCAACCGTATTCTCCAAAAGCCGGAACGGGATTATCTTCTCACGAGGTCAACCAACCGGGTTCGTATCGCGATGTAACCGATACAACAATTGTAACGCAGTTTAAAGCAATTGAATCTACTTTGCCTAGTTTTTTACAGGGTTTTGGAACGGTTCACTTTTTAGCATGGACAACTACTCCTTGGACATTACCATCGAACACAGCTTTAACAGTTGGACCTAAAATTGATTATGTATTAGTTAAAACATTCAATCAATATACTTTCGAACCAATCAATGTTGTTTTAGCTAAAAATTTAGTTGGAAAACAATTTGGTGGAAAATATTTTGTTGCGGAATCTGAAGAAGATTTCACAAATTACAAAGCAGAAGATAAAAAAATACCGTACCAAATTTTAACTGAAGCAAAAGGTGCTGATTTAGTAGGGATTAAATACGAGCAATTATTACCATTCACTTTGCCATATCAAACACCTGAAAACGCATTCCGTGTAATTTCTGGTGATTTCGTAACGACAGAAGATGGTACGGGTATCGTGCATACTGCGCCTACATTTGGAGCAGATGATGCCAAAGTGGCTAAAGAAGCTACTCCTGAAGTGCCTCCAATGTTAGTTTTGGATGAAAATGGAAATCCTGTTCCATTAGTAGATTTACAAGGGAAGTTTGTAAGTCAAATGGGAGATTTTGCAGGGAAATATGTGAAAAATGAGTATTACAACGAAGGGGAAGCACCGGAGAAATCGGTGGATGTTGAAATTGCGATTCGTTTAAAAGAAGAGAATAAAGCCTTTAAGGTTGAGAAATATGTGCACAGTTATCCACATTGCTGGAGAACGGATAAGCCAATTTTATATTACCCATTGGATTCATGGTTCATCAAAATTACGGATGTAAAAGATCGTATGTTTGATTTAAATGAAACGATTAACTGGAAACCAAAAGCTACAGGAGAAGGCCGTTTTGGAAATTGGTTAAAAAATGCAAACGATTGGAATTTATCACGTTCGCGTTATTGGGGTATCCCATTGCCAATTTGGAGAACTGAAGATGGTACAGAAGAGGTAATAATGGGTTCAGTTGAAGAATTGTACAATGCTATTGAAAAGGCAATTGCTGCTGGTTTTATGAATGAGAATCCTTATAAAGGATTTGAAATTGGGAATATGGATGAAGCCAACTACGAATTGGTTGATTTGCATAAAAATGTTGTCGATAATATAATTTTAGTTTCCAATTCGGGTAAACCAATGAAACGCGAAACAGACTTAATTGACGTTTGGTTTGATTCTGGTTCTATGCCGTATGCACAATGGCATTATCCATTTGAAAATAAAGAAAAGATTGAAGGTAATCAAGATTTTCCTGCAGACTTTATTGCGGAAGGTGTTGATCAGACCCGTGGGTGGTTTTATACGCTTCACGCAATAGGAACATTGGTTTTTGATAAAGTTGCCTATAAAAACGTAGTGTCAAACGGATTAGTATTGGATAAAAATGGACAAAAAATGTCAAAGCGTTTGGGTAATGCTGTTGATCCATTTGAAACATTGAAAGAGTACGGTCCAGATGCGACGCGTTGGTACATGATTGCAAATGCAAATCCATGGGACAACTTGAAATTTGATATTGAAGGAGTTGCTGAGGTACGTAGAAAATTCTTTGGTACGTTGTATAACACGTATTCTTTTTTCGCGTTATACGCTAATATAGATGGTTTTAAATATGCTGAGGCTGAAATTCCATTAGAAGAACGACCAGAAATTGATCGTTGGATTTTGTCAGAATTAAACACTTTGATAAAAGATGTAGATGCATTTTACGCAGAATATGAACCAACAAAAGCAGCACGTGCTATTTCGGATTTCGTTCAAGAGAACTTGAGTAACTGGTATGTGCGTTTGTGTAGAAGACGTTTCTGGAAAGGGGATTATGCACAGGATAAGATTGCAGCTTATCAGACTTTATATACGTGTTTGGTAACTGTAGCGAAGCTTGGAGCGCCGATTGCACCGTTTTTCATGGAGAAACTTTACAAAGATTTAACGCAAGCTACACATACGGAAAGTTTTGAGAGTGTACATTTGGCCGAGTTTCCAAAATACGTTGAAAACTTTGTTAATAAATCGTTAGAAAGTAAAATGTTAAAGGCGCAAACGGTTTCTTCTTTAGTGTTGTCACTACGTAAGAAAGAAATGATAAAAGTGCGTCAACCTTTGCAAAGGGTAATGATTCCAGTACTTGACAAAGATTTTAAAGCTGAAATTGAGGCTATTTCTGACCTAATTAAAGCAGAAGTTAATGTAAAAGAGATTGAATTATTAGAGGATGCATCAGGTGTGTTAGTGAAGCAAATTAAACCTAATTTTAAGGCACTTGGACCACGTTTTGGAAAAGATATGGGTCTGATTTCTAAGGAGATACAATGTTTTTCGCAAGAACAAATCAATGCTTTAGAGAAACAAGGAGAGTTAACACTTGACATTTCAGGAAAAAGTATTAATTTAACAATCGCAGATGTAGAGATTTCGTCACAGGATATTCCAGGGTGGTTGGTAGCTAATGCTAATGGAATTACAGTAGCATTAGACATTACAATAACAGACGAATTGCGTAATGAAGGTATCGCCAGGGAGTTGGTGAATAGAATTCAAAACATCCGTAAAGATTCAGGATTTGAAGTAACCGATAAGATTAGAGTTCAATTGCAAAAAGAAGCAATAATTGAACAAGCTGTACAAGCAAATGAGGATTACATCAAGTCGGAAACTTTAACTAACGAACTTATTTTTGTAGACAATATTGAGAATGGTACAGAAATTGAGTTTGATGAGTTGCAAACAAAAGTATTAATTTCTAAATAGAGTTGCCCCAACGGTCTTCTCTAGCAAATTAAAAGTAATAACCTTAATATTGTAAATTATGGTAGAGGAAAAGACAAGATATTCAGACGCAGATTTGGCTGAATTCAGAGAGCTTATCAAAGGGAAAATTGAGAAAGCGCAACATGACTTGGACTTGATTAAAAGTGCCTACATGAATGATTTGAATAACGGAACGGATGATACGTCACCTACGTTTAAAGCATTTGAAGAGGGTAGCGAAACCATGTCTAAAGAAGCAAATTCTCAGTTGGCTATTCGTCAAGAAAAGTTTTTAAGAGATTTAAAAAACGCCTTGATTCGAATTGAGAATAAAACCTATGGTATTTGTAAGGTAACAGGAAAATTAATTAGTAAAGAACGTTTAAAAATAGTTCCACATGCTACAATGAGTATCGAAGCAAAGAACTTACAACGTTAAACTTAAAATAAAAAGAGAGAAACGCTCCAGTTGGAGCGTTTTTTATTTGTGAAAATCCGTATTTTTGCTCAAATTTTTAACAGAATGTCATTAAAGAAAGCCTATTTATTAGTAATTATTATTTTACTAGTTGACCAAATTTCAAAAATATATGTAAAAACCAATTTCTTTATAAACGAGGAAGTATATGTGTTTGAATGGTTTCGTATTCATTTTATTGAAAATGAAGGAATGGCATGGGGTGCAGTAATACCGGGTGATTATGGAAAGTTGATTTTAACATTATTTAGAATTGTTGCTGTTTTTGGTATTGCTTGGTGGCTTTGGGATTCAGTTAAAAAGAAACATTCCAATTTTTTAATTATAGCTGTTGCTTTAATTTTGGCGGGTGCAGTAGGTAATATTATCGATTCTGTGTTTTACGGTGTAATGTTTAATGATAGTTACCATCAAGTAGCAACTATGTTTGCAGATGAGCCTTACGGAAAGTGGTTTTATGGTGAAGTAGTAGATATGTTTTACTTTCCTATTTGGGAAGGAAATTTACCAACATGGCTGCCAATATGGGGTGGGAAGCATTTTACCTTTTTTAACGCCATCTTTAACGTTGCTGATGTAGCAATTTCTACAGGTGTTGGGATCTTAATTGTATTCAATAAGAAAGCCTTTGGCTCAAAATAATTTGAAAGCATATAAATAAAAACAAAACCCCAATTTTAAAATTGGGGTTTTGTTTTTAACGTTTTTTACGATGACCTGGAGTGTAGTGTTTGGCACTTTTAGAGCCGTTATACTTTTTTAAATGACCAGGAGGCACAGGTTTTCTTTTTACCACGGTCTTATGATGATGGTGGCTGTGGTGAACGTGGCAACTGCTAAATCCTATAGCAAGCACCAATGTTGAAAGACCTAATAAGGCTTTTCTTAAAAAGTTGTTTTTCATAAAAATGGGGCATAATTGATACGAAAATACTGTTAAATTTTGAATTTCAAAATACTTTTTGGTGTAATGCAATAATCTAATTTTACGTCAGTTTCAAAAACATCATCGATTATTTCTTCTGGTTCAAAATAGGAAAGCCCAATTTTAATCACATCGTTTTTGCATTCGCTTAAAAACTTATCATAAAAGCCTTTTCCATAACCAATACGATTTCCACTCCTATCATAGGCTAAAAGCGGCACAAATACCACGTCAATCATTTCTACAGGTACTGGTAAGCCACTTACAGGTTCTGGGATACCATATTCATTTTTCTTGATTTTGGTATTGTCAGTAAGTAAGTAATGCGACATTGAAGTGGTTTCAAAATCACTTTTAGAAATTACAATTTCTTTGTCTTTACCAGCCAATATTTGCAAAAGATATTCAGTGTCTATTTCTTTTTGTGTTTCTATTGGTAAGAACAGGTGGTAATAGGTTTTATCCCAAATATCCATTTTTGCCAAACGATTAGCGATAGCCAAACTCAATTCGTCAATTTGGTTATCACTTAATTGGCTTCTAAGTGTTTTGTATTTTTTTCGTAATGCTTTTTTATCCATTTATCGACGCTTTCAATTCGTCTATAAAAGTAGTTAAATGTTCAATTTCCACATGGTCCATCAGTACAATTTTGTACCATTTGTTGTTTTCATTGTGTTGTTGTGGTACTAAATCATATTTCTCAGCGATATCGTGCGGTATGTTTTCAGCATGGATGGTAACAATATTCATATTAGACTCTCGGAAATAGGAAATGTTTAGTTTGTCAAGTTCGCTACATAAAAACTGTGTACGCATTTGGAGTATACTGATTTTTTCAAACCATCCATAAGGACCATATGTGAATAGAATCATCCAAACAGCAACTGCATTTGCTCCAGAGCGGCTTCCACAAAGCGTTAAGTCCATTCCTTCTACATATTCGGCTTCTTTGGTTAATACATTTTGGATTAATCCTTTTCGGCAAATAAAAATCCCTGTTCCATAAGGTGCTTGAAGCATTTTGTGCGCATCAATTGTAATAGAGCTTATTTTAGGATTGCTAAAGTTAATAACCGATTTTTTATTGCTGAATGGGTAAACAAAACCACCATAAGCACCATCTATGTGTAATTTGTAGGTTAGGTTGTGTTTTTCAAGAACTGAAGTATAATCATCTGGATTGTCAACCGAACCGAACATGGTAGTTCCCATATTGGAAACAGCGATAAAATATTTTTTACCGTTTTCTTTTGCTTTTACAATGATATCTTCGAGAGCTTTTTTATCTATAGCTCTAGTTTCAAATCCTACAGGAATGCTTAACCAATCAATTTGAAGTAAATTGGAAGCTTTTGGAATAGAATAATGGGTGTCTTCCGATGCTAAAATGGCAATCTGGTCAAGTTTTGCTTGGTATTCATTCATGAAAAAGTTTCGGAATACCCAAATGGCTTGTATGTTTGCTTCTGTTCCACCAGGTGCAATATAACCGTCAAAGTCTTTTTCTTGTAATTTAAAAACATCTGTGGCTAATACATTTAAAACTTCACGTTCAATTTCTTGGGTGCCACTAAAAGCTGTTTCAGATGTTCCAAAAGTATGGCAGCCAATATTATTAGGGTTTGCAACATAAGTTTGTAAGGTGGGCGCATCTTTTAAAAAAGGAGCATCATCGTAAAAAACTTTTCCGTCAAGTTTTGATGCGGGATAACCTAAAGAGGCATCTTTAGAAAAATTAACATTTTCCAATAAAGCCTGTTGAATTCTATGTTTTAATTGTTCGTGTTTGAGTTTCTTCCAAAATTGCATAATCTATCAAGTTTCTTGCAAAACTAAAGATAGGTAAAAAATAAAAACATGATAAATGTTAGGTTATGTGTTTATTTGAGTTGCAATATGGAAAATAGCATCTCCTTGGTAGACAATTGCGGCATCATTAACATTTATAATGTAGCCATTTGCTGTAGCTCTTACGGGATGTTCTACTTTTCCAAATGGATCGGATATTGTTGCCAAAACCGTTCCTTTTTTTACAAAACTACCAATTTTAACTAATCCAATAAACATTCCAGAATAATGCGCTCGAATCCAATTTGATTTTTCGATAAACAAAGTATCGTTATTAGATTTTGTGGTTTCATGCTTTAAAGAAAGCATATCCAGGTGTGAAAGAAATCGTTTTGTACCTTCTATGCCTTCTTGCGTGATTGCATTATTCAAGTCAAGCGACTTACCGCCTTCAAAAAGTAACATTTTTACATTGAGTTTTGTACAAGTATTTCGAAACGAACCTTGAATGTTTTTGGAATATAAGGTAAACGGCGCATTGAAAACTTTTGCTAACTCCTTAAGTTCTGAATTGTTTGGGATAATCCTTATTTGTGGGGCATTAAATCTGCTAGCGCCACCCGCGTGAAAATCTACCGCATAATCCAATACCGGAATGATTTCTTTTACTAAGAAATGAGCAAACCGACTCGCTAATGAGCCCGTTTTGCTGCCCGGAAAAACCCTATTTAAATCACGGCCATCTGGAAATTCTCTTTTTTGGTTAATGAAACCGAAAATGTTAATAATAGGTATACAAATAATGGTGCCTTTTTTAGGTTTGTTTATTTTTTGAATAATGAGTTGACGGACTATTTCAGTACCATTGATTTCGTCACCATGTAAACCGGCACTGAATAAAACTATTGGGCCTTCAATTTTAGAACGTTCAACAATTACGGGTATTTTCAGTTTTGCCATCGTGTGTAATTTTGCAATCTCCACATCAATAGTTTTACTCTCTCCAGGTAGAATGCTTTCGCCTAAAAGTTGTAGCGCTTTGTTTTTCATTTTATTAGCCTTAATCCACGTTAAAAGTAGAAATTTAATTCGTATTACATAAGCCCTATTTCGTAAATTTGTTTCATGCAAACGCCTTTAGAACTTCAAATTCAAACTTTACCAGATAATCCTGGAGTATATCAATATTTTGATAAAGACGGGAAGATATTATACGTTGGAAAAGCTAAAAACTTAAAAAAACGCGTACAGTCGTATTTTACTAAAAATCATGATAGTTACAAAACTGCTGTGCTGGTTAAAAAGATAGTTTCTATTAAACATATTGTGGTGCCAACTGAAACGGATGCGTTGTTGTTGGAAAACAATTTAATCAAGAAACTTCAGCCACGTTATAATGTTTTGTTGAAGGATGATAAAAGTTATCCGTGGATTTGTATAAAGAATGAACGTTTTGCCCGAATATTTCCTACGCGTAAAATGGTAAAAGATGGTTCAGAGTATTTTGGACCTTATACGAGTTTTAAGACGGTAAATACTTTATTGGAGCTTATTAAAGAGTTGTATCCTTTGCGTACTTGTAATTTTGATTTATCAAAGGCAAATATTGATTCGGGTAAATATAAAGTTTGTTTGGAGTATCATATCGGTAATTGTAAAGGGCCGTGTGAAGGCTATCAAAGTCTACAACAATACCAAAATCAAGTAGATGCTATACGTGAAATTTTAAAAGGGAATTTTAAAGATAGTTTAAAAGATTTTAAAAAATTAATGTTGGAATTGGCTTCAGAAATGAAATTTGAAGAAGCGCAAAAAATAAAAGACAAAATAGATGTGCTTGAAAATTACCAAGCAAAATCTACCATTTTAAATCCAAGAATTACCAATATTGATGTCTTTTCGATTGTTTCCGATGAAACAATGGCTTATGTAAATTTTTTACAAATTTCGCATGGAGCTATTGTGCGTTCGCATACACTAGAACTTAAGAAAAAATTGGAAGAGACAGATGAGGAGTTACTAACTTTAGCAATCATAGAACTTAGCGAACGCTTTAAGTTGTTGTCACGTGAAATTGTGGTGCCATTTGAAGTTGAAATAGGGGATAATGTCAAGGTAACGGTTCCAAAATTAGGGGATAAAAAACAAATCCTTGACTTGTCACTTCGCAATGCTAAGTTTTACCGTATGGATCAACTGAAGCAAATAAAAATTGTAGATCCAGACCGACATGTAAAACGTATCATGGCACAAATGCAGAAAGATTTAAGACTCTCGGTTGAACCAAGACACATTGAATGTTTTGATAATTCCAATATTCAAGGAACAAATCCAGTTGCGGCATGTGTGGTATTTAAAGATGGTAAGCCGAGTAAAAAAGATTATCGTCATTTCAATATTAAAACAGTTGAGGGTCCAAATGATTTTGCTTCTATGGAAGAAGTGGTGTACAGAAGGTATAAGCGTTTGCTTGAAGAAAATGAACCACTTCCTCAATTGATTATCATTGATGGGGGTAAAGGACAACTGTCTTCTGCTTTAAAGAGTTTAGATGATTTAGGCTTGCGCGGCAAAATAGCCATAATTGGTATTGCAAAGCGTTTGGAAGAATTGTTTTATCCTGAAGATCCAGTTCCACTATATTTAGATAAGAAGTCAGAAACTTTAAAAATTATTCAACAACTTCGAAATGAAGCACATCGATTTGGTATAACGCATCATAGAGATAAACGAAGTAAATCGGCTTTGCAAAATTCTTTGGAAACCATACCAGGAATTGGTGAAAAAACGATGATTGCATTGCTGAAACATTTTAAAAGTGTTAAAAGATTGCAAAAAGCAACAGAAGTTGAAATTTCGGAGGTTGTTGGTGCCTCAAAAGCCAAAAAAATTTCCGATTTTTACAATACAATTCAACCCAAATAGTCTGATGAAAAAAATCTTCTTGTTTTTAAGCCTCTTGTTTTGTTTTCAACTTAGCTTATCACAAGAAAGGAGTAATGATGTGTTGCGTCCCAAGATAGGTTTGGTGCTTAGTGGAGGTGGTGCAAAAGGATTAGCACATATTGGTGTTTTGAAGGTAATCGATTCACTAGGAATAAAAATCGATTATATTGGCGGAACCAGTATGGGAGCAATTGTTGGTGGATTGTATGCTTCAGGCTATACGGGTAAACAGTTAGATTCTATTTTTTCAACTGTTGATGCCGATGCTTTAATTCAAGATTTTACCCCAAGAGATTCCAAGAACTTTTATCAAAAGCGTAACGATGAAATTTATGCTTTAACATTGCCTTTCGATAACTTTAAAATTGGTTTTCCTTCCGCACTTTCCAAGGGTTTGTATAATTATAATATGCTGTCTCGTTTGACCATGCATGTGTCAGATGTGAAAGATTTTGATGAGTTGCCCATTCCTTTTTTCTGTATAGCTACCAATATAGAGAATGGTGAAGAAGTGGTGTTGGATAAAGGTATTTTGCCACAAGCTATGATAGCAAGTGGTGCAGTGCCTTCCTTGTATAATCCTATGGAGATTGACGGTAAAATTTTAATTGATGGTGGAGTGATAAACAATTACCCTGTAGAGTTAGTGAGGGGTAAAGGTGCGGATATTATTATAGGGGTGGATGTTCAAGATGGATTTAAAAATCGTGAAAATTTAAAAGGGGCAACAGAGTTGTTGTCACAGGTGGCTAATTTTGCGATGATTGAGAAAATGAAAGAGAAACGAAAACTGACTGATATTTATATTAAGCCAAACATTAAGGGGTATAATATGGTTTCATTTGAAAAAGGAGAAGAAATTATACCCAAAGGAGTTGAGGCTGCAGATAAGCATCTATTAGAGCTGAGTGCTTTATCTGTTCCGGATTATTCGCGTGAACCAGTGAACAAATTTCCAGATTCTTTATATGTAAAAGAGATTAAGGTTAACCCTTTGAAAAATTACACACGGTCTTATGTGATTGGTAAATTAAGAATAAAACCAGGTAATGTAATAAGTTTAAAAAAGTTTGAGAAAGGGATAAATAATTTAAATGCCACTCAAAACTTCAGTTCTATTGCATATTCTTTTCAAAAAGACGAAGCAGGAAGTAATACTGTCTTTTTGGATATGAAAGAAAAGGAATCCAATATGTTTTTTAAATTGGGGTTGCATTACGACGATTTATTTAAAAGTGGGTTATTGTTAAACTTAACCAAGAAGAAACTTTTCAGACAAAATGATGTTTTTTCTTTCGATGTGGTATTGGGGGATAACTTTCGCTATAATTTAAATTATTATATTGATAATGGATTTTATTGGAGTTTTGGTTTTAACTCTCGACTCGTTAGTTTCAATAAAAATATTAGAAATGATTTTAAAAAAGGACTTTCATTAACTAATTTAGGTGTTAGTTCTATAAATGTTGATTTTCTGGATTTGAGTAATCAAATTTATTTGCAAACTATTTTTGCGCAAAAGTTCTCCATTGGTGCTGGTTTTGAACACAAGTATCTAAAGTTAAATTCCGGAACCATTCAGAATACAACTCCCGTTTTTGAAAGGAGTAATTATTTGTCAACATACGGTTATATGAAGTTTGATTCTTTTGATAAAAAGTACTTTCCTTCCAAAGGGGTTTATTTTAGTGGAGAAATCAAATCGTTTTTGTATTCTACAGATTATACAAATGAGTTTAATAAATTTTCAATTGCCAAGGCAGATATGGGAATTGTTCATACTTTCTTCAAGCGATTGGCTTTAAAACTTCAAACGGAAGGAGGTTTTGCGGTGGGAGAGAATAGTGTTAACTTTTTTGATTTTGCATTAGGAGGTTACGGTTATACTCAGGTTAATAATTTTAGACCTTTTTATGGCTATGATTTTGTAAGTATTGCAGGGAATAGTTATGTAAAAGGGTTAATTGAATTGGATTGGGAGTTTTATAAAAAGAACCATTTTAATATATCGGGAAATTTTTCCAATATCGATGATGATATTTTTGATACTGCTGAAGGCTGGTTGTCAAAACCAACGTACACCGGATACGCTTTAGGGTACGGTTTGGAAACAATTATTGGGCCTATTGAAGTTAAATATTCTTGGTCGCCAGAGACCCACAATCAATACACTTGGGTGGCACTTGGATTTTGGTTTTAGGAATTCAATTTTTTTTACGATATTTGTGGGGTATGAAACCGTATTGGAAAGGTCTTTTGTCACATTTAAAATTCCTCATCAAGAGAAATCCTGAATGAGCTAGTTTAGTATGCTGATTATACAGTGTAACAGGGAGTTGTTGCATTCACATTGTTTAATTAAATCATATAAATTATGCCATTTTATCATAAATTAGGAACTATTCCTCATAAAAGACATATAATATTTCGTAAGCCAAATGGTGATTTGTATTACGAACAACTTTTTGGGACGATTGGTTTTGATGGTATGTCAACCAATTCGTATCACGAACACCGTCCTACTCAAGTAAAGGAAATTAGAGCACAATATAGTGTTAAGCCAAAAATTGCTAAAGAAAATAACATCCAATCGTATCGATTGAGAGGTTTTCAAGTAGCGCCTCAAGATGATTTTTTAGAAAGTAGAAAAATTGTTTTAACAAACAGTGACTGTCATATCGCTTTGGCGGCACCAAGAAAATCAACAACAGAATATTTTTATAAGAATACTGATTCTGATGAAATGATTTTTATTCACAAGGGCACAGGTAAATTAAGAACCATGCTTGGTAATCTTGATTTCAAATATGGTGATTATTTAATTATTCCACGTGGAATAATCTATAAAATCGATTTCGATACAGAGGACAATCGTTTGTTTATTGTAGAGTCTCACCGTCCAATTTATACACCAAAACGTTACCGTAACTGGTTTGGTCAGTTATTAGAGCATTCTCCATTTTGTGAGCGTGACATCCGTCAGCCTCATGAATTAGAAACTTATGATGAAAAAGGAGAATTTGTTATTAAAGTAAAAAAGAAAGACGAAATTTTTGATATGGTGTATGCTACGCATCCATTTGATGTGGTAGGATACGATGGTTTTAATTATCCGTATGCATTGTCTATTCATGATTTTGAACCGATAACAGGGAGAATTCACCAACCGCCTCCAGTGCACCAAACTTTTGAAACAGATGCTTTTGTAGTTTGTTCGTTTGTGCCAAGGTTATACGATTATCACCCTGAATCAATTCCTGCACCTTATAATCATAGTAATATTGATTCTGATGAGGTGTTGTACTATGTTGATGGCGACTTTATGAGTAGAAATGATATTGAAGCAGGTCATATTTCATTGCATCCTGCAGGTATTCCGCATGGGCCGCACCCTGGAGCTGCAGAGCGTAGTATTGGTAAGAAGGATACACAAGAATTAGCGGTAATGGTGGATACTTTTAAACCTTTAATGGTTACAGAAGAAGCTATGAAAATTGCTGATGAAAAATATTATCAATCTTGGTTGGATTAATACTATAGATGAATTATAAATCAAAACTTTCTGCTGACCCACTAGCGTTGATTCTTGGTGTAATTGCTTTGACAATGCTTTTGATGATGTTTTGTTGCGGTTTTTTTTATTTGGTTTCTTTGATATTGTCGATTGTAGGTTTAGTTGCTGCAATTAAAAGTTTAAAAGAGTATGATAGTAATAGAGAAGCATATGAAGCAAAATCAAGAGAAAACGTTTATATCGGGAAGATTCTTTGTTTAGTGAGCTTGGTTTTAAATGCAATTATAGGACTTGTGTTTTTGGTAGTTGCATTTTTTGTAACCAAGGAGGTGTGGAGTAATGATTTTAAACAAATTTTTAAAGAATTAGAAAAAAATAATAAAATAAATACTATCGACACGATTAGTTTTGATGATTATGATGATGTTTATTATGAAGAGTTTGATACATCAGAGAATGATTCAATAGAAATGTCGAATTAAAAACTGAATAAGATGAGTCAAGAAATTAAATCAGTAAACTACGGTTTAGAGAAAATATTCGAAGGAGCACAAGATTTCCTTCCGTTATTAGGAACAGATTATGTAGAGTTTTATGTTGGTAACGCTAAACAAGCGGCACACTTTTATAAAACAGCATTTGGTTTTCAATCGCTAGCATATGCAGGATTAGAAACTGGGGTTAAAGACAGAGCTTCTTATGTATTAAAGCAAGATAAAATCCGTATTGTATTAACAACTGCATTAAACAGTAATTCACCTATTGGAGAACATGTGAAGAAGCATGGTGATGGTGTTAAAGTTATTGCGCTTTGGGTAGAGGATGCTCGTAAATCATATGAAGAAACTACTAGTCGTGGTGCAAAGTCTTATTTTGAGCCTGTTGTTGAAAAAGATGAAAATGGAGAAGTAGTTCGTGCAGGAATTTATGGAGCTTACGGTGAAACGGTATTTATATTTGTTGAGCGTAAAAATTACAACGGAATCTTTTTACCTGGATATAGTGAGTGGAAGTCTGATTACAACCCAGAGCCAGTTGGTTTAAAATTCATTGACCATATGGTTGGGAATACGGGATGGAACAGAATGAATGAGGCTGTAAAATGGTTTGAGGATGTGATGGGATTTGTGAATTTCCTTTCTTTTGATGATAAACAGATTACTACGGAGTATTCTGCTTTAATGTCAAAAGTTATGTCTAATGGTAATGGTAGAATTAAATTCCCTATCAATGAACCTGCAAATGGTAAGAAACGTTCTCAAATTGAAGAATATTTGGATTTCTACGAAGGCGAAGGAGTGCAGCACATTGCTGTAGCAACTGATGATATTATAACAACAGTTGCAAAAATGAGAGCAAAAGGAATTGAGTTTTTAAGTACACCTCCACAAGCTTATTATGATGCTATTCCTGAACGATTAAAAGATCATATGTCAAAATTCAAAGAGGATATCAATGAATTACAAAAATTAGGTATTATGATTGATGCGGATGAAGAAGGGTATTTATTACAAATTTTTACGAAGCCAGTAGAGGATCGTCCGACACTTTTCTTTGAGATTATACAAAGAATGGGGGCAAAAGGGTTTGGAGCAGGTAACTTTAAAGCCTTGTTTGAGTCAATCGAACGTGAGCAAGAGTTAAGAGGTACATTGTAAAAAACGTGTTTTTTTAATGAATCTTTAAAAAATAACCGATAAAAAAAGCTTTCATTGTGTTAAAAATGTTAAAGTTGATTTTTTGATAAGAAATATTCAAAAACAGTAATACATTTGCACTCGCAAAAAAGGAGCTAGTTGTAGCAATAGTTTTGTAAAGTAAATTTTTCATAATTTATAGTTTTGGTTGGTTAATAGCATAAAAACTCAGTCATTATTTTGACTGGGTTTTTTTGTTTTAGTATTTTTGGAACAGAAATTGCATTTTCCTCCCAAAAGAGCTATTTATGAGAAAAATTATATTGCTATTATTAGTATTTGTTTCTACAAATTCTTTTGTAAAACAGGAAGATGCTTTTCAAACTGGGGAATGGTTCCGTCTCAAAATTCATTACGGAATGGTTAATGCAGGTTATGCAACTTTAGAAGTTAATGAAGCCGTTCGCGATAATAAAAAAGTACACCATGTGGTAGGGAAAGGTTGGACTACTGGTGTTGCTAAATTCTTTTTCAAAGTAGAAGACAACTACCAAAGTTTTTTTGATAAAACAACTGGGAAACCCTATCAGTTCCTTCGAAAAATTGATGAAGGTGGCTATACCAAATATCAAGAGGGATTTTTTAATCAAGCTAATAATACAGTACTGGTAAAAGATTACAAACACAGTACTGAAAAAACGTTTTCCGTACCAGAAAATGTACAGGATATTGTTTCCTCTTTTTATTATTTGCGTAATCATCCTGATGTTGATAAGCTCCAAATAGGAGAAACTATTGCTATTGATATGTTTTTTGATGATGAGACGACAAAATTTAAGTTAAAATATATTGGCAAAGAAGATATTAAAACTAAATTTGGGAAAATTTCGTGTAAGGTGTTTCGTCCTTATGTTCAAGCAGGTCGTGTTTTTAAAGAAGAAGAGAGTTTAACTGTTTGGATATCAGATGATGAGAATAGGATTCCAGTTAGCGTAAAAGCTAGTTTGGCGGTAGGTTCTTTAAAGGCCGATTTGGATGGGTTTAAAGGCTTGAAACATCCTTTTAAAATTAAAGTTAAATAATGGAAATTACAGCGCAATTACAAGCACAATTAAATGAACTTGACAACAAGTATAAAAGTTTAAATCAAAATACTGAAACGCATTTGGAAGGTCTTTTGTGGTCAAAACCAATTACGTATTGGGACTACATTCAAACAGATGCTCTTTTAAATTTACAAATTCAGCGTACTACGTTGCCAGATGAGATGGTTTTTATCATGTACCATCAGGTTAATGAGTTGCTTTTTAAAATGATACTTTGGGAAATTGATCAATTGTCGCATACTGAAAAACCTTCTACAGCCTATTTTACAGAAAAGTTAGGGCGTATTAGTCGTTATTTTGATATGCTTACTACATCTTTCACGATAATGATGGATGGTATGGAGCCAGAACAATATCTAAAGTTTAGAAACACATTAACACCTGCTAGTGGTTTTCAAAGTGCACAATACCGTTTGATTGAATTTGCTTCTACTGATTTAATCAATCTGATTGATTTTAGATACAGAGCAACTATTGATCGTAATACACCATACGAGCATGCTTTGGATCATTTGTATTGGCAAGCTGCAGGAAAAGATTATAAAACGGGTGAGAAGTCGTATTTACTGTTACAATTTGAAAAAAAATACAAGAGCCTATTCTTAGGCTTTATGGAAGAGTACAATACAATTAATCTTTGGCGTAAATTTAAAGAGTTGCCAGAAGCAGATCAAAAAAATGCTGAATTAGTAAAAGCGATGCGTCATTATGACAAAACTGTAAATATTACATGGGTAATGGGACACTTTAATGCAGCCAAAAAATACATTGAAAGCGTGCCAGGTAATCATGAAGCTACAGGTGGTAGTGATTGGAAAAAGTACATGTTGCCAAAATATCAAAAACGTATATTTTTCCCTGAATTATGGAGCCAAGAGGAACTTGACACTTGGGGAGAAGACGTATAAAAAAATGAAAGGGAAATTGAAGTATTTAGCATTAGCCTTTTTGTCTTTAGTATTACTTGTTTCGTGTAATTCAAATGACAAAAAACAAACGAAGAAAGCGGCAGTTCAAGTTGAAAAGAAAGAACCAATTGTTAAAGAATTCGGTTTGATATTTAACGATTTCATAGTACATAAAGATACTATAAAATCGGGAGATACCTTTGGTACTATGATGCAAAATTATATTCTGCCTGATAGTATTAATGTACATCAGCTTACAGAAAAAGTAAGGGATTCTTTTAATTTGAGAGGAATTAAAATAGGGAAACCTTATTTGCTTTTCTTTGATAAAAAGCAAAAAGATCATTTAAAAGCTTTTGTTTATGTTAAAGACCAGATCAATTATACCTTAATCGATTTACGCGATACGATTGCAGTTTACAATAAACAAAAGCCTACATCAATTCGTAAAAGAACTATTGCGGCTGAAATTGAAGGTTCGTTATCAGCTACTTTAGACAGAGAAGGTGTGAGTGCTTCATTGGCACCAAGATTAGCAGGTGTATATGCTTATTCAATTGATTTTTTTAAAATTCAAAAGGGAGATCGTTTTGCAGTAACCTTGTATGAGAAATTCATTGAGGACACTATTTATGCAGGAATTGAAAGAGTAGAATCGACTTATTTTCGTCATAGAGGAAATGATTATTTTGCTTTTCCTTATAAACTAAAATCAGAACAAAAGGAATATAGTTATTACGATGAATTAGGAAAGGGTTTGAAGAGTATGTTTTTAAAAGCACCTTTAGATTATTATCGTATTTCTTCTGCTTTTTCAGGTAAACGTTTTCATCCGGTTCAAAAAAGATGGAAAGCTCATAATGGAACCGACTATGCTGCGCCACATGGTACACCAATCAAAGCAACAGCTACGGGAGTAGTTGAAAAAGCTGGATATACTTCAGGAAATGGTAATTATGTAAAAATTAGACATAATGGGACTTATTCAACGCAATACCTGCACATGTCTAAAATTTTGGTAAAAAGAGGACAACACGTTGCGCAAGGTCAAATAATTGGGAAAGTAGGTAGTACAGGTTTGGCTACTGGTCCGCATGTTTGTTACCGTTTTTGGAAAAATGGAATACAAGTTGATCCAAGAAGACAAAAGCTACCGAATACTGAACCTATGGGTAATGCAGATAAAGAGAAATATTTAGAATATATCAAGCCGTATAAAAGAGAATTAGATAGTATATTAGCGGTCAAGTTTAAAAATAATGACAGTAACATCAATTAATCCTACTTTAACGAAAACTTGGGAGAAACTTTCAAATCATTTTGCGTCAATTAAAGATGTTAAAATGCAAGATTTGTTTACAGAAGACCCTAAAAGAGTTCAAGATTTCCATATTAAATGGAATGAATTTCTGTTGGATTTTTCTAAAAACAGAATCACAAAAGAGACCATGTCTTTGTTAGTTGAATTAGCCGATGAATTAAAGTTAAAGGATGCTATATCGGATTATTTTTCCGGTACAAATATAAATCGAACGGAAGATAGGGCTGTTTTGCATACCGCTTTACGTTCAAAAGACAGTGTCATATTAGTTGATAATATTAACATAATTCCTGAAGTTGAAGCGGCAAAGGAAAAGCTTAAGGTTTTTTCAGAAAGTGTTATTTCGGGATCAAGAAAAGGTGTTACTGGTAAAGCTTTTACCGATATTGTAAATATCGGTATTGGTGGTTCTGATTTAGGACCCGATATGGTTACAGAGGCCTTAAAATTTTATAAAAATCATCTAGATGTTCATTTTATTTCGAATATTGATGGTGACGATGTTGCAGCTAAACTTTCAAAATTAAACCCAGAAACTACTTTGTTTGTAGTTGTTTCTAAAACTTTTACAACTCAAGAAACGATTGTAAATGCTACAACTGTTAAAAAATGGTTGGAAAGTTATTTAGGCGAATCAGCAGTTGCAAGTCATTTTGTAGCGGTTTCGACTAACCCTGAAAAAGTTGTAGAGTTTGGAATTGCAACTGATGATATGTTTCCAATGTGGGATTGGGTAGGAGGCCGTTTCTCTTTGTGGAGCCCTGTGGGATTGTCAATAGTTTTAGCAATTGGGTATTCTAATTTTGAGCAATTATTAGACGGAGCAAATGACATGGATCAGCATTTCAGAACGGCTGATTTTAATGTTAATATTCCTGTAATTTTAGCTTTATTGAGTGTTTGGTACAATAATTTCTTTGGTGCAGAAACTGAAGCAGTAATACCTTATTCGCAATACCTTCAAAAGTTAGTGCCTTATTTACAACAAGGGGTAATGGAAAGTAATGGTAAGGGAACTTCTCGTACGGGTGAAAAAGTAACTTATCAAACAGGGACTATTGTTTGGGGACAAACAGGTTCAAATTGCCAACACGCTTTTTTTCAATTGTTTCATCAAGGTACTAAATTGATACCAACTGATTTTATTGGATTTAAGAATTCGTTGTCAGGAAATAAACAACATCATGATATTTTGATGGCAAATTTCTTTGCGCAAACTGAAGCTTTGTTATGGGGAAAATCAATTGAAGTATTAAATGATGAGAATGAATTTTTGAAAGCCTTTAAGGTTTTTGAAGGCAATAAACCTACAAATACATTGCTTATAGATAAGTTAAAGCCAAAAAGTATTGGTAGTTTAATTGCAATGTATGAACATAAAATTTTTGTGCAAGGTATTATTTGGAATATATTTTCATACGATCAATGGGGTGTAGAATTAGGAAAACAATTAGCCAAGAATATTTTAAGTGAAATAGAGGGTGATTCTAATCATAAGCATGATAGTTCGACAAGTTTTTTGTTGAAGGAATATCTAAAATGATTTCTCTAAATAACCCATTCAATTTTTCATTCCCTTTTTATTACCTTTGTTTAAAACCAATAAACTAATTATATATGTACACAGCTCTCCAATCAGCACATTCAATTTTTGCCTATGTCGTTTTGGCTATTTTATTCATGGCTTCGTTAAATGCTATTACAGGTTTAACAGGGAAACGATTATTTAAAGATAAAGATTTGCGCCTGTCTTTGTTTGCTCTAATAGTTTCACACTTACAATTATTAGTAGGTTTCATCATTTACTTTGTGTCACCTCTAGGGCTTAAGTCTTTCGGACAAATGGGAGATTCGGCATTAAGATTAACTTCATTAGAACACCCGCTAATTAATATTATAGCTATTGTTTTAATTACAATAGGATGGTCAAAACACAAGAAAGAAGAAAGTAATAATGGTAAGTTTAAGAAAATTGCAATTTTCTATACTTTAGGTCTTGTTTTGATTTTATCAAGAATTCCTTGGACAAATTGGATGAGTTAAGAAATTAAAATTATATCCATGAAACAACTAATAAGCATATTTAATCTATCTGTACTGTTTTGTGGTATAAGTTGTTTTGTGGTTATGTCTCCTCGCCAAAATATTTATGTAAAAGATGCTTTTTTTTCAAGTATCCAGGAAGCGGAATGGAAAACTTTTAAGGAAGATGTTCATGTTTCCTACTACAGTGATAAATTAAATGGTAGAAAAACTGCAAGTGGTGAAATTTTTGACAATACTCTATATACTGCTGCTCATAAAACTTTAAAATTTGGAACTCAACTTAAAGTTACGAATAAATCGAATGGCAAAAGTGTCATTGTTGTGGTCAATGATAGAGGACCATTTGTAAAAGGAAGGGAACTAGATTTGACAAAAAAAGCTTTTCTCGAACTCACAAATTCAACTAGTAGAGGTTCGTTAAAAGTAACAATTGAAATAGAACAAAATTAAATCGGCTTTATGCCGATTTTTTTTATGCCAAAAAATTAACAAAATATTAAGTTCGCTTAGTTCGGTAAAAAACGAACTAAGTTGTAATTTTGCTCAAAATTTATTTTAAATGATAAATCAAGAAGAGAAAAAGGAGTTGATTGAGATGTTTGGGGTACACTTTGAAAAGCATTATAACATGTCGCCTTTAAGTTCCAGGATTTTAGGATTGTTAATTGTTGATGGGTGTAAAGCAGGAATGACTTTTGAAGAGTTGGTTACAAAGTTAGAAGCTAGTAAAAGTTCAGTATCTACAAATTTAAATTTATTGTTGAAGATTGGTAGGATTGAATATTATACTCTGCCCGGAGATCGGAAAAAATATTTTAAAGCAGCCCCTTTAAGTCAGCGATTTAACAATTACCTGAGTTTATTAGAAGACGAAAAGTTAATTACCGACCGCTTAATGGCGTATAGAAAAAATCATATTTCTTGTACAGCTGAAGCTAGAAATTTAAAACATAGCATTGCGTATAAAGAACATATTTTAAAAGTAGAAGCCTTGCTGATGGATACCATTGAAAAATTTAAAGAAATAGAAAATAATAATTAGCCAAATGAATAGAATGAAGATTAAATATTTTGCAGTTATTTTGATTGCGTCTATGAGTCTGCTTTCATGTAATAACAAGGAAGCAGCTAAACAAGCTCCAACAGCTATGCCATATAAAGTAATGGAACTGAATAAGTCCAATACAACTTTGTTAGCAGAATATCCTACTTCACTAGAAGGTGTTGTTGATGTTGACATTCGAGCAAAAGTAGATGGTTATATAGAGAAAATTTTTGTAGATGAAGGACAACACGTTAAAAAAGGACAAATACTGTTCAAGCTAGAAACGCAAACTGCCACTCAAGATGCAGCTGCTGCAAAAGCTAGAGTAGATGTTGCGCAAGTTGAAGTTAATCGTTTAGCGCCATTGGTAGAACGTAACATTATCAGTAAAGTGCAATTGGAAACAGCTAAAGCTAATTTAGCAACTGCAAAAAGTAATTACCAAAGTGTTTTAGCCGAAATTAGCTATGCTGCTATTAAAAGTCCAGTTGACGGTGTTATAGGGACAATTCCATTCCGTTTAGGAAGTTATGTGAGCAATTCTACATCAGAGCCTTTAACTAGAGTTTCTGATATCAGTAAAATGTATGCTTATTTTTCTGTAAATGAAAAACAACAATTGGATATCATGATGCATGCTGAAGGTAAAACATTTCAAGATAAAATTGAGAAAATGCCTGAAGTAAATCTTATCCTAAGTAATGGTATGGAGTACGAGCATAAAGGTAAAATAGAGACATTTAGTGGGCAAGCAAACAGCTTAACAGGTTCATTTAATGTGCGTGCAAGTTTTTCAAACGCAGAAGGAATTTTACGTTCAGGAAATAGTGGAACAATTCAAATACCAACTTTTTTGGAAAATGTTATTTTAATTCCACAAAAGTCAACTATTGAGTTACAAGATAAATTATTAGCCTTAATTGTAGATAAAGAAAGTAAGGTCAAAATGGTACCTATTGAAGTTCGTGCAGTACCTGGTGGAAAATACTTTGTAGTGGATAGCGGTTTAAATGTTAATGACAAAGTATTACTCGAAGGTGTTGGGTTATTACCAGAAGGAACTCCTATTAAACCAGTTGTAGTAAAGTACGATGAAGTAATTCAACCCGTAATTAAAGAATAGTCTTAAAATAACAAATTATGTTTAGTAAATTCATTGACAGGCCCGTATTGTCAACGGTGATTTCTATTATCATCGTTATTTTGGGAGTATTAGGATTGATAGCGCTTCCGGTGTCGCAATACCCAGAAATCGCGCCTCCTACAGTTACTGTTTCAGCTAATTATCAAGGCGCAAGTGCTGAAGTTGTAATGAACTCAGTAGTTATTCCATTGGAAGAGCAAATTAATGGGGTAGAAGATATGATGTACATGACTTCCACAGCCAATAATGATGGTTCAGCATCTATTAATATCTATTTCAAATTAGGAACTAATCCTGATATGGCCGCAGTAAACGTTCAAAATCGTGTGTCACGTGCCACTTCATTATTACCACAAGAGGTAACGCGCGCTGGGGTGACTACAGCAAAACGCCAAAGTGATAATATTTTAATTTTCTCTTTATACAGTGAAAATGAAAATTATGACAATACGTTCCTTCAGAACTATGCCAATATTAATATTTTACCCAAAATTAAACGTGTTTCGGGAGTAGGTGAAGCGATGATTTTTGGACAACAAGATTATGCGATGCGAATTTGGTTGAAACCCGATGTTATGGCATCATATAAATTGGTCCCATCAGATGTTATGGCATTGTTGTCGGAACAAAATATCGAAGCGGCTCCAGGTCAACTAGGTGAAAGAGGAGATCAATCATTTCAGTATACATTAAAGTACAAAGGACGTTTTCAAAGTGTAAAAGAATTTGAAGAAATTGTAATCCGTTCAACGGAGAATGGAGAAGTATTGCGTTTGGTTGATGTTGCAAGAGTGGAATTAGGGGCAGTAAATTATGCTAGTTCAGCGCGTACAAATGGTAATGCGTCAGTTGCAGTAGCAATTGCACAAACTGCGGGTTCCAATGCTCAGGAAGTAATTGAAGGTTCCTTAAAAGTAATTGATCAAGCTTCGATAAATTTTCCAAAAGGAATTAAGTATACCACTTTAATTAATGCAAATGATTTCCTTGACGAATCGATTTCAAAAGTAATACATACATTAATAGAAGCCTTTATATTGGTATTTATTGTAGTGTTTATCTTTTTGCAAGATTGGCGCTCAACTTTAATTCCAGCTATTTCGGTTCCAGTTGCTATTATCGGAACATTTTTCTTCTTGAATTTATTTGGATTTACCATCAACTTGTTAACACTTTTCGCATTAGTACTCGCCGTGGGTATTGTTGTGGATGATGCCATTGTTGTAGTGGAAGCGGTCCATGCTAAAATGGAACAAGGTGAACACAATCCGCGTAAAGCGGCACACAGTGCTATGAACGAAATTAGTGGGGCAATCATTTCCATTACTTTGGTGATGTCGGCGGTATTTATTCCTGTTTCGTTTATTAGTGGTTCTGCAGGAGTTTTCTACAAACAGTTTGGATTAACATTAGCGGTAGCTATTGCCCTTTCGGCGGTTAATGCCTTAACACTGTCACCTGCTTTATGTGCTATATTTTTGAAGGAACATGATAAATCAGAAGCTAAAAAAGGTTTTCTACAACGTTTTTATTCGGCTTTCAATGTAGCTTTTGATAGTACAACCGCTAAATATAAAAAATCAGTAGAGTTTTTTGTAAAACGCAAATGGTTGGCTTTTATTGGTATTGCCTTATTTGCTATTGGCTTTTATTTCTTGTCGAACACTATGCCAAAAGCTTTTGTGCCTGGTGAAGATACTGGAGCAATACTTTCTGATGTTTCATTGGCACCAGGAACGTCATTGCAACGTACGGAGGAAGTATTGCTTCAAATTGAAAATCAAGTTAAAGATATTCCAGAAATTGCCGAGGTTTTACGTATCTCAGGACGAAGTGTAATTAGTGGTTCGGGTAGTAACTATGGTATGGTTATCGTTAAATTAAAACCATGGGCAGATCGTAAAGATGAAAATCAAGAGATAACAGCAATTGTAAAACAATTATTCATGCGTGCTAGTGTTGTTAAAGATGCTAAAGTATTGTTTTTTGCTCGACCTACCTTAACGGGTTTTGGATTTAGTACTGGTTTTGAGTTTCAATTGCAAGATCAAAAAGGAGGAACTATTCAAGAATTGAATACTGTTAAAGATAAATTCTTAGCAGATTTAAATAGTAGACCCGAAATTCAATATGCGGCGACTTCTTTTTCACCAAACTATCCACAATATCAGATTGACTTGAATGTGCCTTCTATTAAGAAAGCAGGTTTAACAGTTACCGATGTATTGAGTACACTTCAAGGGTATTATGGAGGAGTTTATGCATCGAACTTTAACAAGTTTGGAAAACAATATCGTGTAATGTATCAATCGGAACCGGAGTATCGTAAAGATCCGGAATCGTTGAATAAAGTTATGGTTCGTAACAGTAATGGGGTTATGGCGCCAATTTCACAATTCGTGAATTTTGAAAAAGTTTTAGGACCGCAAACTATTGACCGCTTTAATTTATTTACATCAGTTAAAGTAACTGGAGCTCCGGCTGCAGGTTACAGTACAGGTGATGCTATTAGTGTGATTGAAGAAGTAGCGAAACAAAGTCTACCGCTGGGATATGGGTATGAGTATTCTGGTATGACGCGAGAAGAGATCAGTGCTGGTGGTCAAACAGGGTTTATTTTCTTGTTATGTTTAGTATTCGTTTACTTCTTATTGGCAGCACAATACGAAAGTTACATTCTACCATTCGCAGTATTACTTTCGTTGCCTATTGGTTTAGCAGGCGCGTTCATCTTTGCTTATATTTTTAATGTAACGAATAATATTTACCTGCAAATTACATTAATCATGTTAATTGGTTTATTGGCGAAGAATGCCATTTTGATAGTGGAGTTTGCTGCTGAATCCCGTAGGCAAGGGCGTAGTATTGCTCAGGCCGCTATTCACGGTGCAGTAGCACGTTTGCGCCCAATTTTGATGACTTCATTTGCATTTATTTTAGGATTAATGCCATTAATGCTTGCACAAGGTGCGGGAGCAACAGGTAATAAATCAATTGGAACAGGAGCCATTGGAGGAATGTTAATTGGTACTGTTTTAGGCGTATTTATAATTCCTGTATTGTTTGTGGTTTTCCAAAAATTACAAGAAAAAGTAAGTACAAAACCTGCCATAAAGGAAATTGAAACGGAATAAGTAAGATGAAAATGAGAAAACAACATATAGTAAGAAGTATCGCTTTTGTAGGGTTGATGGTTTTAACACAGTCCTGTTTTGTTGCTAAAAACTACGAATCACCTGAAGTTGAAACGAATGATTTATACCGTACAGAACAAGTAATTGATAGCACATCAATTGGAATGATGAACTGGGACAAATTATTTACCGATTCGCACTTACAAGGATATATTTCAGAAGCTTTACAGAATAATTTGGACATGCAGATTGCCTTGCAAAATATGTCTTCTGCAGAAGCAATGATGAAACAAGGTAAAGCAGGATATTTCCCAACATTAGGTGTAAATACCACTTGGACGCATCAAGAGACATCCGAAAATAGTCAGTTTGGCCGACTGTTCAGTAGTATTGACCAATATGAATTATCAGGAAGATTAAGCTGGGAAGCAGATATTTGGGGTAAAATAAGAAGTAATAAACGTGCTTATGCAGCCCAATATTTACAAAGTGAAGCAGCTCGTCAAGCGATACAAACGGAACTGGTTGCAACGGTTTCCTCGTTGTACTATCAAATGTTGGCTACAGATGCGCAAATTAATGTGGTAACGCAAACAATTGAGAACCGTGTAAAAAGTGTAGAAGTTATTAAAGCTTTGAAAGCATCAGGAAGTGTTAATGAAGTAGCAGTGCAACAAACAGAGGCACAACAATATGCAACTGAAATTATTTTAAAAGATTTGCAGTATAATCTTAAAATCTTAGAAAATTCATTCCAACAATTATTAGGGAAAGCACCAGGTACTGTTGAACGTTCTACTTTCGCGCAACAATCTATAGATGCTGATGTGAAAGTTGGGTTGCCTGCTTATTTGTTAAGTAAGAGGCCTGATGTTGTAGCTGCAGAGTTAAATTTTAGAAATACTTTTGAGATGACCAATGTAGCGAGAAGCTATTTTTATCCTTCTTTAACATTAACAGCATCAGGTGGTTTTCAAAGTTTAGAATTAAAAGATTGGTTTAGTACTAAATCTATTTTTGCCAATATTATTACAGGTTTGGCGCAACCAATTTTCAACCAACGTCAGAATAAAACCCGTTTGGAAGTTGCAAAAGCAAATCAGCAAAAAGCTTTTTTACAATATGAAAAGGCCTTGCTAGTTGCGGGTAAAGAAGTTTCAGATGCTTTGGCTTCGTATGAGAATGAAACGGATAAATTGACTATTCGAAAGAAGCAGTTAGAGGCGTTAAACAAAGCCGCTGATTATTCAGACGAGTTGTTACAATACGGTTTGGTGAATTATTTAGAAGTTTTGACTGCAAAGGATAATGCTTTAAATACTGAAATTAATTACATCAATAACAAATACAACCAAATGAATGCTGTTATTACTTTATATAAGGCATTAGGAGGAGGAAATTAAAATTATAAGCCCTGTTTACAGGGCTTTTTTATTACTATGGAAAGTACAAAAAAGGAAGTTTTAATAGAAAAGACTTTAGATTATTTTCTAAAATACGGCACGAGAAACATCACGATGGATGATCTTGCAGTTCAGTTTGGAGTGTCTAAAAAGACGCTTTATTCGCTTTTTCGAAACAAAGAAGAGTTGTTGAAAGAGAGCATTGCTTTATTGTGGAGTAATTATCTGAAAGAAGTTAACAGTATCTTGGTTTCTGCTAAGAATCCATTGATTCAATTAATTGAAACGTATTCGTTAGCAATAGAATATGTGAGGGCTTTTGACCCTATTTTTCTTTATACATTGAAAAAGTACCACCAACCTGTTTTAGCAGAATATGATTGTTATAAAGTGCACATGCGCAATAACATCATACTGCCACTTTTGGAAGAAGCGCAAGAAAAAGGATATATTGAGCAGTCAATTAATCTGGATTTTTTTGCAACAATCAATTTTGATGATTTAGAAGAAAAACTCTTAGCTAAGGATATTTTTGAAAAGTACGCCAATGAGGAGATTATGCAATACTATATCGTTTTGAAACTAAAAGGAATTGTAAAAATAGAATTCCATACTCTATTTTAGTTTACTTCCTTTTGCAGCCCACCAAGGTAAAATTTCAACTACCAATCGCCCAGCTTTAACTGCTGGATCTAGCTTGGCAAGGCTATCGGCTTCTTTAATTGTCTCGGTGTTGAATAATACAAAACCCGCAATAGTATCATGTCCTTCACTTGGTCCTACAATGCTTACTTTTCCTAATTTATCCAACCATGCTAAATGTTCCAAATGCCTTTTTTGAATCTCAGTAGCTTCTTCCTGACTCTGGTTGCGATTAGGGCCTTTTTTTAATAGAACTAAAAAGTATTTCTGCATAACATATGTGGTGTCTCCTTCTTGATATTCAAAAACTTCATGATTACTCTTAGGAGTCTGCGCTACCGTTTTCGAAGATTCTATTTTTTTAGAAACACACGATATGCTGATAATTGCAATGATAATAGAAAGATAGTACTTCATTTTACCAAGTTTTAAAAGGATTTTTACTTAAATAGGAATTATAGTAACGATTGTCTTTTGTTACTTCTTCACCTAACCATTCTGGTTTTTCAAAGGACTCTTCTTCAGAGTTTAATTCTACTTCTGCCAAAATCAAACCATCGTTTTCACCTGTAAAAACATCAACTTCATACACGTGTGTACCCACAATAACTTCATAGCGTGTTTTGTCAATTACACCTTTTTCGCAAAGTTGTAACAATTGTTCGGCTTCAGTTATTGGAATTTCTTTTTCCCACTCATAACGACTAAGTCCACTTTCGTTACTTTTTCCTTTTATAGTTAAATATCCATTTTCTCCTTTTATACGAACTCTAACGGTTCTTTCGGGAGAAGAAGATAAGTAACCTTGAACTATTCGATTACAACGCGTATAATCGTCTAAAAACGTTTTGGATTTTACTAAAAACTTTCGTTCGATTTCAATCATCATCATTTAATTTATTCAAATATAAAGTAAATTTGTGCTATGGACAACTTGCCTATATATCGCAAAATTATTCATATTGATATGGATGCATTTTACGCGTCTGTAGAACAAATGGATAATCCTGAACTTAGAGGGCAACCACTTGCTGTTGGTGGCAATGAAGTGCGTGGTGTGGTAAGTGCAGCAAGTTATGAAGCACGTAAATTTGGGGTACGTTCCGCTATGAGTGGTATTCAGGCAAAACGTTTGTGTCCCGATCTTATTTTTGTGCGTCCGCGTTTTGAACGTTATAAGGAGATATCACGTACAATTCGAAAAATTTTCTTGGAATATACCGATTTGGTAGAGCCACTTTCATTAGATGAAGCTTACTTAGATGTTACTGAAAACAAAAAGAATAATCCAAGTGCTTCCTTGATAGCGCAAGAGATTAGAAAACGTATTTATGATGAAGTTGGTTTAACAGCCTCAGCGGGTATTTCAGTGAATAAGTTTGTAGCCAAAATAGCATCGGATTATAATAAACCTAACGGACAAAAAACGGTCAATCCAGATCAAGTGGAGTCTTTTCTTGAAGCTTTGGATGTAAAGAAATTTTATGGTGTAGGTAAGGTTACAGCGGAAAAAATGTATCAGTTAGGGATTTTTACGGGTTACGATTTAAAACAAAAGTCAGTAGAATTTTTAGAAAAGCATTTTAGTAACAGTGGAACATATTATTATCAGATTTCTAGGGGTATTCATAACAGTCAAGTAAAACCCAATAGAACCATTAAATCAGTTGGGGCAGAACGAACTTTTTTTGAAAATTTATCTTCGGAAGTTTTTTTGGAGGACAAGATTATCAGTATTGCCAATGAATTAGAAAAGCGTTTGCAAAAAAGTAAAATTGCCGGAAAGACGATTACATTAAAGCTTAAGTATTCTGATTTTTCGTTGCAAACAAGGAGTAAAACGCTTCCATATTTTGTAGCAGATAAAGATTTAATAATTGACGTCGCCAAAGAATTGTTGTATCAAGAACGGTTGAAAAATTCGGTACGTTTACTTGGTTTATCGCTGCATAATTTGAACAATCAAAGCGAAAAGAAAACAGAAGAGCCCATTAAAAAGAGCATTTCAGTACAGTTACAATTTGACTTTAAATACTGAAAACTTTAACAAAAACGGCAGAAAATCTGTAACCAACTTGTTTTTATCGTTCGTATCTTTATATCGGTTAATAGCAGTAAATTACTCACTTATCAAAAAGTGCATGAATCCCGATTTATTCGGGATTTTTTGTTTGAGGAAGTTAGATAACAAAAAACACGCTTTAAAGCGTGTTTTTTGTTTATATATAAAGTACATTTTTAATCTCTACTTGAAAGTTTTGAAAGTAAATGTAAAAATTCAACGTATAACCATACCAATGTTATCATTAATCCCATCGCACCAAACCATTCCATGTATTTTGGGTGTTGTCTTTCAGCACCTGTTTCAATACTGTCAAAATCTAAAAATAAGTTTAATGCGGCTATTATTATTACAAACACACTAATACCAATACTCATTAGAGAATTACCATGATGTATAGGAGTAAAGTTGATAAAGAATGATAAAATCCAACTTAATAGATAAAATGAAGCTATTGCTAAAGTAGCTGCTATTACAACAGATTTAAAGGTTTCGGTAACTTTTACTATACGGTATTTGTATAAAGCAAAACAAACTACGAATGTGACAAAAGTACAGCCTACAGCTTGTATAACTAATCCTGGATATGCTGCTTCAAAGAAAGCGGAAATACCACCAATAAATAATCCTTGAAATAGTGCATAACCAGGAGCGGCCCAAGTAGACCTTGAAGGTTTAAATATTGCTATTAAAACTAATATAAAACCAATAATTCCTCCACCAGCTGTTAAAATTAGCGGATTAAAACCATTGGCTGTAAACCACCAACTAATAGTTGCTGCAGCTATTAATAATAGTAATAAGGCAAAACTTTTATTTATAGTGCCACTTACAGTCATGGAGTCATTATAAGCAACTATTACCTCTTCATTTGCACGACTTGTATTGGTAAAATACGTTGTCCTAAGAAAGGATTTTTAGATTTTAGATTCATCTGAATTTAGTTTTTGTCTATCAAATATATTGAAACTACTCAATTTCCGAAACACGTAAGGTGTTCACCATTCCCTTGGCTATAATAGGCATAGCGGCTAAGTTGATGACCATGTCTCCTTTAGTTAAATACCCTTTTTCTTGGCATATTTTATTCAAATCGTCTATAGTGTCATCGGTACTTACAAAACGATCGTAAAAATACGCTCTTACACCCCAAAGTAAGTTTAATTGGGTTAAGATTCTTTTATTTGATGTGAAAACTAAAATATGCGATTTTGGTCGCCATGCCGAAATTTGGAAAGCTGTATAACCAGAATTGGTTAATGTAGTAATGGCTTTAGCATTAATATCGTCGGCCATTATTGCAGCGTGGTAACAAATTGATTTGGTAACAAAACGTTTTGTGCGGATATGCGGTGCATTCAAAGGTACTTTGATAAGTGGCGAGTCTTCAACACTTTCCAAAATACGCGTCATCGTTTCAATTACTTGTACAGGATAATTACCTACAGATGTTTCGCCTGATAGCATTACAGCATCGGCACCATCCATTACCGAATTGGCTACGTCGTTTACCTCGGCGCGTGTTGGGGTTAAACTGGTTATCATAGTTTCCATCATTTGTGTAGCTACAATTACCGGTATTCTTGCTGTTTTGGCTCTATGGATTAATTTCTTTTGAATTAATGGTACTTCTTCAGCTGGAATTTCTACTCCCAAATCACCTCTCGCTACCATTAAACCATCGCAAAATGCAACAATTTTATCAATATTTTCTACTGCTTCTGGTTTTTCAATTTTAGCAATAATTGGAATTTTATGATCGGAGTGTTTTGTAATTAAATCTTGTAAATCTTCTAAGTCTTGTGCGGTTCTAACAAATGAAAGAGCAATCCAATCGACATGATTTTCAATAGCAAAAATAGCATCGCGAATATCTTTCTCTGTTAAAGCGGGCAATGAAACTTTTGTATTGGGTAAGTTTACCCCTTTTTTCGATTTTAATGGACCGCCTTGAACTACGATAGCTTCAACCTCAGTATTTTTATCGGTTTTGGTAACTTCGAAAATTAATTTCCCATCGTCAAGTAAGATGCGTTCCCCTGGATTTACGTCTTTTGGAAACTCTTTGTAATTCATGTAAACACGTTCTGCAGTACCCAAAATGTCTTCGGCTGTAGTGAAAGTTATAATATCGCCTTTGTTTACAATGACGTCTTCCTTCATTACACCTACACGTAACTTTGGGCCTTGTAAGTCGGCAAGTATAGATGTGGTATAACCGTACTCTTCGTTAATTTCTCGAATGGCTTTAATGCGTTCCAAAACATCAGTGTAATCGGCATGTGAAAAATTGATTCTGAAAACGTTAACTCCTGCTTCAATCATGTCTTTCATTACACTTTTATCTCCACTGGCAGGACCTAATGTTGCTACAATTTTTGTTTTCTTAGTTGTTGGCATTTTAATTAAAAAATTAAATTATTTTTTGATTTTAGTTTGTTTTGGTCAATAGAATAAACAAGAGAAACTTGTTTGATTTTTGAAATAGTATCGATGGTATTTTGTATTTGAAAGTCTGATTCTGTATTCTCTATTTTTAGAATAAAATCAGCTTTTTTAAATTCAGGCAACACAAATGAAGTCATGGCAATGGATTCAAAAAAGCCATTTCCGCTTGATGGAAAACTTATAATGGAAGTTTTGTTTTCAATTAAGTTCCATACAATATCCAGTTTTACATCTTCATAGCAAAAATGGGTGAAACTACTTTTTCCTTCTTTGCTTTTAATTTCCAAGTTAACATTGTTTTTGGTTAACTGAATGGCTAGAAGTTGATTTAAGAAATAAGCGAGTCTATTGTCTTCCAAGGAAGTATGTATTGCAATAAGTTCATAATCTATTGAAATAAAATCATTTATTTGAATTTTATGAATTGCCATTCGATACTTGAATTTAAGCAAAGATACTCTAAATGTAGATACTAATTAAAGAATATGCTACTCTTAACGTAATTTTAATAGCCTTACTTTTTTTTGTTATCCATTTGGTCTTGTAAGGCAAAATAGGCTCTTTTAGCGGCTTTTTCTTCCGCCTTTTTCTTTGATGTTTCTCTTCCTTTTCCGATTGTTTTTTTGTCGATGATAAGTCTTACTGCAAAAAATTTTTGTTCTTCCTTTCCGGTATCGTCAAAAACTTCAAAAGCAAACTGTTTTTTCTCTTTTTGACACCATTCAATAATTAAACTTTTGTAACTAATTACTTTACCTTCTAAACGCGGAATGTCAACATAAGGTTCAATTACTTTATTTTGGATGAATTTTTCACAAAAAACGAATCCTTTATCGAGGTAAATGGCCCCTATGAAAGCTTCAAAAATGTTTCCGTGTACATTTTCACCAAAATGTTGAGGGTTTACCTTACTTTCTATAAATTGAATAAGATTCAAATCCCTGCCCAATTCATTAAGATGTTCTCTACTTACAATTTTTGATCGCATTTTGGTTAAATAGCCTTCGTCTCCTGTTGGTACTTCGTTGTATAAATGAGCAGCAATCACACTTCCGAGCATGGCATCGCCCAAGAACTCGAGACGTTCATAGTTAAAAGGGTTGCCATTTTCGTCAACTTTATTGGTCGATCGGTGGGTAAAGGCTTTTTTGTAAAAATGTAAATCGTTGGGTTTGAAGCCAAGAATTTTCGAAATTTTATCAAAAAAAATCCCGTCTTCTGGAGTACGGGAATTTCTTGATATTTTTTGTAAAAATCGACGCATTTAAATTAGTCTTCTAATTTTTTAAACAATACACATGCATTGTGTCCGCCGAAACCAAAAGTGTTACTCATAGCTACTTTGATGTCTCTTTTTTGAGCTTTATTTAGCGTTAAGTTTAATTCTGGATTTATATTTTCGTCTACATTTTCATGGTTAATTGTAGGAGGAATAATTCCGTTTTGCATAGCTAAAATCGAAGCAATAGCTTCAATAGCACCTGCAGCACCTAACAAATGACCTGTCATTGATTTTGTAGAGTTGATATTGATGTTTTTAGCATGCTCACCAAAAACTGCGCTTATGGCTTTTAATTCGGCAACGTCTCCAAGTGGAGTTGATGTTCCATGCGTATTAATATGGTCTACTTCTTCTGGGTTTATTCCAGCATCACGTAAACAATTTTCCATTACTGCAATTACACCAATTCCTTCTGGATGTGGAGCGGTTAAGTGATAAGCGTCTGATGATAAACCACCTCCACCAACTTCACAGTATATTTTAGCACCACGCGCTTTTGCATGTTCATATTCTTCTAATACTAATGCTCCAGCACCTTCGCCCAATACAAATCCATCACGAGTAGCATCAAATGGTCTTGAAGCAGTTTCCGGGCTGTCATTACGTGTAGATAAAGCTTGCATTGAATTAAAACCACCCATACCAGCAATTGTTACAGCTGCTTCTGATCCACCTGAAACAATAACATCGCACATACCTAAACGGATATAGTTAAAGGCATCTACTAATGCATTTGCAGAAGAAGCACAAGCAGAAACAGTTGTATAGTTTGGTCCCATATATCCATTACGCATCGAAATATGTCCTGGTGCGATATCGGCAATCATTTTAGGAATAAAGAATGGGTTAAAACGTGGTGTTCCATCACCAGCAGCGTAACTCATTACTTCATCTTGGAAAGTTTGTAATCCTCCAATACCAGCTCCCCAAATTACACCAACTCTATATTTGTTAACATTGTCTAGGGTAATGCCAGCGTCTTTAATTGCTTCATCACTAGCTACAATAGCATATTGTGCGAACTTATCTAAACGACGAACTTCTTTCTTATCAATAAAATCATCTGCTTTGAAGTTTTTTACCTCACAAGCAAATTTTGTTTTATGTTTTTCAGTATCGTAATAGGTTATAGGTGCAGCGCCGCTTTTGCCGCTTATTAAACCTTCCCAATATTCTTGGATGTTATTTCCGATTGGAGTTAAAGCTCCAAGTCCAGTTACAACGACACGCTTTAATTGCATATAAGTTAATTTTTGGTTTATATAAAAAAACCCAAAGTGCTTTTAATGAAAACTAAAAGAAACAATGGGTATTACATAGTTTTATTTGATGATTGTAATACAATCAATGTTTTCCATCTAATAATTCTTCTCGTCATAAATATACTAATTTATTTGAAAAGAATCTGTCTTTAACTCCACTTGATTCAGAGTAGCTAAACTTGACACAATCAGAAGAAAGAAAATAACAACACCCATACTAAATATGGTATGGGTGTTTTATTATTATTTCTTAGCTTCTTCGATGTAAGAAATAGCTTGACCTACAGTAGCAATGTTTTCAGCTTGGTCATCTGGAATTTGAATATCAAATTCTTTCTCGAATTCCATAATTAGCTCAACAGTGTCTAATGAATCAGCACCTAAATCGTTTGTGAAGCTTGCTTCAGTTACAACTTCGTTTTCGTCAACACCTAATTTGTCTACGATAATCGCTTTTACTCTTGATGCAATGTCTGACATAATCTTTAATTTTTAATTTAATTTGTTGGCAAAAATAAAAAACTTTATTTTAAAACAACATTTTTGTTACTAAATGTGACTACGAAATTAAAAAAAATAATTCACAAAGGCTTCCATTTTCTATTTTTTACCAATAATTATCCTTTTTTTTGCATAATTAAAATAACAGTATAATGCAAAGAATAGTAGTGTTCGCTTCCGGCAATGGCTCTAATGCTGAAAAGATTATATTACATTTCCAAAATTCTAAAAAAAGTAATGTTGTTGCTGTGTTTTCAAATAATGTTCAGGCAAAAGTTTTGAATATGGCCCAAAGTCATGGAGTAGCAACTTTTGTTTTTACGAAAGAAGAGCTGAATGAAGGCGTGGTTTTGGATCAATTAAATGCGATACAGCCAGAATTAATTGTGTTAGCTGGATTTTTATGGAAATTCCCGGAATCTATTATAAAGGATTATCCTAATAAAGTAATTAATGTGCATCCTGCATTATTGCCTAAATATGGTGGCAAAGGGATGTATGGTAGATTTGTACATGAAGCAGTTTTGAAAAATAAAGAGTTAGAGACGGGTATTACAATACACTATGTAAACGAGCACTATGATGAAGGAGAGTTTATTTTTCAAAAAGGAGTTTCTATAGAAGACTGTGCTACTGCAGATGAAGTTGCGGCTAAAGTTCATGCATTAGAACATGAATATTTTCCACAGGTTATTGAGCAACTTTTAAATTCAAAAGAATAATATGTCATACGATGTCCATATTTATACCGATGGTGCAGCCAAGGGGAATCCTGGTCCTGCGGGATATGGTGTAGTTATGGAAATGGTGGGCACTCCTTATAAGAAAGAGTTTTTCGAAGGTTTTCGTTTGTCTACTAACAATAGGATGGAACTTCTGGCTGTAATTGTTGGTTTGGAAAAGTTGAGAAAACCAAACACTCGCGTTTTGGTAGTTTCAGATTCAAAATATGTTGTAGATGCTGTTGAAAAACGCTGGGTATTTCAATGGGAGAAAATCAATTTCAAAGCGAAGAAAAACCCCGATTTGTGGATGCGTTTCTTGAAAGCTTATCGCATGCATAAAGTTGATTTTAAATGGGTGAAAGGACATAATAATCACCCGCAAAATGAGCGCTGTGATCAATTGGCGGTTATGGCTTCACAACAGGAAAAATTGTCTGTTGATGTTTTTTATGAAAAGGAAGAGGCTTAAAACTTAACTTTTTATTATAAAAATAGCTGGCATTTCCTGCTTGCAACTCTGCAACTAAAAGATTATCTTTGCAGCTTATTTCAAATCGTTTTAAATGAATAAATTATTGATTGTAGGGACAGTAGCTTTTGATGCTATTGAAACGCCTTTCGGAAAAACGGATAAAATTTTAGGAGGAGCTGCTACTTATATAGGGCTTTCTTCTTCTTTTTTTAATGTTGATGCAGCAATCGTTTCGGTTGTGGGTGAAGATTTTCCGGAGACGTATTTGGACCTATTAATAGATAAAGGGATTAATATCGAAGGTATTGAAGTGGTAAAAGGAGGAAAAACTTTCTTTTGGAGTGGAAAATATCATAACGATTTGAATTCACGCGATACTTTGATAACAGAGTTGAATGTTTTGGCTGATTTTAATCCGGTTGTGCCAGAAGCTTATAAAACTTCAGACATTGTTTTATTAGGGAATTTACACCCATTAGTACAAGCAGGTGTTTTGGATCAAATGACACAAAAGCCAAAGTTAATTGTATTGGATACGATGAATTTTTGGATGGATTGTGCGCTTCCGGAATTGATGAGTGTAATTGCACGTGTTGACGTAATTACTATTAATGATGAAGAAGCACGTCAGTTATCTGGAGAGTATTCTTTGGTTAAAGCAGCTGAAAAGATTCATGCTATGGGACCTAAGTATGTAGTTATAAAAAAAGGAGAACACGGAGCCTTATTGTTTCATAACAAGGAGGTGTTTTTTGCACCAGCATTACCACTAGAAGAAGTTTTTGACCCAACAGGGGCAGGAGATACTTTTGCAGGAGGTTTTGCAGGGTATATTGCACAAAGCGAAAATGTTTCATTTGATAACATGAAGAACGCAGTAATTTATGGTTCGAACTTAGCTTCTTTTTGTGTAGAGAAGTTTGGGACTGAAAGAATGGAACAATTAGAAAAGAAAGAAGTTTATGCTCGATTACAACAATTCAAAGCATTAACTCAATTCGAAATAGAATTAGAACACTAAAAATGTGCCTCGAAATATCGAGGCATTTTTACTTTAATATTTTCATTGGTAAGCATTACATAACACACAACAAAGAAAACAATGAGTGACGCTATTAAACACGAATGTGGAATTGCACTTTTACGATTATTAAAGCCGCTAGAGTATTATAAAGAGAAATACGGTACAGCTTTTTATGGGGTACAAAAAATGTATCTACTTATGGAAAAGCAACACAACCGCGGGCAAGATGGGGCAGGATTAGCAAGTATTAAGTTAGATGTAGAGCCGGGGCAACGTTATATTAGTCGTATCCGTTCAAATGATCCTCAACCTATTAAGGATATTTTTGCGCAAATTAATGAGCGTATTAGTAATGAATTGGAACAAAACCCAGAGTATCAAAATAATGTAGCTTTACAAAAAGAGAATATTCCGTACATAGGAGAATTGTTTTTAGGGCATGTTCGTTATGGTACTTTTGGAAAAAATAGTATCGAAAGTGTACATCCATTTTTGAGACAAAACAATTGGATGCACCGTAATTTGATTGTTGCGGGTAACTTCAATATGACAAATGTTAAGGAGTTGTTTCAAGATTTAGTAAATCTTGGCCAACATCCAAAGCAAATGGCCGATACTGTAACAGTAATGGAAAAAATTGGTCATTTCCTTGATGATGAAGTTACAGCTTTGTATCAAGAATGTAAAAATGAAGGATTGTCAAAGCAAGAAGCTTCACCTATTATTGCAGAACGTTTAAATGTTCCAAGGATTTTGGAGCGTGCATCACGTAATTGGGATGGTGGATATGCAATGTCTGGTTTATTTGGACATGGTGATTCTTTTGTAATGCGTGATCCAGCAGGTATTCGTCCAGCGTATTATTATCAAGATGATGAAATTGTTGTTGTAGCTTCAGAGCGTCCTGTAATTCAAACAGTATTCAATGTCCCTATTGAAAAAGTACAAGAATTAGATCCAGGAAATGCTATTATCATTAAAAAGAATGGTAGTGTTTCTATCAACGAAATAAGAACGCCATTGGTGAAAAAGGCATGTTCATTTGAACGTATCTATTTCTCAAGAGGTAGTGATGCTGAAATTTATCAAGAACGTAAAGAGTTAGGAAAATTAGTTTTTCCTTCAGTATTAAAAGCTATCGATAACGATACGGATAATACAGTTTTCTCTTTCATTCCAAATACTGCAGAAACGTCTTTTTACGGTATGGTTGAAGCGGCTAATGATTTCTTAAACCAACGTAAGATTCAATCTATTTTAGCGAATAAAGATGCATTGTCAGAGGATAAACTACAAGAGATACTTTCTGTGAAACTACGTTCTGAAAAAGTTGCAATTAAAGATGCAAAATTAAGAACATTTATTACAGAGGATAGCAGTAGAGATGATTTAGTAGCTCATGTTTATGATGTTACTTATGGAGTGGTTAAACCAACGGATAATTTGGTAATTATTGATGATAGTATTGTGAGAGGTACAACTTTAAAACAAAGTATTATCAAGATGATGGATAGGTTACAACCTAAAAAAATTGTGGTAGTTTCTTCTGCGCCTCAAATCCGTTTCCCTGATTGTTACGGAATTGATATGGCAAAATTAGAGGGGCTAGTTGCTTTTAGAGCGGCATTAGCCTTGTTGAAAGAGCGTAACATGTATCATATCGTTGATGAAGTATATCAAAAATCAAAGGCACAAGAAAACTTTAAAGATGCTGATGTAGTAAACTATGTTAACGAGATTTATGCTCCATTTACAGATCAAGAAATTTCAGATAAAATTGCTGAAATGTTAACTCCTGATAATACAAATGCGGAGGTTAAGATCATTTATCAAACAGTCGAAGATTTACATAAAGCTTGTCCTAAGAATTTAGGAGATTGGTATTTTACGGGTGATTATCCTACAGATGGAGGTAATAGAGTTGTAAATAGAGCTTTTATGAATTTCTACGAAGGTAAAGATGCTAGAGCGTATTAATCGAAAATGAGTTACTCAAACTTAGTCTTAATATAAAAGAAAGGTGGAAAGCAATTTCCACCTTTTTTATGTCTAAAATTTAAGAATTATGGGTTCGAAAAACATAATAACTGCATTTTATCGTTTTTTTAGGTTAATGAACAATTTTTCTATGAGTAGCATGGTAAATGATGCTACTTTAGTACTACCAGAAAATTAGTAGGTTAAGTTTTATGGTAGATTTGGGGCAAAAGGGTGAAAGCAATTTCACCTTTTTTTATGCTTAAATTTTGGATTTTATGTCTGAAATAATGCAAAAACTGCATTTCATCGTTTTTTTTAGTTGATTAACAACTTTTTTACGTGTTGAGTGATAAATGATACTACTTTAGTACTACCAGAAAATTAGTAGGTTAAGTTTTATGGTAGATTTGGGGCAAAAGGGTGAAAGCAATTTCACCTTTTTTTTTTGACTATAATTTAAGTTAAATACGATGAAATAATGCAAAAACTGCATTTTGTCGTTTTTTTAGGTTAATAAACAATTTTTTTACGAGAAGGTTTATAAAAGATACTACATTAGTACTACCAGAAAATTAGTAGGTTAAGTTTTATGGTAGATTTGGGGCAAAAGGGTGAAAGCAATTTCACCTTTTTTTTATGGTAAAAAGTTTAATATCCTCAATCTTGACTTCAATTTGAGTTAAAAATATTCCCTTTTATATTGTTTTTTAACATGAAGAGTATTTAAAAATGCTTTTTATCGATTTTTTTTACCTTTAAACTGTTTTTTTGTCATTCAGAACTTTTTGCAATTACATTAGTATTACCAGAAAATTAGTAGGTTAAGTTTTATGGTAGATTTGGGGCAAAAGGAGAGATTAGCGTTTCTCCTTTCTTTGGGTTAAAATAAAAAAAGGAGCGTTTATCGCTCCTTTTTTAGTGTCTAATTTTGTTGTTTGTTATTTTTCAACAGCAAATCTTCTAGCAACTTCAGTCCAGTTGATTACATTGAAGAAAGCCTCAATATAATCAGGTCTTCTGTTTTGATAGTTTAAGTAATATGCGTGTTCCCAAACATCAAGGCCTAAGATTGGAGTACCTGTGCAACCGATTCCTGGCATTAATGGGTTGTCCTGATTAGCCGAAGAACAAACTTCTAACTTTCCACCTTTGTGAACACATAACCAAGCCCATCCAGATCCAAAACGTGTAGCTGCAGCTTTAGCAAACTGTGCTTTAAATTCTTCAAATGAACCGAAATCTTTCTCAATAGCAGTAGCTAACTCTCCATTAGGTTTTCCACCTCCGTTTGGAGACATTACAGTCCAAAATAAGTTGTGGTTGTAAAAACCACCACCGTTATTTCTAACAGCAGCATTATTCATATCAAGGTTAATCAAGATGTTTTCAATAGTTTTTCCCTCAAGATCAGTTCCTGCGATAGCTGCATTTAAATTTGTAGTATAAGCATTGTGATGTTTTGAATGGTGTATTTCCATTGTTCTAGCATCAATATTTGGTTCTAATGCATCATATGCATAAGGTAATTGTGGTAATTCGAATGCCATAATATTTATTTTTAGATTATTTTATTAACCCAAAAATATAAATTTAACTTTGTAATAAAAAATAGATACTTCTTATACGGGTATAATTATGATAAATATAACACTTTGAAAACAACTTCCTTCAGAATTTTCGATGCGTCCGCTGGTTCCGGTAAAACCTATACCCTTACAAAAGAATATCTTAAGATTCTTTTTTTGAATGCCGCTGATGATGCCTATAAAAAGATTTTAGCCATAACTTTTACCAATAAAGCGGTTGAAGAAATGAAATCGCGTATTGTAGATAGTTTGTATCAGTTTTCTTTAGATCAAACCGCAGAAAAGTTTGAAGGGATGTTGGGTGATATAGCTGCTGAAACAGGGCTTACAAAGGCAACTATAAAGGATAAATCAAAAGCAATTATCAAAAACATTATACACAATTATACGGCCTTTGGTATTTCTACAATTGATAAATTTACCCATAAGGTTATCCGGTCATTCGCACAAGATTTAGACTTACCACCAAATTTCGAAGTGTCACTCGATACCGATACTATTTTACAAGAAGCTGTTGATTCGGTCATCTCCAAAGTTGGAGAAGATGAAGGGCTTACGAAATTATTGGTAGATTTTACAAAGAATAAAACCGACGAGGATAAAAGTTGGGATATATCGCGTGAGCTGGTAGAAGTGGCTCGTTTGCTTACCAATGAAAATAATGTAAATGAGATTGCGCAATTTGAAGAAATGTCGTTAGATGATTTCGGAATGATCAAGCATGTTTTGAAATCTAAAATAAAAGATTTTTTCGAGGAAAATATAGCGTTGACCAAACAGTGTTTTCATATTTTATCTGAAAATGCAATTGATCTGAAATCTTTTTCTCGAGGAACTTTTCCAAATCACATTCAGAAGATTCAAGAGCGAAGTTTAAAGGCTGCTGATTTGTATAAATTTAATTTTCCTGAAGATATAGCAGTGAACAAAACAGCAAAAGATCGTTCAGTGATAGAATCAGTATCTGGGGATTTGATTCAGTTGTTGCAAAAATGTTATTACAACTATTCAAAAGTGTTTTTTTATGAAGCTTTTTTGCAAAATATAAATCCACTTTCATTATTAAATACAATCCATTTAGAATTTAAAAAAATACAGGAAGAGCAAAATATTTTATCAATCTCAGATTTCAATAAAATTATTTTCGATCAAATACAAAATCAGCCAGCACCCTTTATATATGAACAGCTCGGTGAAAAGTATAAGCATTTTTTTATTGACGAATTTCAGGATACTTCCGAAATGCAATGGAAGAATTTAATTCCTTTAATTGATAATGCGCTTTCAAGTGAGGAAAATAATGTTAATGGCACTTTGATGATAGTAGGAGATCCCAAGCAGTCAATTTATCGTTGGCGTGGAGGGAAAGCAGAACAATTTATTCAGTTAAGTAAGAAGGATGACTTAAAGAATTTTGAACAATATCCATTTTCAAATAAAGATAAAAAAATTGTTCATCTTGAACGTAATTATAGGAGTTATAGTGAAGTAATAGAATTTAATAATTCTTTCTTTAAACACTTGTCAAGTAAGTTTGGGAATCCAGATTATGCCGATTTGTATTTGAATCACAGTTCTCAAAAAGTAAATGAAAAGAAAGGTGGTTATGTGAATTTATCTTTCATAGAAGTTCCCAAAAATGAGGATGCCGATTTTTCAATTGATTTTAATGAAGATGCTGGTTATTCTGCAAAAGTAAAACTGTATTTAAGTCGAACACTAGAAGTAATTGAAGAAGTTAAAGCAAAAGGTTTTAAGTATAAAGACATGGTTTTGCTTACTAGAAAAAAGGCGGATGGTGTTGCTTTGGCAAATTTTTTAACAGAAAATAATATACCAATACTTTCATCGGAAACTTTATTGATACAAAATGCAACGGAAGTAAAGTTATTAATAGATGTTTTACGTTACCTAAAATCAAATCGTGATGATGAGTCGAAGGTTCGGTTTTTGTATTTCGTTGCAAACAACAAGCAAAACGAGATTCCAGTTCATGATTTTATTTATGCTGCAAAATCACTATCAGAAGCCGATTTAGAAACGTATTTGAATCAGTTTGGAGTACAGATTTCTTTCAAAGATTGTCGTAAAAAATCACTTTACGAAGTAGTTGAAATTATTATAGCAACTTTTATACGGGATAAAGCCAATACATCCTATGTGCAGTATTTCTTAGATTTAGTATTAGAAAGGGATAGTAAAACGCAGTCAAGTGTTGCTGATTTCTTAGATTATTGGGACAAAACAGGGTTTCAAAAAAGTATTCCTTCTCCTGAAGGGAACGATGCTATTCGCATAATGACCATACACAAGTCAAAAGGATTGGAATTTCCAGTGGTTATTTATCCCTTTGCAGAAGAAAATTTTTCAGCTCCAAAACGCAATAAACTTTGGGTTGATTTTGATGAGGATGAAACCGTAGATTTTCCAAAAGCACTTGTAAGCGCTAAAAAGGAAGTGGCTTCTTATGGTGATAAGGCAAAAGAAGTTTATGAAGTCAAGTCGCAAGAAGAAATATTGGATAATGTGAATGTCCTATATGTTGCATTGACACGAGCAGAAGAGCAATTGTATGTAATTTCCAATCATTTGGTAAATAAATCAGGTTTGCCTGATAATTTATCGTCCTATTTTATTGAGTATTTGCAATATGTTGGGGTGTATGAGGATTCTAAATTGGTATACGAGTTTGGTGACTCTAAAAAGAAATCGAAGCAGAGTCCTGAGCTTGGGGAACAAAACACAATTGGTTTAGTAGGAGAGAAATTAAACGCTAAAAAAATTAAGATTGCGCAACGCGAAGCGCTCATGTGGAATACAGTACAGCAGGAAGCTATTGAATATGGTAATCTTATTCATGAAATAATGGCTTTTGTGGCAACTGTAAATGATGTTGATATAGCGCTTGATAGAGCTGTGGAAACTGGGTTGATAGTGTTTGATCAGCGAGAAGAAATTAATGAAACGATTCAGAAAATATGTTTAAACAATGATTTGTTACCATTTTTTGATGGGGAAGGAATTGTGCATAGTGAGGTTACGATTCTTAAAAATGGTTTCGGAAATATAAAACCCGATAGGGTTGTAGTTAAAGGCAGTCAAGCATATTTGTTAGATTATAAAACAGGAGCTTTTGATGAAAAGCATAAAAAACAGTTAACGGAGTATGCAAAGGCTTTGGAAGAAATGCAACTTAAGGTGATAAAAAAAGCCTTGGTTTATATAGGAGAAAAAATAGAAATTGTACTTTTGTAAGCAACATTATAAAATAGAAATAGCATATATGTACGGGAAAATACAACAACATTTACAAAGTGAATTAGACTCTATTCAAGAGAATGGATTGTTTAAAAAAGAGCGAATTATTACTTCGCCTCAAGGTGCTGAAATTACAATTTCAACCGGTGAAACAGTTTTGAATTTTTGTGCGAATAATTATCTAGGATTATCGTCTCATCCAGAAGTGGTTCAAGCAGCAAAAGATGCTCTTGATTCTCATGGGTTTGGAATGTCATCTGTGCGTTTTATTTGCGGGACTCAAGATATCCACAAAGAATTAGAACAAAAGATCGCAAATTTCTACGGGACTGAAGACACAATATTGTATGCTGCAGCTTTTGATGCTAATGGAGGGGTTTTTGAGCCGTTATTAGGAGAAGAAGATTGTATTATTTCGGACAGTTTAAATCATGCATCTATTATTGATGGAGTTCGTTTGTGTAAAGCAGCACGTTACCGTTACCAAAACAATGATATGGCAGATTTGGAAGCACAATTAATTGCTGCTACTGAAAATGGTCATCGTTTTAAATTAATTGTTACTGATGGAGTTTTTTCAATGGATGGTTTAGTAGCGCCATTGGATAAAATCTGTGATTTGGCAGATAAGTATGATGCTTTAGTAATGGTTGACGAATGTCATGCTGCTGGTTTTATTGGTGCAACAGGTAAAGGTACATTAGAAGCGAAGAATGTAATGGGACGTGTGGATATTATCACAGGAACATTAGGGAAAGCATTAGGTGGAGCAATGGGTGGATATACTACGGCTAAAAAAGAAATTATTGAAATCTTACGTCAACGTTCGCGTCCATATTTGTTTTCAAATTCACTTGCGCCTTCAATTGTTGGGGCTTCTTTGAAAGTTTTTGAACTATTAGAAAAAGATACTTCTTTACGTGATAAATTGGAATGGAATACTAATTATTTCAAAGAAGGTATGAAAAAAGCTGGCTTAGATATAATTGATGGTGATTCTGCTATTGTACCAGTAATGTTATATGATGCTAAGCTTTCTCAAATTATGGCGGAAGAATTGTTGAAAAAAGGGATTTATGTAATAGGCTTCTTCTTTCCTGTAGTGCCAAGGGATAAGGCAAGAATTCGTGTGCAATTATCAGCAGCTCACACAAAGGAGCATTTGGATAAAGCAATTCAAGCTTTTGAAGAGGTTGGAAGAATGTTAAACGTGATTAAATAAGGGAATTTAAGTAGTATTTTTTTTAACAAAACTTTTTGTAATTAAAAAAAAAGACTAAATTTGTTCTGATTATAACGCATTGTAATTAAATAAATCAAAGTATGAAACATTTAAACAAATTTTTTGCTGCTGCCTTCATGTTTGTAGGTTTAGCTTCTCAAGCTCAAGACAGCAACAACCCATGGGCAATATCGTTTGGTGTGAACGGTGTTGACACTCAGGTATCTGCACGTCAAAGTCCTTTGAACCAAAGACCAAGATTCATCGAATTAGCAAACGTAAGCGACAACTGGAATATTTTACCTTCAGTTTCTTACTTAAGCGTTTCTAGACACATTGGTGACGGTTTCTCTGTAGGATTAGCTGGTTCTGTTAATAAAATTGATAAATGGTCAAGAAGACCACTTCCAACTGACTTCAATAGCTATACTACTGAAGTTATCAATCCTGGAGATTTATCTTACTATGCAATTGATGCAAATATTAGATATAGCTTTATGGAGATGATTGGAACTAAATGGTTCGATCCATCTTTAACTGTTGGTGGAGGTTATAATTTCTTTGGAGATGCTTCTGCAGGTACAGTTAATGGAGGTTTAGGTTTAACTTTCTGGTTTACTGAACAAGTAGGTTTACAATTACAATCTATGTACAAGCATTCATTTGATGAGTATAGAACTATCAACGAAGATGTTCCTGTACATTTCCAACATATGGCTGGTATTACTTTCAAATTTGGAGGTAAAGATACTGACGGTGACGGAATCTATGATAAAGATGATCAATGTCCAGATGTTGCAGGTTTAAAAGAATTCAACGGATGTCCTGATACAGATAAAGATGGTATTCAAGATAGCGCTGATAACTGTCCAGATGTATTCGGTTTAGCTGAATTCAACGGATGTCCTGATACAGACGGTGACGGAATAATCGATAACGAAGATGCTTGTCCAGATGTAAAAGGTACTAAAATGATGAAAGGTTGTCCAGATGCTGACGGAGACGGTGTAGCTGATAAAGATGACAACTGTCCAGATGTTAAAGGACCAAAAGAAAATGGTGGATGTCCATGGCCTGATACTGACGGAGATGGTGTAAACGATAAAGATGACCAATGTCCAGATGTTCCAGGTACAATTAACAACAACGGATGTCCAGAAGTTTCTGCTGCTGTTCAAAAAGCATTGAATGACTATGCAAAAACTATCTTATTCGATACTGGAAAATCTTCAATTAAAGCTCAGTCTGAAAAAGTATTAGCTGATATCGTAGGTATCTTGAAAGAGTATCCTAATGCTAAATTTACTGTAGAAGGACACACTGATAGCGTAGGTAGCGATAAATTAAACATGGATTTATCAGATTCTAGAGCTGCTTCAGTTAAAAACTACTTAGTTGAAAACGGAATTGATGCTTCAAGATTAACTTCTAAAGGTTACGGAGAGTCTAAACCAATCGACACTAATAAAACAAGTGCTGGTAGAGCAAACAACAGAAGAGTAGAAATTAACTTAGTAAAATAAGTTTCTAAAGTCTTCTAAATAATATTGAAAACGTCCCGATTAATCGGGACGTTTTTTTATTTTTAACCTATGATACAGCTAACTTTTTTAGAGCAATTTGCAAACGAGATTAATGCAATCTTTGGGAATCAATTGAACAATCATACGATTGTTCTTCCGAATAAAAGGGCTAAAGTTTTCTTACTTGAAGCTATAAAAAAAACAACGCAAGAAACAATTTTTGCTCCCAAAATAATAAGTATTGAAGATCTAATTCAAGATATTGCAAATGTGCGTTCTGTTGATGCTATAGAATTACTTTTTGAATTTTATGAGGTTTATTTGTCAGTAACTAAAACGGATAAGCAACAAAATTTCGAAGTTTTCTCAAAATGGGGGAAAACTTTACTTCAAGATTTTAATGAAATAGACCGTTATTTAATAGATCCTAAGCATGTTTTTTCTTATTTAAAGGATGTTGAAGCGCTTAAAAGGTGGGATTTAGAGCCTCAAGAAACAACTTCATTAATCGATTCGCACCTTGAATTTTGGAACCGAATTCCTTTGTATTATGATGCATTCAAAAAACATTTGTTGGATAAAAAAATAGGCTATCAAGGGCTGATTTATCGTGAAGCCGTCGAAAATTTAATTCCATTTTCAAATACGCTTTCAGGTACCATTATTTTTGCAGGTTTTAATGCCTTGAATCAAGCTGAAGAGCGTATCATGTTGCACTTGTTATCTAATGGCCAAGCTAAGGTTTATTGGGATATTGATTACGCTTTTTTAAATGATCCGTATCATGACGCAGGTTTGTTTATTAGGAGGTTTAAAAAGGAATGGAAACCTTATTTAACACAGTCATTTGAATGGATTACGAATGCATTCCAAGATAGTAAAAATATTTCTATTATAGGGACGCCTAAGACTATAGGACAAGCTAAAATAGCGGGTAATATAGTTGAAGGATTATTAGCTAAAGGTGCTGATATTAATAAAACTGCAGTTGTTTTAGGAGATGAAAATCTTTTAATTCCTGTTTTGTATGGGTTGCCAAATGGAATCAATGGTTTGAATATTACTATGGGGTATACTACCAAAAATAATCCAGCCCAATTATTGATCAATAAAATTTTTAAACTCCATACAAATGCACTTTCGAGAAGCGCTACGGCTTACACACTTTATTATAAAGAAGTTCTAGAAATACTTAACCATCCTTTGGTTGAGCCATATATTGGGATGCCAGAAGTTGTTCAGGTTATTAATAATAACAACTTTACCTTTTTCGGGCATGAAACATTAGTTAAAGTAAAACAGGAAAAGTATCCTGAAGAAAATCCTTTTTTTAATTTGCTTTTCCAAAAGTGGGATAATCCTATTGATGCAATTTTAGATAAGTTGCTTCAGGTTTTATTAACAATAAAGGATAAATTGTCGAATGAAAGGGATGAAGAGAAAATCACGAAAGCTTTTGTTTATGCTGTCTATAAGGTTATCAATAAACTTAAAACCTATCATCTGAAGTATCAAAAGATTGATTCTCCAGAGGCATTATATACTATTTACAAGCAAATAAATGACTTGGTCGAAGTGTCCTTTGAAGGAGAGCCATTAACAGGCTTGCAGATTATGGGTGTTTTAGAGAGTCGTGTATTAGATTTCGAAAATGTTATTATTACTTCTGTAAACGAAGGGAAGTTTCCTGCAGGAAAGTCACAACAATCATTTATTCCATACGACATAAAACGTGAATTGGGATTGCCAACCTACAAAGAAAAAGATGCTATTTATAGCTATCATTTCTACCATTTGTTAATGAGAGCTAAAAATGTATACTTGCTCTATAATTCGGATGGTGAAGGGATAGATGCTGGGGAAAAGAGTCGCTTTATTACGCAATTAGAAATTGAGAAGCAGCCCAAACATACTATTACACATGAAATTTACAATGCGGTTTTACCTGATAAAGCATATCAGCCTATTATAGTACCGAAATCGGAACAGGCATTGTTGCGTTTAAAAGAAATAGCTACTGGAAAGGGATTTTCACCTTCGTCATTGACAAGTTATATTCGAAATCCTATGCAATTTTATTTTCAGCGCGTTCTACGTATCAATGAAGTTGATGAAGTAGAGGAAAGCATTGCGCTTAATACTTTAGGTACTATTATTCATGAGACTTTAGAGACACTTTACAAACCTTTTTTAAATGAATTTCTTGGGGTTCATCATTTGGATCAAATGATAGCAAAAATTGATGAAGTTACGGCAGAGCAATTTAAGTTGGTTTATAAAGAGGGGGAAATTCGTAAAGGAAAAAACTTGTTGGCTTTCGAAGTAGCAAAAAGAAATGTGTATAATTTTTTGCGTGAGGAACGTAATGCAATTGAAAATGGCGATGCGGTAAAAGTACTTTTTTTGGAAGAGAAATTAGAGGTTGTTATCGAAGATGGAATTTTACCATATAACGTTAAAATTGCTGGAAATGTTGACCGAATTGAGCTGCGTAATAATACCATTCGAATTGTAGATTACAAAACAGGTAGGGTTGAAGCAAATTCGCTTAAAATTAATGATTTCGAGAATTTGACTACTGATATTAAAAATGAGAAGATAATCCAGTTGTTGTGTTACGCTTTAATGTTTCAGGAGAAAACAGAATTCCAACATTTGCCAGTTGAAGCTGGAATTATTTCGTTCAAGAATATGAAATCAGGTTTTATGTCATTTGGTGTTGGTAAAGGACGTGGAGTAGTTTCAGAAACGTTAATCAATACTAATCTGTTAAATGATTTTAAGTCGGAAATAGTGAAATTAATTAACGAAATATTAAGCCAAGATGTTGTCTTTAAGGAACTAAACTGATAAATTAGTAGTTTAATTGAAAGTTTTATGAATAAATTGAAAGTCTTTTTAAATGATATTTGGTTGAGTTTGCAAGACAATTTCCCATCTATAGTAGTGGCAATTCTGGTATTATTAATAGGTTATTTAACAGCAAGCAAAATAAAATCTTTGATTGTACGAAAGGCTATTGTTAATTCTGATAATGCTCTTACCAGAACATTTGTATCGCAAATTGTTAGTGTTTTTATAAAGCTGATAAGTATAGTGATAGCTTTACGAGTTTTTGGTTTTAGCGATTTAACGTCTAATATTTTAGCGGGTGCAGGAATTTTAACCTTCATTGTTGGTTTTGCTTTCAAAGACATTGGTGAAAATTTCTTAGCAGGAATTCTTATGGCTTTCAAAAGCCCTTTTAAAATTAATGATTTAATTGAAACAGAGGGGGTGATAGGGTATGTTGTGGATTTAACGATTAGAGATACACGCATTAAAACGCTTGATGGAAAAGATGTTTTTATCCCTAATGGACAGATTATTAATAATCCTTTGTTTAATTATACTATTGATGGATTTTTACGCTACGAGTTTAATATTGGTTTGGGGTACGATAATAACGTTCATGATGCGATACTTTTGATTTTAAACACTGTAAAAAGAGTTGAAGGAGTAATTAATGACGATAAAAAACCAACAGTGACTATAGATCAATTTGCTGCAAGTACAATTAATTTAAAAGTTATGTTTTGGATTGATACCTTTAAGTCTACGTCAAAATCATACCATTCTGGAATCAAAACGGAAGTTATGGAACGCGTTTTACAATGTTTAACAGATGCAGGGTATAGTTTGCCATCTGATATAATAGAGGTTAAGCAAGTTAAAGACTAAATTTCTTTAAAAAATATAAAATAACTTTTTCTAGTTCATTTTGGTTTTCAAAATGACTCATGTGGCCGTCTTCAAATGTTACCAATTCCACATCGGTATTTTCAACTTGAGTCTTCGTTTCTTCATAATCTAAAACAGGGTCCTTTTTGCCTAAAATTAGCATTTTTGGAAAGGATGTAGTATGCAAAAGAATTTCGTTGTCGTCTCTTATTTTCATACCTTCTTGTGCTGCAATTATACCTTGAAGTGGAGTTAGTAAAGCTTCCTTCCTGGCCTTTTCAATTTCAGTGGCTAATCTTGTACGATTTGCTTCGTTGAATAAATTGGATATGGACATTCCAATAGCAGCTTGGTAATTTCTTTTTACAGCGATAATAGCTCTGTCTCTGTTGTTTTTACGTTCAATGCTATCTTCTCTTGCTGTAGAGTTCATTAAAACGAGTCCTTCTACCATTTCCGGATACAATTTAGCAAAGGAAAGTGCTACATATCCTCCCATTGAATGGCCGATGAAAACTGCTTTTTCTAATTGCAATTCTTGTAAAATATGGTGCACGCTATCTGCCATGTCTTCCATGGTGTGAATATATCCCATACATTCTGTTTTGCCATGACCCAATAAGTCAATTGCAATAACGCGGTGTTCTTTGGTTAAACTTGGTGACAAATAGTGCCACATAGTTTTGTTTTCTAAAAAGCCGTGTAACAATACAACTGCTGATCCTTCTCCTTGGTCAGAAAATGAAAGTGAAGTGTTTTTGTAAATTGTATGTTTCAAATTTTTATTCTTGGGTTAAAGCGTAAATAGCAAATGATGCAAGCCAATGCCCACCACCGTAGCCACTATCAAATAAAGTAGGCAATGCTTTTGCAATAAATTCATTCGCTTTTGTATTGAATTTTTTTTGAAGAGGATGGTTCTCGGGTAATCTGCTGGCAATACTTTTCATATTCCATGCACGACTAAATGATAAGCCGTCCAAGTGTACAATTTGATAGTCATTTCGATCGCTGATAGTTGGTAAATCGCAAATGCGTTCAAGACCTTCTTTGGTGTAATATTTTTTTAGCCAATGTTTAAATTCTTTTTCCGGTAAAACGCGTCCCATTAAATCGGCGGCTTGTAAACTTGGTGAAAAAAAGTCAGTCCCATCTGGTTCGAGATAGGCAGGGATTTTAGTATTTGATGAGTAGAATTCAATTGCTTTTTGTTTGATTTGAGTAGCAAAGACTTGGTTTTTTGTAGTTGTTGCCCAGTCGTATGCAAAACACAATCCGAATGCGGTATTTGGGTGTACACCTGTTCGGTTAGGATAAGTTTGTTTGGGTAAGTAAGCTTTCCATAATGTTACAATCTTTTGTGTAAGCGGTTGTAAAGCGGTATGCCATTTTTTACCTATTGGATCGTTCCAAGTATATAATTCTTCATCTAGTTTTAAAAGCCAAGCCCATCCATAGGTGCGTTCGAATGCTTGAGAAGAGGTATATTTCCCGAAATATTCTGCCTCCATTTGCATTTTATCAACTTGAAAGCTGTCATTTAATAAAGCAATAATTTCAACTTTGTTTTTTAAATCTGGGAATTCTTTTAAAAGTTTTATAAGCATCCAATGCCCATGAACACTACTATGCCAATCTAAGCAACCAAAAAAAACCGGATGTAATTCATGAGGAAGTAAACGTGCATCTACACTACTATCGGATAAATGCGAGGTTTTATTCGGGAATTCATTCGCTATACAATGAAGTGGAAGTTCACTTAATGTATAAGCGATATCTTCTGTAAGTATTGGTTGCGCATTTGCCGAAAGACTAAAGCACAGGAATAAGAATAGGTTTTTCATAATAGGAACATTGAAATGCAAATTTAAAAGAATAATATAAAAAAAGACGACCCAAATATTCAAGTCGTCTTTTTTATGTTTTGACAGTAATATTAACTGTTCATAATTGATTCAATCTCGTCGGCTTCTATAGGAATATTACGCATCAAGTTGAAAGGTGCTCCAGAATTTTGAATTACCACATCATCTTCTAGTCGAATACCGAAACCTTCTTTTGGTATGTATATTCCAGGTTCAACTGTGAAAACCATGTTAGCTTGCATTGGTTCGTAAAGTAATCCATAATCATGTGTGTCAAGTCCCATGTGGTGAGAAGTCCCATGCATGAAATATTTTTTATAAGCTGGCCAATCTGGATTTTCATTTTGAACATCTGCTTTGTCCAACAAGCCTAAGCCTAATAGTTCTGATGTCATAATTTTACCTACTTCTACATGGTATTGTTTCCAAAGTGTCCCTGGAGTAAGCATTTTTGTAGCTTCATTTTTAACGTTTAAAACGGCGTTATACACGGTGCGTTGACGCTCTGTAAAACGTCCAGAAACAGGAATAGTTCTACTCATATCACTTGCATAGTTTGCATATTCGGCTCCAACATCAAACAGAATCAAATCGCCCTCTTTACATTGTTGGTTGTTCTCTATATAGTGTAAAACATTGGCATTGTTACCAGATGCTATAATTGGAGTATAGGCAAATCCTTTTGAACGGTTGCGAATGAATTCATGGGCAAACTCCGCTTCAATTTCGTACTCCATTACGTTGGGTTTTACAAAATTCAATACTCTGCGAAACCCTTTTTCAGTGATGTCACATGCTTTTTGGATTAAATCCAATTCTTCACTTTCTTTTACCGAACGCAAACGTTGTAGAATCGGGTTTGATTTTTCTACTTTGTGCGCTGGGTATTCCGTTTTCCACCATTTTACAAATCGAGCTTCACGTGTTTCAGTTTCTATATTGGCACGGTAATGCTCGTTGGTGTTGATGTATATTGTATCGGCATAAGTCATTACTTCTTTTAAGGTCTTATGAAAATCTTGTAACCAAATTACTGATTTTATACCGGCTACTTCAAAAGCTCTTTCTTTCGTTAGTTTTTCACCTTCCCATACAGCAATGTGTTCATTGGTTTCTTTTAAAAATAGAATTTCTTTTAGGTGTTCATACGGCGCATCTGGGAAAAGTAACAAGATGCTTTCTTCTTGGTCTACACCACTTAAATAAAAGATGTCTCTGTGTTGTGCAAAAGGCAATGTGCTATCGGCACTTACAGGGTAAATATCATTTGAATTAAAAATGGCAACACTATTGGGTTTCATTTGCGCCGTGAATTTTTTTCTGTTTTTTATAAACAAATCACGGTCTATTTGATGGTATTTCATGTTCTTAAATTTTGAATCCCAAAGTTAAAAAGATAAAAGGGAAAAGCTGTTAAAGGAAGTTAAAAAAATGATTTGTTAAATAATTGCCTATTGCATTCAGGTTTAGTTGGAGGTTTTTTATTTTTGGTTTGATTTTTGTGTCAAGGTTGATACTATTAATCTTAAATTACCGTTTACCAGAATAATACGATTATTACAAATCAATGAGAAATTTAAAAGTTTTTTTTGTTTTAGTACTTGCGTCAGTACTGTTTTCATGTTCTGATGACGATACTATCTTAAATAGTGAACCAAATTTAATCGTTAGGTTTAAGTTTGACCCAAATCAAGTTCGATTGAATAATATTGGGCAACCTTCTTCAATACCTGCAGAAAACGCAGCTCAAACCCCCATTTTTAATGGTATCAGTGCGCATTATTTTGAATTGGCGCCAACAGCCTATACGCAATTAGGAAACGGGACAGTTTTATATCATGCTCCTGAAACGGATGCCGGAGGTAATATTGCAATTGATTTTGATCAGGCTATAGTGGTAGATGAAGGAGAGGCTTTTTTAAAGATACCACTAAGTCAGGTGGCTCAAGGTAGTTATGAGTATGTTCGAGTATCCCTGTCGTATCAAAATTTTGGTGTATCTATATTGAATAATGGCATTAATTATGATGCTACGGTTGTGAGTTTTGTTGGGTTTAATACTTATTTGACAACACATTATATTGGTAATAATTCTTTTCCCGTGAATGGGAATCGATTGCAAGGGTATTGGGCTTTTGCATTAAACGATTATCCGTATGCTGCTTCTGGTCAATCTTCAGGGACCACAACAGTTCCAAATCCAATAGCAAATACATCCCCTATACCAGCTGGGTCATGTGTTGTGACTGGTAAATTTGTAAATAATTTAGTAATAAACGGGACCGAAAAACAGGATGTTGAAATTGAACTTTCATTGTCAATTAATAATAGTTTTGAGTGGAATGAAGTTAATTTTGATGGTAAATATGAGCCTGCTGCAGGTGAAAATGTTGTCGATATGGGTTTGAGAGGATTGATTCCTTCATTTCGTAAAAATTAAATGTACTGTAAAGAGTTGATAATTAATGGGCAATCGAGTCATTTTAAATTCATTATAAATTACGAGTTAAAGGTTGTGGTTAATTGTAAATAACCTTATTTTTGTTTGATTTTTTATAAAACTATTACAATCAAATAAAATTATGGCAAAATCAGCGCTTTTAAAGTCATCATTAGCAAAAAAATATTGGATGGCTCTTACAGGTTTATTTTTATGCTTGTTTTTGGCGGGTCACTTAGCTGGAAATTTACAGTTAATTTTTGGAACAAAGCAACAATTTAATGAGTACGCATTGTTCATGACTACCAATCCTGCAGTTAAACTTCTTTCTTACTTAACGTACATTTCAATTTTATTCCATGCTGTTGATGGGATTTTATTGACAATCCAAAACAAAAAAGCTAGACCAATAGGTTATGCTAAGAATGCCCCTTCAGCAAATAGTGGTTTTGCTTCGCGAAACATGGCAGTTTTAGGTACATTAATTTTAGTTTTCATCGTAACACACATGGTGAATTTTTGGGCTAAAATGCATTTTGATAAAAACATGCCTTTGATGACCAAAACAATTGCTATGCCTGATGGTACATCTAAAGATTTGTATGTAGGTACAGTTTCAGGTCAATTCTTTGCTGTGGATCAAGTGCAAACTGCAAACGATACAGTTACTTCTCCATTCCCAAAGCAATTGGTGCTTAAAAATGGTACAGAATTGTATAACGCACAGGTTGATATCAAAGTGGCAAATTTGTACAAGGATTTACATACTGTTACATTCAACTTCTTTAAGGATGCTAAATTTGGATTAATCTATACGTTAGCTTATGTGTTAGCTATGTTTGTGTTAGCTTTTCACTTATGGCATGGTTTTTCAAGTGCATTTCAATCATTGGGTGTGAATAATAAATTTACTCCGACTATTAAATTCATCGGGAAGGCATTTGCGATAATCGTTCCAGTATTGTTTGCAATCATTCCACTATTTATTCACTTTAGTAAATAATCAACATCAGATATAATATGAAGTTAGATTCTAAAATACCAGAAGGACCATTAGCAAAAAAATGGACCGATTATAAAGATCATTTAAAATTAGTTGCTCCAAATAACCGCCCAAAAATTGATGTTATCGTTGTGGGTACAGGTTTGGCAGGTGCTTCTGCAGCTGCTTCTCTTGGAGAAATGGGATATAATGTAAAAGCTTTTTGTTTTCAAGATTCTCCCCGTCGTGCACACTCAATCGCGGCACAAGGAGGTATCAATGCAGCAAAAAATTATCAAAATGACGGAGATTCGATCTACCGTTTATTCTACGATACTATTAAAGGGGGTGACTACCGTGCGCGTGAAGCAAACGTTCACCGTTTAGCAGAGGTTTCAGGTAACATTATTGACCAATGTGTAGCGCAAGGAGTTCCTTTTGCTCGTGAATATGGAGGTATGTTGGACAACCGTTCGTTTGGTGGGGTACAAGTACAACGTACTTTTTACGCTGCTGGACAAACAGGACAACAATTATTATTAGGAGCATATTCAGCTTTATCAAGACAAATCGGATTAGGTCGTGTTAAAATGTACAACCGTCACGAAATGTTAGAATTGGTAAAAGTGGATGGAAAAGCTCGTGGAATCATCGCTCGTAACTTAGTTACTGGTGAAATTGAAAGACATTCGGCTCATGCTGTTGTAATTGCTTCTGGAGGTTATGGTAACGTTTATTTCCTGTCTACTAATGCAATGGGAAGTAATGTAACAGCTTCTTGGAAAATCCACAAACAAGGTGCCGCTTTTGCGAATCCATGTTATGTACAAATTCACCCAACATGTATTCCGGTACACGGAACGAATCAATCTAAGTTAACGTTAATGTCTGAGTCATTACGTAACTCTGGTCGTATTTGGGTACCAAAGAAAAAAGAAGATGCTGAAGCAATCCGTGCTGGAAAATTGAAACCAGTTCAAATTGCAGAAGAAGATAGAGATTATTTCTTAGAAAGAAGATATCCAGCTTTCGGTAATTTAGTACCACGTGACGTTGCGTCTCGTGCGGCAAAAGAGCGTTGTGATGCTGGTTTCGGAATTGAAGCAAATGATACTAATGAAGGTGTTTATTTAGATTTCTCTTCTGAAGTGAAGAGTAAAGGTAAGGAGGTAGCGTATGCTCAGGGTAACCACAATCCTTCTGAAGAAGAAATTATTACTTTAGGTAAAAAATGGTTGGAAGAGAAATATGGTAACTTATTCGAAATGTATGAAAAAATTACTGACGAAAACCCATATGAGACACCAATGAAGATTTATCCAGCAGTTCACTATACAATGGGGGGTGTATGGGTTGATTATAACTTACAATCATCTATTCCTGGTTGTTTCGTAGCGGGAGAGGCTAACTTCTCGGATCACGGAGCGAACCGTTTAGGAGCATCTGCTTTAATGCAAGGTTTAGCGGATGGATATTTCGTATTACCATACACAGTTTCTAACTATTTAGCGGATGAGATTCGTACAGGTAAAATCTCAACTGATTCTCCTGAATTCGTTGAAGCGGAGAAAAATGTTAGAGATTCTATTGATATGTTCTTGAACAATAACGGTACGAAATCAGTAGATCATTTCCACAAAAGATTAGGTCATGTTATGTGGAATAAAGTGGGTATGGCCCGTAACGAGCAAGGATTAAAAGAGGCTATTGAAGAAATCGGAAAAATCCGTGAAGAATTCTATAAAGAGGTTTACGTTCCTGGTAGTGCAGATGAAATGAACCCAGAATTAGAAAAAGCACTTCGTGTTGCAGATTTCCTTGAATTAGGACAATTAATGGCTATGGATGCTTTACAACGTAAAGAGTCTTGTGGTGGTCACTTTAGAGAAGAATATCAAGATGCTGAAGGAGAAACACTTCGTGATGATGTTAACATGGCATTCGTAGGTGCTTGGGAATATAAAGGTCAAGATACTACTAAAGCAGTGCTTCACAAAGAAGAGTTAAAATACGAGTTCATTAAAATTGCAGCTAGAAACTATAAATAAGAGATTATGAGTACAGCAAAAAATATCAATATAACCTTAAAAATTTGGCGTCAAAAAAATGCTAAAACTAAAGGTGGTATAGAAACGTATAAGTTAGATAATGTTTCTACAGCAAGTTCGTTTTTGGAAATGTTGGACCAATTAAACGAGCAATTAATCACGGAAAGAAAAGAGCCTGTAGCTTTTGACCACGATTGCCGTGAAGGTATTTGTGGTATGTGTTCTCTATATATTAACGGTAGAGCGCATGGACCAGAAACTGGGACTACTACTTGTCAATTGCATATGCGTAAGTTCAACGATGGTGATACTATTTATATTGAGCCATGGAGAAGTAAAGCTTTTCCGGTAATCAAAGATTTAGTGGTAGATCGTTCTTCTTTTGACAGAATTCAGCAAGCAGGAGGTTTCGTTTCGGTAAATACTTCTGGTAATACAATTGATGCGAATTCAATTCCTGTGCCTAAAGCGGATGCTGATAAAGCATTTGAAGCAGCTGCTTGTATTGGATGTGGTGCTTGTGTGGCAACTTGTAAAAACGGTTCGGCAATGTTATTCGTTGGTGCTAAAGTATCACAATATGCATTATTACCACAAGGTAAAGTAGAAGCTACGCAACGTGTATTGAATATGGTGCGTCAGATGGATGAAGAAGGATTCGGTAACTGTACAAATACAGGTGCTTGTGAAATCGAATGTCCAAAAGGTATTTCACTAGAAAATATCGCACGTATGAATCGTGAATATTTGGCAGCAAGTTTAAAATAATACAATAGGAAAAGAGCAGCTTTTAGCTGCTCTTTCTTTTTTAGTTGAATGGTAGTATGACGGCATCGATAACATGTATTATACCATTTGACGCAGAAATGTCTGCTGTAGTTATCATGGCGGTATTTCCGGACGCGATAATCATTCCGCTTGAGTCAACTTGAAAAGTTCCACCTTGTAATGTTTCTATTGTTCTATTATTATTTTTAGGTACTACGGAGTTTGAGGCGCGTCTTCCATCGGTGACATGGTATAATAGAACATCAAGCACTACGTTTGCAGGTAATTCATTAATGCTGGTAATCCCTAGGGCTTGATATAAATCAAAGAACGCTTGGTCAGTTGGGGCAAATACGGTGAATTGGTCTTTTCCATTTAAAAATAAATCAACTAAACCTGCGTTTAAATCGGTGTCGACATATGTCAATGCACTTACAAGCTCATTAAACCCTGCTGATATAGCGATTTCTGCTATTGAGTTCTCTCCAGGAGCAGGTGCTCCATTTTTCATCATCAAATTATTTTGACTTGTTTCCAATGCACTATTTTGGGTGTCATTCATTTCATCCATAGTGGAGTCGCTTTCACATGAGATTACTGCAATTGATGATATAGTAATCATAATAATATAAAGTAATTTTTTCATAAGTATTAATTTTAGTTATTTTGTTTAATTAAATGTTATTCAAAGTTAAACAAAAATCAATATAACTTACTGTAGGTCAGTTGTTTTAAAAATAGATTAACTATTTTTAAGAATTGTTTGAGATTTTAGCTAAAAAATAAGAACTTGGTCGATTAAGAATATTGTAATTTTATGAAACTAGCCATTCTTCAAACCGATTTAACTTGGGAAAACCCAATTTATAATCGTTTAACTATTGAAAGTAAAGTTTTATCCTGTGCAAAGAAGTTTGATCTTTTAGTATTGCCAGAGATGTTTACATCGGGGTTTACGATGCATCCAGAGCGTGTTGCAGAAACGATGGAAGGGGAAACAATACAATGGTTAAAAGGTTTGGCAAAAGCTAAAAAAATAGCTATTACGGGTAGTTTGGTTATCCAAGAAGAAGGTGTGTTTTACAATCGTTTGGTTTTTGTCACACCTAAAGGTGAAATCACAACTTATGATAAGCGCCATTTGTTTACTCTTGCTGGTGAAGAACAAGTTTATGCCGGCGGAAATGAAAAAGTGATAATCACATATAAAGATTGGAAAATCTGTCCCCAGATTTGCTACGATTTGCGATTTCCTGTATTTGCACGTAATGTTGAAGGATACGATTTGTTAGTTTATGTTGCCAACTGGCCAAAAGTACGTGTTAAGGCGTGGGATGCTTTAATAAAAGCAAGAGCTATTGAAAACATGTGTTATACGGTTGGAGTGAATCGAATTGGCAAAGATGCAAACGGGCATGAATACATTGGGCATTCACAAGTCATAGATGAATTAGGAAATGAAATGATTGCACCTTTTGAAGAAGATGATATTCAGGTAATCACTTTGAATAAAAAGAAAATGCAAGAATCGCGTAATAAATTTAACTTTTTAAATGACCGCGATTCTTTTAATCTTGTAATAGATTAGCTTAATCAAAATCTTGATTGACATCCCAATTTGCCCTTACATCAACTTGTTTTGGATAATATTGAATCTCTTCTGCTTGACGTTTTTCAAGATAGTTCCCAGTGTCCCAAATTCCATTATTGTTATCATCGTAAATGATGCGAAGGGTGTAAGTGTTGGGTTCTATGGTTTCAAATTTTAGAAGTGTGTCTCCATTTGATACCGCATTCGCGACAACTTCCCCTTTTGGATTTAGAACTTCTAGAATTAATGGGAATCTCTTTGCGGCCTTCAGAGTAACGTTCAGATTGCCATAATCTGCTAATTCTTTTGTTTTGAAATTGAAAGTCAAAGTATCATTAGTGTTTTGGTACATATCCTCAATAGCACCAGGTAGTAGTGTTATTTTGTAACTTTCGTTTTCCTTTTTCTTAAAATCAAAAAGTATTTCTTGTTCAAATTCATTGTATTTAGTTTCGAAAGAAACGGTAGTAGAATCTTTTGTGAAAAGTGTAATGAATTTATTGTTTATTTTGTCAAGCGGTAAACTGGTTTTTACAGTAAATAGTTCTCTAAAAGCCAGTACACCTTTTTGTTTAGCATCTAGTGTAAGACTATCTGTTTCTTTGAGCTCTTTAATTTTTGATTTAAAAGTTTTGGTGTAATCACCGTTTTCAACAGTTAGTGCAATTGAATCGTTACTAATTTTTGGAATAAACAATTGTATAGAGTCTTTTCCTGTAATAGGGAATTTTGTTATTCTAATGGGATACTCTTGATTGTTTTGTTGTGCTGTAATCTTGGTCTTTTTTACATCACCTTGATAGGCCATAAAAAATTTGTTGTTCGATTCCTGTGTTGGTTTTTCAACCTTGAAAGGAGGTATTTCTTTGAACAATTCTAATTCGTAAACCGTATCGGTAGGGATAGTGATTTTATCCTTTAAAAAACCTATTTTATCCGATTTTGGGTCAAATTTATAATTGCTGTTTTTGTCTTTTAGTGCAACGATGTAATAACTTCCTTGCTTTAAGTTTTCCAAAGCAAAAGCTTTTATACTATCCAATGTATTGGTTACATAAAGCGGTGTTTCTTTGTATACTGTAGAGTCGTTAAATGTTGCAGCGTCGTATAATTGAACTGAAACAAAATTATCCGGTTTTTGTTCGTAAGCATCTTTTAGGGTTCCTACTACTGTAAGGGAATCAATATAACTTCCGGTTGAAAAGACATATTTGTATTGAGAATAAGGGTTGCCCTCATTGTTGTCTGTAATACTTTGTCCGAAGTTGAAACTATAGGTAGTATTTTCTTGAAGGGTGTCTAATATTTTAATCGAAATAAATCTACTCGCACTTCCTTGAGGAATAATAATAGGTTGTTTTTTTAAAGGAGGTGAAATAATAAGTTGTTTGTTGATGTTTTTAACTTTTATTAATTCGTTGAAAGAAATTTTAATTTCCTTTCCATCAAAATTGGTACTATAGTTTTTTGGAAAACTACTTGTAATTGAAGGGGGAATAGTGTCTTTTGGTCCTCCTGAAATAGAACCTCTTTTGGCACATCCAGTCGTTAAAAAAATAAAGCTAAATATGATTCCTAAAACAAGTAAATATATTTTTTTCATGCGAATTTTAATAGTCTCTACAAAATAACAACTATATTTAGTATCCGCATAATTTTTTTATTTTTTTTAAGTTTCAGTAAAGGCCATAGTTACAATGCTCACTTTTGCATTTGGAATTCGTAAAAGTGCTTTTGCGCAAGCTTCAAGAGTTGCTCCAGTAGTTATAATATCGTCAACAAGAATATAATGTTTATTACTTTCTGATGTTGTTTCGACAATGTCAAATAAAGCATCGTTAATTTTCTGACGTGCAATTTTATTTTTCTGGGTTTGGGTTTTGGTATAATGATTTCGGATTAAAAGCGTTTCATTTAGGGTAATGTCTAATCCTTTGGATAGGGCTTTACAAAATGTTGTTACTTGATTATACCCTCTTTCTTTCTGTCTTTTTTTATGAAGTGGAACCGGAATGATTTCAAATGTGGTTTTAGAATCTTCATGTTTGAATTTGTCTTCAAGTTCAGGGTAATACATATTGCCCAAAAGTGTTCCAATTTCTTGCTTTCCTTTGTATTTCAGTTGATGCATTAATCGCTTTGCAATACCTTCATTATGAAAATAGAGCATAGCGAAACAATTTTCTATAGGTACTATGCCGTAAAATTTTAATAATGCTTCGTTGTTTGGATTTTTGTGATGTTGTGTATAAGGTAAATCGTGACGACAGTGTATGCAAAGTACTGATTCGTTCTTGATTAACAGACCGTTACAGCCGATACATAAGTCTGGAAAAATAGTTTTAAACAGATTTTTTAGCATTTTGTCGGTTTAATGTGGTTTTTATTTTAAAAAGAAGTTAATTCATAAAAAAAATATCACAAGTGTCCTTAAATCAAAACAATCTAGTCAAAACTGGCTTATTTGCTTCTTTAGCATTGAGCGTGGTCTTGCTGTTTAGTTTTTTTCGCATTTATGATAAATATACTACTTTATTTAAGAAGTCTAAAGTTGAGAATGAGATTTTGCAAAATCAGTTCGACGAGATACTCTTAAAATACGATTCCATCCAAGATTTTAAATTTTCTGATTCTGCTTTTCTTATGGAGCATCAAAAGAAAGTTACAGTTACCCCTGCTCAAATTGAACTTCGTAAACGCAAAAACTTAAGTATTGAGGAAAAAATAGAAATGTTAAAAGAGGCAATACAACTTGATCAGGTTGCTATTTATGAACTGCAAGAAAAAATTGAATTGAACTCAAAATCTTTATATCAACTGGAATCGGATTTAGTGGAATCAAAATACGAAGAAGACAAACTTACGGTAATGAATATTAAAGCAAGGGGGGTAAAAATTTTATCGGATTTGTATTCCAATGCTAGAGATAAAAAAATCCAACAAATAAGGGTTTGTTTTACAATTGAGGGTAATGAGTTCATCAAAGCCGGGAAAAAAAATATATTGGTTCAAGTTGTGAATCCAAATAAGCAAGTGATATCTGTGGATCAAACTCATTTCGAAGAAAAGGGACAAAAGACTTTTTATACTGGAGCTGTTAAAGCGATGTATAATAAAAAAGATACCGATGTTTGTACCTACGTTGATCTTGAGGATGAAAAAACAATTAAAGGGAAATATCACGTAAATATTTACTACAATTCTATTAAAATTGGCAGCACAATTTTTCAATACAATTAAACTGTATTAATTGTAAAATTCTCTTCCTAATTACATTCCTAATTTTTACTTTTGCAGTATGGCAAAACAAGAAGATTTATTCAAAAACGTAGTTTCGCACGCAAAAGAGTACGGTTATATATTTCCGTCAAGCGAAATTTATGATGGTTTGAGTGCAGTTTATGATTATGCTCAAAACGGTGTAGAATTAAAGAAAAATATCCGCGAATATTGGTGGAAATCAATGGTGCAGATGCACGAAAATATTGTAGGTATTGATGCGTCAATTTTTATGCATCCTACTACTTGGAAAGCTTCAGGGCACGTTGATGCTTTTAGTGATCCACTTATAGATAATAAAGATTCTAAAAAGAGATACCGTGCAGATGTATTGATTGAAGACTATGCTGAAAAAATCAACATCAAAGCACAAAAAGAAATTGATAAAGCAAAAGCGCGTTTTGGAGATGCTTTTAACGAACAAGAGTTTGTGACAACAAACGAGCGTGTAAAAGGTTATTTAGCACAAAAGAACGAAATTTTACAACGTATGGCACGCTCTTTAGAGAACGATGATTTAGCCGATGTAAAAGCGTTAATCGAAGAATTAGGAATCGCTTGTCCAGAGTCTGGTTCAAAAAACTGGACTGAAGTGCGCCAATTCAATTTGATGTTTGCTACGAAATTGGGAGCTTCTGCTGATACGGCTATGGATTTGTATTTGCGTCCAGAGACAGCACAAGGTATTTTCGTGAATTTCTTAAACGTTCAAAAAACGGGACGTATGAAGATTCCTTTCGGTATTGCGCAAACAGGGAAAGCGTTCCGTAATGAAATCGTGGCGCGCCAGTTTATTTTCCGTATGCGTGAGTTTGAACAAATGGAAATGCAGTTTTTCGTGAAACCAGGAGAAGAAATGAAATGGTACGAATACTGGAAAACGACACGTTTAGCTTGGCATAAATCGTTAGGATTAGGGGAAGAGAATTACCGTTTCCACGATCACGAAAAATTAGCTCACTATGCAAATGCTGCGGCTGATATTGAATTTAACTTCCCATTCGGATTTAAAGAACTTGAAGGGATCCATTCTCGTACGGATTTTGATTTAAAAGCGCATGAACAGTTTTCAGGTAAAAAATTACAGTTCTTCGATAATGAATCCAATTCAAGTTACGTACCATATGTGGTGGAGACTTCTGTTGGTTTGGACAGAATGTTCTTGGCAGTATTCTCAAAAGCACTACAAGAAGAAACGTTAGAAGACGGATCGACACGTACGGTTTTACGTTTACCTTCAGTTTTAGCCCCTACAAAAGCGGCTATTTTACCATTGGTTAAGAAAGATGGATTACCTGATGTAGCGAGAGAAATCATAGAAGATTTGAAATGGGATTTCAATGTGGCTTATGATGAGAAAGATGCTGTAGGGCGTCGTTACAGAAGACAAGACGCTTTGGGAACACCTTTCTGTATTACGGTTGACCACCAAACATTAGAAGATAAAACAGTTACAATACGTCATAGAGATTCTATGCAACAAGATAGAGTTGCCATTTCAGAATTGAGAAACATTATCAACAATGAAGTTGCGATGCGCAATTGGTTAATGAAAATGAAATAATCGATTTAAAGTATCAATAAAAATCCCGAACCTTAGGTTCGGGATTTTTTTATGCTTCATTTTGTAAGGCGTTCCAACCTCTTGCTTTTAAAGGAATTTTAGTAGTAGCACGAGTAATCAAGTGCATGCCTTCTTTTTCTTCGGTCATATGTCCAATTACCGTTAGGTTTGGATTGGCTTTGATTTTGTCGAAATCTTCCATTTTAATGGTAAATAGTAATTCGTAATCTTCACCACCGCTTAAAGCAATCGTAGTAATGTCGATATTGAATTCTTCGCAGACATCAATCAATTGCGGATCAACAGGAATTTTTTCCTCGTATAAATTACAACCTACACCACTTTGTTTGCACAAGTGTAATATCTCAGAAGATAAACCATCAGAAATGTCAATCATTGACGTAGGTTTTACTTCTAATTTTTCTAATAATTCTTTGATGTCTTTACGAGCTTCAGGTTTTAACTGGCGTTCTATCAAATAAGTGTAGTTCTCCAAATCAGGCTGATTGTTTGGGTTCACTTGGAAAACTTGCTTTTCACGCTCCAAAACTTGAAGTCCCATATAGGCTGCGCCTACATCTCCAGTAACGACTAATAAATCATTCGCATTAGCACCATTACGATAAGTAATGTCTTCTAAGTTGGCTTCTCCAATTGCTGTAATACTGATAATTAATCCTTTTTGTGAAGAAGTAGTGTCACCACCAATAACATCTACATTATATAGTTTCGATGCCAAAGTGATTCCTTCAAATAACTCTTCTAATGCTTCCAAAGGGAAACGATTGGAAACTGCAATAGAAACGGTAATTTGAGTAGGAGTAGCATTCATTGCACAAATGTCAGAAACATTAGCAACTACTGCTTTATAGCCCAAATGTTTTAAAGGCATGTAGCTCAAGTCAAAATGAACCCCTTCAATAAGTAAATCAGTAGAAACAACTGCTTTTTTATTGCCAAAATCTAAAACCGCTGCATCATCACCTATACTTTTTAGTGTTGAAGACTGATTCACAGCAAAATGTTTGGTTAAGTGCTCTATTAAACCAAATTCACCCAAATCAGATAAACTTGTTCGTTTTTGATTTTTATCTTCTAACATGTTCTTTTTTTTTGCAAAGATAAGTTTTTAATAATTGTTAAGGCAATGTACTAACTTACTCTGAATGCAATTAACGATTGAAACTTATTTTTGACTGTTCAATTCGTTCAATTTGTCATAAATAAACTGCGATTCATATCCTTTTCGGATTAGAAAATCAACAAATTTTTTATTCCTTTTTTGGCCTTTTGGCTCCTTTAAGTTTTCCCATTGTTTGTCGGCCAATTGGTTAAAATGATTGAAGTATAAATCGGAATCTATTTCTTTCAAAGCTGTCTCTATCAACCTTGAGGAAATGTTTCTGAATTTTAATTCGTTTACAATTCTCACTTTTCCCCAGTTTTTGTAGTGGTGTTTCCCTCTCACAAAACTTTTTGCAAAACGCTCTTCATTAATAAAGTTGTTTTCAATAAGTGAGATTAAGATAGTTTCTTTTTCTTCTTGATTAAGATTGAAAGAGAAAAGTTTGTCTTCAACTTCTTTATAACACCTTTCCTGATAGGCACAATAGTGCTCCAACTTATTTTTAATGTCGTTTAATGTTAAGGTGTTGTTCTTTTTCAATTATTGGGAAATTAAGTGTGGCTCAATAAGATTCAAAATTATAGATTATGTTTTTTTAAAGCAATTTTATTACTGTTTTAGTTCTAAGATATATCTGTTTGGGATTATTATCTTTAATTCTAAATTTTGTTTATTGTAGCTCTCACATTTTTTGTATTTTTGGGAATCTTCAAAAAAATACAATGGAAAATATTAGACATTACGTTCGTGAGAATAAAGAACGATTTATTAATGAATTAATAGAGTTATTACGCATACCATCAGTAAGTGCTGATAGTGCTTATGCACATGATGTGATCATGACTGCCGAAGCTGTTAAAGTGAGCTTAGAAAAAGCAGGATGTGACTTTGTAGAATTGTGTGAAACTCCAGGTTACCCTATTGTTTATGGGGAGAAAATTATTGACCCAACATTACCTACGGTATTAGTTTACGGTCACTATGATGTGCAACCTGCAGATCCAATTGAATTGTGGACTTCACCACCTTTTGAGCCAGTTATCAAAACAACTGAAATTCATCCTGAAGGTGCTATTTTCGCTCGTGGTGCGTGTGATGACAAAGGGCAAATGTATATGCATGTGAAAGCTTTCGAATACATGATTGCAAATAACTGTTTGCCATGTAACGTGAAGTTCATGATAGAAGGAGAAGAAGAAGTTGGTTCGAAAAGCTTAGGTTGGTTTGTGGAACGTAATCAAGAGAAGTTAGCCAACGATGTAATTTTGATTTCAGACACTGGAATGATTTCAAATACTCAACCGTCTATAACAACAGGATTAAGAGGGTTAAGTTATGTTGAAGTTGAAGTTACGGGGCCTAACCGTGATTTACACTCAGGTTTATACGGTGGAGCTGTTGCGAATCCTATCAATGTATTGACCAAAATGATAGCTTCGTTACACGACGAAAACAATCATATCACCATACCAGGGTTTTACGATAAAGTAGAAGAATTATCTGCAGCTGAACGTGCTGAAATGGCCAAAGCTCCTTTTTCATTAGAAAACTATAAAAGAGCTTTAAATATTGATGATGTCTATGGTGAAGCAGGTTATGTAACAAACGAGAGAAATTCTATACGTCCTACTTTAGATGTAAACGGAATTTGGGGTGGATATACAGGAGAAGGAGCTAAGACCGTAATTGCAAGTAAGGCTTATGCTAAAATTTCGATGCGTTTGGTTCCTAATCAAGATTGGGAAGAGATAACAGAATTGTTCAAGAAACATTTTGAGAGCATTGCTCCTGCAGCTGTAAAAGTAAAAGTTACGCCGCATCACGGGGGGCAAGGATATGTAACGCCTATTGATAGTATCGGTTATAGAGCTGCAAATCAGGCGTACACGGAGACTTTTGGTGTTCCGGCTATCCCAGTTCGTTCTGGAGGAAGTATTCCAATTGTAGCTTTATTTGAAAAAGAACTTAAGAGTAAAACAATATTAATGGGATTCGGTTTGGATAGTGATGCTATTCATTCACCAGATGAGCATTTTGGGGTGTTCAATTATTTAAAAGGAATTGAAACAATTCCATTGTTCTATAAGTACTTCGCAGAAATGAGTAAATAATAAAAAAGAGCCTTTAAAGGCTCTTTTTTTATTTTCGTAATCCTTTTACAGAACGGTAGATATAATCGGAATGATGGCGACTGAAATATTTATTCATTTTCTTGTCAAAATCTTCTCTTTCTTTTTCGGTTTTCCAATGTTTTTCAAATAGTTCGCCCTCTTTTTTGAAAAATTCGTCAATATCGCCTAATTTTTCAACCACAAAAACTTCTAAAAAATCGGTTTTATCTGAGCCCCAGGCATGTGCGAGGGTGTAATATCCTTTGATAAGGTCGTTTTTCATGGTTACATTTTCAAAGAATTCTTTCATCAGGGAATCAAACTCATCGCTTGAGCCTTCATCAGAGGAACTAAAATGACTGTTACGAACATAATAGATGAAGGATTCATCACTCTTTGCATTAAGTGGTTTAGTATAAGGCATGCTAGCATATATTTCATCAGAATGGGTATCGGCATAGTAACTGCGGAGTTTCTTAAAAAATGCTTTGCGTTCGTTTTCATTTGGCCACGCATTTTTAACCAAGTCAGCCGTTTTGTTTCCTGCTTTATCAATGTCTTCCCAGCTTTTGTAAACGTTTACATTCAATACTTCCGTATTATCATCAGTAAAATAATGGGTCAAACAGTTGTGTCTTATCACAAGATCATTTTTGCTAGTTACTTTATCAAAGTATTCCTTTTCTAATTTTTGCCAATCTTCAAATTTCAAATCGGGATTGTTCAAGTTAAAATGCATTTTGGTAACGGTTATGTAATCAAATTTGTCCTCTTGCGAAAACACCGTTGTGAACATAAATAAACCTAAAATTAAGAGCCAATTTTTGTAATGTACTGCTTTCATAATTAATGAATTAAATTATTAAATGAGTGAAAAAGTACGGTGATTAAAGGCAAGAAAATAAATAGATTGACTATTTGTAGTTAATAGTTAAACAAAATTAAACCAAAATTTAATAAACAGTGTTAGAGCTACTGTTAATAAAAATGGAACTCTTTCTGGATTTAAAGATGAAGCGAGTTAATCGAACGATTAATGATAAAAGGAAATGTTAAATTAGATGAAGTGACAACTGTAGCAGTTGAAAGGAGAGGTTGATACTAATGTAAAATTTCACAGTTGTGGAACGATTTTATTCAATCAGTTAACTGATTGAATAAAAAAAGCGCTAAATATTTAGCGCTTTTTTTATTTGACTTATTTTGAATGGGGTGAACTATTTTTCTTTTTGAGAAGCTTCTAAGTTACGTTCAATAACATGACCAGGGCGTGTCCATTTTGGTTTTTCACCTAAAGACTGATATTCTGAATTTTCTGCCTCTACAGTTTGTGGCTGCATTTTCTTAATGAATGGCTTTTGAGGTTTTAATCCTAACAATTCAAACATTTTCATGTCTTCATTTACGTCTGGATTTGGGGTGGTAAGTAACTTGTCTCCAGCAAAAATAGAGTTGGCTCCAGCAAAAAAGCAAAAGGCTTGTCCTTCGCGATTCATTTCTGTTCTTCCTGCCGACAGTCTTACTTGAGTTTCGGGCATTACAATACGAGTGGTGGCTACCATACGTACCATATCCCAAATTTCAACAGGTTTTTGATCCTCAAGCGGAGTGCCTTCTACTGCAACTAAAGCATTAATGGGTACGGATTCGGGTTGCGGATTTAAAGATGATAATGCAACAAGCATGCCTGCTCTGTCTTCAATGCTTTCTCCCATTCCTATGATTCCACCGCTACAAACGGTAACATTTGTTTTTCTTACATTGTCAATAGTTTGCAAACGGTCTTCAAAACCACGTGTTGATATGACTTCTTTATAATATTCTTCTGAAGAGTCTAGATTGTGGTTATAGGCATATAAACCAGCTTCTGCTAAACGTTTTGCTTGATTTTCGGTTATCATGCCCAATGTACAGCAAACCTCCATATCAAGCTTGTTAATTGTTCGAACCATTTCTAGAACTTGGTCAAATTCTGGACCATCTTTAACATTACGCCATGCGGCCCCCATACAAACTCTTGACGACCCAGAAGATTTCGCACGTAATGCTTGTGCTTTTACTTGCGAAACACTCATAAGGTCATTGCCTTCAATATCGGTATGATAGCGAGCTGCTTGGGGACAGTATCCGCAGTCTTCTGGACATCCTCCTGTTTTAATAGAAAGTAATGTAGAAACTTGTACCACATTAGGATCGTGATATTCTCTATGAACTGTCGCTGCTTCGTACAACAAGTCCATAATTGGTTTGTTGTAAATGGCTATAATTTCTTCTTTCGTCCAGTTATGTCTAGTTGTATTCATGCTTTTCTGTTTATGCTTCAAAAGTAGCAAAATACTTGAGAAGACAAAAAAAAGCCTAAAAATTAATATTTTGGATGTATGACTACATCTTTCCAATATTGCATTAATGTAAAAGAACCAATCAGACTCGAAGCTATTCCTTCAAATAATAAAACACTACAATATTTGATAATATTTGTTTTGCCTAAAAAGAAAAAAGTATCCGAAAGTGTTGTTAAATAGGAATCACCACCTTTTGCATATATAAATGCGATAAGTCCTATTATGCCTAAAACAACGCCTATTATACCCGTTTTTAAACCTGAAATTAAATTTTCAAGATATTCGGTATGGCCGTGATTGTAGTTGTGTTTTAAGGTTCTGTTGATGCCATAAAGCACTATAAAGGCATTCAAAAGACGGAGATAATTTTTACCTGCTAATCCAAATAAATCCATTAGTAGGAAGAACAGACCAATGCCTAAAAAAATGATAAATCCATTTTTTAATTCGATGTTGTTTTTCATAATGTTCTGATTTTAAGTATTATAAAAATACAAAAAAATCAATTGCGAAAACAAGCTTATAACGATTAATTAACGCACGTCTAATGGAGTATAATCCATTTGTTGTGTTTGAAGTAGTCCCATTGGGCTTTCATGAAGTCAGTCTCAGGGTCTATTAATCGTTGTGTTTCTTTGCGGTTTATCGAATTTTTGCAGTCAATGAATATTGAGATGTCTTGGCCAGCATATTCTTCTTTTATTCTTTGACAGTATTGCCATATAAAATCGGGTTTTACAGCGAGTTGGTTGGCTTGTTTGTTGGATAAGTTTTTTCGGTAGTCGTAAAAATGTATTTTTCCAGTGGTATTATCTTTTATTTTAATTAGGATATAGCCACTTCGTTCACGAAGCATCATGCGCCAACTGAGGCGATGGCCTTCTTCTGTCCAAAGAACGTCCCCTTCAATTACGTGATGTCTTAGTGGAAGTGCAATTTGGATAACGAGAAATGGTAGTATCAGAAGATAGAGTAGTTTTTTTTGAGAAAAATCAGAATTAGTATTTTGGTCTGGTGTCGATTTTTCTCTGAGAAAAATTCTTCTCATTTTTTCTGGTTCATAAAAGAATAGTGCGAAGCTGAGCGCAAAAAACGGAAAAATTCCAATCTGTAACACGATGGCATTAAAAAGATGAAAGCAAAGCGATGCAATAAGCGCTAAGGTCCTGGTTTTTTTTAAAAGTAGTAATGGAACGATTAAAAAATCATAGATAATTCCAGTATAGGCTATGAAGAGATAAAACCACTTTTGACGAAATAGCTCCAGTACCGATGATGGTAATTTTGTGCCCGAAAGTAGATTTTTGGTGAAGGTGCCATCAAGCCAGTCAGGGTAGATCTTGGCAACAGCTGCATAAAAGTAGACAATGCTAATTTGGATAATAAAAATCAAACTAATCCAATAAGGCATGGTTTTCTTTTCATGTACTAATCCTAGTTTTATATCTAGTGCTTTATCTTGATTTGCGGGCAAAAAAATCATGATAAACGAAATAAGTAGCAACAAATAATAATGGTTGTTGTAGGATGTCTTTTGCATAAAATATACCCCAGCCCAAAGAATAGTATAGCCTATTATGGCAAATCGGTATCGTAGCCCTAGCATAATCATTAGCCCTAATATTCCCATTGCGATAAAATAGAAATACATTCCACTTCCAGGCAGTGGTTGAAGCCAATTAAAACCGATGAATGAGAACGTGAATTGTGTGTCTATAAAAACAGCTTTTACCCAACCAGTGGCAATAGCGCCAAAACTTTCACAGGCTAATAAAAATCCGAAAAAAATCCGAAAAATAATTAAAGGGGCATTGTCAATGGGTTTGAAAATTTTTTCAAGCATTTTTTTCAAAATAGTTTAATGCATACAATTTGTCATGCTTCAGCTGCTCTTTAAGATGTTCTAGCGTGTCGAATTTTTGTTCGTTTCGGATACGTTCGAGAAAGTTTACTTTAATAGTTTTTTGATAGAGATTACCGTCAAAGTTGAAAAAATGAGCTTCTATTGAAATGTTATCGTTTGAAAGGGTTGGGTTATAACCTATGTTCAGCATTCCATTTACAATTTGGTTATCAATATCCGCCGTTATAATATAGGCGCCTATTTTCGGTATTAGTTTGTAGTTCTCGGTTGGCTGTAAGTTTGCTGTTGGAAACTGAATGGTTCGTCCTATTCTTTTTCCTTCAATAACTTGGCCTGTTATAAAATATGGATTTCCCAAATAACTCTTAGCTAAAGCCACATCTCCTTCTTCTAATGCTTTCCTGATTTTGGTTGAACTAATAGCAATCTCATCGATTTCTTTTGCAGAGATTTGCGATACTGTAAAATTATATTTTTCTCCAAATGCAATTAAATCATCTATGGTTGCAGTTCTGTTTCTGCCAAAGCGATGATCATAACCAATTATAATTTTACCAATATTGAGTTTTTCAACTAGCACTTGGGTTACAAATTCTTCTGCGCTAAGCCTCGAGAATTCTAAATCAAAAGGATGTATAATTAAGTTGTCAACTCCCAATTGACGTAATAAAAATGTTTTTTCTTCAATCGTATTTAAAAGCTTAATATCGCAGTCTTGTTGTAAAACCATTCGTGGATGAGGAAAAAACGTTAAAACAGTGCTTTCAGAGTTGTTAGCTCTAGCCTGATCGATTACTTTTTTTAATATGGATTGATGTCCCAAATGGACGCCGTCGAAAGTACCAATCGTAATTATTGTTTTTTTCTCAGCTTTAAAAGAATTGATTGAATGAAAGACTTTCAAAATTATTTTTTTTACAAAAATACATAACAAAAGTAGATATCCTAAAATTTTCATTTTCAAAAAAATGAACTAAATATTATTTTAATGTAATTATATTGTTATATTCGCGCATTAACCAAATTTATAAAACTTTAAAAATGAAAAAAGTACTACTAATTGCTTCATTTTCAATGCTTTTTTTGAATACAGTTTGTTCGCAAACAAAAAAAGCATGGTCTGGAGTTAAAAGTGAAAATTTTGAGTTAGCTAAGACTGTTCAAAGAGAATCTTTTCCAATTGATTACAAATTAATGGAGTTAGATTTGAATGTTCTTAAAAGCGCATTAAGTAATGCTCCTGATAGAGCATTTACGAATAGGAGTTCTGTAATTATTAGTTTGCCAAATGCAAATGGTGAATTAGAACAATTTCAAATGTATGAAGCATCAAATTTTGATTCGGAATTACAAGCTCAATTTCCTGATATTAGATCTTATGTAGGTGTAGGTTTAGATGATAAATATGCTCGCGTAAGATTAAGTATCGATGCTAAGACGATCAATACCATGATTACCAGAGCAGATAAACCCACTGAATTCATGGAGCCTTATTCATCAGATTTAAAAAAGTATGCTGTTTATACTTCTTTAAGGGTTAAAGGGAAACTTCCATTTACATGTTCTACAATTGAACAAGTTGTAACGGAAGATTTAACTTACCAAGCAGATAATTTTTCTAAATCAAATACTGGAAGTTTAAAGACATTCAGGTTAGCAATGTCGGTTACTCCAGAGTATACAGCCTATCATCATGCTGCTTTAGGTCTTGCTACTCCAAAGACAAGTGCATTGTCAGCAATTAATACTACCATGACGAGAGTGAATGGAGTATTTGAGAACGACTTTGCAGTCCATATGAATTTAATTAATAATACAACTATTATTTATGATGGTTCTGTCCCTGATCCTTACGGCTCTACTTCAACAAATTATAATTCACAATTACAGTCTACGCTTAACTCAGTGGTAGGTAGTGCAAATTATGATGTAGGACATTTAATGGGTAATGTTGGAAATAATGGAAATGCGGGTTGTATTGGCTGTGTTTGTGGAACCAATAAAGGAAGTGGATTCACAACAAGCGTAACACCTGTTGGAGATACTTTTGATATTGATTATGTGGCGCATGAAATGGGACATCAATTTGGAGCTAATCATACATTTTCACATGGTAATGAGGGTTCCGGTGTTAATGTAGAAGTAGGTTCGGGTGTTACTATTATGGGCTACGCTGGTATTACGCCTTATGATACTCATTCAAACTCGATTGATGTGTTTCACTCGGCTAGTATTGCTCAGGTTCAATCTAATTTAGTGACAAAATTTTGTCCAACATCTACTCCAATAACACATGGTGCACCTGTGGTGGATGCTGGTCAAAATTATATCATTCCGAAAAGTACTCCTTTTGTTTTAACTGGTTCGGCTACTGATGCTGGGGGGTCTAATACTTTAACATATACTTGGGAACAATTTGACAATGCTAGTTCTGCTCAAGGAGGGGCGGCTAGTGCAGCTAGTGCAACTAAGCAATCTGGTCCAAATTGGGTTAATTATGTTGATTCTTCGTCTCCAACGCGTTATTTTCCTCTATTGTCTTCTGTTTTAAATAACCTTACCACTACAAATGGATTAGAAGTAACCGCAGAGGCTTTAAGTTCTGTTTCAAGAATTTTGAATTTCAGATTGACGGCTCGTGATAATGTTATTGGTCAAGGGCAAACAGGTTTTGATAATATGACAGTAACTGTAGATGCTACAAAAGGGCCATTGACAGTAACTTCTCAAAACACAGATAACATTTCTTATGATGTTAATTCAACACAAACTGTTACTTGGAATGTGCTTAATACAAATTCAATCGCAGGGGGTAACAATGTGGATATTTTAATTACAACTGATGGTGGTCAAACATGGACAACTTTGTTGGCCAATACCCCAAATGACGGAAGTGAATCAATTGTTATGCCTTCAAGTCCAGCGCCAGTATGTAGATTAATGGTTAAAGCTTCAAATAATATTTTCTTTAATGTAAACTCTAAGAATTTTGCAATCGGTTACACGTCAAGTTGTAATACATATAGTAATAATACTGTATTGTCAGTGCCGGATGGTGCTGGTGCAAATGTTTCTGGGGCTGTAGCTTCTAAAACTATATCGGTTTCTGGTGCTACTGGGACAATTTCAGATGTTAACGTTACATTGGGTATCTCGCATACTTATATCGAGGATTTGGTGGTTGCTTTAAATCATCCTGATGGAACTCAAGTAATTTTGTGGAATAGAAATTGTGATAATAATCCAACATCATTAACTTATACTTTTGATGCTGGGAATCCAACTGTTCCATCTTCAAACTGTTCTGCTACAACGGGTACTTTCGGACCTTTTGGTGATTTGAATTCATTTAATGGTAAAGCTGCTGATGGTACTTGGACTTTATTAGCGGTGGATTATTATTCTGGGGATACGGGTGTTATTAACGATTGGACACTTTCTATTTGTACTCAAACTTCATTGAAATCAAATGGTTATGAAATTTCTGATCTTAATTTATATCCAAATCCTAATAATGGTAACTTTACTCTAGAGTTTAATGCAGAATCGAGCAATGTTGTTGTTAATGTTCATGATGTAAGAGGTAGACAAATTATGTCTAAATCATTTAACTCTAACGGTATATTTAATGAAAATATTCAATTAGATAATGTAGAGTCAGGTGTTTATTTAGTTACAATTTTAGATGGTTCTAGACAATCAGTTAAGAAAATAATAATCGAATAATCACTACTTTAAAAACAAAAAAGAGCACTTTCAAGTGCTCTTTTTTGTTTTTAAAGACATATCTTTTTCTTAAAAATCAGTATATTTGTTTGATAATCAAAATCTTATTCAATGAAACTTAAAATACTTTTTTGTTTGGGTATTTTTTTCTCAACATTGGGAGTAAATGCTCAAAATTATGCAGTTTGGTCAAAACCAACTGAGGGTTTAAAATTTGAGAAAATAAAAAGTGCGAATAGAGCAAGTTTTCCCGAGAACTATGAGTTAATGCAGTTAGACTTAACTATAATGCAAAAGGATTTGAAGAATGCTCCAAATCGATTTTTATCTTCCTCAAGTGAGACAATCATTACATTGCCTAATGTTGATGGCAAGTTAGAACGTTATAGAGTTTTTGAAGCGTCAAACTTTGATGCAAGGTTACAAGCGCAATTTCCTGAAATTAAATCCTTTATTGGGACGGGTATTGATGATGCTTCAGCTGTTTTGAGAATGAGTTCGGATCCTAATGGTATTCAAGCAATGATTTTCCGAACGGATAAAAAAAATGAATTTATAGAAAAGTATTCCAATGATGGTTTAATTTATGCGGTATTCAATTCATCTCGACAAAAAGGTAAATTGCCTTTTACTTGTTCAACTCCAGAGCAAACAGTCTCTCAGGATTTAATGGCGAAAGTGACTTCCGAAAATTTAATGCAAAAGTCCTCTACCGCTGAACTCTTGACTTTTAAGTTAGCATTATCTTGTAATGGTGAATATGCCAATTATTTTGGAGCAACGTCTTCAGCTCAGGTCGCAAACGTTTTAGCAGCATTTAATGCAACTATGACCAGAGTTAATGGAGTATTTGAAAGAGATTTTGGGATACATATGAATATTGTTGCAGAAACGACCAACGTAATCTATTATAACCCATCTACTGACCCATACACTACACTTTCTTCGTGGAATGTTCAACTTCAAAATACTTTAAGTAATAATTTAACGGGTTTATTTACTTCGCTTGCAGCTAACAATGCAGCATATGATATTGGTCATATGTTCGGTGCTTCAGGTGGTGGTGGTAATGCGGGTTGTATTGGCTGTGTTTGTGTTAATGATACTTCTAGCACTAGTGATAAAAATAAGGGTTCAGGAATTACTTCTCCGTCTGATGGAGTGCCACAAGGTGATAATTTCGATATTGACTACGTAGCACACGAAATGGGACACCAATTTGGAGCTAATCATACTTTTTCTATGAGTAATGAAAATTCGGGCGTTAATGTAGAAGTTGGTTCGGGCTCTACAATTATGGGATATGCAGGTATTACTGCACAAGATGTTCAACCGCATTCTGATGATTATTTTCACTATGCAAGTATTTTTCAGGTTCAAAATAATATGGAAGATAAAACCTGTCCTGTGCGAACTACAATGGCCAATAATACGCCTGTAGCTGATGCTGGAAGTAATTATACTATTCCAAAGAGTACGCCTTTTGTTTTAACAGGTTCTGGAAGCGATTTAGATGGTGATGCGTTAACCTATTGTTGGGAGCAGATTGATAATGCGAGTACTTCTCAAACCGGAAGTGCATCAGCGGCATCAGTTACGAAGGCAAGTGGTCCTAATTGGAGGTCTTATCCTCCGACAACTTCTCCTTCTCGATATATGCCTCCTTTAAATAGAGTAGTTGCTAATCAATCAACAACACAAGGTAGTGAAATTACTGTAGAAGCTTTGAGTTTGGTTGCAAGAACATTGACATTTGCTTTAACCGTTAGGGATAATGCTACTCTAGAAGGGCAAACTCATACTGATGGTATGGTTGTTACGGTTAATGGTACAGCGGGTCCTTTTTTAGTGAGTGCTCCAAATACCGCAGTAAATTGGCAAGCGGGTTCCAATCAAACAGTAACTTGGGATGTTGCTGGAACAACGACTAATGGTGTTAATGCAAATTTTGTAGATATTTTTCTATCTAATGATGGTGGATTCACTTATCCGATTCAATTAGCAAGTAAAGTACCTAATGACGGTTCTGAGACGATTACTGTCCCAAATACTATAGGGAATCAGAATAGAATTATGGTCAAAGGATGGAATCATATTTTTTATGATATTTCAAATACTAATTTTACCATATCTGCACCAGCTGCTACATTTTCTGTTGCTTTTTCTGGTGTTGAGGGAGGACAAAACAAAGAGGCTTGTCAAGGTAGTTTGGTGTCATTTGATATACCTTACCTTGCTTTAGGAGGATTTGCAGGTACTACAAGTTTCATTTTGACAGGAGGGCCTGCTGGTGCAACTACGGTTTTTACGCCATCAACAATTAGTAGCGATGGAAATGTGGTTTTGGAAATTAGCAACACGGGGAGTAGTGCAGTACAGTTTTATGCCATGACAGTAACAGCAACTTCTGGAACGACGAGTAAATCAGTGCCGCTTTATTTAAATTTAATTGATGCAAATTTCGGTACTCAATCATTAATTGCTCCAGTTGATTTAGCGGTTGGTCAAAGTACTTCACCCGTTTTATCATGGGTATTGAGCCCTGCTGCTACAATGTATGATGTTGAAGTAGCAACTGATGTTGCTTTTTCAAATATAGTCGCAACAGCTACATCGACTTCAAATTCATTTGGCATAAGTGGTTTGAATGAGGCAACAGACTACTACTGGAGGGTTGTGCCAAAAAATGATCTTTGTAGTGGTGCTAGTAGTGCTATATTTAAGTTTACTACAGGAGAGTCCAATTGTTCATATACTTATTCCAATAACACATCACTAAGTGTTCCTGATGGTGTTGCTCAAAATACTCCTGGGGCTGAAGTTACTAAAACTATTGTAGTGCCAACATCAGTTACTGGAGATATCAATGATTTAACAATTGATTTATCATTCGCCCATTCCTATATTGATGATTTAGTAATTTGGGTTACACATCCTGACGGGACGTTAATTCAGATTTGGGACCGTAATTGTGATGATGAGTTTAATGCGGTAAGTTATACTTTTGCAGATGGAAATCCAACGCTGCCAGATACAGGATGTACGCAATCTTCTGGTACTTTTGGTCCAATGACTGCTATTTCTCTGGTTTATGGAAAGCCAGCTGCAGGAACATGGGTTTTGCACGCACAGGATTATTGGAATGGTGATACAGGGTCTATTAATAACTGGGCATTAAACTTCTGTGTAGCGGAACCAGCATTATCTTCTGAAAGTTTCGATTTAACGGGAGTGTCATTGTACCCTAACCCTAATAAAGGCAGTTTTAATGTGAAATTTGACGCCTTATCGGATGAGGTTCAAATTAATGTTCATGATATTAGAGGGCGACAAATTCTATCTAACAATTATAAAGCCGGTGGAGTGTTTAATGAAGCTATTACTCTATCGAATGCAGAAGCGGGTATATATTTGGTTACAATTATAAATGGTAATCGTAAGGTGACCAAAAAGATTGTGGTAGAATAATTTTAAGATAGATAAAAAATAAAGAGCGCATTTAAAGCGCTCTTTTTTATTTTCCGTTATAAGTGTTCATGGTAGTATTTAAACCGGCTAATGCAAAGGATTTTATGGCTTCAGCGCTTACTTCCAAACGTTCTTTTAGTTTTTCATTTTCTTCGGGGCTCCATTCTCCCAAAACATAGTCAACTTGTTTTCCTTTTTTGAACTGGTCGCTAATTCCAAAACGAAATCTAGGATATTCGGTAGAGTTTAATAAAAGTTGGATGTTTTTTAATCCGTTATGGCCTCCATCGCTTCCTTTTGGTTTTATTCGAATCGTGCCAAATTCTAAGTTTAAGTCATCGGTGATAACCAAAATGTTATCCTTCTCAATTTTTTCTTTTTCCATCCAATACTTAACAGCCTTGCCGCTTAAATTCATATAGGTATTAGGCTTTAATAAAATCAGCGTTCTGCCTTTAATTTTAATTTCAGCAATATCGCCAAGTTTTGCCGTAGTGAAACTAGTATCTTGCTGTTTTGCTAAAAAATCTACTACTTTGAAGCCTATGTTGTGACGTGTGTTGACATATTCGGAACCGATATTTCCAAGTCCAACAATTAAAAACTTTTTCATGGGTGTTATCTCTGCTGTATTGTTATTGAATAAATTAAGGAGCCATTTCATGACTGCAAAAATAGAGGATTTATTTTGTTTGTAAAAGCGATAGTACAACTGGTAATGGAGTAGTTTATAAACAAAAAAAATCCCGCAATTGCGGGATTTTTAGGTATTTGAAAAAAATTATTTTTTCTTCTTTCCTGTTTCTTTTGCAGCTTTTGCAGCTTCTTGAGCAGCTTTCATCGCAGCACGAGAAATTCTTACTTGACACACTACTGTGTTTTCTGGGTGCATTAACTTGAAGTTGTTTGTAGGTAAAGCCGTTACATACAATTTGTTACCCATTTCTAATGGAGTAATATCAGCTTCAACGAAATCTGGTAAGTCTTTTGGTAAAGCTTTTACTTTTAAACGACGTTGGTTTAAACGTAAAACACCTCCGGCCATAACACCTTTAGATTTACCTACGACTTTTACTGGTACTTCCATAACGATTTCTTTTTCATCGTGTAATTGGAAGAAGTCAATGTGTAAAATTTTGTCAGAAATTGGGTGGAATTGGATATCTTGTAAGATAGCATCAATTTTTTTGCCATTTTCTAATTCAATTACAACAGTGTGAGCGTTTGGAGTGTAAACCAAGTTTTTGAATGCTCTTTCGTCTGCTGCAAAATGTACTGGTTGATCTCCTCCGTATATAACGCAAGGAACCATTCCAGCATCGCGTACGGCTTTAGTTGCCTTTTTACCTACGCTTTCTCTTTCTGATCCTTTAATCGTAATTGATTTCATTGTAAAATATATAATAATTAATAAAAATTCTTTTTAGAAGCGGATTACATAATGAATTTTCCGCTAATTGAGTTGTTGTTTTGTACCATGTGCATTACTTCTGCAAATAAACCGGCACAGCTTACAACTCTAATTTTGTCTGATTGTTGCTTTAATGGAATAGAATCGGTTACGATTAATTCTACTAATTGAGAATTCTCAATTTTTTCATATGCTCCACCTGAAAGGATAGCATGTGTGCAAATGGCACGTACACTTAACGCACCTCTTTCCATCATTACATCGGCCGCTTTTGCTAATGTTCCTCCAGTGTCAATCATGTCGTCAACTAGAATTACATTTCTACCTTTTACTTCACCAATAAGCTCCATAGTGTCGATTACATTAGCTTTTTTACGTTGCTTGTAACAAACCACTACATCTGATTCTAAAAATTTAGAATACGCGTAAGCTCTTTTTGAACCTCCCATATCTGGAGAGGCAATGGTTAAGTTCTCTAAATTTAAACTCTTAACATACGGTAAGAATATCGTAGAAGCAAATAAGTGATCAACAGGCTTTTCAAAGAATCCTTGGATTTGATCAGCATGTAAATCCATAGTCATGATTCTTGTTGCTCCAGCAGTTTCCAATAATTTAGCTACTAGTTTCGCTCCTATCGGAACTCTTGGTTTGTCTTTTCTGTCTTGTCTAGCCCAACCGAAATATGGGATTACTGCTGTAATATGTCTAGCCGATGCTCGCTTTGCGGCATCAATCATTAACAACAATTCCATTAAATTGTCTGAACTTGGAAAAGTAGAGCAGATCAAAAATACTCTTAAACCTCTTATTGATTCTTCAAAAGAAGGTTGAAATTCTCCATCACTATAAGTTGAGAAGGTAACTTTACCTAGAGAGACACCATACTTTTCAGCAATTTGCTCTGCTAGATACATACTTTGCGAACATGCAAAAATTTTTGCTTCTGGCTCGATGTATGACATTTTAATTTGTTGTTTAGTAATTAGTTATGTTGTGTTGCTGTAAACAGGGTGCAAATTTAGGAATAAATTTTAACTCTGAAAGTAATTTTTTAAGTATTTTCTATTTTGTATTTCAAAAAATATATTACATTTGCACTCACAATTACGAAAGGCCTTGGTGGCGGAATTGGTAGACGCGCACGACTCAAACTCGTGTTCTTCGGAGTGTGGGTTCGATTCCCACCCAAGGTACAAGATAAACCCTAATCATAATGATTAGGGTTTTTTTATGTCATTTTATTTTACGTTGTTAAAATGATGTAATGTTTTTTATGATTTGAAGTTATACTAATTAATATTTATGAAAAAAGTTTATTTATTGTTTTTGATAGCAGTTTCTTGTACTCAAATTGTATCGAAGCAAAATGATGGGAATGATATAAAAGTTGCCAATAAATATGTGAATGAGTTTTATAATCAGATAATAGAAAATGATTCTATAGCTCTTTATAATAGCCTAGACAAGAGTATTAGTGTAGATGAGTTTCGAGATTTTTTGGAATCAAAAAAAGATTCGTTTGGTAATATAGTCAAAGTTGAAATTTTGAACACGAAGACATTTCGTGTTACTAAAAATAATGAAACTAATCTTAATTTTAGTGTTGAGCTTGAAGTAATGTATGAAGGTGTTACTTGTAATGAGTTAGTAGTTTTTACAGGTGAGAATGATGAGAGTTTATTTTTAGATAAATATTTAGTGAATGAAATTAAATAATATGAGTTAATGAATCTGCTTGAATTATAGTATATATTGTAAGTGTTAACTTTGTATAAAGTTAACACTTTTGTTTTTAGATTTTATGCCAATTTGTTCGAGTTAGGAATGTTTATTTTTAATTTTATCTGATATTTTTTCAGAAGATTTTTTTTCTAATTTAATATATAGATAATAAAGCAATATTTGTATTCGCCTTTGTTAGTTGTAGTTTTGTTTTCTCATATTCTATGAATAATCAAGAATATCTGAAAATAAAAGAGTTAGTTGATTATGTGTTAGATAGTCAAAAAGAAATTTTTGAGTTTTAAAAAGGAATCTATATGGATAGTTTTGTGTTAAAGATTTAAATGCATTGTCAACTTTATATTTATCAAATTTACAGTTAGCTGGTTTGTTTCAATTCTTACATGTTAAGAATGCGATATTTGAAGAAATAAGAATTTTTAAAGTTTATGAAAATTCTGATTATTTCAAATTTGATAAGATTAACTTGATTAAATTGTATAATTTGTTAGAACATTCATTTGAAAATCCATCTATGAAGTTTAAAATTATCAAATAGAGATAATTCCATACTACAAAGTTTATTTTTCGGATATCTATTACATGCAAAAGAGTGCAAGTATTCTAGTAACGAAGTTTTCCAAATTATGAACTTAAATAAACAGACTGAAAAAGTAAGGAGTAAAAATTTCCAATAACAATTTTTGGTTTTATTCTAAAAACTTTTTGCTGATGCTTCTGCTTGCCAACCAAGAAGCTAAATAACCCAAAACAGAAATGGTAAGAATTACTAGTGCTACATTGGTAAATTCGAAAGAAACAGGGTAGGCTAGTGTAGGCGTAATCATTATAAGGTCTAATTCTTGTTGCAGAATTATAAGGATAATACCTAATAGTAATCCGAAAATACCACCAGTAATAGTAAGCAAGCAGCCTTGAAAAAGAAATATTCTTTGTAATGATTTAAAAGGGGTGCCTAAGCTGTATAATGTTTTTAAGTTGCTTTTTTTGTCAATAATCATCATAATTAATGCACCTATAATATTGAAAAGTGCAATGATAATAACCAACGTAAAAATTAAGTATACGGCTATATTTTCGGTATTGAGCATTTTATATAGTGCATCATTCAACTGTGCCTTTGTTTTTATGGTAACACTATCTCCAAAAATAGATTGGATTTCATTGATAGCGTCTTCTTCGCTACTATTGGCACGTAACTTGATTTCTATGTTGGTAACTTGATTGTCTTTTAAGCGGAATAATTCTTTGGTTAAATCAAAATCACAGAAAACATATTTAGCATCAACGTCTTCATTAATATTGTAAATGCCTACAGGGTGTAAGGTTGAAATGGTAAAAGCGTCATCAATGTTTTCGATTAAGCCTTTTCCGGGTTTTGGAGTATAAACTTCAAGGGGATTGTTGAAGTCAAAAAGACCAAGACCTAGTTTTCTACTGATTTCAGCACCAACCACTACTTCATTGGTTTCAGGTTCTAGCCAGTTTCCAACGTACAAGTGTTGGCTGATGGTATTTGTTTTTTGAAAAAGGCTATCGACACCCTTTATATAAGCAACTTGCTCTTTGTTGTTGTAGTAAAATAAAACGCGGTCTTCAATTATTTTACTAGCCGATAAAATAAATGGACTTTTTTTTAACTTTTGCTCATGTGCTTCGGTAAGGGTAAAAAACTTCCCCGAAGCAGTTTCCAGTCGCAAATCAGGATCGGTAGCATTAGTAAAACTTAAGCTGAAATCGCGAAGTCCGCTAAAAACCGACAACACGACAAACAAAGCCATAGCACTTGCGATTGTACCCAATGACGCAATAGCTGTAATGATGTTAATAGCTGAATTTTTGCTAAAACTTACAGCGTATCGCTTGGCTATGTAAAAAGGGAAATTCAAGTTATGATTTCTTTCTTTTGTCTAGAAGTTCTGGATTGGTTACAGGATTTTCTTTACCGCTTAATGCATTGTCAATTTTCTCGATATAGTCCAAACTGTCGTCGATGTAGAAAATTAAATTTGGAACCTTGCGTAATTGGTTTTTTACACGTTGCGCTAAGTTGTGTTTGATTAAAGTAGAATTGCTTTTTATAGCTTCTAATATTTCAGGTCCTTTTTCCGATGGAAAAATGCTTAAGAAAACTTTTGCAATGGATAAATCACTTGTCACATTTACTTTTGAAACGGAAATTAAAAGATTTGAAATTCCATTTTTGCGCACTTCTCCTTGTAGAATGTCTACTAAATCATTCTGTAATAAGGTTCCTATTTTTTTCTGTCTGTTCGTTTCCATAGTGCAAAAATACGTAAAAGTGTTTTAAAGTTGTGCTTTTTGTTTCTTCTGTATCAAAAGTTTCTTTTATTTTGTGTCTTAAATTAATTGGAGTAGTCTTTTTTGATTGAGGACTATAGTAATAGATGAAAAATTAGATATGAATAAAATTGAACACATTGGTATTGCAGTTAAAAGCTTAGAAGTTTCTAATGAAATTTTCGCTAAACTTTTTGGGGCACCACATTATAAAGAGGAAGAAGTAGCATCTGAGGGAGTAAAAACTTCTTTTTTTATGAACGGGCCAAATAAAATTGAATTGTTAGAAGCTACGAATCCAGAAAGCCCTATTGCTAAATTTATTGAGAAAAAGGGAGAGGGGATTCATCACATCGCATTTGATGTTACGGACATAGTGTCTGAAATTGAGCGACTTAAAAAGGAAGGTTTTGTAGTTTTAAATGAGCAGCCCAAAAAAGGAGCCGATAATAAGTTGGTGGCTTTCTTGCATCCGAAGTCAACGAATGGTGTTTTAATTGAACTTTGCCAAGAAATAAAGTAAAAAAATGTTGCATTGGAATAAAAATAATAGTAATATTGCAACCTCAAAACTGGTCCTATAGCTCAGTTGGTTAGAGCACCTGACTCATAATCAGGTGGTCCCTGGTTCGAGCCCAGGTGGGACCACAGGAAAAGCTTCACTATTTTTAGTGAAGCTTTTTTCTTTTTAAATCGAAATGTTGTTTGTTGAATAGTACTAAAGCTTTAATGGTTTGTTTTTTTAATATTTTTTTAAGAAAATATTGTTAAGTATAAAATTATTTTTATTTTCGCTACGTGTTAAAAAAGAACATTAAAGCCTTAATTTTGTTATATATAAATAAAGGTGTTAATTTATTTGATATGAAATCAAGATTGCTACAAATAGTACTATTAGTATTGCCTTTTTTGAATCCTAGTTTTGGTTTTGCGGCAGATACACCTCCTGAGCCTGTTCCTTTTGCAGCACCTCCTCCAGTTGGAATTCCTATTGATGGAGGTTTGTTAGGGTTGTTTTTGGTGGCAGTTGTTTTTGGTGGATTTGTAGTTATGAAAAATATAAGAGATAAAAAAAGGAGTACTATATAGTACTCCTTTTTGTTTATTGTAGTTCTTGTATGCGTTTAACGTATTTTCCTATTACGTCAAATTCTAGATTAACAACAGTGTCTTTTTCAAATGTTTTGAAATTAGTGTGTTCGTAAGTGTAGGGAATTATTGCAACACTAAATTCGTTTAATTTTGAGTTCACTACCGTTAAACTTGTTCCGTTTATGGTTATTGATCCTTTTTCAATAGTGATGTTGTGTAAAGAGGAGTCGTAGGTAAAAGTGAAGTACCAACTTCCATTTGCTTCTTTAATTTCTTTGCAAATTCCAGTTTGGTCTACGTGGCCTTGTACAATATGTCCGTCAAGGCGATCGCCTAATTTCATAGCGCGTTCCAAATTAATGACGTCGTTTTCTTTCCAGTCACCGATATTGGTTTTTTCAATGGTTTCCTTTATTGCGGTTACGGTATAGTGGTCTTCGTTGATACTAACTACTGTCAGGCATATACCATTGTGGGCTACACTTTGGTCAATTTTTAATTCAGGTGTAATAGAAGTACTTATGGTGATGTGTAAATTATCGCCTTCTTTTGTTATTTGTTTTACAGTTCCGAGGGTTTCAATGATTCCGGTAAACATAACTGATTTTATTTTACTAAATTTGCACATCAAAAGTAAGCAATAAATAGCAACTAATCATGATTAATAAATCGGAAAATATAAAAGTAGGAATTTCAATTGGTGACTTAAACGGGATTGGTGCCGAAGTTGTTTTGAAAACGTTTGACGATAATCGAATGTTAGAAATGTGTACTCCAGTCATTTTTGCCAATGTAAAGGTTTTGTCTTTTTTAAGAAAGAATTTACAGTTGACAGCTAATTTGCATGGTATTGATAAAATGGATCAAATTGTTGAAGGGAAAATTAATGTGTTAAACATTTGGCGAGAAGGGGTCAATTTGGAATTTGGTAAAAATGATGAAGTTGTAGGGAAGTATGCTGTAAAATCTTTTATTGCAGCAACAAATGCTTTAAAGGAAGGTTTGGTAGATATTTTGGTTACGGCTCCTATAAATAAATATAATATTCAATCTGAAGAATTTACTTTTCCAGGACATACCGATTATTTAAATCAAGAGCTTGAAGGTAATGCTTTAATGTTGATGGTGCATGATAAGTTGCGCGTAGGTTTGCTTACCGACCATGTTCCAGTAAATGAAGTGGTGAATTTGTTGACGCCTGAGTTGTTAACGCAGAAAATAGAAACGATAAAAAAAACGTTGATTCAGGATTTTGGTATTTCTAAACCAAAAATTGCTGTTTTAGGGTTAAATCCTCATTGTGGAGATAATGGAGTGATTGGTAAAGAAGATGATGTAATTATTCGTCCTACATTGAAGAAAATATTTGACGAAGGAACGTTAGCATTTGGACCATATGCTTCAGATAGCTTTTTTGGTTCATCGCAATATGAAAAATATGATGCTATTTTAGCAATGTATCACGACCAAGGATTAATTCCATTTAAAACGCTTTCTTTTGGTAATGGTGTGAATTATACGGCTGGTTTGGATAAAATACGTACTTCTCCTGATCATGGAACAGCTTATGAGATTGCAGGAAAAGGTTTGGCGAATCCAAATTCTTTTAGAGAGGCTTTGTATTTGGCAGTTGATGTTTTTTACAAACGAAATGAATATCAAAAGCTTACTGAGAAAGCTTTGAAAGTAAGGCAGGCTTAGTTGTAAACAAAAAAATGTTTATAACTGGTTTGATTTTATAATTATTTTATATCTTTGCATCCCCTAAAGAAGGGTAGACTGTTGTTATGAAGAATTTAAAAGAATATTTAATTCCGTTTGCGGGATTGAAATTAGGAAAGCACCAGTTTGATTATCAAGTGGATAATTCGTTCTTTGAGCACTTTGGTTTTAGCGATTTTAATAGCGCAAACGTAAAAGTGGATATTGTTTTGGAAAAGAAAAGTACAATGCTTGAGCTTGCTTTTAAATACAAAGGAACAGTAAATGTCTTTTGTGATTTGACAAGTGAACCATTTGATTTGCCTATAAAAGGGAAACTAAAGCTTATTGTTAAGTTTGGCGAAGTTTTTAATGATGAAAATGAAGAGTTGCTCATTTTGCCACACGGTGAATTTCAAGTAGATGTTTCGCAATACATATATGAGGGTATTGTGTTATCGGTTCCAGCGAAAAAGATTCATCCAGGTGTGAAAGATGGAACTTTAGAGTCGGAAGCATTAAAAACATTGGAAAAATTAGCTCCAAAAGAAGAGAAAGAAGAACAAGAAAATATTGACCCACGTTGGGCAGAATTAAAAAAACTATTAACGGATAAATAATATAGTAAAATGGCACATCCTAAGAGAAAAATCTCGAAAACTAGAAGAGACAAGAGAAGAACGCATTATAAAGCTGTAGTTCCTCAAATCGCTACATGTCCAGTAACTGGAGAAGCACATTTATACCACAGAGCTTACTGGCACGAAGGTAAAATGTACTACAGAGGTCAAGTAGTTGTTGATAAAACAGAGGCGGTTGCATAATTGCTTTTGAAAAAAATAGAGAAAACTCTCACACTGTGAGGGTTTTTTTGTTAATAGCGAGAGGGTTAATTAACAGACTCTATTTAGTGGGTTTGGATTTTTTTTTGTAATTTTCCCAACTTTTCGAAGTAAATATTTTCGACAAGAAATTATATTTTTATGGATAAAATAACAGCCGCAATAACAGCAATTGGTTCATACGTACCAGATTATGTATTGTCAAATCAAGTGTTGGAATCACTGGTAGATACGAACGATGAGTGGATAACTACCCGAACAGGAATTAAGGAAAGAAGAATTCTAAAAGAAGAAGGTCAAGGAACATCTTATTTGGCAATTAAAGCAGCTCAAAACTTAATTGAGAAAGCAAATTTAGATCCAAAAGAGATTGATTTGGTAATTATGGCAACAGCAACTCCAGATATGCCAGTTGCTTCTACAGGCGTTTATGTAGCTTCTCAAATAGGCGCAACAAATGCATTTGCTTACGACTTACAAGCAGCATGTTCAAGTTTTCTTTACGGTATGTCTACCGCTTCAGCTTACATTCAATCAGGAAAATATAAAAAAGTATTATTAATAGGTGCCGATAAAATGTCGTCAATTATTGATTATACTGATAGAGCTACATGTATCATTTTTGGTGATGGTGCAGGAGCTGTTTTATTTGAACCGAATAACGAAGGTTTAGGTTTACAAGATGAATTTTTAAGAAGTGACGGAATAGGAAGAGAATTCTTGAAAATAGATGCAGGTGGGTCTATTTTACCAGCTTCAGAAGAAACGGTAAAAAACAAGCAGCATTTTGTTTTTCAAGATGGGAAAACTGTTTTCAAATATGCAGTTTCGGGTATGGCAGACGTAAGTGAAAAAATTATGCAACGCAATAATTTATCACATGATGATGTTAACTGGTTGGTAGCACACCAAGCAAACAAACGTATCATTGATGCTACTGCAAACAGAATGGGGGTTGATGAGTCAAAAGTATTGGTAAACATTCAGCGTTATGGAAATACTACTTCAGCAACTTTACCGTTATTGTTGTCAGATTTTGAATCGCAACTTAAAAAAGGAGATAATATTATTTTTGCAGCATTCGGTGGCGGCTTCACATGGGGAGCAGTCTACTTAAAATGGGCTTATAACAAACAATAAACTAACAAACCAAATGTCAAATAGTATGGATATTAGAGAAATTCAAAACCTAATTAAATTTGTAGCGAAATCGGGTGCTACGGAGGTAAAATTAGAAATGGACGATTTTAAAATCACCATCAAAACTACAAGTGAAGGTGCAGAAGGAACAACAACTTATGTACAACATATGCCAGTTTCTGCAGCATTACCTCAAGCTCCAGCAGCACAACCAGTTGCGCCAACAGCTCCTGTTGCAGTAGCAACTCCTGAAGCAGATGACAATTCTAAATATATCACAATAAAATCGCCTATTATCGGAACTTTCTATAGAAAGCCTGCTCCAGACAAACCTATGTTTGTAGAAGTTGGTAGTTCAATTGGAAAAGGAGATGTAGTTTGTGTGATTGAAGCAATGAAATTATTCAACGAAATTGAATCAGAAGTATCTGGTAAAATTGTGAAAATTTTAGTAGATGATGCTTCTCCAGTTGAATTCGACCAACCTTTATTTTTGGTTGATCCATCTTAATAAATTAGAAGTTAGGAATTTAATTCCAAATTAAAAGTATTGTCTAATTATCTAGTTTTAAAAAAGATGTTTAAAAAAATATTAATTGCAAATAGAGGGGAGATTGCACTACGTGTAATCAGAACTTGTAGAGAAATGGGAATCAAAACGGTTGCTGTTTATTCTACTGCTGATGCGGATAGTTTGCATGTGCGTTTTGCAGATGAGGCTGTTTGTATTGGACCTCCACCAAGTAACTTGTCTTACTTGAAAATGTCAAACATTATTGCTGCTGCAGAAATTACAAATGCAGATGCAATTCACCCAGGATACGGTTTCCTTTCTGAAAATGCTAAATTTTCAAAAATTTGTGAAGAGCACGGAATTAAATTTATCGGTGCTTCTGCAGAAATGATTGAAAAGATGGGAGATAAAGCGACTGCAAAAGCGACTATGGAAGCGGCAGGAGTTCCTTGTGTTCCAGGTTCAAAAGGAATTTTAGAGAATTTTGAACAAGCACAGAAGGTAGCAAAAGAAATTGGTTACCCAGTGATGATGAAAGCTACCGCTGGTGGTGGTGGAAAAGGAATGCGTGCTATCTGGAAAGAAGAAGAGCTTTTAAAAGCTTGGGAAAGTGCACGTCAAGAAGCTGCTGCAGCCTTTGGAAACGACGGGATGTACATGGAAAAATTAATTGAAGAACCACGCCATATTGAAATTCAGGTGGTAGGAGATTCGTTTGGTAAAGCGTGTCACTTGTCAGAGCGTGATTGTTCGGTTCAACGTCGTCACCAAAAATTAACAGAAGAAACACCTTCTCCATTCATGACAGATGAATTGCGTAATGCAATGGGAGATGCAGCAGTAAAAGCAGCTGAGTTTATTCAATACGAAGGTGCTGGTACTGTTGAGTTCTTGGTAGACAAGCATAGAAATTTCTACTTCATGGAAATGAATACGCGTATTCAGGTAGAGCACCCAATTACAGAGCAAGTTATTGATTACGATTTAATTCGTGAGCAAATTTTAGTTGCTGCAGGTGTGCCTATTTCAGGTAAAAACTATTTCCCGCAATTGCATTCTATCGAGTGTCGTATCAATGCTGAAGATCCATATAACGATTTCCGTCCTTCGCCAGGTAAAATTACGGTTTTACATGCGCCAGGAGGTCATGGTGTACGTTTGGATACTCACGTTTATGCGGGGTATACTATCCCACCAAATTACGATTCTATGATTGCAAAGTTGATTACTACTGCGCAAACACGTGAAGAGGCTATCAATAAAATGAAACGTGCTCTTGATGAATTCGTAATTGAAGGTATCAAAACTACCATTCCGTTCCACAGACAGTTAATGGATGAGCCGGATTATGTAGCTGGAAATTATACTACAAAATTTATGGAATCTTTTAAAATGAAAGATCCTCAAGAATAAAAGAAATCCCGAGTTTTGCTCGGGATTTTTTTATTTACCTATTTGTTTTGTGGGCCTATTTTTTAAACTATTTTGTTAGTTAATAAGGGTTTTAAACAAGGTCCGATGAAACAATTAGCATAACATCGGGACTAGATTTTAAAAATTAAAGTGTTTCCTTTAACCATTTAAAAAATTCACGTTGCCATACAATTCCATTTTGCGGTTGTAAAACCCAATGATTTTCTTCTGGAAACAGCATAAAGCGACTTTTGATTCCTTTTAGTTGTGCAGCCTGGAAGGCTTCTTGTCCTTGACCTATTGGCACACGATAATCTTTGCCTCCTTGAATGATGAAAATTGGTGTATTCCAATTGTTGACTAAATGAATTGGATTAAATTCGTTATACGTTTTTTGCGCCGCTTTGTTCTCTTTTTCCCAATATGCGCCACCCATGTCCCAATTGGTAAAGAAAAGCTCTTCCGTAGTACCATACATGCTTTCTAAATTGAAAATACCACAGTGCGAGATAAAAGTTTTAAAGCGATTGTTGTGCATTCCGGCTAAATAAAATACCGAATACCCTCCGTAACTTGCACCAATAGCGCCTAATCTAGCTTTGTCAACATACGATTCTTTCGCTATATCATCAATTGCGCTTAAATAATCATTGATTGCTTGACCTCCCCAGTCTTTACTAATGTCTTCGTTCCATTTTACCCCATGACCAGGCATTCCTCTTCTGTTTGGCGCAACTACAATATAGCCTTGAGAAGCCATAACTTGGAAATTCCAACGGAATGAGTAAAATTGAGATAAAGCTCCTTGTGGCCCACCTTGGCAGTATAAAAGTGTTGGATATTTTTTTGTTTTGTCAAAGTTAGGAGGGAGGATAACCCATACCAACATGTCTTTTCCGTCGGTAGTTTTTACCATTCTTTTTTCAACAGTTGGTAAGCTTAGTTTAGCATAGGTTTCAGTATTGATGTTTGTCAATTGCTTCCATCCTTTTTTCTTAAAATCATAGCTAAAAATTTCATTGGCATGATTCATGTCACTTCTCGTGACTAAAATGGTGTTTTCGTAAAAACCAATGATTTGGTTTACATCAAATTGTCCTGCCGTTATTTGACGAACTCTAGCTGCAATTCTTGATTTACCAGGGAAGTTAACTTCGAAAAGTTGTTTTGTTCCATCTATTGGAGCTAAGAAATATACTTTTTGTCCGTCTTTACTCCAAGTAAAACTATCTACTGTACCGTCCCAGTTTGCTGTTAAATTTTGGTCAATTCCATTGTAACGAACAATAATATCATTTTTATCCGCTTCAAAACCATCGCGTTTCATTTGTAACCAAGACAAGTTACCATTTGGAGAAAACTGTGGTGCAACATCGTAACCTAAATTACTTTCGGTTAAACTCTTTGTAGTTTTTGATGTGACATCGTATTCGTATAAATTAGTATTGGTACTTGTAGCATATGCTGTTCCAAATTTTTTCTTAGAAACATAAATTACTTTTGAACCGTCTGGCGACCAAATGTAATCTTCATCACCTCCGAATGGTTTTTGTGGACAATCGTAGGGTTCATTAGCCAATATGTCGGTTTCATTACCTTTTGTATCTGTAATGAAAACATGGTTATGGTTGCCCTCATTCCAGGTATCCCAATGGCGGTAATCCAAACTGTTGTATACTTGCGCTTGACTTTTGTCCAATTCAGGATAAAAATCTTTACCCAATACTTTTTCTGTTTTAACTTCTTTATTTGAAAGTTTTAATCCTGTTTCGGTAACGTTTTTATCCTGGACAAGTGTAGTTGCTTTATCTTTTTCGATTTCAATACTATTTCCGCTTTTTAAATCGAGTGTGTAATACTTTGAATTTGATTTGTTTTCTTCTACTGATGGTGTGCTAACTTTATAAACAACACTTTTGCCATCTTTTGAAATTCCTATTGGAGAAACGCGCCCCAATTTCCAGAGTAATTCGGGAGTCATTGTATTTTGTGCCACAGTGCTTAATCCTATCATTGTGATAACTATTAAAAAATATTTTTTCATTTGGTGAAATTTTAAAGAGCTATAAAATTAAGCATTTTATTAGAATACCTTAAAAAGAAAAAGCCTTCAAAAGGAGAAGGCTCTATTCAAATTAACTAACTTAATAATTGATGAAAAAGAAATTTTTTTAATCGAAAGGGGTCATTTATATTTTGTAATATTTTGAATTTGAATTTTTTACATTTTAAATTATGGTTTAAAAGTAACTACATTTTTAAAGTTGTAGTTACAGGTTTTCTGTAGAAAATGTTAAAGTTTAAGGTTTTACGTGTACTTTGAGTGATTTTGTAAGATAAAACCATGTTTTTAAATCGTTGAGAAGGACTGCTTTTTTTAAAAAAATATCCGTATTTTCACGTTTTAAAAATAAGAGGATTCAGAATGAAGAAATTAGCACTGCATTGGCAAATTTTACTCGGAATGGTTTTAGGAGTTTTATTTGCTTTTTTATTAATACAATTCAGTTGGGGTAAGGATATAATTGTCGATTGGATAAAACCTTTTGGAAATATTTTTATCAATTTATTGAAATTAATAGCAGTGCCTTTAATCCTTGCTTCTTTGATTAAAGGAGTTTCGGATTTGAAAGATATTTCAAAACTTTCTAAAATGGGAGGAAGGACCATTGGTCTCTATATCCTTACGACTGTTTTTGCCGTTTCTATTGGATTAGTCGTGGTGAACCTAATCAAGCCAGGAAGTTATATTACGGAGTCTACTCGTACCGAGTTAGTTGGGAATTATGCGAGTGATGCCAATTCAAAAATTGCAGCAGCTGAAAATCAGAAAGAAGCAGGCCCTTTACAAGCGTTGGAAGATATTGTACCTAGTAATATCGTTAAAGCAGCTAGCGATAATGGCAATATGTTGCAAGTTATCTTTTTTGCTGTGTTTTTTGGAATTGCCCTTATACTGATTCCACAAGAGCAGGCAACACCGGTAAAAGCTTTCTTTGATGGTTTTAATGAAGTTATTTTAAAGATGATTGATATCATCATGTTAGCAGCACCATTTGGAGTTTTTGCTTTATTGGCTTCTTTAGTGGCAGAATCGCCAAGTTTGGATTTGTTTAAAGCTCTAGGAATGTATGGTTTAACGGTTATTATTGGTTTGGCTTTAATGATTGGTGTTTACATTTTGATTGTTAAAGTTTTGGGAAAGAAAAGTCCAAGTTTTTTTTTAAAGGGTATTTCGCCTGCACAATTATTAGCTTTTTCAACGAGTTCAAGTGCTGCAACTTTACCGGTAACTATGGAACGTGTTGTAGACAATTTAGGTGTTGATGATGAAGTGGCAAGTTTTGTATTGCCGATAGGCGCAACTATTAATATGGATGGAACAAGTTTGTATCAAGCAGTAGCGGCGGTATTTATTGCTCAAGCATTTGGTATGGATTTGAGTTTAGGGGTTCAGCTGGGTATAATAGCGACAGCAACCTTAGCATCTATTGGTAGTGCCGCGGTGCCTGGTGCAGGAATGGTAATGCTTGTAATTGTATTGGCGCAAGCTGGAATTCCTGAGGCTGGATTGGCATTAATTTTTGCAATCGATAGACCTTTGGATATGTGTAGAACAACAGTAAATGTTACAGGTGATGCCGCTGTATCTATGGTAGTGGCAAAATCAGTTGATAAATTAGCATAGTATGGAAGACTTTCACTGGACAAAATTATTTAATCCGGAGTTTTATATAACCATGGAAATTGGAGGTATTCCAGTGGGAATTTATATGGTTTTGTTCATCGTATTTGCCGAAACAGGTTTGTTCGCAGGGTTCTTTCTACCAGGTGATAGTTTACTTTTTCTCTCAGGTATTTACAGTAGAGAATTGGTTCAAACTTTTTTTTATATCCCAAGTGATTTTTCAAATGTAACAGTACTTTCATTATTAATTGCTACTGCGGCAACTTTAGGTAATATTTTTGGTTACTGGTTTGGTTCACGTAGCGGTCAGTTTTTATATCAAAAGGAAGATAGTTTCTTTTTTAAGAAAAAATACTTAATTGAATCACAAGTTTTTTTTGAAAAGCACGGTGGAAAAGCTATTATTTTTGCTCGTTTTCTTCCCATAATAAGAACCTTTGTACCGATTATTGCAGGTATAGTTCATATGAAAAAAACGAAGTTTATGTTTTATAATGTACTGAGTTCGTTATTGTGGTCTTTTACTCTAGTTTTTGCAGGCCATTATTTATATGGGATGTTTCTAGAAGAATTTGATATTGACTTAAAAAAACATATAGAAAAAATTATTCTTATTTTAATAGGTGTTACTACTTTCCCTTTAGTTATGAAAGCTATAAAAGCGAGAAAAACCAATAAAACCTCAGAGTAATGAATTGGAGCTATTGGGAATTAAAGAATTGGTTTACCAATGTAGATTACACAATAGTAGGTAGCGGTATAGTAGGCTTGCATTGTGCATTGCAATTGCGTAATCGATTTCCCAAAGCTAAAATTTTAGTATTAGAAAAAGGTGTCTTACCTCAAGGCGCGAGTACCAAAAATGCAGGTTTTGCGTGTTTTGGTAGTTTGTCTGAAATACTAGATGATTTGCAATCGCATACAGAAGAAGAAGTTTTTCAATTGGTAGAAAAACGTATTAAGGGGTTAACTTTACTTCGTGAACATTTAGGCGATGCAGCTATTGACTATAAGGCGTATGGTGGGTATGAATTGTTTTTGAAGAAGGATAAATCTTTTTTTGATGTATGTATTCAAGATTTGTCAAAAGTGAACACGCTTTTAAAGCCTCTTTTTAGTAAAGATGTTTTTGTATCTCAACCCAATTCGTTTCAATTTAATGGTGTTGTAGAGAATTTGATTTTCAATCCGTTTGAAGCACAAATCGATACTGGGAACATGATGCAAGCTTTACTTAAAAAAGCTGCGCATAATGATATTTTAATCTTGAATCAGCAAAATGTTACAGCATATCAAGAGTTGAACGATGGAGTTGAAGTGGTTGCCAACGATATAACTTTTAAAACCAATAAATTGTTATTTGCTACCAATGGTTTTGCTGCCGATTTAACTTTGGGCGAAGTACAACCCGCCCGAGCCCAAGTTTTAATTACTAAGCCAATAGCAAATCTTCATATTAAAGGTACTTTTCATTTGGATAAAGGGTATTATTATTTCCGAAATATTGGAAATCGAATCCTTTTTGGAGGAGGTAGAAACCTTGATTTTAAAGGAGAAAATACCTCAGAATTTGGTAAAACAAAAATTATTCAAGACGCGTTAGAGCGATTACTAAAAAGTGTAATTTTGCCGCATAATGATTTTGAAATTGAACACCGTTGGAGCGGTATCATGGGGGTTGGAAATCATAAAAAACCAATAGTAAAACAACTTTCTGATAACACCTATTGTGGTGTGCGTTTGGGAGGAATGGGTGTTGCAATTGGGAGTTTAATCGGTAAGGAATTAGCAGATTTAGTATAATTTATGGCAAAGAAAAAAGCGCCTAAAAAGAAGCCTACAAACAATACAAAAAAGCGTACGGCGGGTCAAAAAATTTTCCGTTTTTTTTGGAAATTTATTTTGTGGTTCAATATTGTAAGTGTTTTTCTTGTGTTACTTTACAAGTTTGTCCCAGTTCCTTATACTCCTTTAATGGCTATTAGAGCTATAGAAATGAAAGCTGCTGGTAAGCCAATGGTTTGTTCTCATGATTGGGTTGATATCGAGTATATTTCGCCTAACCTACAAAAGGCTGTAATAGCTTCTGAAGACGGAAAGTTTTTGGAGCATTACGGATTTGATTTTGCTTCGATGAAACAAGCGTTTGATAAAAATCAGAATGGAAAAAAAATACGTGGTGGTAGTACCATTTCACAGCAGACTGCTAAAAACGTATTTCTGTGGCCCGGAAGGAGTTATATTCGAAAAGGTTTTGAAGCATATTATACGGGTTTAATCGAATTGTTTTGGAGCAAGCAACGTATTATGGAGGTCTATTTGAATAGTATTGAAATGGGAGATGGTGTTTATGGTGCAGAAGCCGCTTCAAGACATTGGTATCATAAAGAAGCAAGAAGTTTAAATAGAATGGAAGCTGCTGGAATTGCAGTTATTTTACCTAATCCTAGGAAATATAAACCCGTGAATTCAACGGCTTATATTAATCGCAGAAAGGCTACCATTTCAAAATACATTGGTTACGTTAAATTGGATTATTAGTCTGCAATATTACTTTATACAAGCCTCACGATTGTGGGGCTTTTTATTTTTAGGTCGTAACATTTGAACTAGTTACTCGACTAATAGTACAAAAAGAAATTATGACAGCACATGAAATTGATTACCATATTTATGGTGAAGAAATGCAATATGTAGAAATAGAATTAGATCCTCAAGAAGTAGTAGTTGCTGAAGCGGGTAGTTTTATGATGATGGAAAATGGTATCAAAATGGAAACTATTTTCGGTGACGGTAGTAAGCAAGAAGGCGGGATTTTCGGAAAGTTATTATCGGCAGGTAAACGTGTTTTAACTGGTGAAAGTTTGTTTATGACGGCTTATCAAAATATCGATTACGGTAAGAGAAAAGTTTCATTCGCATCTCCTTATCCGGGTAAGATTGTGCCAATCAATTTGCAGCAATACGGAGGTAAGTTCGTGTGTCAAAAGGATGCCTTTTTGTGTGCCGCTAAAGGAGTTGCAGTTGGTATAGATTTTTCGCGTAAATTAGGACGTGGATTTTTCGGAGGTGAAGGTTTTATCATGCAGAAATTAGAAGGTGATGGAATGGCTTTTGTACATGCTGGAGGTACTTTAGCTCGTAAGGAATTACAAACTGGCGAAATGTTAAAAGTAGATACCGGATGTATTGTAGGTTTCACGAAAGATGTGGACTATGATATCGAATTTGTAGGAGGGATTAAAAATACCATTTTTGGAGGGGAAGGTGTTTTCTTTGCGACACTTAGAGGACCAGGAGTTGTTTATATACAATCATTACCATTTAGCCGATTGGCCGATAGAGTGTTGATGGCGGCTCCACAAATGGGCGGTAGAGATAAAGGAGAAGGTAGTTTATTGGGTGGTTTAGGCAGAATGCTAGACGGAGACAATAGTTTTTAAAAAATAACTTTGAATAAAAAAGGATCTAATATTTAGATCCTTTTTGTATTATAAACTATAATTCAAATTAATGCTCCATCGGTATTGGGCTTGCACATTTCCGCCAGTCAAGTTTTGGTTAACTGGTAGCATTGTATTGGCTCCAAAAGAAAATCGATTTTTACCAATTTCGATGCCGATTTTTCCGAAAAGTATATCTCCAGCGGTATTGCGAACGCGTTGACCATGTTGGTAATTGCTTTCATATACTTCTCCAGCAATACCTATTTGAGGCACAAAGGAAATTTGTTCATTGTTTAAAGTATAAAACAGCGTGCTTCCGTAGTTGAGTTGGTTACCAAATTGGTAATTTTTCTCATTCTCTGTTTTAAAAGTGTAGTTTAACATAGTGTTCAAACCGATGTTATTTCTTTTGATTGTGTATTCTGTTGCAATTAAATAATCCCAACTTCCTGTTCCCTGTTGATAACTAGGATTAATACTGCCATTGTTTGATTCGTTGTAGCTACCGGATGGCATTTTTACACCACTACCAAGCATTAAGTGCTGTTTTATTGCAGTGGAATCCTTTTTAGTTTTGATTAGCGTATAAAAGCCTAAAGCGGTAATGTCACCAATACCCGAAATAGATTGGTTTCCAGTTTTACTGTCACGATTATGAAAATGATACGGCACTAAAAGCGACACTTGAATTTTTTCCGATATAGGAATTCTACCCCATGCTTGAATGGTATTAAAATTCTCATCATACCATGGAGAATTACTGTAAAGTCCATCATTGCTTTTGTATGATTGGTAGAAGTAACGTACTCCAATAAAATTCGGATTAATCATAGAAGAAAAACCCATGCTTCCGCCACTCGCAGAACAGCCACAAGCATCACAGTCTTCTAAAAGTGTGTGGAAGTTTTTAAAAGGGTTTGTAAGTGCTAAAGTATCGTTTTCTTTAGCAAATACTGTTGAACAACAAATTAAAAAGTATATAAAATATTTCATAGGATTAAAATTCTGAAAAACGGCTATCGTTTAAAAAGTCGTTATCGGTTAATGTTTTTAAGAAAGCAATAATTTTGGTCTTTTCTTCGGTGGTCAATGGAATACCTAGCGTTCCATTGTTGTCTAAGCTTGGATCCAAGTTCTGAGTATGGGTCACACCGCTTGAATAATGATTTAAAACCGCTTCTAAGGTAAAAAATCGGCCATCGTGCATATAGGGAGCGGTTTTTTCAATATTTCGCAAACTAGGCACTTTGAATTTGTATTTATCCTGATCTAATTCGGTTACTCTAAATCTTCCAACATCGTTAAGTTGTGGGTTTATCGCAAGACCATTGTTTCTAAAACTATTGTCGGTAAAAATATCGGTTGCATGGCAGGAAGCACATTTTTGATTGAAAATAGCATATCCGTCCAATTCTTCAGTAGTTAATGTACCTCCAGATTCATTTCTGCGGTATTTGTCAAAACGAGAATTTGATGATGTCAACATCGTCATGAATTGTGCCAAAGCTTTGAGCATATTTTCACTGTTGATCTCACCATTTTTAAAGGCTTGTTTGTACAATTTTTGATATTCCGAATCGCTTTGCATCATTGCAATAATCGAAATGATATTACCGTTCATTTCCAATTGGTTTGATATGGGAGCCATTGATAGCAGTTCCAAATGGTTGGTAGCACCATCCCAGAAAAATTGCGCTTGATAGGCCATGTTTTGGATAGGTGGCGCATTTCGTGTTCCTATTCCTTCACCTACTCCATGACTAAAAGTATGACCATGATGTGTAAAGGCATCTTTTTGAATATGACAAAAACCACATGAAACGACACCATCAGAAGCTAGACGTCCGTCATAGAATATCTTTTTACCCAGTTCAAATCCTTTTTCTGTAAGCGGATTGTTTTCCATACTGTAAGCCAATGGTGGAAAGTTGGAAGGGACTCGATAGTTTATCGGTTTGTTTTGGTAATTTTGACTATCGTCTGAAGTACAGCTTAAAAGCAGACTGATAATACCAAAAAGGATTAATTTTTTCATGAACTACAATTTTACTAATTTCCGATATAGTCTTTCAGTTATAAAAAACTGTTCGGAATAAATTATATGAAAAGATTAGTCGTTATGTACGTGGTGAACTTCAAAAGCCTCAGGTACATTATCGGTCATAATGTTTTGCACTTTCGTACCTCCCATTACCATTCCACCTTCTTCAAATTTGATAACCGTTGTTCCATCAATGAATGCTTTTGCATTAGCCATAATATGAATTTGTGGGGTAATAGTTGTTTGAACTAAAGCGTTGTCTGGTAAATTTAATGATACAGCTGCATAATTGTAAATATCACCTGTTTTACCAGTGTGTACCATAAAACTAGCATCGGTGTAACTAGCAGAAGTGTAAGTTCCTTCAAATTTGATGAACTTGTATCCGGCAGCCCAAGACCATGTCATATCTAATGATTCTGCTGCTTCCCATAAATTACCTTGTCCTTCAGCTCCTTGTGTAAATTGTGCTTCATCAACGCCTATTCCGAATGAAATTTTGTTGTAAACAGCAACCGGAACATTTGACAATGTAATTACCGTGCTTGCTTCATCAGCTTCGTTGATGAAAAAATAGCTTTCTGATTTTGGAACTTTATATGTAGTTCCGTCTGTTTTGGTTAAAACAATATTGCTAACGATGTATTTCAGTTCGCTTATTTTGATTACTTCATTATTACTGTTTATATAAGGCGTGTCAAAAGCCAAATCAGCTTCTCCATAAATATTATCAAATTCTAATTTTAATGTGCCTACAGCTGAACTGTTTTCGGTTGTATTGTCGTCATCTGAACAAGCAGTGAAAGTTAATGCGATTGCTACTATAGCAATTATGTTTTTTAATTGAAATTTCATGTGTATTTAATTCTTAATTTTTTTTAATAGGATTTTATAGCTAATACTTTTAAGCATAGCAAGAGGAGTGTCTTGTAATAAATAAAACACTTCGAATTGAAAAATAAGAATTAAATGAGGGGAGGGTGGAACGTAAGATTTGAAAAATTACCTTGGTATAAATTCAAGTAACTTGATTTGTTTTCTTTATCTGTGTAGTTCTCAGTTATGTTAAATTGAAATTCGGTTACAGTGTTGTAAAATAGAATCTCAATTTCTGTATTCGAATTTTTTTTGTTTTGTGAAAGCGGTTTTTCATTTTCGGAAGCTTTAGCAAGTTCTTTTACTAAGTGACATTTTCCGTTACATTTTAACTCAGGTTTGCTTTTGTTTTCACAAAGTTGCATTGCAATATATTCATAATTAACAACGTATTCCACAAACGGAAGTACAGGCTTCAATAAAAAAAGCAGGGTAATTATGAATAGTAGTTTTTTCACGCCGCAAAATTAATTAACATTTTTGAAATCTGAATTGCAGATTGTTATTTTAACGTATAAAAAAAGCTCCTGAATTCTCAGGAGCTTTTAATTAGGAAAGCTATTATTTTAATTCACGAATTCCCATATTGTAAAGGGTAAATGCTTGAATGTCTACTTGCTCGTTAATGATAGCTTCAGTAGATTTTCCAGCTCCGTGTCCAGCGTTAACATCTATTCGAATTAACGTTGGGTTTGGACCTGTTTGTTTGGCTTGAAGTTCAGCTGCAAATTTGAAACTATGTGCCGGAACAACTCTATCGTCATGATCTCCTGTTGTTATAATAGTTGCAGGATATTGTGTGCCTTGTTTTACATTGTGTACTGGAGAATACCCTTTCAAGTAGTGGAACATTTCCTCCGTTTGTTCACTAGTACCATAATCGTATGCCCAACCAGCACCAGCAGTAAATGTATGGTAACGTAGCATGTCAAGAACACCTACTTGTGGTATCGCTACCTTCATTAAGTCGGGACGTTGTGTCATAGTAGCACCTACTAATAAACCTCCGTTTGAACCTCCTTTGACAGCTAAGAAATCACTCGAAGTATATTTCTCGTTAATTAAATATTCAGCTGCAGCTATGAAATCATCAAAGACATTTTGCTTTTGCATTTGCGTTCCATTTTTATGCCAATCTTTACCGTATTCACCACCACCACGTAAATTGGCAACGGCATAAATGCCACCATTTTCGAGCCATACAGCGTTTGCAATGCTAAAACTTGGCGTTAAACTCACATTGAAACCTCCATATCCGTAAACGATAGTTGGGTTTTTACCATTCATTTCCATACCTTTTTTGTAGGTGATAATCATCGGTACTTTTGTACCGTCTTTAGAAGTGTAGAAAACTTGTTTTGACTCGTAGTTTTCCGATTGGAAATCAATATTTGGCTTGTTGTATACTTTTGAAGCTCCAGTTTTTGAATCAAATTCATAGATGGTATTCGGAGTTGTATAATTGGTAAACGAATAATACAATGTAGTATCTTCTTTTTTACCACTGAAACCACTAGCCGAACCAATACCTGGTAATTCGATATCACGAACTAATTTTCCTTCGTAATCGTATTGTTTGATTAGCGAAACTGCATCTTTCATATATTCTGCAAAAATGTATCCAGATCCCGTTGTAGGAGTTAATACATTTTCTGTTTCAGGAATTACATCAACCCAATTTACTTGAGCAGTATTAGAAAGGTCAAAAGTTACAATACGCTTGTTCGGAGCATTGAAATCTGTAAGTACATAGAATTTTGTACCCACATTGTCAATTATATTATTACTAGTGTCAAAATTGTTAACGATGTTTACGACAGCTCCTTTTTTATTCAAGTCCTTAATATACAATTCATTTCCGTAAGTTGTGTTAGCTGCTGTAATAATCAAATAATTTTGATCCTCTGTAACGTATCCACTTACATAACGTCGCTTTTCATTTAAACCAAAAATTACAGAATCCTCTTTTTGAGCAGTTCCCAATTTATGGTAATACAATTTATGTTGGTCGGTTTTTGCTGAAAGCTCACTGCCTGTTGGTTTGTCATAACTTGAATAGTAAAAACCTTCATTGTTGTACCACGACATTCCACTGAATTTTACATCAACAATAGTATCGCCTATAACTTCCTTTGTTGCTGTATTTAAAACTACTACTTTTCTCCAATCGCTTCCACCTTCTGAAATGGCGTACGCTACAAGTGATCCATCTTTGCTAAAATTGATTCCCCCTAAAGAAGAAGTCCCGTCTTTTGAAAACGTATTTGGATCTAGGAAAATTTCTTCTTTTCCGCTTTCATCTTTTCGGTACAATACCGATTGATTCTGAAGTCCATTATTTTTATAATAGTAGGTGAAGTTACCTTCTACAAATGGTGCTGATACTTTTTCGTAGTTCCAAAGTTTTTCCATTCTTTCTTTCAAATGACCACGGAATGGAATTTTTTCTAAATATCCAAAAGTTACTTCATTTTGTGCTTTTACCCATGCTTTGGTTTCTTCACTATGGTCGTCTTCTAACCAGCGGTATGGATCTGCAATCTGATGACCAAAATAGGTGTCTGTAGAATCTACTTTTTTTGTTTCCGGATAGGTGACACTCATGTCGATTTCTTCATTTTTAGTTTCTTCTTTTTTGCAGGCCACGATAGTAGTCAGTGCAATAAGAAGGGTTATTGGTTTTTTCATTTAAATAGAATTATTGGTGATTAACAAAAATAAACATTTGGTTTTAAAACGATTGCTTATTAAAAATTAAAATTGATGCCTAGCAAAATGTTACGCCCCATGTTTGGAATATTGTCTGCTTTCAAGCGTGATAAGTGTGCGATATAATTTTTATCCAACAAATTATTAGCGTTGAGGTTTACATTAAATTGTCTTTTATTCCATTTAATAGTACCTCCTATACCTATGTTAACCAAGGTGTAGTCTGGAGTACTTGTTTCAAATGTACTAGTGTTGTCCTGGGCAAAAGTGTGGTTTACTTGCAATAGGGCATAACCTTTATCCAGCCAATTTTTAATATTAAACTCCGTTTTGATATTGTTTTTCCATTGATTTGCCGGAATTAAAGGCAGATAATTGTCGTTTTCTTGTTTTCCAGTTACTGTCTCAAAGCTACTGGTAAAATGTAACCAGTCAAAAGGATGTGGATGAATGTGAATTCCAAATTCACCACCATACAATGCTGCATTGTTTTGTTGATATTCAAAAACAAAATTATCTTCAATTTGCATTCCCGTAGGTGAAAGGTAGATATAGTTGTCTACTTTGTTGTAAAAACCATTAGCATAAAGTTCAAAATGTTCTGTTTGGTATTCTACGTTTAAATCTATTTGAATGTTCTTTTCATTTTCGAGATTTTGGTTTCCAATTTCATATCTGTTGCTTCCTTCGTGAACACCATTTGAAGTAAGTTCGGATAAATTAGGAGCTCTAAAACCAGAAGCAAGGTTAAGACGTGTTGTAACGTTTTTCAATACGACAGTTTTATAGCCTAAAGCAAAATTAATACTGTTGAAATTTTTATCAATAGCACTAAAGTATCCTTCTTCATTTAAGATTCCGTGTTCTGATGTCGTGATTGCTCTGTTATCAAATCGGAAACCAGCTTGAAGTGCATTGTTTTTCCATTCCAATTGAGAGGTAATGAAAGCACCAAAATCTACAGTTGTAGCATCCGGAATTAATAATTCTTCTCCGAAGTTGGTATTCACTTGATGCATTCCTTGTGTACCCACTATAGTTTTGATTCCTTTAGTCTGTGGTAAATAATACTTGACGTTGTAATTCAGTGTTTGTAGCTTCATATGCAAAGCAATCTCTTCTGGTGCTTCCAACTCTTGTCGGTTGTTTTGTTGGTAGCCAAAATCAGCATCAATTTTAGAATTTTTAAAGAAGATTTTTTGATTCCAACTTACAATGTGATTGTCTATTTTCTGATTTGGATACAATGGTGTTCGGAATCCTAAATTAGTGATTTCTTCTTCAGGAAGCCCTAAGTTTAAGTTGTTGTAATTGTATCGAATATCAGTTGAAAACGTTGAACTCGAATAGCCAATTCCGGTTTTGATATCTTTTTCGATACTTCTTGTATTGATAATGCGATCTCCATCAGGAATCTTATAATCGGCTTGTGAGTTGTAGTTGGCACGGATTAAAAATTTCCAATTATTGGGGCTAAATTTATAACCTAAAGATGTATTAGTTCCCTGTGTGTTGCTTGAAAATTGTTGAGTGAAACTTCCGGCTGTTTTGTCTGCTTGTGCATATTTTTCTGGGTTCAGATACAAAACGCCTCCAAGAGCATCTGAACCGTATAGTAAAGCAGCAGGTCCTTTTATGATTTCAACACTTTCGATACCTGAAGCACTTAAACCTAAGCCGTGTTCGTCGCCAAATTGTTGATTTTCCAATCGTACACCTTGCGTATAGGTCAAAACTCTATTTGAACTTAAACCTCGAATTACCGGTTTTCCAATAGAAGTTCCGGTTGAGATTTGATTAACACCAGGAATAGTAGCTAATCCCTCAATCAATGAAGTAGCTCCATTCTTTCGTAATTCTTCAACATTTCGATGTTCTACTTTCATGACATTTTGTGATTGTACTTTGTTGAAATTTGTAGAAACAATTACTTCGTCAAGATGTTGTTCTTTTTCTACCAAAATGATGTTGAGTTCATTTTGTGCTGTAGTGTTTAAAGTAATATTTTGTTGTTCGTACCCGAATAAATAGGTAACTATGGTAATATTACCTTTTGGTGCTTCTTTGAACTCAAATTCGCCATTTTCGTTGGTTTCTGTTGAAGCGTTATTTTCTAGTAAATGTAGGGCTACGTTTTGTAAAGGAAGGTTGTTTTCTGAAGTGATCTTTCCTTTGATTTGATATTGAGAATAGGTTGATATAGCCATCAAAATAAAGGCTATTTGTATAATATAATGTTTCATTTTATTTAATTTAAGTATAACAGAATTAGCACATGAATTAGAGGGCTAACATGTGTGCATTTTTAGTTTAATTAAATAAAATTCGGGGGTCCCCTATGGGAAAATAAGCTTCCACAAAAGAATGATGTCGCTTCTTTTATGCTAAAAGAGTATGGACTTACTTTAAATGGACTGTAAAGGGTATAATGAATTATAGTTGGCGATAAGAAGGTGGTAAATTTAAAGTCACAAATGGGACATTCTTCTTTCTCGCTTATTTTTATTTCTTGCGTTGTCTTTGAAGTGGTTTCTTTTTTAAATGAAACTCCTGTTTGTGTGTGCTTATGATGTGTAAAAGTATGTAAAGATTGATAGCCTAATGCTAACACAAACGATAACATCAGGATTAGATTAACTATGACTAACTTTTTCTTCATCAGGCACAAAGTTAAGTTTTTATATTCTAAAAATTGTGTTAAAAAAAGCGACTCCTAGGAGTCGCTTTTTTTATACTAAACTATTTGCAATTAAATATTCTGCAATTTGAATGGTGTTTGTTGCTGCTCCTTTTCTTAAGTTGTCGGCCACAATCCACATATTTAATGAATTTGGTTGGCTTTCATCTCTACGAATTCTTCCTACGAATACATCATCTTTACCGTGTGCGTATAAGGGCATTGGAAAAGTGAAAGTGTCAATGTTATCTTGAACAGTAACACCTGAAGTTTGCTCTAAAATGTTACGGATTTCAGCAACGTCAAAATCATTTTCAAATTGAATGTTAACCGCTTCACTGTGCCCTCCAACAACGGGAATACGGATAGCAGTAGCTGTTACTGCAATAGTATTGTCGTTTAGGATTTTTTGAGTTTCACGAACTAATTTCATTTCTTCCTTAGTGTATCCGTTGTCTTCAAAAACATCACATTGTGGAATTGCATTACGGTGAATTTGATATTTATAAGCCATTTCGCCTGTTTCACCTGCGTATTCGTTTTCCAATTGTTTAACGGCTTTTACACCAGTTCCTGTTATTGACTGATAAGTAGAAACTACAATTCTTTTAATTTTATATTTTGCATGCAATGGAGCCAATGCCATAACCATTTGAATGGTTGAACAGTTTGGATTTGCAATAATTTTATCTTCTTTAGTTAAAACTGCAGCGTTGATTTCTGGAACAACTAATTTCTTAGAAGTGTCCATTCTCCATGCTGAAGAATTATCAATTACAGTAGTGCCTACTTCTGCAAATTTTGGAGCCCAAGCCAATGAAGTATCTCCTCCAGCTGAAAAAAGCGCAATTTCTGGACGCATTTCTACAGCCGTTTGCAAACCAACTACCACATATTTTTTTCCATTCCACTCAATTTCCTTACCAACTGATTTTTCAGATGCAACAGGTATTAATTCTGTTATAGGGAAATTTCTTTCTTTTAATATTTGAAGCATTACTTCGCCTACCATACCGGTAGCGCCCACTACAGCTACTTTCATTGTTTATGAATTTTAATGTTGCAAAAGTAGATATTTTTCTCATTACAAAGCTAAAAAAACTAAAAAAATAACATTTTTTTAAAAAACTTTATTTTTGTTAAAAAAAATACCCCGAAAAAATCGGGGTTTAGTTAGAATATATAGTGTAGCGTTTACGGTTACTTTTTCAATAAATCGCGTATTTCTGCTAACAAATCCTCTTGTGTTGGACCTGCTGGTGGAGCTGGTGCAGCTTCCTCTTTTTTCTTCAATGCGTTTACACCTTTTACAATCATGAACATAACAAAAGCGATGATGATAAAATCAATAACATTAGTTAAAAATTCACCCCAATGTACCGCAACTTCTCCTTCTAATACACCATCAGCATTTTTGGTACCTTCTTGAATTACGTATTTCAAATCTTTAAAATCAGATTTAAAAATCAAACCAATTAATGGTGAAACTATACCGCCTGTAAAAGACGAAACCAATTTGTTAAATGAAGCTCCCATGACAAAACCGACGGCAATGTCAACTAGGTTTCCTTTCATTGCAAAATCTCTAAATTCTTTTAGCATACAAAAAGTTTTAATGGTTAGTTAACACGAAAATACTAAAAAATATTTAAAAAATTAATTTTTGAAAAATACACGCTTTACTCTTTGAGAAATACCCGTAAGAATTTCATAAGGTATTGTATTCATAGTTTTGGCAATTTCGATAACGTTTGGAGAATCGCCAAATATGATTACTTCGTCACTTGGTTGGCATTCAATAGAAGTAACATCTACCATTAACATGTCCATGCAAATGTTTCCTAATATTGCTGCCTTTTGGTTGTGAATTAAAACGTATCCTTTTTCATTTCCCCACCCTCTGCGAATACCATCGGCATAGCCTACAGGAATGGTGGCTACTTTAAGTTGTTTTTTCAAAAGATATTTTCGGCTATAACCAATACTTTCTCCGGGTTCTACAATTCTAATTTGCGAGATAACACTTTTTAAAGTGCTTACATTCTGCAGTTTTTGATTTTCAATTTCAGAATTTCCTATTCCGTATAAGCCTATGCCTAATCGTGCCATTTCCAATTGGTATTCTGGGTAATTGAATATTCCAGAAGTGTTTAAAATATGACGAATAGGTTTGTTTTTTAAAACTTCAATAATGCGATTTGAATTTTCTGTAAAACGTTCAAACTGTAATTTTGTAAAATTATCAAAACTAGTGTCATCTGAAGCTGCCAAATGTGAAAAAATACTTTTTACTTCTATGAAATTGTTATGGTGTAGTAGTTCGCATAGTTCGTCTAGGTGTTTTGCTTCAAATCCCAATCGGTGCATTCCGGTATCGAGTTTGATATGAATTGGGTACGACGAAACGTTTTTTTGTTGTGCAAGTTGTAGAAATGCTCTAAGCCCTGTTATGGAATAGATTTCGGGTTCTAAATCATAAGCCATCATGGCATTAAAACTACTGTTTTCAGGATTCAAAACAATTATGGGTAATGTAATTCCAGCTTTGCGTAATTCAACTCCTTCGTCTGCAAAGGCTACGCCCAAATAATCGACTTTGTTGTGCTCTAACAATTTTGCAATTTCGTATCCTCCGTTGCCATATCCAAAAGCTTTAACCATAACCATTACTTTAGTGGCAGGGTTTAATTTTGATTTGTAAAAATTAAGATTGTACGAAATAGCATCAAGGTTAATTTCCAAAACTGTTTCATGCTTTTTCTCTTCTAATAATACCACAATTTCATCAAAATTAAAGCTTCTAGCGCCTTTGATTAAGATGGTTTCATTTTGAAATGATTGCGTGTTGAATTGTTGTAAAAATTCAGAAGTAGATTGAAAAGCAATTAAGTTGGGTACATCTGTAAGATGTTTCGAAATGGTTTCGCCAATAACGATAACACGGTCAATTTTATTGTTTTGAATAGCCGTAGCTACTTTAGTATATAGTTTTTCCAATGGAAATCCACCTTGGAAAACATCGGAAAGAATTATGGTTTTCTTTTGATGTAATTTTTGTTGTTCTAAAAAGTCCAAAGCCATTTTTAACGACTGATAATCGGAAGAATACGAGTCGTCAATCAGTACGCAATTGTTAATCCCTTTTTTGGCCTGAAGGCGTATTTCTACAGGATATAATCTGGTTACTCTTTCAGCAATAACATCGGGTTGAATTTTTAAAAACAACAATGTTGCAATACAGGTCATCGCGTTGCTTAGTGCAATATTATCTGTAAATGGAACGGTAACTTGAAATGTGTTCTTTTGGAAATGAATCGCTAAAGTTGAACTTCCGTTATTCTGATTTACTATCTTAACAAATATGTTAGCATTTTCATTGTCAAAACTCCAATTGAAAACAGCGTTTTTTAAATGTTTTTCAACGTCGCTGTTTTGTTCTAAAATTACAATTTCACAGTTTTTAAAAAATGATGTTTTTTCAATTATTTTTTCTTCTCTGGATCCAAAACCATCGTCATGTGCATTTCCTAAAGCAGTAAAAATCCCAATTTTAGGTAGGATAATTTTTTCCAGTTTTTTCATTTCTCCTTTTTGAGAAATACCGGCTTCAAAAATGCCTAAATTATGATGTTCATTAATTCCAAATATAGATAAAGGAACACCTACTTGCGAGTTGTAACTTTTAGGACTTCTTACAATGTTGTAGTCTGGACTTAATAAAAAGTTAAGCCATTCTTTTACAATAGTTTTTCCATTACTACCTGTAATGCCTATGAAAGGGAAATCAAATAAACTTCTATAATAGGCAGCAATTTGTTGTAAGGCCTGTGTGGTGTTTTCAACTATTAAGAAATTTGCCTTTGATGCTAAATGTTCAGGAATGTATTCCACTACAAAATGAAAGACGCCTTTTTTAATAAGTGATGCAATGTAATTGTGTGCATCGTGGTTTTGACCTTTTAACGCAAAAAATAAAGTGCCCGAATTGTTATGTAAAGACCTGCTGTCAATCGAAATGTTGTCAACAATATAGTTGTCAAAGGAGCCTACAATTTGGGCGTTAATTTCTTTTACAATATTGGCTATATCAAAGGTCACTTATTCAGTATCTTTATTTTCTTGTAGTGCTTTGAAAAATGCAGCCCTACTTAGTGGTTCGTATTCTTCAGTTTCTCCAAGTAAAACTAGTTTTTCATCTTTTGATTTTCTAAAACTATAGTTAGCTAAGTTGCCAGTACGGGTACATACGGCATGTACTTTAGTTACGTATTCGGCAGTTGCCATTAAATTAGGCATCGGACCAAAAGGATTTCCTTTAAAATCCATGTCTAAACCAGCAACTATTACTCGGATTCCAGAGTTTGCTAAATCATTACATACCGAAACAATTTCGTCATCAAAAAATTGGGCTTCATCAATACCCACCACATCGCAGCCTTGAGCAAGGATTCTAATGTTTCCTGCTACTGGTACTGGTGTGGAACGAATTTCATTTGCATCGTGCGAAACTACCATTTCATCGTGATAGCGCTGGTCAACAGCAGGCTTGAAAATTTCAACCTTTTGTTTGGCAAATTGTGCTCTTTTTAATCTACGTATTAACTCTTCTGTTTTACCAGAAAACATTGAGCCGCAAATCACTTCGATCCACCCAAATTGTTCTGATTGGTTTACTGTATTTTCGAGAAACATTTTGTATCTTTCGGACGATTAATATTTTGTTCTGTTAGGCACTTGTATGCTTAACAAAAGTATTAAAAAAGCATCCATATTTCAATTTCTATTGTATAAAGTTATGAAGAAAAAGTTAGAAGCCGAATTAATCAGTATTGCACACCGTGTTTTAAAATTAAAAAATCGTTCTGAAACGAAGCAGTTACATGAAGAGGTAAAAAAGTTGTACGAACAATTGACCGTTTTGCGTTTTTATGAAGAAAACTTTGAAGCAGTTAAAGATGAAATTGCTCAAGCAGATCTTGAAGCAAAATTAGAAGCTCCTGCAGTTGTAGAGGAACCAATAGTGGAAAGTGTACAAGAGCAAGTTGTACCACAAGTTGTCGAAACTGTTTCGGAAATTCAAGAAGTGGTAGAGGAAGTTGTTGAAGAAGTTATCACAACTCCAGAAACTACAGAAGAAGTGGTGGAAGAACCGGTTAAAATTGTGGCTGAAGTGCAACAAGAAATTGTAGTAGAAGAACCAGTTCAAGTAGAAGAAGAAATAAAAATGCAACAGGAGGAGATGAGTGCTCCTCAAACGGCTTTATTTGATGAAGTTTTTGCTCAAGATTACCAAGATCTTGATTTTGTAAAAGTAGAAGATATACCTCAAGTTGTTGAGCAGGTATCTGAGATGACTTTTGAACCTGTAGCACCAGCTCCAGTAGAAAAACCTATTGAAGAGCCAGTAAAGGTAAAAGCTGAGGTTGAAGAAAAGGTTGTTCCGGTTGCTCAAGAACCAATATTTGAACCACAGAAAGTTGTAGTGGAAGAACCACGAACAATGTCGTTGAACGATCGTTTGACTAGAGGTATTAATATCGGATTGAATGATCGTATCGCTTTTGAAAAGAAATTATTTGCCGGAAGTTCAGATGACTTCAATCGCGTATTGTCGCAATTGAATACATTTGATTCGTATGAGGAAGCAAAAGGATTTATTGAAGATTTTGTGAAACCAGATTACGATAACTGGAATGGTAAAGAAGAATATGAAAACCGTTTCTTAGAAATGGTTGAAAGAAAGTTTGTGTAATACATGGGTAAATTATATTTAGTTCCAACGCCAATTGGCAATCTTGATGATATGACTTTCAGAGCGATCAAAGTTTTGAAAGAAGTAGATTTGATATTGGCTGAAGATACACGAACTAGTGGCAAGTTGTTGAAGCATTTTGAAATTGCAACGCACATGCATAGTCATCACATGCACAATGAGCATAAGACAGTTGAAAGTTTGGTGAAGCGAATGCAAGCTGGAGAAACAATTGCCTTGATTAGTGATGCGGGTACACCTGCTATTTCTGATCCTGGTTTTTTACTAACGCGTGCTTGTGTTGAAAATGATGTCGCTGTAGAATGTTTACCTGGTGCTACGGCTTTTGTGCCAGCACTTGTGAATAGTGGTTTGCCAAATGATAAGTTTGTTTTTGAAGGTTTTTTACCAGATAAAAAAGGAAGACAAACGCGTTTTTTAGCATTGGCGGAAGAATATAGAACCATGATTTTTTATGTATCGCCTCACAAATTGAATAAGACTTTGTCTGAGTTTGTACAATATTTTGGTGCAGATCGCCCAGTGTCTGTTTCTCGTGAATTGTCAAAATTGCATGAAGAAACTGTCCGTGGATCGGCAGAAGAAGTATTGCAACACTTTGAAGCAAAACCTGCAAAAGGCGAAATTGTGGTTTGTGTAGGAGGGAAGAAATAATAGTAAGATTACAAATTAAGTTTAATTAAGATTTTTATGGCTACACATAATGTAACCACAACTTGGAAAGTAAAAATGCAGTTTGAGTCCACAAATCCAAGTGGTGAAACTTTTCTAATTAATGCGGCTGCAGAACACGGAGGAGAAGGAACAGGTTTGCGACCAAAGGCGATGATGCTTTCTTCTTTAGCAGGGTGTTCAGGTTTGGATGTTGCTTCACTAATTGAAAAAATGAAATTAGAAGTTGACGATTTTAAAATTGAAACTATTGCAAATTTGACAGAAGAACATCCAAAAGTTTATGATGCGGTAGTGCTTGAATACCATTTTTATGGTAATAACTTGAATGAGTCAAAACTGCAACGTGCAGTGGATTTGTCGGTTGAAAAATATTGTGGTGTGATGGAAATGTTCCGTCAATTCGCAAGTATTGAAATTAAATTGTTCTTTCATAAAAACTAAAATTATATGATGAGTGTTGACCAATTGGTTCGCAAAGTAAACAACCATGAAGTGATTCCTTTTGCTGATGTAATTGCTACTATAGATGCTACTTATACTTTTATTCCTTCGGCTTTTAAAAATGGGAATTTAATGAATGATGAAGGAATGAATAATGGTTCATGCAAAGTGTTTTCATTTGCTAAAATGCAAGAGTTGAATGAAGCGGATACGCTTTTCCTTTTTGGTGAGCATTACCAAAAAGTGTTAGAAACACCGTCAGAAGAAGATCATCAAAATATTCGTAACTTTATGCAGTTCGGATGGGATGGTATCCATTTTGAAAAAATAGCTTTGGTGTAATTTATTACGCCAAAGCAACATTTATATATACGCCAAAATAGTTCATTGTTAAATTTTAATCGTTACCATTATGCGTTGGAATTTAAAGTCTAAGCCAAAAAAGGAAAAAGTACTTGCCTTACAAGAAGCGCTTCAGGTTGATCCTATAATTGCAACCTTGCTTGTTCAACGGGGAGTTGAAACTTATGAACAAGCTAAATCTTTTTTTCGTCCCTCTTTGGATGATTTGCATGATCCGTATTTAATGAAGGATATGGATAAGGCTGTTACTCGTATTGAAACCGCTATTGCAAATAATGAAAACATTATGGTTTTTGGAGACTATGATGTTGATGGTACTACAGCAGTTTCTTTAATGTCTAGTTTTCTGAGGAGTTACTATCCCAATGTAGCAACTTATATTCCTGATCGCTATAATGAAGGCTATGGGGTTTCGGTAAAAGGGATTGAATTTGCAGCAGACAATGATTTAACGTTGATTATTGCTTTAGATTGTGGAATTAAATCTGTTGATCATGTAGCATTTGCAAAAGAGAGAGGAATTGACTTTATAATATGTGATCACCACCGTCCTGGAGATATTTTGCCAGATGCTGTTGCGGTTTTGGATCCGAAACGTTCCGATTGTTCGTATCCTTATGATGAGTTGTGTGGTTGTGGAGTGGGTTTTAAGTTGATTCAAGCTCTAGGAGAAAGACGCGGTCAATCCATAACTGATTTGGTTCCTTATTTGGATTTAGTAGCAACTGCTATTGCAGCTGATATTGTTCCGATTACAGGCGAAAACAGGGTATTGGCAAAGTTTGGTATGGAGGTAATTAACTCAAATCCTCGTCCCGGAATTCAAGCGCTCATCCAAAATGTAAAAAGAAAGCAACTGAGTATTACCGATGTGGTATTTACGATTGCACCTCGTATTAATGCTGCGGGTCGTATCAAGCATGGTGATTATGCAGTACAGTTGTTGACAGAATTTAACTTGGAACAAGCATTGGGTTTTGCGGAAGAATTAGAAGTGCATAATGCTACTCGTAAAGATTTGGATAAACAAATTACGCAAGAAGCTTTACAACAGATTACCTTAAATAATGAGCAAGAGCGATTTTCGACAGTGGTGTATCAAGAAGATTGGCACAAAGGTGTTATTGGTATTGTGGCTTCACGATTGGTTGAAAAATATTACCGCCCTACTATTGTGTTTACGAAAAGTGGTGATAAACTAGCAGCTTCAGCTCGATCGGTAAAGGATTTTGATGTTTACAATGCGCTTGAATCTTGTTCGGAATATTTGGAACAATTCGGAGGGCATATGTATGCAGCAGGAATGACATTGCTGGAAGAGAATTATGAGAAATTCAAATTTGCGTTTGAAAATCATGTGCGTCAAACAATTCATCCCGATTTATTGATTCCAGAGATTGAGTATGATGCTGAGATTAACTTGAAAGAAATAACACCAAAATTGGTTCGTATTCTGAAACAGTTTGAACCCTTTGGACCTCAAAATATGACACCCTTATTTTTGGTAAAGGAATTGGAAGATTCGGGTTATGCTAGAACATTGGGGGCAGATGATGAACATCTTAAAGTTTATGTAAAGCAAAAAAATTCAATGTCATATGCAGGAATCGGATTTGGTTTAGGGGATAAACTTTCAAATGTTAAAAATCACCTAAAGTTTGATGCTATCGTTTCAATTGAAGAGAATGAGTGGCAAGATGTTGTAACTTTGCAGCTTCAATTACGTGATATTCAATCTTCAGATGGCTAAAAAAGACCCCTACGCTGCCTTACGATTTAAAGAGTTTCGATTTTTTCTTGCTATGCGTTTTGCATTGGTTTTTGCATGGTCCATGCAGTTTGTGATTATAGAATGGGAGGTTTACAGTATAACCAAAAATCCACTTTCGCTTGGGATAATTGGGTTAATGGAAATTATACCTGCAGTTTCTATGGCTTTGTTTGCTGGGCATATTGTGGATCAAAGTGAGAAAAAGAGACTTTTAGTAAAGTGTCTGCTTGGTTTTTCAGTCGTAAGTTTAGGGTTGTTTTTGGTTACGGTTCCTAGTTTAGTGGAATCTCTTTCAAAATCAATGGTATTATGGATTATTTATGCCTTAGTGTTTTTAGGTGGTTTGGTTCGTGCATTTATTGGTCCAACAGTTTTTTCATTATTGGCATTAATTGTTCCAAAGAAAAATTATCCTAATGCTGCTACTTGGAGTAGTTCTACTTGGCAATTGGGTTCTATGTTTGGTCCTGCTTTGGCTGGTGTAGCAATTGGTTTTATGGGAGTACATTGGTCGATGTGTTTGGTTTTTATCTGTACACTTTTTGCTTTACTCTGGTTGAGTCAGATTTCAAGAAAACCAATTTTGAATCCAAAAATAGGAGAACCTGTTTTTCAAAGTTTGAAAGAAGGGGTGAGATTTGTATTTAACAACAAAACCATACTAGGTGCAATTTCTTTGGATATGTTTGCGGTTTTGTTTGGTGGGGCAGTGGCCTTGTTGCCCGTTTATGCACAAGATATTTTAAAGGTAGGTTCAGAAGGATTTGGCATCCTTAGAGCAGCACCCGCTGTTGGTTCTATTATTACCATGTTGGCAGCGGCGTATTTTTCACTCAATAAAAATGCGGGTGTTAAACTTTTAACAGCAATTTTTATTTTCGGATTAAGTATTATTGTATTTGGATTGTCGGAGTATTTTTGGTTATCCGTTGTAGCGCTTTTCTTGAGTGGTGTTGCTGATGGTGTTTCCGTTGTTATTCGTAATACTATTTTACAATTGCACACACCCGATAATATGCGTGGCCGTGTTTCTTCAGTGAATTCTATTTTTGTTGGGTCTTCCAATGAGCTTGGCGCTTTCGAAAGTGGGGTGACGGCAAAACTTATGGGAGTAGTAAGGGCTGTTGTTTTTGGTGGATGTATGACTATCGGTACGGTAGTGGTTACAGCATTAATTTCTCCTTCATTTCGAAAATTGGATTTAGAAAAGGAAGTAGCGGAACTGGAAAAGGAACACTAATTTTTGTATTCCTTTAGTTCAAAAGTTGTTCCGTCAAACACACCGTAAGTGAAATAGCCTATCCAATCGCCTAAGTTCACATATTTAGATTCTTGTGGTAAATCTACTATCATGGGTAAGTGGCGATGACCGAATATAAAATAGTCGTAATGTTTGGTTTCTAATTTGCGTTTAGCATATAAAATCAACCACTCGTTTTCTTCTCCTAAAAATTTAACATCTTCTTCTCCAGAAATCATTTTGTTTTTAACAGATAAATATTGGGCGAGTTTTACACCTATATCTGGGTGCAACCAACGAAACAACCATTTTGAAAAAGGATTGGTAAAAACTTTTTTCATGCGTTTGTATCCTTTATCGCCTGGACCTTTTCCATCACCATGACCGATAAGAAAAGTCTTGTTATTATATGTGAATATTTTGTTATCGTGGTAAACCGGAATGTTTAATTCTTTTTCAAAATAGTCGTGCATCCACAAGTCATGATTTCCTACAAAGAAATAAATTGGTATGCCTGAATCTCTAATTTCTGCTAATTTTCCTAAAACTCTTACAAAACCTTTGGGTACTACGGTTTTATATTCAAACCAAAAATCAAACAAATCACCAAGTAGAAATATTGCTGCAGCATCTTTTCTTACTTCTTCTAGCCAACGGACAAAACGTTGTTCACGTGGAAAACTCTCTTTGTTTGTGGGTGCTCCGAAGTGTTGGTCGGATGCAAAATAGATTTTAGTTCCTTCTTTCAAAATGACTTATAATATTTTCTTAGCAAAAGTAATCATTTTTTAGTATGTTAAATGTAACATTTCGTCGACGTTTTGTTACTTTTTATCATTATATGTTTTTAAAAAGTTTAATTTTACTATTTTTGAGAAATTAATCAAACCATAACATAATATTAACAGAATGAAAAAATTATTACTCGTTTTTCTTTCATTGTTCGCCTTTGCTTCCTACGGGCAAGCCTTGTTCGAGGATTTTGAAGGAACGGCTACGCCGGATTTAGCGACAGGTGATTGGGCGTTAGATTCCGGAACCTGGAAGTTTTTTGACAATGGTGTTGGGTCAAACAACACAGTCCAAATTACAACCTTTGGTTCTTTGGTATGTCAAGACACTAGAGCAGCCTACTTAAATCGTGAGACTGTTGCCGCAGGGCAGTTTTCTATCGACTGGTTGGTAACACCACAGGTAACTATACCTGCTAATGGTCAAATTCGTTTTTACGGAAGATCAACACAGTCTGGTGAACAAGGAAGTGTGTACAAAGTTTACATTTCAACAACTTCGCAAACGGATGTTACTTCGTTTACGTTATTAGCAACTTATAACGAGTTGGATTTTCCAAATGGTCCATGTCAGCAAGAATTTATCTTGTTGGATGCGTATCCAGCAGGAACACAAGCTTATTTTGCTTTCGTACACGAAAATAACAATGGTGACCGTTGGGTGCTAGATAATGTTAAAGTGGATCAACAATGTTTTCCGCCTACTAACTTACAAGCAGCTCCAGCAGCAACATCAGCTACTTTAACATGGAGTTATGCAGGTCCAGCAACGCAATTTGAAATTGAGTATGGTCCTATTGGTTTTACACCAGGTACAGGAACATTTATTTCTCCAGTTTCGAGTCCATATCCCTTAAATCCACCATTATTGCCTTTAACATCTTATACGTATTATGTTAGAGCATTGTGTGATGTTGATAATCCAAGTCCTTGGTCTGATCCAAGAACTTTTACTACTACGGAATTACCGCCAGGTTGTGGGGGTAACTTTAGTGATTCAGGAGGTGCTTCTGGAAACTATGGAAACAATCAAAACATAGTAACGGTATTGTGTCCTGATACAACTGGTGATGTTGTAACGGTTTCTTTTTCATCGTTTAATACTCAAGCAGGGGATATTCTATATGTTTACAATGGGGATAATACAGGCGCTACTTTACTTGGTTCCTATTCGGGAGCTAATACGCCACCTTCATTTACTTCGTCTGCAGCAAATGGATGTTTGACTTTTCATTTCGTGTCAAATGCAACAGGTGTTGCAGCAGGATGGACGTCCAATATTTCATGTGGGCCACCGCCAGCATGTCCTATGCCAATTGCCGTAACTGTAACTGGAGCAAACTCAAGTTCGGCTACCGTTTCATGGATAGATCCAACAGGTGGTACAGGTCCTTACGATATTTATTGGGTTCCAACTGGGTCACCAGCTCCAACTGCTAGTTCAGTTCCAAATGCTAGTTCAGTTCCTGGGTATTCTTATTTGATTCCAGGATTGAATTCAAATTCGCCTTATACAGTGTATGTAAGAACAACTTGTGATGCAACTAATGGTGTAATAAGTGATTGGACATTCCCAACTAATTTTACAACTACACCTAATTATTGTGCAGGAGATCATTTTTATGATACAGGTGGTGCAACAGGAAACTATGGAAATAATGAAAATATTTTTTGGACAATTTGTCCAGAAACAACTGGTGATGTAGTAACGGCTATTTTCAATTCATTTGCTACTGCTACAGGTGATATTTTAACAGTATATAATGGAAATAATACTTCAGCTCCAGTTTTAGGTACATATCAAGGGACAAATTTACCCCCTGTATTTACTAGTTCAACTGGATGTTTGACTTTCCAATTTACTTCTACTGCAAGTGCTAATCAAGCGGGATGGGATGCTAGTATTTTCTGTACGCCTCCTCCAACTTGTGCGCTTCCTACAGCTTTATCGGTTGTTTCAATTAGTGATGATTCTGTAGAAGTTACTTGGACAGATAATAACACTACACCTCCTGCAGGTGGTTGGTTAGTGGTTGTTCAGCCAGTTGGTACAGGTTATCCTGGAGCTGGTGCTGTAACAATTCCTGCAACATCAAATCCTTTTACAATTAACAACTTAAATCCAAATACACAGTATGAGTTTTGGGTAAGAGCAGATTGTGGAAATGGTGATAATAGTTTCTGGAATGGGCCAATTAATTTTACTACTTTATTTGCAGGTTGTGGTAGTTCAGAACCAGCAGGTAATGATGCGCCTAATGCTACGCCTGTTTGTACAGTGGATGGTTATTGTGGTAATACTTCTGGATCTTATACGGTGAACACATGGCCAGAATTATCGACTGCTTTTTGTGGATCTATTGAAAATAACTCGTTCTTGACCTTTCAGGCTTCTTGTACAACTGTAACATTAGACGTGTTAGTAGGAAACTGTACGAATGGTTCTGGTGTTCAGTTCTTCTTATTTAGTGCGAATACAATAGGTTCAGGTCCAGTTAGTAGTATAGCTTGTTATTCTCCAATGAATCCAGGGACAAACGCTTTGACATTTAACGGATTGGCTCCAGGACAAACCTATATTTTAATGATTGATGGTTTTGCAGGAGCAATTTGTGATTATTCAGTAACGGTTACTTCACCTGGTTGTACTTCTACAGGTGTACAAGTTACTGCTTCAAATCCAGTGGATCCAACAGAAGATTTTACAGAAGATGATGAAGCTGGTGCTACAACTATATGTTTAGGTGAGTCACTTAACTTAACTGCTTCAGGTAGTAATGGTGTTTATACTTGGACTGCTTCAGATCCAAACTCAATCGCTGTTACAGCTAATGATGTTGTTTTATTTACTCCAGGTGCTCCTGGTGTTTATACAGTAACGGCAAGTACAAATGATCCGGCTTCGATTTGTAATACTTCGGATACTTATACTATTACTGTATTGGATGTTATTCAACCGACTTTTGTGAACCCATCACCTATATGTGTTGGAGCAGCAAACATTCCTTTAGCTACTACCGATACTAATGGTGTTACGGGAACTTGGGAATTGGTTACTGACGCTACAACTACTCCTGTGACTACTGTTCCAGCTACGCAAATTGATGCTACTGTTGCAGGTACATATACTTATGTATTTAACCCAGATCCTGTTACATTTGCATGTTCACCTCAATTCACAATGGTAGTTGATATTTTAGGAACATGTGACTTTAACGTTTTAGGAACAGCTGTTAATATCGAAACATGTGAGACTGCTGTTAATGGAGACTATTTTAATGTTACTGGTGGTACTATTGCACCTCCTGCTAATGTTTATACAAATAATGATTTCGGTACTTATGTTCAAAACTCAGGGAACTTAGTATTAAATGGTGGTCAATTGGTTTCTTTTGAAAATACAGCTTCTACAGTTTGTAGTGCAAACATGTATTATAGAGTATATGCTGCAGGTTCAACTCCAGGAGCATTTACTACTTTACCGCTTACTTTTGTTGAAGCATGTTCGGGTGGAACATTTACAAATGGAAACTCTTGTAATGCTGGTGATCAAATTTGGGCTGATATCACATCTACAAACTTAGACTTAACTACATTCACACCTGGTGATTATGTTATTGAGGTTTACTATGATTTGGTGGGTGATGATGGTTCTGGTACTGCTTGTGGAACTACTATTTTAGTAAATAATAATAATAATAACTTCATCGCTACATTTGCAATCCAAGGTACACCAAGTTTCACTTGGCAAGACGAGCAGTGTGGTAGTTCAAATGCTGTTATTACAGTTTCAGGATTTAACCCTGGAGACGTTTACAGTGTAACTTTTGATGATAACGATGTGCCTACTGGGCCAATGAATATTCAAGCTAACTTCAATGGGGATATTAACATCAATGGATTAGATGCAGGTGTTTACGATAATTTTGTGTTCACTATTAATGGATGTGATATCTTAGCGCCAGCTCCAATAACTATTGTTGATTTTTCTCCTTCAGTGACGGGTATAACTTCAAATTCTCCAATTTGTTTTGAAGAAGATGCAGTGTTTACAATTCAAGCTTCTGCTGGTTTTGATATTGATTATACAATTAATGGGTCTACTGTAGTAGAAACAGTTACTGTTGACGCTTCAGGTATTGCTACTATTACTATTACAGCTCCTGCAGTTGGTACAGTTGATTTAGCATTATTGAATATTTATAATTCAGTTTGTAATATTACGGTGACTGATACACATTCAGTGATTGTAAATCCACTACCTACTGCTACCATTCTTGCTGCAAGTCCATTTGCATGTATTGGTTCAGACGCTGTGTTTACTATTAATGGTACTCCAGGTGCTTCTGTAACATATACTCAAAATGGTACTCCAGGTGCTGCACCTATAGTATTAGATGCTGCTGGTACAGCTACTTTAACCGTTCCAACAACTGTTAATATGCAAATTATTTTAGGTGATGTAACTGATGCAACTACAGGTTGTACTGATGCAGTATTTAGTCAAATTGCAAATGTTGCTATTGTAGATATTCCATTGCCAGAGACAACAAATACAGATCCTACATGTGCTACACCACAAGGTTCTATTGAAGTAACGTCTCCACTTATTGCACAATTGAATTACCCTGGTGATTTATTCATCTCTGAGGTAACAGATTCTCAACCGGGTTCTTTAACATATGTAGAGATCTACAACGGAACTGGTTCAAGTGTTGATTTATCAAACTATAAGGTTAAAGTTTATGTGAATGGTGGAGCAACAGCGCTTTGTGATTTACCTCTTACAGGAACTTTAGCTCATGATGATGTTGTAGTAGTTAAAATTGGAAGTTCTGCTAATGAAGGTGGAGTTGTTCCAGATTTAGAATTCACCGCTTGTTCTGGTGTTAACAATAATGACAAGATTGCATTAGCAACTAGTGCTGATGTGGAAATTGATGTTTGGGGAACTCCTGATGGAACTCCATTTACACCGCCATTTGGTCCTTATGGAATTGGTTATAACTATCAAAGGGTAACTATTGGTACAACTTTACCATCTATTAACTGGGAGCCTGCGGATTGGGTAGCTGTTGATTGGGGTAATCCAACTTCTGCTGAAGATTATTCTAGTGTAGGTGTTTATACTTTATTTGTTGCTAGTTATGAGTATATCTTAAATGATGGTACTGCTGATACAGTTCAAACAAATCCAATTTTTAGTGGTTTAGCAGCTGGAAACTATACGTTAGTTGCTCATGATACTATTACTAATTGTTACTCACAACCGTTAAGTATTACATTGTCTAACTCTAATACAGTTGATCCTGTTACTGCGTTTACTTATGTAACTCCAGTTTGTAATGATAATGCTAATTTATTACCTGATACTTCTGCACCAAACTTTGCAGTAGGTGGTGAGTTTACTTCAACAACTGGTTTAGTAATTGATATCGCAACAGGAGAGATTGATGTAGTAAATAGTACTCCTGGTACTTATACAGTTACTTATACAGTATTACCTGATGTGGCAAACTGTATTAACGGAGCAAGTTCTACATTTGTAGTTGTTATCACAGCTAGTACTCCTGCAACATTTAATGCTATTGCACTTTGTGAAGGTGATACAAATTCTGCGTTACCAGTTACTTCAATAGAAGGATTTACAGGTACTTGGGATGTGTCGTCTATCGATACTTCTGTAGCGGGTACTTATACTTATACTTTCACTCCAGATCAAGGTCAGTGTGCTAGTGTGGGAACTTTAGAAGTGACTATTATTGCAAAAGATATCGTTACTTTTGATGGTGTTGAAATTTGTGTTGGAGCTGAAGTTGAGTTCCCTATTGAGTCTGTTGAAGGACATCAGTTAACAGGAACTTGGTCGCCAAGCACAATTGATACATCGTTAAATGGAAGTACAACTTATACATTCACACCAGATGATATTTGTTATGCAACTTCAACATTTATTGTTACAACAAAAGGTTGTCAAATTCAAAAAGGTATTTCTCCGAACTATGATGGTTTAAATGATAACTTTGATTTATCAGCATTCAATGTTAGTAAATTAGAAATCTTTAACCGTTACGGTAGAATTGTTTATTCTAAAAACAATTATGTTAATGAGTGGAATGGTAAGGCTGATAATGGTAAAGAATTACCAGACGCAACGTATTACTATGTAATTCACTTTAATGACATGCCTTCTAAAACAGGTTGGATTTATATTAACAGAGAACATTAGAAAGGATATTAAGCTACTCCTCAAAGAGTAGGAGTAGCTTATTAAAAAATAATATAATAATGAAGAAATTACTATCAGTTGTACTATTCATGTTTGTCTTCTTTTCGGATGTACAAGCACAACAAGACCCTCATTATACACAATACATGTATAATATGAGTGTTATGAATCCCGCTTATGCTGGATCTAAAGAAAATTTATCTATGGGATTGCTTTACAGAAAGCAATGGGTAGAGATAGAAGATGCACCTACAACAGGGACTTTTTTCGGTCATAGTCCTGTAGGAAAAAATGTAGGTTTAGGCTTGTCTGTTATTTCAGATAAAATTGGACCTGTAGAAGAAAATAATATTTATGGAGATTTCTCTTATACTTTAAATTTAGGAGGTGAACATAAATTAGCTTTTGGTGTTAAAGCTGGATTAACGTTACATAAAGTTGGTTTGTATGATGATATTTATAATACACTACCACAAGCAAACGACCCTGCATTCTCTGAAAATGTTAGCAACACTTATTTTAACATCGGATCAGGTTTATTCTATTATACAAACAAGTATTATTTAGGTTTTTCTGTGCCAAATATGTTAAAATCGAAACATTTGGATTTACGTGTTAATGGCGATCAGTATGAATTTGGTTCAGAGACATCTCACTTCTTTGTGACGGGGGGATATGTATTTGATTTGAATGAGAACATTAAATTCAAGCCTTTCTTTATGGTGAAGTCTGTTTTCAATACTTTACCAGCTTCATTAGATTTATCAGCTAATTTCTTGTTTAATGAGAAATTTGAAATTGGAGGTACTTATCGTTTAGATGATAGCTTTGGTGCAATGGTAAATTATGCAGTATTGCCTAATTTAAGAATCGGTTATGCATATGATCATATTGTTTCAGACTTAAAGGTTACAACGCCATCATCACATGAAATAATTTTATTATTTGATGTTAATTTCAACAAGAAGGTGTCTAGTTCACCACGATATTTTTAACCTTAATGCGATAACGACATGAAGAAACTGTATATAACCTTAAGTTTTGTGATCGCTAGTGGTATGCTAAGCGCACAAAACAAAGACACAAAAATTGCGGATAACTTATTTGCTCGATACGAATATGTAGATGCTGTTAAAGAATATTTAAAATTAGTAGATAAAGGAAAAGGCGATGCTTATGTGAATAAGCAAATTGCAGATAGTTATTATAATGTTTTCAATACTAAAGAAGCAGTTACTTGGTATGCTAAAGTAGTTGAAGAAAAGCAAGATGCGGAAACGTATTATCGTTATGCACAAATGCTTAAGGCAGAAGGTAACTATGCTGAGGCTGATCGTCAGATGAACATGTTTGCATCATTGGCTCCAAATGACCAACGTGCAAAAGCGTTTAAAAACGATCCGAATTATGTTACTGAACTGAATTCACAACCAAAGTTGTTTAATGTATCGTCTTCTGATGTAAATAGTGATAAATCAGATTTTGGCGCTGTTTTAGCTCAAGATAATACTATTTATTTCGCTTCTGCTAGAAATACATCAAGACGTAATAATGGAATGAATGACGAGCCGTATTTAGATATCTATAAAGCAATTTATAATGCTGATGGAACTATTAGCGAAGCTACTGAAGTAGATAATTTAAACACAAGATGGCATGATGGACCTGCTGCAATTACAGCTGATGGAAACACCATGTATTTTGGAAGTGAAAGTTTTAATGAAAAAGAGTATGTAAAAGATAAAACTAAACACCTTAAGTTTGGAAAAATTTATCTTTATAAAGCTACTAAAGAAGGTGATTCTTGGTCAAACAAAACAGCTTTGCCTTTTAACAACGAAGCTTACTCTATGAGAAACCCAAGTATCAGTAAAGATGGCAAAACGTTATATTTCTCATCTGATATGCCAGGTGGTTTTGGAGGTGAAGACTTATGGAAAGTAAGTGTTGATGGAGATACTTATGGCGAGCCGGTTAACTTAGGTGACAAGATCAATACTGAAGGAAATGAAAGTTTCCCATTTATAGCAGAAGGTAATGTGTTGTATTTTGCATCTGATGCTAGAAAGGGCTTTGGAGGTTTTGATGTTTTCAGTATCGACTTAACTAAAGGTACAGATGCTAAAAACGTTGGAGTTCCTGTAAATACTTCAAAAGATGATTTTTCTTTTGCTTATGATGTAACTAAGAAGGTTGCTTTTTTCTCTAGTAACAGAGACGGTGTTGATAACATTTACGTAGCTATTCCAGTTTGTAATGTGTATGGTTTAGTAGTTGTTAAAAATGCTAAGACTGGTGCTGTAATTGAAGGTGCTACAGTTTCTGTAGTAAACGATAAAAATGATGTAGTTGGAACAAAACAATCAGCGTCAAATGGTACAGCTAATTTCGGTTTAGAGTGTTATAAAGCGTATAGTATTCAAGCTACACGTTCAGGATTTGAAAATGCTATTGTAGCTATGGACAAGTCTGAAGGTGGTGATGTTAACATTGAAGTGTTAATGGAGCCTATTATGCCTGTTATTACTCCAACTGAAGTTATACTAGAGTCTATTTTCTTTGAGTTTGATAAGAGTAACATTACAGCTCAAGGAGCAAGCGAGTTAGATCGTTTAGTAATGGTTATGAACGAGCACCCAGAGATGGTTATATTTGTAAAATCTCATACGGATAGTAGAGGTAACGATAAATACAACATGGATTTATCAGACCGTCGTGCAAAATCTACAGTTCAATATTTAATTTCTAAAGGGATTTCTAAAGATCGTATTTCGGGTCAAGGTTTTGGTGAGTCTGAGCCTAAAGTACAATGTAAAAAATGTACTGACGAAGAGTATGCTCAAAATAGACGTTCAGAATTCTTAATTGTTAAGAAATAAGAATTAGACAAACAATAAAGAAAAAGCCCTAAAACTAAGTTTTAGGGCTTTTTTTATAGGTTATCAGAAGCGAACCATTCTGCAAACGAAGATTCGGTTTCTTGTAATCGTAAAGAGTGTAATTTAATGTGTTTTGGGAGCCTGTTTTTAATTTTAGATGCAAAATCAATAACCATATTTTCACTGGTTGGTTGATAGTCAACTAAAATCACATGATGTCCTCTGTTTTTTAATTCTTCTGCTAGTTCTACATGAGGGGTGTTTTGATTGAAAACAGTTGCATGATCAAAAAGATCAACAATTTCTTCCTTTACAATTTTTTTCAAATCACTAAAATCAATTACCATTCCGTATTTTACATTAGAGGTATCGGTAATAGGTTTTCCAATAACGGTTACCGATAGTTTGTAACTATGTCCGTGTACATTTTTACACTTTCCATCATACCCGTATAAGGCATGTCCAGTTTCAAAAGTAAATTGTTTGGTGATTCTTATATTGCTCATTTTTCGAAGTTGTATTTTATACAAATGTAATAAAATTAATAAAGCGATTTTTGTATTGTCTTTAAGTGTATATTTGCGCACTTTTTTCACGGATAATTTATGAGCGATTTTTTTTTAAATCCTAAGTATGAAAAGGTTATAGATGATCTTTTAGTGCAACAGTATAGTGTAGTTGATGATTTTTTTTTACCAGAAGAAGTAGAAGCTTTGCGCGAAAGCTTGTTGGTAAAATATGAAGAAGATGAATTTAAAAAATCGGCCATAGGTAATCAGTTTACAGAGAAAGTAGTAAAGACTATTAGAGGCGATTTTATTTCTTGGTTGGATGAATCAAATTTGAATGAAGCAGAAAATTTTTTCTTTTTAAAAATTGATGACTTTACTAATTATTTGAACCGAACTTGTTTTTTAGGAATTCAAGATCGTGAATTTCATTATGCACTGTATCCCATAGGTACATTTTACAAAAGGCATTTGGATACTTTTCAAAATGACGACAGTAGAAAACTCTCTATTGTTTGCTACTTGAATGATGAAGATTGGTCTCCAGAATACGGAGGTGAACTTGCTATTTATAAAGATGATGAAACAATCAATATTTACCCTTTAAAGGGGCGAATGGTAGTTTTTGAGAGTCAGGTGCTCGAACATGAAGTTAAGCCTGTAAAACGCGAGCGTTTGAGTATTACAGGCTGGTTGAAGACGCGTAAGATTTAGTTAATTGCGTTTCTTATTCTTTTTGGCAAAGTAATAAAGCAAATATGCAACTATGACTAAAATCACAAAGGGTAAATAGCTACCAATTAGTAATCCTATTTGGTAGCCATTATCAGGTGCGTTTTTTACTTTTTCTTCAATGTCGAGTTGTTGTAAAGTTAAAAACATTTATTTGGTTTTAAATTGATTTAAGGCATTAATTGTAAAATCAGATAAAACTAATTTTCCGGAAATTGCTGCTCTTTCGTAAAGTAGTTGTTCCCAATGTTCCGTTCCTTCCCATATCACTTTTTTAATTTCATTCAATGCTTCAGGGTTATAACTTGAAAGATTTTCTGTAAATGAATTTAAAGCTTCGTCTAGTTCGGTTGTAGTTTCAAAAGTTTTGGTAAATAATCCATTTTCTTGTGACCATTCTGCACTTTTCCATTCCGTTGCAGCTAATGTCATGCCTGTCATAGCTGTTTTTCCAATTTTGCGTGAAACTGCTGGTTCGATAACAAAAGGACCTATTCCAATTGCTAATTCAGATAATTTTGTAGCCGCATTGTTGGTTGCGAAAGTATAATCACAAGCTGCAACAATTCCGACACCACCCCCTACAGCTTTTCCATGAATACGTCCTACAATTAATTTGGGACAGTTTCGCATGGCATTGATCACATTGGCAAAACCCGAAAAGAACAGTTTGCCTTCTTCTAAATTGGATACGGCTAATAATTCGTCAAATGAAGCTCCTGCACAAAAGGCGCCATTACCTTCACTTTTTAGAACAATGATGCTTACTTGTTCATTTTCTCCTGCTAAGCGAATAGCATCGGTTAATTTTTGTAGTTGTGTACTAGGAAACGAATTACTTGCTGGGTGATAGAATGCTATAGTTGCAATTTTATTTTCAATTGTTGTATTGATTGTTCCTTCCATTATCTTAATAAACTGAAATGTGATTTGAATATTTTGTTTTCGCCTTTTTCTGTATAACTAATTGTAAACCAATAATCGGTTGCTGGTAATTGTACACCATTATAAGTGCCGTCCCATCCACTTCTGTTGGGTGTAATTTGTTGTATTAATTTACCATAACGATCGTAAATCGTAACTAGTGCATTATAGCTTTTGTCTAAATCTGTAATGTTCCAAGTATCATGGAAACCATCACCGTTTGGAGTAAAATATTTTGGATAGGTTACCGTAAACAAATCAGCTACATATTTTACGCCACATTTGTTTTGATCCCTTACATAAATGGTGTACGTGCCAAGAGGTAAACCTTCAAATTGGTTACTAGTTTGCCAATTACTACCGTTAATACTATATTCGTATTCACCATAACCTCCCTCAGCTATACCTAATATCGCTGTAGTATTTGATGAAAAAGCAGGGCTAGTTACTTCAGCTGTAAAATTAGCGGGTTCTGACGAAAAAGATACTGTGATACTATCGGTATTTTGGCAGTTTGTAATGTCGTTTGTAACTGTTACATAATAAGTCCCTTCATTAGAAACGAGATAAGTTGCATTAGTTTGATTGCTTAAGTCTAAACTAGCAATGTTTGTTGACCATTGGTAACTGTAATTGCCATTAGTTGATGGACTAGCGTTAATTACTTGTGAACCAACTCCCGTTACAGGGTTAACACAAATGGAAAAATCTGCACCAAGTTCAACATCTGGTATAGGATTCACTTTTAAAGTCAAATAGGCACCTAAGCCTACACACTCGTTGTTAATATCACTATCGATGCGTACCCAAATCGTTTGAGTGTTTGGAATTGTATTGGTAAAACTTTGTGGATTTGAAATAGCATTTTGTTCAGCTAACGCATCTGTAGCATTTTCATAATAACTAAAGGTATACGATTGCCCACTTGGAAAATTAGAATTTGACAGAATATAGTTTTCAATTTCCGTTAAATCGAATGTGTCAATGCCATCTGTATCTGTATTTGTTGCATTTAAGTAATTATCACATGTGTTTAAAATAAGCGGGTAGCTTCCTGCTACTACTGTCGTTGAAACTACAAGATCTACTTTTACGACTCTGAGACAACCTGTTGTCGTGTTTTCAATCCTTGCCCAAACGATTGATCCATTTGCAGCGGTATGATTTGTGATGTCATTTACAAAATCAGTTAAAGTCAAAGCTCCATTTTGTGAGTTATGGTAGGTTAAATTGATATTTGTTTCTGAAGAAATCAGTAGGGTTGCTTCTGTTAAATTGAAACTTGTAATAGCATCATTATCAGTGTCACATTGTTTTAGTATAACATCATTTGCAACTGGCAATGGATTTACAATTAATTCAAATGAGCCTATGGTATGACATCCGTTTTCATCCGTAATTCTGAAGTAAATTATTTCTCCTGTAACAGCACGTATTGTGTTGATATTGTTTACAGCATTATTTTCAGCATCAGTTATTAATTCGTAATATTTGATATTTAGAATATTACTACTGTTGCCAACAATCTCTAAATCTTTATTCGTAAGTATAAATAACGATTCACCACTAGTATCCCCATCAATACTGTCATCACATGTTTCTAGAGGAGTTATGGTATTAATTGTTGGGCTTTGATTTACTGTAACACTAACTGTAACTGAAACCTCTTGACAAATACCATTTGTAAATATAGTGTATACATAATCTCCGGAATTATCTGATGCAGGGTTTAATATTCCATTAGGCCTTGTTGTCCCATTGTGGCTCCATATCCCGGTTGTGTTTGTGGTATTAAGCAATGAGAATAAATCAACAGCTGTATCAGTTGTACAAAAAGAAATTGTTGCATCTGAACCAACATCAGGTGCTTGTTCGAAAGTTACAGTAATATCAACACTTTCAGACACTGTAATTCCATCGCAGGTAATATTATAATTATAAATATAGGTTCCTTCCATGTCAACACTTGGGTCAAACATGTTTGTGCCACTAATTAGAGCAGGTGACCAAGTTCCGCCATCGGAAGGATTTCCCTCTATTGCTTCAAGAAGATCAATTGTAGTATTGGAACAAATGGTTATGTTAGTATCTTCAGGTTCACTACCAAATCCAGAAAAATAGCCTCCAAAACCTGCGGCATCCCCATCGGTACCAAAAACACCAACAGCAAGTGCACCCGTAGATTCAACAGCTATATTGCCATTTAATCCTGATACTTTATAGGTCTCCCATCCAAGATTTCCTTGAACAGCTTGGGGTGTGGCTGTTATTGGACTGTTATTAATAGTAACTTGTGAATTTACTTCGGTTACAATGATAATTCTGCTTTGGTTGTATAATACGTTCCCAATCTTGTTAAAATCAGGTATTAAATCAACATTTCTCTGCCAATAACAACTTAATGGAGGGATGAAATTTAATCCTGAAGTTGCATCATTTGTATTACCAGCTAGAATTTGGTAAACATAGATTGGTTTAGAGCTTTCAATGTACATGTTTGGATTGGGAAAACCTTGATAGTTTAGACTAGGTATCAAAAAGTAATCTCCAGCATTTAAAGTTGCAATTGGACTTGGATTTCCGTTGGTATAAACGTCCGTATTATCTTCTGTAGCAATAATTAAAGGCTTTTCTGAATTTGCACTACCATTTCCTTTTACAACAATATATTTTGTACCAATTTGATTAAAAGGGACTATCTGGTCTAAGTTAAAGTCTTGTCCAGAATTTCCATCTCCTGGGTCTGGACCTGCCCCACCTGTTGCATTTCCACTATTAACCACTATTGGTTTGTTAGAAGTTAATAAGGCACCAATAAAACCGGTAAAGTTAGCAGCTACATCTGTGTATCCTGAAACGACTACACTTTGTCCAGCATTTAATGTGAAAGTTTGACTGTTTAGTGTAATGTTTCCACTTCCAGATACAAACACTACACTTGGGTTGTAATCAGTTAAATTTACAGTTGTATTGTCTTCTGTTGCCATGAAACTTGATACAAAGTTTCGGATACTGCTGTCATATAGTTGTGGGACACTTCCTAAGCGGAAATTAGTTCCTTTAGCAGTCTTTCCTTTAGATACTAATATCTCAGCATGATTTGCAGAACGAATCCTAAAACTTACATAAAAATCTTTTGAACCTTCTAAAATTAGTCCTTTATCTGATTCAACAGTGTTTACATCATTAACATCGAGAAACATTGGTGATGGTTGTGTGTTTCCAATGAAAACACGAACTGGGTTTCCCTGTGATATTGTGAAAGGAGAACCAGCTATAGGTGTGCCGTTTCCTGTTGTGATTGTTACAGCAAAAGCAGTAGGTGAAGGGGTTGATAAATAAACATAATGATCTGCAACAACATCACCATTTCTGGCGTGTAAGGGTGGAATCCAGTGTTTGTTACTTAATTGAGAGAATGAAAATATCGAGAAAAGTAATAAGGTTAATGCAAGTAAAGCTTTCTTCATGGTTTTGAGGCTGAGAAATTTGAGTCGTAAAAGTAGCTATTTGATGTTATAAATCTAAAAAATTAACTAAAAAAACGCTCTTAATTGAACATTACCTGTGTGAATTATTTTACTAGTTTCGGATTTACGGCCTTGATAATTAATGTTGATATCTAAATATTGAGTAATGTTTTTCTGTAGTAGCAGATGCCATACGCTATTTTTACCCGCTTGTAATCCCTGTAGCATTTGAAAGGCTACTGGGGAAAGTTGGTCACCCGAAAAGGCATTGTTGAAAAATGAATATTCAGCATTAAGTGAAAAACCTTTTTCACTGTTTAATGTAAATGAGGTGCCTAGCTTATTTTGTTTAAGCACTTCTAGATTATTGATGGTGTTTTCTTGATTTTGGAATTCATAGAAGATGTCCCAACTCGTATTTTTTGAAAACAGATAGGATAATTTTGGATTTACACTATACGTATCAATGTTGTAATTTCTAGTAGCATAATTCTCCGATTCACTTGTTGTTTTTGCAATACTTGTTTCAAAATGGAATAACCAACTCTTTTTAAGCAAGTGACTGTATTGTAATTGGTGCGATTGTATTTTGTTTTCTTGTGAACCTACATTTAGCAGTGTTTGTACTTGATTGTTTAAAAAAGTATAGGTTGTGCTATTCTTTTGTTTGCCTCGGTTGTAAAACAAACTATTTCTAAAACTATTGTTTAAGCCCACAATGTCCTCGTTGTTTGAAAACGGATTTAAGTCAAAATTATCTTCATTACGTAATATTTTTCTCTCTACCAATAAAGATGTTTGGTTGTAAAAATGGGAGATGAACTTTTTAAAACCTATTTCATTTTGCCAAATCGAACCATTAAAATTTAATGCTTGTGAAAATTTATTTTGATGGGTTCTTAAGAATACTTGGTTCGGTAAAAACACACGTACATACTTGGCTTGATCGGGGTAGGGTGCAATTTCAAATTCTTGTAATTCCTGAATGCCGTTACCGTTATAATCGTTCCAAGTGTAAACTCCTTGACCTGCTTCAACTTCCAAATAGGTAAATTCTTGTTGTGCAATGGTACCCGAAGAAGTTTCGTAAGTAGTAGTGCTTTGTAATAATCGGTTAAAAAAATTATCACTATACAGAATTCTCGAATTCAATGAAGGTTCATCTTTTTTCAAGTCATCCTCATATCTCAAATTTCTATAATTAATAAAAACGCTTAAATTCGATTTTTCGGTTTTAACCAATTGTGATTTTAAATAATACGAATCCGATTGGTTTACACGAGTTAGTAATTGATTTTGAATACTATCGTTTACACGGTTGAGATAACCAATTTCTACAAAAACTTTGGTAGAATCACCTCGTCCAACAAATGCACCAAATTCAGAAAAACGTTGACTCAAGTTGCTTAATGCTTGGGTTTCATTTAAGGTTTCTTGATTGTTTTCGTGACGAAAACTACCGCCCACCCAGTTTTTAGAAAAGTGATGTTTTAGTTGGGTTTGATTTCTTGTAAATTTTGAATCGGCATAATCTCCCGAACTTTTCAAAGCACTAAAATTGTTTGAAAAAGTAGTGTTATTAAATTTCAAATGGGTTTCTAGAATATGACGATTTCCCGCAAAGTTTTCACTAAAATCGAGTTTTTCAAATTGGTACTTGGCAACTCCATTTTTTTTCAAATTTAAATCAGCACCCGTAATCAGTAAACTCTGATTGCCTAGTGGGGTTGTTAAATTCCAATCACGGTTGAATTCAATATTATACAAACGCTCAATGGATTTAAAATCTTTTTGAATCAACTGAAAATTAGCAAAAGCATCGATATTGATGTTACCACTGTAAACACGTTGTTTTGCATTCAATTTACCAGCCCAACCTTTATTGTTGTTGTCGTCAATATTGGAGTATAAATTTTGATCATTATTGCTAATTGCTGCTTCAAAATCAACTAATGTTTTCTCGGAAGGATTATAATTTCCTAAGATTGTCGCAATTTGAATTTTTGTAGGTGCAATTAATGGAATTATCGGTTCAAAATTTCCTTGTGGAACTCCGGCAACAGGTGGAACATATTCGTATATTTTACCAATAGTGTTGTTGTTGGCAATTACATAATTTCCTTGATTCTCTCCTACAAAACTGAAGCGAACGTTGTACAATTCATCGTCAGGATTGTTGGAATACTCAAATATTTCAGTGGTTCCAAAAAACGTTTTTCGGTATAGCACTTTGTTTTCCGAATAGGTGTCTAAATATGCAGAAGGGGCAGTCATTAAGTTTTGATTGTCGCCAGCGTCTTGTAAAATAGCAACCTGTTCTTGCGAAAGATTTTGTTGCAAGGGTTGGTTTTTAATATCATTTTCGGAATAGACAAAGCCACCAATTTTAAATTTTTCGGCTTCGTGCATTGCACCACCATAGGCGACAAATCGAGTAAAATTTCTGTCGGTAAATTGATATTCGACGTTAATTCGCATTTCAGAAGTTATCGGAAACAACGAGGTAAATATAATTTCTCCTGCATTGTAATCGATAATATAGTCGTTGTTTTCTCCACGTTCCAACAAAATACCGTTCACATAAACGCGCTCGGAACCCGAAATTACCAAAACGTACAATTCGCCATTATTACCTTTAAGTTTATAAGGACCTTGATTACCTTCCTGACCTACAAAGGTACTCCTAGCATATTGTCCTCTTACCAAAGCAGTAGCAGCAAAAATGTCGGTTTTGTTTTCTGGAGTACCCAGAGTAAACTTGGTCGACAAACCTTGAACCTTTTTATTGAAATTTAAAAATTGAGAGGTGCGGTTTTCCAAAAATAAATCTCCGGCTCGAATGCTCCATTTGTCCGAGAATAACTCAATAAAAATTTGATCAAATTCATCAAGTTTTTGCGAATATCCGCCTTCTTGAATGGGAATGTTGCTATCTTGAATGGAGGCTCTCAAACTTATTTTGTCGGATATTTTACCAGTAATTTGTAAGTCCAAATTGGAATTGACAACGGTATTCTGATTGTTACCAATGGTAATCCCGCGAGAGATACTTCCTGAAGTTGATAAGCCATCAAACGGTTTGTAATTAGTTTGTTTGTCTTGTTTGATCACAAATAGTTTTCCAGCTTCATTAGGCACCACTTTACTGTCGTCATAAATGGAATATTCTTTGGTAATAAAATCCGGGAATTTTAAATATTTTACTTCTAGGGTGTCTTTTGAAGTAAAGTTTTCTTTAAAAAGTAAAGTTCCTTTTTGAAAGTCAATCTTGTAGAACGAGGTGTCAATAGAAATACTATTTTTATCCAGTATTTTGAAAAAGGCTTTGTTGATACTCACTTTTTCTAGTACAATGGTATCGTTAGTAGCTACAATTTTTTTGGACTTATATGGCGTTTCTATCTCCTGAGCATAAATACCCGAAATTGAAAATAACAAAATCCATAAAAACCACTTGTATGCCATAAATACTATAACTCTCAATTTTCAAAAGTAGTATTTATAGCTTAATATAAAAGTGCATTTCTTAGAAAGTAATAAAACGTGTTTTTATCTAGATAAGATATTAAATAATTAACATTAAAAGCATTTTTTTTTAAATATATAACAATATAAATTCTCAAACGTTATATATTTGGATTCCAAATTTAGCTTATTAATGAAATCTAGCCTCACTATCCTTATTGTAGACGATCATCCAATGCTTCAGGATGCTTATATTAATATATTAAATTGTACGGTAGAAGATTATACTTTTAATTTTATTAAAAGTACTAATGCTAAAGAAGCTTATAACCTCATAAAAGTTAACTACAACGAAAATAACAAAATCGACATTGCTATTTTAGACATAAGTATACCTGAATATAGCGAAATGAGTATTTATGACGGTATAGATTTGGCTTTAGATTTCAAGAATAAATTTACCGATGCTAAAGTTTTAATGATATCTATGCATGCTGAAGGTTGTGTAATTAATAAGATATTTAAAGAATTAAAACCTGATGCAATAGTAAATAAGTCTGACATTAATTTTGAAACTTTTTCAGAAATCTTTTCAAAGGTTTTAAATGGAGAGTTTTTTGTTTCTGAAATTATGCTAGATGCTTTACACCAATTTAATCAAACGAAATTTAAATTTGACGATATTGATAGTGAAATTATTAGACTCCTTGAAAGAGGAGTAAAAACAAAAGACTTGCCAGGTTTTATAGGAATTTCATTAAGTGCAATAGAAAAAAGAAAAAAAGAAATTAAATTTCATTTACTTAATGGAGAAAATGGAAATGATAAGGATTTAATTGAGAAAGCTAAGATTATAAAATTAGTTTAAATTTAAAACCACACCTTTTTTGAATAAAAGCCGTAAAAAAGATATTTTATAATCCGTTATTTTTGATATTCACAATAATAAAGCGCGCAAAATTATTATTGCTATAATTATTATTAATATCTAAATTTTTAATTATGAAATTAGAAAGTTTAAAATTAGAAAAGTTTAAAGAAAATGCTTTAAAAAAAGAACAATTATTTGTTTTAGGTGGGCAAAACACAGTTACTCCTGCAGGGAGTGGTTGTGGAATTGGTACTTCTGCATCCAACCCAGATACAATTTATAAGTATGACTACGGTTATGACGTAGATAGAGGAGATGGTTTTATTACTTACCATAATAGAACAAATGTTAGTATAATTACCGCTGAGGAATGTAATAATTATTTAAACGGATAATTGATTTCCTTTTTTTCTCAAGACCTAAATTAATTTAATTTAGGTCTCTATTTTTAATTAATTACAATCAGATTAAAAAGATTTGTTATCACAATAAAAAATGAAAAACATAATTTCAATAATTTTTTTTCTCTTTTTTACACTTTTAATTAATCATTCCGCTAATAGCCAAAGTGATAGATTAAGCAAGAATTATTCTAGTAAAGATTTTGAAAAAAACAAAGTTTTTGATCAAACGTATAATTTATGGCAATATAAAAATAAGTTGTTCCCTAATAAAAATGATACTTTGCCACATCCCTATTTTGTGGATGACAGAAATTACAAAGGCATAATTAATTATGGTATAAAATTTCGAAGTAAAGATTACAGAAACTTTGATTTCATTGAGAATCATTACATGTATTTTTTAAAAATTGATTTTGAAAAAGTATTATTTAACTCAAAAGATAGTATAATAGAAATTGAAGGATATGTGTCTGGTGGATGGGGTGATTTAGTCAGTGGTAAAAAAGAAAGTAGTATTGAAAACAAGATTGATGTATTTTTAGGGAGGAAAGAAGACACCATTAAGAAATTATATTACAGTAGAGTTGTTAATGAGGAATTTATTGAGGTAACATTAAATAATCAACTAGTAGATCAGACCACAATATTAGATTCTTTTCCTGCTTTTTATTTTGAAAATTATTCTCACTTTAGAACGAAAGAATCTAAAAGAAAAAGATTTTTTAAAATTAAAGGTAAAATTACAAGTAATACCTTGCTTGCATTTGGAGGTAGAAATTGTTACGCAGAAATTTTTGATATAGGTTCAATGGTTTTTTATCCAAACAAAAACAAACGAAAAAAAATAAAAAACGAGAAAAAGCCAGCCTACAAGACACTTATAGCTAATAACGTATTGTTATCGAAAAAAGAAGAAGTTAAAGAAGTAAATTATTATACTTACACAAAAGAAGCCGAAAATTATATTATAAAAAGGCAATATGCAAAAGCAAAAGAACAATACTTAGCATTACATAAAAAGTATCCTATATTGTTTGCTAGAGACCTTCATAATGCCATACGTTGCGCTGTATTTTCAAGAGATTATGAAAATGCTTTCTATTGGGCTGAAAAAATAGCAAAAAAAGGAGTAAGTATTAATTATTTTAACGCAAAAGTATTAGTACCGCTAAAAAGGAATAAACAATGGGATAGCTTTAGTGAAAAATACGATTCTATATACAATGAATTCCAAAATAATAAAAACACTAAATTAAAACAGGAAATTGAAAAATTAGTTAACGAAGACCAAGCAGATTATGGGTTAGCTAATAGAAAAGGACCAAAGATATTGTTTGAAACAACAGAAAGAGTTACAGACAAATTAATTGCATTATTAAAAAATGAAGGTTACCCTTCTGAAGAAAAAATAGGTGTTTATACAAAAAATGATACCATATTAATTCAATCACCTGAATTTCAAGTATTAATTAGACATGCAATACAGCAAAACCCAAAAAACCTAGACGACTTAAAAAGTTTATTGGATATAGCTATCAAAAATCTAGAGTATGACAATGAAAGAAGTGCAAATAACATATTATTTAATAACTCTTGTTTTCACATTTACAAAGGTAATTTATATAATTCAAAATCTTGTGGAGATAATGAATTAATGGTTGGGCAAATGAAATTCATGTTTAACAATCCGTATAATTTTATTATACATAATAATAATTTTATTGTAACCGAATATAATAAAGAGAACCCTGAAGAATATGACACTTTTTACAAAGAACAATTTAATTTTATTATGAAACTTACAGATGATTGGGAGTTTTATTTGAATAACTAAATTATATGATCCTAATTTATAGTAAAGATATCGATGATTTTGTAAATCAAGTTGTTGATTGTTTAGGCACTAATTTTATTCGTTTTAATGAAACCGACAAAGTTGAAATTAATAAAATGGAATTTTCTAATGAAGAGAACTCTTACGTTATTAATACCACCTTTCAAAAAAACATAGAGTTAGAAAAATTAAAAAGTATATGGTTTAACGGGGGTGGTCTTAATTCTTTTGGAGGGAACTATGAAGATAAGTGTTATGAAATTTTAAACGATGCCTATTTATTACAAAAAACAGTATATAAATTAGGTAAGAGAACTTCTGATTTTGAGTTTAATAGATTAGATGTAATGTTAGAAGCTAAAAATCAAGGATTAAAAATACCACATACTTTGATTACAGGTCACAAACAAAAACTTGAAGATTTTTATGCTTTATATGAATCAAAAAATGGAATAGTGTCCAAAAGAATAATGGACAGTTATATTTATGAAGATGAAGAATATTCATATAATTTTAATTTAACATTTTCTATAACACCTGAAGTTTTACAGAAAACCACTAACGACTTTGCAATTTCGTTATTTCAAGAGAGAATTATAGCAGATTTTGAAATTAGAGTAATTTATATCGATGAAATAATATATGCGGCCTGTATTTATAATTTTGACAACAATATAGATTATAGAACAAAACTTTTGAATATGAATAATTTAAGAATTATATCATTTAAATTACCTATTGAAGTTGAAAGTAAAATAACTAATATTTTTAAAAAATTTAATATAAATTATGGATCAGCCGATTTAATGTATAAAGCCGATGAATATTATTTTCTTGAAATTAATCCAACTGGGCAAATTAGTTTCATAAACAACACATGTAATTTTTATATTGAAAAAGTAATAGCTGAAAAATTAATTTATGATGATAAAAAAGCCAATTAATATACACAATGGGCTGAAGATGGAACTTAATGAAACTGCAAAACTTAAAAATAAACCAAAAAGTAATCTTATAGCAATTAATTTTTACCAAAATTCAAAGAATATTTCTAAACCATTTATAAAACCAATATCTAAAATAATCTAATTTGGAAAAATCTAATTTTGTTCTTTTTACTGATTGTATTCCTGTAAAAGGTTACAATAGAAGTATAATCGCCGACACACAAAATAATACTTATTTTTTTATTCCAAACGGGCTCTATGAAATATTAGAAAAATACAATGGGAAAACCATCCTAGATATCAAGAAAGCTTATAATTATGAATATGATGAAATTATAGATGAATATTTTAATTTTTTGATGGATAATAAATTGGCTTTCTATACATTAAATCCTAATCTCTTTCCAAAGATATCTCTTGAATGGAGTTCTCCATGTGAAATAACAAATTGTTTAATAGATTTTGATGAGAGTCATTATGATTTAGTAAATATTTTTAATCAATTAGAGATTTTAAAATGTTCCTACCTACAAATACGTTTTTATAGTGAAGTTGATTTTAACTATATTAAAGAAATTGTACAAGAATTAAACAGAATGAACTCTAGAATTGTTTCAATAGATTTTATTTTACCATATTTGGAAAATAATGAATTAGATAACTTAAATTCATTTATAAAAGAACATAACAGAATTCATTCGATAATTTTTTATAACGCTCCAAAAGACCAAAACAACCCTTCTTTAAATGTTGGAATGGGTTATCTAATGTTTGTTAAAAGAAATGTGCTTAATGAGAAAAATTGTGGAGTTATAAATTTTGAATATTTCTATTCAAATATTAAACTTCATTCGGAATCTCAACATCATAATACTTGTCTAAATAGAAAATTAGCAATTGACAAAAATGGATACATAAAAAATTGTCCATCAATGCCACAAAGTTTTGGTAACATAAAAGATACTACTTTAGTAGAAGCACTCAATCATCCCGATTTTAAAAAATACTGGAATGTAACTAAAGATATGATTGAAGTTTGCAAAGATTGCGAGTTTCGTCATATTTGTACAGATTGTCGCGCTTATACAGAACGCTCAAATTTTAAAGGAGAAATAGATTTATCTAAACCCTTAAAATGTGGATACAATCCTTATACAAATGAGTGGGCAGAATGGAGTACCAATCCATTAAAACAAAAAGCAATTGAATATTACGGAATGCAAGAATTAATACAAAAAGATGCTTAAAAAGTCGTTTCCATTCTATAAACAAGCAGATTTTAAAGATTGTGGCCCCACTTGCCTAAAAATTATTGTCAAGCATTTCGGTAAAACTTTAAATATACAAACCTTAAGACAGTTAAGTGAAACTACACGTGAAGGCAGTAATTTACTAACATTAAGTGAGGCAGCAGAGCAATTAGGTTTTAGAACTTTAGGAGTTAAAATTTCATTAGAAAAATTATCAGAAGCACCGCTTCCATCTATATTACATTGGAATAAAAATCACTATATAGTTTTATATAAAATTAAAAAAGGTAAATATTTCATATCTGATCCTGCACATGGGTTATTAGAATATTCAAAGGAGGAATTTTTAAAATTTTGGATTGGAAATAATGCTACTTCTGAAACGGAAGAAGGAATAGCTTTATTGTTGGAGCCAACCCCAAAGTTCTATCAAAACGAATGGGATGATAAAGAAGAAAAGACTTTCCGGTTTTCGTTATTAACAAAATATATTATTCCATACAAATCATTTGTGGTTCAATTAGCAATTGGCTTATTGGCTGGGAGTTTATTACAGCTAATTTTTCCATTTTTAACCCAAAGTATAGTAGATGTAGGTATCCAAAATCAAAATATTCATTTTATTTATTTGGTTTTGTTTGCACAGCTATTACTGTTTTTTGGTAAAACCGGATTAGAATATATTAGAAGTTGGATTTTATTACACCTTTCTACAAGAATTAATATTTCACTCATTTCTGATTTCTTTATAAAGCTGATGAATTTACCTATCTCGTTTTTCGATGTCCGAATAACAGGAGATATTATGCAACGTATAAATGACCACAAACGAATAGAAAGAATTTTAACGACTTCTTCTTTGTCCGTTTTATTTTCAATGGTCAACATGGTTATAATGGGTGGTGTTTTGGCTTATTATAATTTACAAATATTTCTTGTTTTTTTTATTGGCAGTATTTTGTACTTCTTTTGGGTAATACTTTTTCTTAAGCGGAGAGAGGCTCTTGACTATAAACGTTTTTCTGAAGTTTCACAAGAACAAAGTAAGGTAATGGAGCTTATTAATGGGATGCAAGAAATTAAATTGCACAATGCAGAAAAACAAAAGCGTTGGGGTTGGGAATATATTCAAGCACGTTTGTTCAAAGTTTCAATGAAAAGTTTGGTCTTAGAACAAACACAAAACATTGGTTCAAACTTTATTAACGAATTTAAAAATATTTTCATTGTTTTTCTATCCGCTAAATTAGTAATTGATGGTCAAATTACTTTAGGTATGATGATGGCAATATCAAGTATTGTTGGAAGTTTAAACGGTCCAGTTTTACAATTAATCGGTTTTATAAGAGAAGTTCAAGATGCTAAAATTTCATTAGCAAGACTTTCTGAAATACACGATAAAGAAGACGAAAGCGAACAAGAACAACATCAAACCAGTGATATACCTTTAAATGATGATATAGTTTTAAAAGATGTTTCTTTTAGATATATTGGTTCAGATAGTTTAGTTTTAAATGAATTAAATTTGACTATTCCTACCAATAAGGTAACAGCAATTGTTGGAACAAGTGGAAGTGGTAAAACCACTTTAATGAAGATGTTATTAAAGTTTTACGAACCACTTTCTGGGTCAATTTCTATTGGAAAATCCGATTTAAAAAATATAAAACAAAAATCTTGGAGATTTCATGTAGGTACTGTTATGCAAGAGGGCTATATTTTTAATGATACTATTGCTCATAATATTGCTATCGGTCAAGATATTATTGATAAAAAAAAGCTTTTATATGCGACTGATGTAGCAAACATAAAATCATTTATAGAAGAATATCCTTTAGGTTTTAATACAAAAATTGGTCAAGAAGGTATTGGAATGAGTACTGGTCAAAAGCAACGTTTATTAATTGCGCGGGCAGTATATAAAAATCCTGAAATGTTATTTTTTGATGAGGCCACTTCTGCTTTAGATGCTAATAATGAAAAAGAAATTATGGAGAAATTAAATATCTTTTTCAAAGATAAAACGGTTGTGGTTATAGCACATCGATTAAGTACGGTTATGAATGCTGACCAAATAGTAGTTTTAGAAAAGGGTAAAATTATAGAAGTTGGTAATCACGAAGAATTAGTTGCCAAAAAAGGGAACTATTATGAGTTGGTTAAAAATCAATTACAATTAGGGGGTTAATATGCCAGAATTAAATAATATTGAGTTAAGGAGCGAAGAAGTACAAGATGTTCTAACTAAAATCCCAAGTTGGATTTTACGTTGGGGGTCAGTTGTGATTTTGTCTATTATCCTTATCTTATTTGCAGTATCCTATTGGGTCAAATATCCTGATACCATCACAACAGAAATAACAATAACTACTTCAACTCCACCTGAAAAATTAATTGCTAAAACAAGTGGTAAAATTGATAAAATATTAGTTCAAGATAAAGCACTAGTTAAATCAAACACTCCACTTGCAATTATTGAGAATTCAGCAGATTATAAAGAAGTCTTTAAACTAAAATCCGTTTTAGATACCATTAATTTAGACGAAAGTAAATTTCCTTTAAAACTATTTATTGGAGCAAATTTAGGAGATTTGGAAGCGCCATTTGCACTTTTCCTAAAAGAATATATCACAAGTGATTTGAACAAACAGTTAAAACCATTTCAAGTTGAATCATCTGCGCAATCATTTGAAGGTAAACAATTAAATGAACGATTAAATTTACTAATTAATCAAAAAGAAATTAACAAAGCGGAACTACAACTTCAAAAAAAAGATATTGATCGATACGAACAATTATTTAAAAAGGGAATAATTTCTGCTCAGGAAATAGAAAAACAACGTTTACAATATCTTCAAGCTGAAAAAGCGTATCAATCTCTTTTAAGCTCTATCTCACAGTTAAGATCATCTTTAAATGATTTAAATCGAAATAGTCAAGTGACAAAGATTAATGAAAATAAAGAGAATGTGAATTTAGAACGAAGTGTTTTACAGTCATTCTATCAACTAAAAAAAGCTGTAAAAGATTGGGAATTACAATATGCTTTTATTGGTTCAATAAATGGGAAAGTGAGTTATTTACAAGTTTGGAGTGAAAATCAATTTATCCAATCTGGAGAAACATTATTTTCAATAGTTCCAACTGAATCCAATAGTTTTATAGGGAAATTAAAAGCTCAAGCTCAAAATTCAGGTAAAATTAAAGTTGGACAAAAAGTAAATATCCGTTTGGCAAATTATCCTGATAGAGAGTTTGGAATAATTGAAGGAAAAGTAAAAAATATATCACTCACACCAGATAAAGAAGGAAATCTTTTAATTGATATTGAACTACCAAAAGGTTTACAAACCTCTTATAAAAAAGATATTGATTTTCAACAAGAAATGATAGGGACAGCGGATGTTATTACTGAAGATTTAAGACTAATTGAAAGGCTATTATATCAGTTTAGAGATGTTTTTAGGCGATAAATAAAAACCCTGCATTTGCAGGGTTTTTTATTTATTCTTTTGTAATGATTTGAAGTGTTTCTCTCGAAATTTGTTTTAGTAAAACCGTTTTGTTGGTTTCCACTACTTTTATCGAGTTTTCATCGAAATGACGAATGGTATACAATGAAACATTTTCGTTATACGACACTTTGAATTTCTTCGCTAAGATTGATTTTAATTCTCCAAAATTGTTGAATTTGTCTTCAATACAAACCGAGAAACTAATAGCCGTATTTTGAATCAAATTCACTTTCAATTTGTATTGGTGAAATAAAGCAAAAATCTCGCTGATGTGGTCTTCCATAATAAAAGAGAAATCCAATGACGAAAGCGAGAGTAATAATTGGTTTTTCTTAACAATGAAACACGGCGAATGCGGTTCAAGGTCAGCACCTTTTGATACGCTTGTTCCATTCAATAATGGATTAATAAATGATTTTACATACAACGGAATTTCTTTTTTCTGAAGCGGTTGTAATGTTTTTGGGTGAATAACACTCGCGCCGTAGAAAGCCAGTTCAATAGCCTCGCGGTATGAAATTTGGTTCAATAAAATTGCATTTTCAAAATAACGCGGATCGGCATTTAATACCCCAGGGACGTCTTTCCAAATGGTTACACTTTGTGCACCCATACAGTAAGCAAAGATAGCGGCAGTATAATCAGAACCTTCTCTTCCTAAAGTGGTCGTAAAGTTGTTTGGATCAGAACCAATAAAACCTTGTGTAATGTACATGGTGTTTTTGGCAACGTTCTTGGTAATCAATTGTTGTGTTTGATTCCAGTCCACATTGGCATCACGGTAGTTGGTATCGGTTTTAATAAAGTTACGCACATCCAACCAAGTGTTTTTTAAGCCTATTTCATTGAAATAGTGACTTACAATAGTTGTAGAAATAATTTCACCATAGCTGATAACTTGGTCGTACACAAAGTTGTAGTTTGGCGATTTGTTGCTACGGATAAAATATTCCAAATCATCAAAATGACTGTTTATATCGAAAAACACGTCGTGCTCTTCGTTGTCAAATAAGTCAATAAGAATTTGATTGTGGTATTTACGAATTTCTTGTAAAGAAGCGTTTAATTCGTTCGATTTATCGAAATAATTATGGACAACTCCTTCTAATGCATTGGTGGTCTTTCCCATAGCAGAAATAACCAATAACGTTTTATCATGGCCTACTTGTGCTAAAACAGAGGCGACATTTTTTACACCTTCAGCATCTTTAACTGATGCTCCACCAAATTTGAAAACTCTCATTTTATTTGTCTAAACTATTTAAAAATATATCAATTCCTTTCTCATCCATTTGCACAAGGTGCCAATTTTTTAATACTTGCGCACCGCTTTTCTCGTAAAAATTAATAGCATTGGTGTTCCAATCTAGGACATTCCATTCTATGCGTTTTACATTATCGCGTTTTCCTTGTTTGATAACTTCTTTGTACAAAGCAAAACCTGCACCAATACCACGTTTGTCTTCATTCACAATTAAATCCTCGAGGTGAATGGTTTTTCCTTTCCAAGTAGAATAACGGTAATAATAAAGTGCAATGCCCACAATCTCATTTTCTACTTCCGCAACAAAGGTTTGGAATAATGGATTTTCAGAGAAACCGTCGCGTATTAAATCGTCTGCTGTAATTACAACAGCATCAGGCTCTTTTTCAAAAATGGCCAATTCTTGTATCAACTTCAAAACCGAAGGCATATCCTCTGGTGTTCCTTTTCGAATAATCATAATTGTTGTAAAATGAGCGTTATACGTTTGCAAAAGTACATCTAACGGAAACAACTTTCATAAATAATTTATTCATTTCACAAAAAAACCGATATTTGTAGCTGAAAACAACTGCATCATTTGAAATGGAAGAAAAAAACACAACTTTAGGAGAATTTATTATTGAAAACCAAGCTTCTTTTCAATATTCTACTGGAGAATTATCAAGAATTATTAATTCGATTCGTTTAGCCGCAAAAGTGGTTAATTATAAAGTAAATAAAGCTGGACTTGTAGATATCGTTGGCGCAGCTGGAGAACAAAATATTCAAGGAGAAGATCAGCAAAAATTAGATGTGTACGCGAATGAAGTTTTTATTCAAACGCTTATAAATCGTGAAATTGTATGTGGTATTGCTTCTGAAGAAAATGATGATTTCATTACTGTTGCGGGTGCTGATAATGGACACAATAATAAGTATGTGGTGTTAATGGATCCGCTTGATGGATCTTCAAATATTGATGTAAATGTTTCTGTAGGAACAATTTTCTCGGTATTTCGTCGTGTTTCGCCTGTAGGAACTCCTGTAACTACGGAAGACTTTTTACAACCGGGTACAGCGCAAGTGGCTGCAGGGTATGTGATTTATGGTACTTCAACAATGTTGGTTTATACAACAGGTGCTGGGGTTAATGGATTTACTTTGAATCCAGCAATAGGAACATTTTATTTGTCTCATCCAAACATGAAATATTCGGAAGATGGAAAAATATATTCTATCAACGAAGGGAATTATATTCATTTCCCAAAAGGAGTGAAAGATTACTTGAAGTATTGTCAAGCTGAAGAAGGAGATCGTCCGTATACTTCACGTTATATTGGAAGTTTAGTTTCTGATTTCCATAGAAATATGATTAAAGGAGGAATTTATATTTATCCAACAAGTTCAAAAGCGCCAAAAGGTAAATTGCGTTTGTTGTATGAATGTAATCCTATGGCTTTCATTGCTGAACAAGCTGGTGGTAAAGCTACAGATGGTTTTAGTAGAATTATGGAAATAAAACCTACAGAATTACATCAAAGAGTTCCATTTTTCTGTGGAAGTAAAAATATGGTGGAAAAAGCGGAAGAGTTTATGCGCAATGCATAAGGGAAAGAAGATAAGATAAAAAAAGCTCCTAATTTAGGAGCTTTTTTTTATTTGTACATGTTTTTCATTTCGTAGATGAAGGTGTCTAAGTCAACATTTAATACCAATAATGATAAAGCTTTGTCAACAATGTACCCAGCGTTGCTAGGTGTGAAACCTAAAGCTAAAGTAAAACGTGTTAAAATTTGTTTTTGTTTTGGACCTAAAATGTGGTCAGCATAAACCATACGTGCTAAATCGTATAAACGCTCAAGTCTGTGTACGTGAAGTACCGGAGGGTTTACAGGATATTTTGCTGGGTTTTCTAATATTTCTTCATACTCCTCATTTGAAATTTCAAGACGAATAGCTAATTTGTCTAAAAAGTCTTTTTCTTCTGATGTAATTTCGCCATCTGATAATGCAACTCTTACAATTGCAGCAAAATGACCTTTGTTTCTATTTTTAAATTCGTTATCGAATAAATCTGAAAATGACATACTTTCTTTTTTTATGTTATGCAAATATACTTTTATTTCGATTTTTAGAAAATAATTTAAATGCTTTTCTTTTACTACAATTCATTATTTCTAAAATATGTTGTAAGTTTGAGTTTCCCTAAAAAACACTATAAATTATGACGGAATTCTGGTTGTATTTTAAACTTGGTTTGAACCATGTGCTTGATATTCATGCTTATGACCATGTGATGTTTTTAATCGCTCTTTTGATACCTTATGCGTTTAAGGATTGGAAAAAAGTATTTCTACTCGTGTCGCTTTTTACTATAGGACATACTTTGTCGTTATTATTATCAGTGTATGGTATAGTAACGGTGAATCCTACCTTAGTTGAGTTTCTGATTCCGATTACCATTTTGACAACGGCGGTTTTTCATTTGTTTACAGCTGGAAAGTCTGGGAAAAATGAGAGTATCTCCTTTATGGCAATAGTTACGTTGTTTTTTGGCGTTATACATGGCTTAGGCTTTTCTAATTATTTTAAAGCAATTTTGCCAGGAAAAGCCTCTGATAAGTTATTGCCACTATTGGAATTTGCTTTAGGTATTGAAGCAGCGCAATTAGTAGTGGTTTTGGTAGTGTTGATTTTAGCTTATATAGTGCAAACTTTTTTTAGATTTTCAAAAAGAGATTGGGCTTTGGTAATGTCGGCATTTATAATTGGTGTAGTTTTACCAATGCTAATTGAAAGTGAAATTTGGAACAGATAAGATGCCAGAAAAGTTAAGAAAATACGATAAGGCTTATTTGCGAATTGCGAAAGAATGGGGGCAACTTTCTTATTGCAAACGTAAGCAAGTTGGCGCAATAATTGTAAAGGATAGAATGATTATTTCCGATGGTTACAATGGGACACCATCTGGATTTGAAAATTGTTGTGAAGACGAAGATAATTTGACAAAATGGTATGTTTTACATGCTGAAGCTAATGCAATTTCAAAAGTAGCACGTTCTACACAATCATGTGAAAATGCTACGTTATACATCACATTATCGCCTTGTAAAGATTGTTCCAAGTTGATTCATCAATCTGGGATTAAAAGAGTGGTTTTTCATGAGCAATACAAGGATACTGCTGGAATTGATTTTTTAATTCGTGCAGGTGTTGAGGTTGAATTGTTAGAAGATTTGGATTAAGAAAATGAAAATTAATAAGTTATACTTGCCTATTGTTTTTACAGGTGCTATAGCCTTAGGTCTCGTTTTGGGAAGTAAGCTAGGTGGTCCTTCATTTGTTTCCAAAACAGATGGGAAAAGCAAATTAAATGAACTTATTGATTTTATTGACAGAGAATACGTTGATGATGTTAATACGGACTCAATTGTTGATATTACGGTAGATCGTATTTTGGAGAATCTCGATCCACACTCGGTTTATATCAACCAAGAAGATTTAGTTTCGGTTAACGAAAACATGCGCGGCGATTTTGTAGGGATAGGTGTAAATTTTTACATGTACAAAGATTCTGTAGCGGTAATTAAGCCTTTGAAAGATGGGCCTTCAGAAATAGCGGGGATTAAGGCAGGGGATCGTATCTTGTATGCTGATAAATACCAATTGTTTGACAAGAATTTACCGAATGATTCATTGTATCCACATTTAAAAGGTGAAATTGGTTCGGAAGTTAACTTAACGGTTTTCAGAAAAACAGAAGGTAAAAAGTTAAAGATTAAAGTAAAACGTGACGTTGTGCCTATCAAAAGTGTAGATGTTGCTTTTATGGTTTCTGATGATTTGGGTTATATCAAAATAAACCGTTTTGCAGAAACAACTTACGAAGAGTTTCATAGAGCCTTGTTGAAGTTGAAAAGCAATAAGATGAATCGTCTTATTATCGATTTACGAGATAATGGAGGAGGGTACCTAGAAGTTGCAAATGCTATAGCCGATGATTTGTTGAAAGAAGGCGAGTTAATCGTTAAAACTAAAAACAAGCGAGGACGTGAAGATGTTTCCAAAGCAACGGCAGATGGCGATTTTGAAGAAGGTAATGTGTATGTGTTGATAAATGAGAATAGTGCTTCAGCAAGTGAAATTTTAGCGGGTGCAGTACAAGATAATGATAGAGGAACTATTGTTGGTCGACGCTCTTTTGGAAAAGGATTGGTACAGCGAGAAATGCCTTTGGGTGATGGATCCGCGATTCGTTTAACTGTTGCGCGTTACTATACGCCATCTGGAAGATCTATTCAAAAACCTTATGAAGATAAAGGTGAGGCTTATTTTAACGAATTTGAAAAGCGTTTCGAAAGTGGTGAATTGTATGAGGCTGACAGTGTTCATATAGCTGATAGTTTGAAATACAAAACCAAAAAAGGAAGAATTGTTTATGGTGGAGGCGGTATTACTCCTGATGTATTTGTGCCATATGAAGCAAAGCATGGTGAAGAGGGGACTTACATGATTATGCAATCTGGTATTGTGAGTTACTTTGTTTTTGAGCAATTGGATCAAAAAAGAAATTTTTTCAATGGGCTTTCATTATCGGAGTTGAAAAAAGAAGTTTGTGATAAAAATAATTACCTAATGGCTTTTCAAAAGCATATTGCAGATGGAGGTATTATCTTGAATTTTTCAGACAAAGCAAAAATAAAAAAGTATTTATATGCAGAGTTCGTGCGCCAACTTTTTGATGACGAGCATTATTATGAAGTGGTATTGTCGGAAGATAAAATGGTAAAAAAAGTACTTGAACTTAATTAATCTTTATCGACAGCATCGTGTACTTGTGCATGGTTGCCGTCATTCCATAGGGTTAAAATATCACCGGCTACACTCGCACCACTTCCTGTAGCAATGCTCAATTGACTACGATGTCCTGCTAAGGTGCCAATTACATATAAGCCTCCGGTAACCAGATGGTCATTATTCTGTAGTTGAATTCTATTTTTTTGAGGTAATGCTTTTTGGTGTGGCATCACAAAAGGTTCGAGTCCTTCAATCGTTAATGGATTTCCAGAGCCAATTCCAATAATAGCAATTTTTGTAGTATAGGTGTTTTTGTTGGTTACAACTTCAAAGTAATTTTCAAGTTTGTTAATGCTTAGTACTTTTTCGTTTTTAATTTGTAAAACATGCGGGTATAAGGTAGCTAAATGCGTTTTGCTTTCTGTTAATAACTCACTACCCAATTTACCAGGAGTAATTCCGTATGCGTTGTTGTAAATTCCGTTTTGTAATGATGATGCTTTTTGGTGTGCGATTATTCCGATTTTCTTTTCGGAAGCAAAAGGTTTTTTGTACGCTGATCCAAGGACAAGCGCACACGACATACTTGAAGCACCACCGCCAATAATTAAAGCATCAAACATAAGTCTACTTTTTTGTTTTTTCCTCAATAATTTTTGACATTCTAAAGACCAAGGTCAAAACAATTGCGCAAAAGCCGGAAACTATTCCTATTAATGCAATAGTACTATTTCCTTCAAAAGGTTGGTTGAAATCAACTTGCGTAATGTTGAAAACGATTAATCCGATGGCAATTGCAATAATAATATAACTAAAAATTTTCATTCCTTATTTTTTAAATAAATAATCCTTTAACATTGGTGGCGAATAATTTTACTGCGATTGCCAATAAAATTACGCCAAAAATTTTACGAATAATGCCTAGTCCGTTGGCTCCTAATGCTTTTTCAATTTTCCCTGAAGCTTTCAAAACGGCATAAACTACAATCACATTAATAATGATAGCTACAATTATGTTGGCTATTTCATATTCTGCGCGAAGTGATAAGATGGTTGTCATAGTTCCTGCTCCAGCAATTAATGGGAAAGCGATAGGAACAATTGAAGCAGTTGTTGGGTTGTCTTCTTTGTACAAACGTATTCCTAATATCATTTCAAGTGCTAGGAAAAACAATACAAACGAACCTGCAACAGCAAAAGAGTTTACATCAATGCCTATCAATTTTAAGATTTCTTCACCCACAAATAAAAAGGCTATCATGATACATGCGGCAACAATTGTTGCTTTTTCCGATTGTATGTGGCCTACTTTACTTCTTAAATCTACAATTATAGGAATACTGCCTACTATATCAATTACAGCAAACAAAACCATGCTGATGGTCAAAATCTCTTTCCAGTCAAACATCTGTAAAATTTTATGCAAATATACTTATTCCTTGATAAGTCTGTTTTTTATTTAACGTTCCCTTAGATTTTTAATTTGAAAGATACTTCTGGTTATTTTATTTAAAGTACGCTTTAATCGCTACTGAAATCTTAGTTCTTGTTTATTTAGGGTGTTGTTGGATGATTTCTATTTTAAAAAATGAGTATCTTTGCACTTTAAAGAACACATATATGTTTCAGCTTGATAAAACCATAATTTCTGAGGAAATTTTAGAGAAAGAGTTTGTTTGTAACTTGAATGCATGTCATGGAGCGTGTTGTGTGGATGGTGATGCTGGTGCACCTTTGGATGAAGAAGAGACAAGGATTTTAGCTGAAATTTTCCCAAAGGTGAAACCTTTTTTAAGGCCTGAAGGAATCGCGGCTATTGAAGCGCAAGGTACGCATGTGGTTTCAGATTTTGGAGAATTGGAAACTCCTCTTATTGATGGGAAGGATTGTGCTTATGTGATTTTTGATGGCAAAACGGCACTTTGTGGAATCGAGCAGGCCTATAATCAAGGTTTGGTGAGCTGGAAAAAGCCTGTGTCGTGTCATTTATACCCTATACGTGTAAAAGAATATTCAGATTTTGCAGCAGTAAATTATCACAAATGGCATATTTGTACAGATGCTTGTGCTTTAGGTGAAGAATTGGGTGTTCCAGTTTATCAATTTGTAAAAGAAGCACTAATTCGTAAATTCGGTCAACAATGGTTTGATGAATTGGATAGAGTAGCTCAAGATTTAAAAAAATAACTCCATAAAATTTTAGGTCAAAAACAACGGTTAGTGAATGTGTTTGCTGCTATTCACGCAGATTTTGCTGCTCTTTTGTTTGGATTTAATGTATTGGTTTTCAGTATATTGTGATTTCAAGGAATAGTAGGAAAATTTGTATTCGTTGTTAAAAACTTGGCCAAATTGTGAATAAGTTTGACTTTCATTTTTCATTTCAAATGACAAACTTTGTAATCAGGAATCAAGAATATATTTCAAATAGTAATACAATAAAAATCAAATAAGTATGTCAGTAGTCGAGCCAATATTGCAAGAAAACAAAGACCGTTTTGTAATTTTTCCAATCAAACATCATGATATTTGGGAATGGTACAAGAAAATGGAGGCTAGTTTTTGGACTGCTGAAGAAATTGATTTGCATCAAGATGTTACCGATTGGAACACAAAGTTAAATGACGATGAAAAATATTTTATCAAACATATTTTAGCTTTTTTTGCTGCTTCAGATGGTATTGTAAATGAAAACTTAGCGGAAAACTTTGTTAACGAAGTGCAATATGCCGAGGCAAAATTTTTCTATGGTTTCCAAATTATGATGGAAAACATTCATAGTGAAACGTATTCGTTATTAATTGATACTTATGTTAAGGACGAAAACGAAAAGAATAAATTGTTTCATGCAATTGAAGTTTTTCCAGCAATTAAGAAAAAAGCAGAATGGGCATTAAAATGGATTGAATCTGATTCTTTTGCAGAGCGTTTAATTGCGTTTGCTGCTGTAGAGGGAATCTTCTTTTCAGGTGCATTTTGTTCTATTTTCTGGTTGAAAAAGCGTGGTTTAATGCCAGGTTTGACTTTTTCAAATGAATTGATTTCTCGTGATGAAGGTGTACACTGTGATTTTGCAGTGCATTTACACAACAATCATCTTGTAAATAAAGTCCCTAAATCAAGAATTAAAGACATCATTATTGATGCGCTAAACATCGAAAGAGAGTTTGTAACGGAGTCGCTTCCAGTGAGTTTAATTGGAATGAATGCAAAGTTAATGACGGAGTATTTAGAGTTTGTAACCGATAGATTATTGGTAGAATTAGGATGCGAAAAGGTGTATAATTCATCTAATCCTTTTGATTTTATGGATATGATATCGCTTCAAGGAAAAACTAATTTCTTTGAAAAACGCGTTTCTGAATATCAAAAAGCCGGTGTTTTGAACAACGATACTGATGCAAACAAAATTAGTTTTGACGCTGATTTTTAATAACCTAAAAGTATTTTGTTTTAAAATTAGAAGCATTTAGTTTCAATTTTACTATTTTAATAATGTGCTACATGTGTTTCGTGACATCGAATGATATTAATTGTTCAGGTGTTTTTATGCGAGGCAAAATGTATGTGCAGTGAAATAGGTTGTTATTCCTCTAAAGAGCTAGGAAGTAAAAAAAGGGGCTCTGTTAATTAACCAAAAATAAGTAGTTGTAATATGAATGTAGTAAAAAGAGACGGTAGAAGAGAACCGGTAATGTTTGATAAAATTACCGACAGAATTAGATTTTTATGCTATGAATTGAACGAATTGGTTGATCCGGTTAAGGTTGCCATGCGTGTAATTGAAGGTTTGTATGATGGGGTTACAACTTCTGAATTGGATAATTTAGCGGCCGAAACCGCTGCCTCAATGACAGTTACACACCCAGATTATGCACAATTAGCAGCACGTATTGCAGTTTCAAACTTGCATAAAAATACTAAGAAATCGTTCTCAGAAACCATGACGGACTTGTATCAATATGTGAATCCAAGAACGGGACAAGATGCACCTATGATTTCTGATGAGGTATACCAAGTGATGATGGATAATGCAGAACGTTTGGATTCTACTATCATTTACAACCGTGATTTCAACTACGATTACTTTGGGTTTAAAACATTAGAACGTTCGTATTTATTAAAGATAAACGGTAAGATTGCCGAGCGCCCACAACATATGTTGATGCGTGTTTCTGTAGGGATTCATCTTAACGATATCGATTCTGCAATTGAAACGTATGAATTAATGTCGAAGAAATTCTTTACGCATGCAACACCTACATTGTTCAACGCAGGTACACCAAAACCACAAATGTCTTCTTGTTTCTTGTTAACAATGCAAGATGATAGTATTGATGGAATTTACGATACGTTAAAGCAAACAGCTAAAATTTCGCAATCTGCAGGAGGAATTGGTTTATCTATTCATAATGTAAGAGCTACAGGTTCTTATATTCGTGGAACAAACGGGACTTCAAATGGAATTGTGCCAATGTTACGTGTGTTCAATGATACGGCACGTTATGTAGATCAAGGTGGAGGAAAGCGTAAAGGTAGTTTTGCTATCTATATTGAACCTTGGCATGCAGATATCTTTGATTTCTTGGATTTGAAGAAAAACCATGGAAAAGAAGAAATGCGCGCGCGTGATTTATTCTTCGCAATGTGGATGTGTGATTTGTTTATGAAGCGTGTAGAGGAAGATTCTACTTGGACGTTAATGTGTCCAAATGAATGTCCTGGTTTGTATGACGTATATGGTGAAGAGTTTGAAACTTTATATACTTCGTATGAAGCAGCAGGAAAAGGAAGAAAGACCATCAAGGCACGTGAGCTTTGGGAAAAAATATTAGAATCGCAAATCGAGACTGGTACGCCTTATATGTTGTACAAAGATGCGGCGAATAGAAAATCAAATCAAAAGAATTTAGGTACAATTCGTTCATCGAATTTATGTACTGAAATTTTAGAATATACATCGGAAGATGAAATTGCAGTTTGTAACTTGGCGTCTATTTCATTGCCTATGTTTGTAGAAGACGGGAAATTCAATCACCAATTTTTATTCGATGTAACAAAGCGAATTACGCGTAACTTGAATAAGGTAATTGATAGAAATTACTATCCTGTTAAAGAAGCTGAAAACTCAAATCTTCGTCACCGTCCAGTTGGATTAGGAGTGCAAGGTTTAGCAGATGCTTTCATTTTATTGCGTTTGCCTTTTACAAGTGACGAAGCAAAACAATTGAATCAAGAGATTTTTGAGACGATTTATTTTGCAGCAGTTACAGCTTCTATGGAATTAGCAAAAGAAGAAGGTCCATATTCTACATTTGAAGGTTCTCCAATTTCACAAGGGGAGTTCCAATACAACATGTGGGGATTAAACGATTCAGATTTATCAGGAAGATGGGATTGGGCTTCACTTCGTAAAGAAGTGATGGAAAATGGTGTGCGTAACTCATTATTATTAGCACCTATGCCTACAGCTTCAACTTCTCAAATTCTTGGAAATAACGAAGCATTTGAGCCTTATACTTCAAATATTTACACACGTCGTGTATTGTCAGGTGAGTTTATTGTAGTAAACAAACACTTGTTACACGATTTGGTAGCTTTAGGTCTTTGGAATGATGGTTTGAAACAAGAAATCATGCGTAATAATGGTTCTATTCAAAATATCGATGTGATTCCTCAAGACATTAAAGAATTATACAAAACAGTTTGGGAGTTGAGTATGAAAGATATTATTGATATGTCACGTCAACGTGGATATTTCATTGATCAATCGCAATCATTGAACTTGTTTATGGAAGGTGCTACTATGGCAAAATTAACGTCAATGCACTTCTATGCTTGGAAATCTGGATTAAAAACAGGAATGTATTATTTACGAACGAAATCAGCAGTAGATGCTATTAAGTTTACTTTAAGTAACGATAAAAAAGCACAACCAGTTCCAGTAGCGGTAGAAACACAGGAAATGTCAGAAGATGAGTTTAAAGCCATGTTAGCACGTGCTAAAGCAGCTGGGCCAGACGACTGTGAAATGTGTGGTTCTTAATCTAAAATAAAGAAAATTAATATTTAAAACAGCCGTCATCAGATGGCTGTTTTTGTTTATAGTAATATTACCCAGCATTTCGTACATTTGGGAAAACAAATAGAAAAAGCATGTCGAGAGCAAATAAAGGGGTTTATACTGGTATTATTGAGAAAGATGAAAAAGGGAATTATTTCTGTGGCGAATACTTATTGGATTATAAATACACCGAAGCCAAATTTAAAATAGGCGATGAAATTACTATTAAATCGGTAATAGAAAATCCAAGTGATATTAGTTATGGAGTATATCCTAAAAAGTCACGAGATTTCTTTTTAGCCAACGATAAACCTGAGTACAAATAGAATGATGAAGTGGGAAGAATTGATGTCGCTTAAACGTCAAGGTGATACAAGCAAGCGATTACGTAAAGAACAAGACGATACCCGATTGGGTTTTGAAGTCGATTATGATCGTATTATTTTTTCTTCGGCATTTAGAGGGTTGCAAGATAAAACCCAAGTAATTCCATTGTCGAAAACCGACTTTGTGCATACGCGTTTAACGCACAGTTTAGAAGTTTCTGTTGTGGGACGTTCGCTCGGACGTTTGGTAGGAAAACAAATTTTAGAAAAATATCCGTATTTAACTGAGATTCACGGTTACCACATGAATGATTTTGGTGCTGTAGTTGCGGCAGCAGCTTTATCGCACGACATTGGAAATCCCCCTTTTGGGCACTCGGGAGAAAAAGCGATTGGCGAGTATTTTAAGACCGGAAACGGACAGCGTTTTAAAGCAGCGCTTTCAGATAAAGAATGGCAAGATTTTATTGATTTTGAAGGTAATGCCAATGGATTTTCAGTTTTAGCTTCCGACAGAGAAGGAGTAGAAGGTGGATTGCGCATTTCGTATGCAACTTTGGGAGCATTTATGAAATACCCAAAAGAGAGTTTGCCTAAAAAACCAACATCCAAAATATGCGATAAGAAATATGGTTTTTTTCAGCAGGACAAAGCTTTTTTTGAAGATGTAGCCAAAGAAGTTGGACTAATTGCTAATAAATCGGTAGGCGATATTGGTTTTGAGCGCCATCCTTTAGCGTATTTAGTTGAGGCAGCCGATGATATTTGTTATACAATTATCGATTTTGAAGATGGTATCAATTTGGGTTTAATACAAGAAGAATTTGCTTTGGAGTATTTAATCAAATTGGTAAAAAAAGGAATTGATCCTAAAAAATACAATGAGTTAACTACTAAGGAAGATCGTATTAGTTATTTACGAGCTTTGGCTATTGGTAGTTTGATAGGTGATGCTGTTAAAGTATTCATGGAAAATGAGGAAGCTATCCTGAATGGCAATTTTCCATTTTCTTTGATGGACAAGTCACAATACAAAGCACAAATGGAAGACATTATTCAAATAAGTATTAAAAATGTTTACCAAAGCAAAGAGGTTATTGAGAAAGAAGTGGTAGGCTATCAGGTTATCAATACACTATTGGATAAGTTTTGTACGGCGTATATTAATAAAACCAATGGTATAGCATCTAATTATGATAATTTGATGTTAAAGTTACTCCCTGAGCGTTTCCAGGTGATAAAAGACGATACTATGTATCATAAATTGTTACATATTTGTCATTTTGTTTCGCTTTTAACAGACGGGAAAGCCCTTCAACTATTTGATACTATAAATGGTAAGAAATAAAAAAGGAGGTTGTAATAACCTCCTTTTTTATTAAAATGTGTATACAGCACCGATTCCTAAAATTTGTTTTAATTGTATTTTTGGTCCTACAGTTATTTGCTCACCATTAACATCTTTCTTCGCTTTAATGTCGTCGTCATAAAGCAATGCAGTCCCTATGTTGGCTTTTACAAACTCGTTTACGGTCATTTCCAATTGCATTTGCCAGTCAATATCGATATTGCCAAATTTATTTAAATAATCGCTATACAAACTAATGCGGTTTTCGAATTCAATATTTTTAAGGATTTCTTTTTCCCATTGACTGGTAACCAAGACACCCACTTCAGTTTTAGTCTTTTTTCCTCTACGAATCATATTGCCATCAATGTCATAAACAGCGGCTTCAACACCATAAGAGCCTGAATTAGCTAACCTGCTGTCCAAAACAAAAGTGGTTTTTTGTGTAAGAGGCGATAAGTAAACTTTTAGCTTGTGTTCTTTATTGTCGTATTCCGCACCAACCCCAAAAAAGGTGTAGGCGGGAGCAAAAGGTTTTGAAATGGCAACATCCGTATTCGGATAAGAATAACCGTTGTAAAACTGAGTATTGAAGTTAAACTTACCACCAAAGTACCATTTTGATATGGTGTCTCTTCGAAAACCAAAAGTAGAGTTTAGCTGTATTTGATCGTCAGTTTTTCGTAACTCTTGACCATCTTGTTTATTTAAACCATAGCGTAGAATAAGTTCGGTATTCCACATAGTATTTTTTCGTTCATATGTTCGAATGAAATTTCCTTTTGCTAAACCCGATATTGAATTATTTCCACCGGCATTCCAATTGACAAATGAAATTTGAGAAATATCTAATCCTACTTTATTCTTTTTAGTCCAATATGAAATGGTGTCAGGTAAGGTAGTTCTAATTATATTTTGAGAAAACGATACTGCTGTTACAAATAAGAAAATAAGGGTTAGAGACAAATGCTGTATCCTGTTCATTTTTACTGTTTTGGTTAATTTGCTGCAAAAGTCATTAATTTCAATAACTTGAAAAAAATTTTATTAAACTATTAACGTCCAGACCACAAAATTGTTGCTGTTCTTCAACAGTTGCATGTTCAATAAATTCATCTGGAATACCTAGATTGGTAATTTTTCTTGTTGTAATGTTTTTTGCAATAATAGTACCAAAACCTCCAATTAAACAACCATCTTCAATAGTAATAATGGAATCATGATTATTCTCTATTTCTTCTATGGCTGATTTGTTAATTGGTTTTATAAATGGGAAATGATAATGAGAAAATAATTCCTTGTTTTCAATTTGAGTTAAAGCTTTAGTAACATTATTTTCAATTGTCCCAGTAGATAAAATAGCGACTTTGGATCCTTTTTTTAGTTGTTTTATTTCTCCAATTGTAATGTTTTCAAAAGGTTGTTGCCAATTTACCATTTCGCCTCTTCCTCTTGGATAACGAATGGCAATAGGATGTTCTAGTCCATTTTGTGCTGTGAACATAATATTGCGCAGTTCAACTTCATTACAAGGAGCTGCAATAATCATATTTGGAATGCAGCTTAAAAATGCTATGTCATATACACCATGATGAGTAGCGCCATCTTCACCCACTAATCCTGCTCGGTCTAAACAAAATATTACGGGTAAATCCTGTAAAGCCACATCGTGGATAACTTGGTCGTAAGCACGTTGTAAAAAAGTAGAATAAATATTGCAAAAAACTACCATTCCTTGTGTAGCCATTCCGGCAGCTAAGGTAACGGCATGTTGCTCTGCAATTCCTACATCAAAAGCTCTTTCTGGAAAAGCTTCCATCATAAATTTCATAGAACTACCAGTAGGCATTGCTGGAGTAATCCCAATGATTTTGGGATTTTCTTTAGCTAATTCTACTAGTGTGTGTCCGAAAACGTCCTGAAATTTAGGCGGTAGGTTATCTTCATTTTTTTTGTGAATTTTTCCAGTTTTCGCTTCAAATTTTCCAGGGGCATGGTATTTTACTTGGTCTTCTTCAGCCAATTGTAAACCTTTACCTTTGGTTGTGATAACATGTAAAAACTTCGGACCTTTTATTTTTTGTAAACGTTGTAATTCTGAAATTAATTTTGGTAAATCATGACCGTCAATAGGACCAGTGTAGTCAAAATTCAACGATTTAATAATATTGTTTTGTTTTGGGTTTTTACCGTCTTTTACAGCTGTGAGATAGTCTTTCAAAGCACCAACACTCGGGTCGATACCAATTGCATTGTCATTTAGAATAACTAATAAATTTGCATTAGTAACACCAGCATGATTCAAACCTTCAAAAGCCATTCCACTAGCAATTGAGGCGTCTCCTATAACAGCGATGTGTTGTTTTGTTGTGTCTCCTTTCAGATTGGAAGCAATAGCCATTCCTAATGCAGCTGAAATAGAAGTAGAGGAATGTCCTACACCGAAAGTGTCGTAGATGCTTTCACTTCTTTTTGGAAAACCTGAAATGCCATTTTTTTCTCTATTAGTGTGAAAATTTGTTCTTCTTTCCGTTAAAATTTTATGTCCATACGCTTGATGACCAACATCCCAGACTAGTAGATCATCAGGTGTGTTAAAAACATAATGTAATGCAACTGTAAGTTCAACAACTCCTAAACTGGCGCCTAAATGGCCTCCTTTTTGCGAAACAACATCAATAATGAAGTTGCGTAATTCATTGGCAACTTGTGGAAGTTGATCAGGAGTGAGTTTCCTTAAATCATAAGGCGTTGTTATATCGGAAAGTAAATTTTCTTTCATCTTACAAAAGTAAGAATTGGAAATCGTATTTTTGTGCTTATGGAAAATATTTTCACCGACGAATACTTTATGAAAAAAGCACTTCAAGAGGCAGAAATGGCTTTTGATAAAGGCGAAATTCCTGTAGGTGCTATCGTTGTTATCGATAATAAAGTAATTGCTAGAAGTCATAATTTAACGGAGTTATTAAACGATGTAACGGCGCATGCTGAAATGCAAGCCATAACGAGTGCCGCAAATTTCTTAGGAGGAAAATATTTGAAAGATTGTACGCTTTACGTGACTTTAGAACCTTGTCAAATGTGCGCAGGAGCTTTATATTGGAGTCAGATTACGAAAATAGTTTATGGAGCGTCTGACGAAAATAGAGGTTTTTCAAAATTAGGGACACAACTACATCCTAAAACCAAAGTGGTCTCTGGGGTTTTAGAAAATGAATGCGCCATATTGATGCGTGCTTTTTTTAGAACCAAAAGATAATTTTTTTGTAAGTTTTTCTTTAAGTAAATATTCTTATCTTTAAAGAGTTAGATTTATTTATTCTTTAAAAAAGATTATTATGACTAAAATATCGGATAAAATTAAAACTAGTTTTATTGTTGGTTTTGCAATAATTGTTTCTGCATGGCTTTTGGGTACAGCATTTAAAAATAGAAATGAACATTTAGATTCAATTTCAGTAGTCGGTTTGGGGACAAAGGATTTTGTGTCGGATGAAATTTTATGGTCGGCTAGTTTTACAACGAAAAATGTGGAGATAAAGGAGGCATACAGTAAAATGATTTCAGATCAGAAAGTTGTAAAAGATTTTTTTGTGAGTAAGGGGTTTAAGGAGAGTGAATTTACGTTTGGAGCTGTTAAGTTTCAAAAAAGGTTTCGAGAAATTAGACAAGAAAATGCTGAAAATCCTTATAATGTAAAATATGAGCAAGTTTTTGATGGTTATGAAGCTTCCCAAACGATAATTTTTACTGCAAAGAAGAATCCGGAGTTAATGAGGAAAATTGAAAATGTGTCTAGTAAAACGTCTGAACTTATTAATTCAGGTATTGAATTAAATTCGAATGCTATTCAATATACTTATTCTGATTTACCAAGTTTAAAGCAGAGTTTGATTGAGAGTGCTACGCAAGATGCTAAAGAAAGAGCTGTAAAGATTGTTACAACGGGTAGTGGTGACTTAGGGAAGTTAAAGAATGCTTCAATGGGAGTTTTTCAAATTACAGGTCAAGGTTCAACAGAAGATTATAGTTATGGTGGGATTTATGACACTTATAGTAAGAATAAAACTGCTAGGATAACGGTTCGACTAGAATATGAGTTGGATTAGTTTTTGTCAATAAAAAAAACCGCTATTCTCTCGAGTAGCGGTTTTTTGTTTTTAATTGAATTTTCAATTATAATTTAATCTCATTTCCTTCTTTGTCAAAGAAATGGTATTCAAGATACGTGTAAGCGTCACGAGGTATGATTTTCACCCATTTTTTATGTTCAAAAAACCATTTTGAACGTGTTGATGGAAAACCTTTAGTTAGGTATGCTGCCACAAATGGATGTGCATTTAATACAATCTTTTTGTGGTCTTTTATAATTCTTTCAAGGTCAGATGCAATCTTATCAATAATTAAAATCGGAGCTTCAATCTCTCCGTTTTCATTCGGATCTTCTTCTCTCGTTTTAATATTGACTTCTGGTCTAACTCTTTGTCTAGTAATTTGAATTAATCCAAATTTACTAGGAGGCAAGATTTTGTGCTTGGCCTTATCGTCACTCATTTCTTCTCTTAAGAAGTCGTAAAGCTCTTTTCGGTGTTCGGCATTTTGCATATCGATAAAATCGACTACAATAATACCTCCCATGTCTCTTAGTCGTAGCTGTCTTGCAATTTCTGCTGCTGCAATTAAGTTTACTTCTAAGGCTGTTCCTTCTTGAGTTTGCGCTTTATTTGAACGGTTACCACTGTTTACATCAATTACGTGCAAAGCTTCAGTGTGTTCTATAATTAAATACGCTCCTTTGCTCATGGAAACGGTTTTCCCAAAAGAAGTTTTAATTTGTCTTTCGATGTGATATTTCTCAAATAGAGGTAATTCTTTCGATTGATAGTGTTTGACGATAGACACTTTATCCGGAGCTATTTCTTGCAAATAGTCCTTCGTTTGTAAATACAATTCTTCATCGTCAACCATAATACTGGTGAAAGAATCGTTGAAAACATCTCTTAAAATAGAAGATGCTTTGTTCAATTCGCCCAATACTTTGGAGGGATGATGTGCTGTTTGTAGCCTTTTACACATGGCTGACCAACGGTCAAGTAATGTTTGTAAATCTTTATCAAGTTCAGCTACTTTTTTGCCTTCGGCTACTGTACGAACAATAACCCCAAAACCTTTTGGTTTAATAGACATTACCAATCGCTTTAGTCGGTCTTTTTCTTCTTTAGATTCGATTTTTTGTGAAACCGAAACCCTGTCTGAAAAAGGAACTAATACCACATATCGACCTGCTAAAGAGATTTCCGAACTAATTCGGGGTCCCTTTGTTGATATGGGTTCTTTAACGATTTGTACAAGTAAGGATTGATTGGCGCTTAAAATATCGCTAATCGCTCCATCCTTGTTAATCTCTGGTTCAAAAGGAAAATTTTTGAGTGAATAATCTTTTAATTTACCTGCGCTTACAAGTTTAATAAATTTCATTAAAGAGGAAAGATTGGGGCCTAAATCATGATAATGCAAAAATGCATCTTTTTCATAACCTACATTTACAAAGGCCGCATTTAGTCCGGCAACAGGCTTTCTAATTTTGGCAATAAAAATATCGCCAACACTAAAATTGTTGCCTTCTTTTTCTTCTTCTTTATGTAATTCGATTAGTTTTCCATCTTTTAATAAGGCAAAATCTACAGCTTCTGAACCTGAACGAATAATTAATTCTTTGTTCATGCGGTACATTTTTATCCATACTTTAAAAATTCTAAGTCTAACTGCTAAAAAAATGAGAAGTTTTAGGAGACTTTAAATTTTACAGGTATAGATGGATTAAACATTAATTTTTTACAGGTATTTTACCCGAAAATCAGTATTAAACTGATTCATTTCAAAGAACTTTAAAAAAAAGAAAAGTAGTTTAAAACTACTTTTTCTTTTTGTGACGGTTAGCTCTCGCTCTTTTTTTACGTTTGTGAGTTGCTACCTTATGTCTTTTTCTCTTTTTACCACTTGGCATAACGTTGTTGGTTTAGATTAATAAATTATTTTTATACTGTAACTTCTGTTTTCGTTTTTACACTTTCTACAAAAACTTTTGCAGGTTTAAATGCAGGAATGTTGTGAGCAGGAATCTTAATAGTTGTATTCTTTGAGATGTTTCTTCCAGTCTTTTCAGCTCTAGTTTTAATGATAAAACTACCAAAACCTCTTAGGTAAACATTGTCTCCTGTTTCAAGAGAGTTTTTTACTTCTTCCATAAAAGACTCTACAGTCGCTTGAACGTCAGTTTTTTCAAGACCCAATTTTTCAGAAATTTTCGCTACGATATCTGCTTTCGTCATTTTCTTTCGTATTAATATTTTGTGTACTTTTTTTGAGTGTGCAAATATACAAATTAAAAAAACAATTAATCAACCTTAATTAATTAAATTTTAAGTGCTAATCTTTTTATTTTTGCTTTTCAAACCTAAAAAATGAATTTTTCTAAGTCGTTAATTGATTGGTATTTACAAAACAAACGCGATTTGCCGTGGCGAAAAACTACTAATCCATATAATATTTGGCTCTCTGAAATTATGCTTCAGCAAACACGAGTAGCACAAGGATTACCTTATTATGAAGCGTTTATTTCTTCATTTCCAACCGTTTTTGATTTGGCAAATGCTTCCGAGAACGAGGTGTTAAAGTTGTGGCAAGGTCTAGGTTATTATTCCAGGGCTCGTAATTTACACGCTACTGCAAAATACATTGCTTATGAGTTGGATGGTGTTTTCCCAGAGACTTATAGTTTGTTATTGCAATTAAAAGGAGTTGGTGAGTATACAGCTGCTGCTATAGCTTCAATTGCTTATGGAGAAGAGGTGCCGGTTGTTGATGGTAATGTGTTTCGTGTTTTGTCGCGTTATTTCGGAATTGAAGATGATATTTCACAGCCTAAATCCAAGAAAGTTTTTAGGGATTTGTCTAATGAATTGTTGCCAAAAGGGAAGGCTTCATTATATAATCAAGCATTAATGGAATTCGGTGCTTTGCAATGTGTGCCTAAAAGCCCCAATTGTTCACAATGTGTTTTTAATGTTTCTTGTTTTGCATTGCAACATAATAGGGTGGGAGGACTGCCTTTAAAACTGAAAAAGACAAAAGTAGTTAACCGGTATTTGAGCTATTTGGTTCAGCGTGATTGCAATGGTGATTTTATGATTCAAAAGCGAGAAGGAAGGGGAATTTGGCAGAATTTATTTGAGTTTCCTTTTTTAGAATTTGATGCTTCAAAAAGAGATGAAGAGGTAGTAAAGTGTATCACAAAACAATTTTCCCCAAAAATGCTTACATTGATGAATGAAAACACCATTGTTCATAAGTTGTCCCATCAGCATTTGCATATAAATTTTTACGAGTTGACTTTTGATAAAGTGATTCTTGGCGCCCTGCCTTTGGATGAAGTTTTAAAACGTCCGTTCCCAATTGTTATACATAATTTTATTGAATCAAATTACGTTTCATATAAGGAAATATAGTATATTTGGTTAGTCCAAAAGCTTAATAAAAATACACGCCATGAACGGAACATTAAACAAAGTGTTATTGATAGGTCATCTGGGAGATGAGGTGAAAATGCACTATTTTGAAGGAGGGAACTGCATCGGTAGATTTCCTTTAGCAACTAATGAAGTTTATATTAACAAGACGACGGGAGAAAAAATAACTTCAACTGAATGGCATAACATTGTAGTTCGTAATAAGGCTGCAGAAATATGTGAAAAGTATTTAACTAAAGGCGATAAAATCTATATTGAAGGTCGTATAAAATCGCGTCAATGGCAAGGTGAAGATGGTAATACAAAATATACAACTGAAATTCAAGTTACCGAATTTACTTTTCTGACAACTAAAAAAGATACAGAAGTAGCTGCCAAGCAAAACTTTAAAGGAAATGAAATGGAATCCTCAAAAAACACTAATTTTGACGATTCTAATGGTAATGATGATTTACCATTTTAATATGTTTAATTAATACCTAAGATATTGGACCCAGACCCTTCCAGTTTTTTAAATACAATTGATTTTGAATTACTACTAGGTTTAGTAGCTGTAGTTTTACTGTTAATTTGTTCAGCGTTTATTTCTGGTTCAGAAGTTGCGTTGTTTTCATTGTCTCAGAAGGATATTGACGATTTGGTAGCTGAGAATGATAATACCGGAAATTTAATTTCTCGTTTATTAGAGCGTCCTAAGAAATTATTGGCCACAATATTGGTAGCAAATAATTTCATTAATATTGCAGTAGTAATTATCTTTTCGTCTATAAGTGAAAAAATATTTGGAGTAATTCAGTCGTATTTTTTACGATTTGCATTAGAAGTTGTTGTAATTACCTTTCTAATATTACTTTGTGGAGAAGTTTTGCCAAAGATTTATGCTAATCGGAATAATGTTTTGTTTTCAAAAAAAGTAGCATTGCCTATTTCTATTTTGGATCGCTTGTTAACGCCTATAACTGTTCCAATGCGCAATATAATTTTGTATGTTGAGAAGAAGTTCAGTGTTCAAAAAACAAGTTTTTCAGTGGATCAATTGTCACAGGCTTTAGAGTTAACAAATAATGCTGAAACAACACAAGAGGAACAAAAAATTTTAGAAGGAATTGTTACTTTTGGGAATACCGACGTTCGTCAAGTGATGAGTCCGAGAATTGATATTTTTGCTGTAGATATTTCAGAAAAGTTTTCGGAAGTAATGCCTAAAATTGTGGATAAAGGGTATTCTAGAATTCCTGTATACAAAGATAATATTGATCAAATTGAAGGTGTATTGTTTATCAAAGATTTGATTCCTTACATTGATAAAAAAGAATTCGATTGGCAAAATTTAATTCGTGAACCTTTCTTTGTGCCTGAAAACAAAAAGCTAGATAATCTTTTAAAGGAGTTTCAAGGGATGAAAAATCACTTGGCTATTGTAGTTGATGAGTATGGAGGTACTTCTGGATTAGTTTCTTTGGAAGATATTCTAGAGGAGATTGTTGGAGATATAAGTGATGAATTTGATGATGAAAATATCATTTATTCGCAAATTGACGATAAGAATTTTCTTTTTGAAGGAAAGATAAGTTTGAAAGATTTTTATAGAATTGTTGATGTTAATGAATCGGCTTTTGAAGAGAGCAAAGGGGAGGCGGAAACATTGGCAGGTTTTATTTTAGAAATATCGGGTAACTTCCCTAAGAAAAATCAAAAGATTGCTTTTAAGAATTGTTGGTTTACCATTGAAAGTTTGGATAAAAGAAGAATAAAACAAATTAAAGTTACGTTAGAGTAAAAGATATTATAAATTATGCGAAATATACTTTTGGGATTATTGGCATTTTCGTTATTTTCCTGTGGTGAAGATACGCTTCCAAAACCTAAAGCACAGCTGAGATTGGATTACAAGGATGCGAAATACGGTTTTTTTGATAGTGGATGTTCGTATCAGTTTGAAGTAAATGAAATGGCAAAAGTAAGTTCAAAAAACGCATGTTCATTTGAATTGCATTACCCTAAGATGAAAGCTACATTGTACTTGACGTATAAGCCTGTAAATGGGAATATTGATACCCTTTTAATAGATGCTCAAAAATTGACATATGAGCATGTGATAAAAGCAGATGATATTACTACGCAGCCGTATTTAAATTATGAAAAGAGAGTGTATGGTATGTTTTCTGCTGTAGGAGGTGATGCAGCTACAAATGCACAATTTTATGTTACAGATAGTACAAAGCACTTTGTGGCAGGAAGTTTATACTTTTATGCAAAACCTAATTACGATTCTATTTTGCCTGCCGTGAATTACGTTAAAAATGACATGAGACATTTAATGGAGACTATAGAATGGAAATAAAAATATATGCATAAAAAAAGGATTGCTTAGCAATCCTTTTTTTATGCAGTAAAATTATATTTTACTTGATTCTTTTTTAGTTTCTGATTTTTTTTCAGCACTACAACTTTTTTTGTCTGTTTTGCTTTCAGAAGAGCATGATTTGCTTTCTTTAGATGTGTTGCTGCAACATCCTTTTTTCTTTTCTTGGTCAAGTATTGCTTTATCGCTTGAAGTCTTAACATCAGCTACTTTGTAAAGATCTCCACCAGCAACACCTTCAACAGTAGACACAATGCTTTCAGTAGATAGTTTTGAAGCGTCAAACTTTACTGTAGCAGTTTCAGTTTCAAAATCAACAACTGCTTCGCCTACACCATCAAGACCAGCTAGTTTGTTTTCGATTGTTTTTGCACAACCCATTGCACAAGTCATTCCTTCAATTTTAAAAGTTGTTGTGGTTAAGTCTGCAGTAGCAATTTCTGTAGTGTTTGTATCTGATTTTAATTCTGTGTTTACTGCTTCATTTTTACAACTTACCATTGCAATAGTTGTTAGTGTAACTAAAGCTAGAGTCTTTAAGTTTTTCATTATTATTTTTTTTAAATTTCTGTTTTTAAATGGATTACAAAATTAAGAAAAATTTGTGCCGTTTTTGAAAATAAAGTCGGAATTTTGAATGAAGAAAATTGCTTATGGAAAATAATAATTCAAAATGGTATTTGTTGGGCTTTCTAGGTTGTGTTTGGGGAAGTTCTTTTATATTAATGCAACTCGGGTTAAAAGGCGTGAATTCGATTCAGCTAGGGAGTTTACGGATACTTTTTGCGGCTATCTTTTTACTAATTGTGGGCTTTAAGCAGATTGCTAATATTCCACTTTACAAATGGAAGTATATTGCTTTAACATCACTTTTTGGAACCTTTATGCCTGTTTTTTTGTTTGCATTAGCATTATCAAAAATTGATGGTTCTATAAGCTCCATTTTGAATTCATTGACACCTGTGAATACCTTGTTAATAGGGTTGTTGTTTTTTGGTTTATCGGTACAGCGAAGGCAAATATTTGGTGTAATTATAGGATTTATAGGTTGTGTTTTATTGGTACTATTTGGAAAAGGAGGTAATAATACAGAGAATTATTATTACGCATTATTGATACTTTTGGCTTCATTATTCTATGGGATTAATGTAAATCTGATTAAGAAATATTTATCGGATATAAAGCCATTAACGATAAGTGTAGGGAATTTTAGCGTTATGCTTGTTCCTGCTTTAATAGTGCTTTATTGTTCAGGTTTTTTTGATATTGTAGAACAAGAAAATGTTCAAACGTCATTATTTTTTATTGCTATTTTAGGAGTAGTAGGAACAGGCTTGTCTAATATTTTGTTTTTTAAATTAATACAATTGTCTTCACCAGTTTTTGCGTCATCTGTAACTTATATCATTCCGGTTGTGGCTATTATGTTGGGATATTTTTTTATGGGTGAAACATTAGGAATTGTACAAGCTTTAGGGGCTTTAGTAGTTTTAATAGGTGTTTATTTTTCGAGTAGGAAATAGTTTTAGTTTATATAAAAAAAGCGACTCATTTGAGTCGCTTTTTTATTAATGTGATTTTTGATTATTGAAAATCTGCAGCTGTAACACCTTCGTTGATTTTTACTTCAGAAGTAGTTAACTCGATTTCGATACCAACATTCATTATTGTTTTATAAGGGAATTTTAGACCTTTTACATCTTTGTAATCTTCAAAGTATGTTGTTTGTGTCATTTTTTGTCCCATTTGCTCTAATTCTACAGATTCAGCAACTTTATATCCAGATTTTACATCATAGTATAGAGTAGTGTCTCCAGAAACTACTGCATATGCATCAGCATCTTTTATTGTTTCAATACCCTTTAAAGTAACATCATTGTTTCCTAAAAGTTTTAATTCTTTAAAAGTACCTGCCATCTCTTGTATTTGTGCTAAATCGTCACCTGTAAAGTCTTTTCTTTGACCTTGTTGTGTTGCATAAGCACCTTTTTCATTAACAACTTGTTTTGACACCACATTACCCATAACTTTTGTTTCAACAGACATTTTTTTATCGGCAAATTTTTGGTGTAATTCTAAAGTCATACCCTGAACAGTTCCAGAAGCGATAACATAAATTGTTTTAACTGCTTTAACCGCTTTTTCTCCACCAATAGCATTGATGTATTTGTTCAATACAGTTTGAGCTGTTACACCTGCAGGAACATCTTTTTTAACAACTGGTTTTTCTGTTGGGTTACCAAATTTATCAAAGTAGAAAATAGGTAATTTTTCTCTTTTGCTCATTTTTTCTAAACCAGGTAAAACATCAGCTGCTTTTCCAACAACAACAACTCTTGAGTGGTCTGCTAAGAAATATTTTTGTGCTGCGTTTCTGATGTCTTCTGCTGTAACTGCATTGATGTTTTTAATGTAGTTTTCGTAGAAATCATCTGGTAAATTTTGTGTTTTGGTTTGTAAAGCATAGCTTGCTACAGTAGCAGGTTTTTCAATTTGCATTACAAAGTTACCTACGTATTTTGCTTTTGCGTTACGTAATTCTTCAGGAGAAACTAAGTCGGTTCTGATTCTCTTTAACTCGTTGAAAATTTCAACAATTGCACTATCTGTAACGGTGTTACGAACAGCAGCTGTAGATCTGAATTTACCAATGTATTTGTTTGCTCTAATTGAAGAGTAAGAACCGTAAGTCCATCCGTGTGCTTCACGTAAGTTTAAGAATAATCTTCCTTCACCACCACCACCAAGAATTTGATTTGCTAAAATAGTAGCAAAGTACTCCTTGTCAGTCATTTTTAAGTTTGAAAGATTTACAACAGATACTTCTGATTGTACTGCGTTTGGAACATCAATAAAGTTAATTTGACTGTATTGTACATCTATTGGGTTTGAATATGATAAAGCTGGCGCTGTTTCTTTTTTCCATTTCCCAAATAATTTTTCAACAGCTTTTTTTGTAGCTTTATAATCAACATCTCCAACGATTACTAGGTATGCGTTTGATGGTACAAAATAAGTGTTGTAGTTTGATTTAACGTCAGCCAAACTGATGTTTTTTAAAGTCTCTTCGCTAGTGTACTCACCAATATAGTGATCTTTACCAAAAGTAAGTAAGTTTTCAACTCTACCAGCGATAGCTTTTACGTTTTTCTCCTCACTTTTTAAACCTTCAAGAGCTTTTTCGATTTCTTTTTCAAATTCTTCTTGAGTGAAAACTGGATTTAAAGCTCCGTCTGCCATTAATTCTAATAAACGACCAGAGTATCTTGATAAACCGCTAGCTGAAGCTCCAGAATCCCAAAAGTTCATGCGCGCTCCTAAGAAGTCAATTTCTTCGTTAAACGCGTCTTTAGGGGTGTTTACGGTACCGTTACCAATCATTGCACTCAAAATTTCAGAAACTCCTTTTTTGTTTCCTTCTGCGTATGGTGCATTGTCTAATGTAAGCGTGTACGATACACGTGGTAATTTATGATTTTCAACAATCAAAACTTTTAAACCATTTTTTAAAGTAAAGCTTTCAGGTTTGTTGATGTTTACCGTAGGCGATGGTCCTGGTTGAGGTTGCTTTCTATCTTGTGCTTGCATTGTTATTGTTAGTAATAAACAGGCTGCTATATATACTATTTTTTTCATCGAATAATCTTAGTTTTGAGTTTTTTCTTTAGCAGGAATATAGTCTAAAACCATTCTTTGGTTTGGTTTTAGATATTTGTTTGCAACTTCTTTAATTTCTTCTCTTGTAATTGAGCGGTAAATTTCAATTTCAGTGTTGATTAAATTGATGTCGCCGTATAATAAATAATAGGTAGCTAAGTTGTCAGCGATACCTTCTACGCTAGCATTGCTGTTTACGTATTGATTCTCAAATTTATTTTGTAACTTTTGGTAATCTTTTTCAGAAATTAATTCATTTTGAAGTTTTGCAATTTCAGTATCAATCTCGCTTACTAAAGTTTCAGAAGTAGTTTGGCCCATCGGCAATCCGTAAATTAAATACATTCCGTAGTCCTCTTGGCTATAATTGAAAGCTCCAATTTGTAAAGCCATTTTTTGATCGTCAACTAGCTTTTTATATAGTTTAGAGCTTTTTCCATCTGATAAGTAAGAAGAAATCATATCCAAAACTCTAGCATCACGTGTTTTCATTGATGGCGTTCTGTAGCAAGTTACCATCATTGGGATTTGGATGTTTGGGTCTTCCCAAGTTGCTTTGAAGCTTTCTGTAATAGGAGCTTCTTCATATTTTTGACGCGTTACAGGAGTTCCTTTTTGGATAGATCCAAAGTATTCTTTAATCCATTTTTTTGCATCTGCTTTTTCAAACTGTCCAGCAACTACTAAAACAGCATTGTTAGGAATGTAGAATTTTTTGTTGAAAGCTTGGAATTCCTCAAGTGTAGCGGCATCTAAGTGTTCCATTTCACCGATAGTTGTCCAGCGGTAAGGGTGAACTTTGAACATGTTTTGCTTCACAGCTTTAATTAAGTTTCCGTAAGGTTGATTGTCGCTACGTAGTCTTTTTTCTTCCTTTACTACTTCATTTTGAGTGTCAACACCAATTTGATTGATAACTGGGTGCATTAAACGTTCCGATTCCATCCATAACGCTAACTCAAGGTTATTTGAAGGAAATACTTCGTAGTAGTAAGTTCTGTCGTCTGTAGTGTTTGCGTTATTTTGGCCACCATTTGATGATACCAACTTAAACCATTCTCCGCGCTCAATATTTTTTGTTCCTTCAAATAAAAGGTGTTCAAAAAAGTGTGCAAAACCAGTTCTATCTGGTTGCTCGTCTTTAGCACCTACGTGGTACATTACCGAAGTGATTACTACTGGTGCAGAATTGTCCTGATGAAGTACAACGTGTAGTCCATTGTCTAAATCATATTCTTCAAATGTTACTTTTTGAGCTGAAGCGGTTCCGCCTAAGATAAGTGCAGTGCCCAAAGCCATTAAAGATTTTTTCATAAGTTAATATTAATTGTTTTTGAATGAAATATGTCGCAAGTTCTTAATTTTGTTACATATATAAGGTGTGTTTTCTGTAAAATATTTAAGTTCTTAAATTTTAGTAGAATAGTTATTGCTTGATAAATAAATAGTTGTATATTTGCAGACTTGAAAAATTAACTAAATTCATATTCGTATGTATGCAATCGTAGAGATAGCAGGGCAACAATTTAAAGTAAGCAAAGACCAAAAAGTTTACGTGCACCGTTTAGGAGAAGAAGAAGGAAACAAAGTTTCTTTTGATAAAGTTCTTTTATTAGACGATAATGGTACAGTAACTTTAGGCGCCCCAGCTATAGAAGGAGCTTCTGTAGAAGCTACAGTTTTAAGACACCTTAAAGGTGACAAAGTAATCGTTTTCAAAAAGAAAAGAAGAAAAGGTTACAAAAAGAAAAATGGTCATAGACAAGCTTTGACTCAAATTATCATTGAAGGTATCGTAGGTTCAGGTGCTCCTAAAAAAGCTGCTGCTCCTAAGAAAGCTGCTGCTTCAAAAGCAAAAGGTGATGATTTAAAAAAAATTGAAGGAATAGGTCCTAAAGCTGCTGAAGTATTAGTAGCTGCTGGAGTTGATACTTTCGCTAAATTAGCTTCAACAGATGCTGCAAAAGTAAAAGAGATTTTAGATGCTGCAGAAGCTAAAGTTCAACATTTAGATCCAACTACTTGGGCGCAACAAGCACAATTAGCTGCAGATGGTAAATGGGATGAATTACAAAAATTACAAGATGAATTAAACGGTGGTAAAGCTGTTTAATTTTAATATTAACTTAAAAAACTTATAACGTCATGGCTCACAAGAAAGGTGTCGGTAGTTCTAAGAATGGTAGAGAATCAGAATCGAAACGTTTAGGTGTTAAGATTTATGGTGGACAAGCTGCTATCGCAGGTAACATCATTGTTAGACAAAGAGGTTCAAAACACAATCCAGGTGAAAACGTTTACATGGGTAAAGATCATACTTTACATGCAAAAGTTGATGGGATTGTTAAATTTCAAAAGAAAAAAGACAATAAATCGTATGTTTCTATCGAAGCATTCGAAGCATAATTATTGTTTTATAGTATAGTAAAAAGCCTTTCTGAAAAGAAAGGCTTTTTTTATGTGTATTTTTTTAAAAAGTATTTGGAAATATAATACAAATACCTATATTTGCACCACAATTACAAACACACGCGGGTGTGGTGAAATTGGTAGACACGCCAGACTTAGGATCTGGTGCCGCAAGGTGTGAAGGTTCGAGTCCTTTCACCCGCACAATAAAAAGCCGAACATTTGTTCGGCTTTTTAATTTTATATTATTTTCGTTATTTTTTATTGCTGGGTTTTTGGTTATAGTTTCTTTATAACATGTGTTACGATACCCCAAATAATCAAGTCGTTTTCTTCTGTTACGATTATAGGTTCGTAACTTTCGTTTTCAGGAACAAGTGAAATGGAGTTTTTTTCTTTTTTGATGCGTTTTACCGTAAACTCTCCGTCAATGAAACAAACTGCAATTTTTCCGTCATTTGGCTCAAGACTGCGATCTATAACCAAGATGTCGCCATCGTTAATAGCCGCTCCAATCATTGAATTACCGTTTGCTTTAGCATAAAATGTTGTTTCTTTATTTTTAACTAATAAACGATCTAGGCTTACTTTGGTTTCTTCAAAATCTGCTGCAGGTGATGGAAATCCGGCCTTTATGCCTTGGTCGATAAACGAAACTTTGATTTCTGATTCAAAATCAGGTTTAAAAAAATCTAATTTGTTTTTAGGTCTTAACATTTTACTTCCATTAATTCATTAATGCAGGTTGTGTAGCGTTTGGACAAATGGTTTTGTTTCATTTTCCACGTGCGCTGTAAATCTTGATTGCCCAATCGAATTTTTCGTTCACCTATTTTGGCGTGATAGTTGTCGATTACTTTCATCAAAAGTTGATGTTTTGGGTTTTCTTCATCAAAGAGTTGCAATTGTTTTTGTTCCTCTGGAATTATTTGTGAAACAATAACTCCAGCCTTTTTATAGACTCCACCTTCCTGATAGATATCATCGAGCATTTTAATAGCAAGGTTGCTTAGTGTGATACTAGAATTGCTTGCATAAGGTAATGTGTGTATCGTTTGAAAATGATACTTTGCGTCTTGAAATCGATCCTTTTGTATGAAAAGAATAAGTGTGTAACAACAGGATTGTTGTTTTCTAAGTTTTTCTGCACAAACTGAAGCAAAGGTTGATACGCGTTCTTTAAGTTCGTCAAATTGTGATATGCTCTTTTCAAAACTTCTCGTTACGGCAATGTTTTTTTTGGGTTTTGTTTCTTCTTGTTCCATCACGGGTAAACCTTGAAGTTCACAAATTAGACGTAGTCCAACAACTCCCATTTCTTTTTTTATATAGGCTTTATTGTGTTCTAATGTAAAATCATATGCATTTAGAATTTGTTGGGCTTTCATTTTTTTAGATAGCCTACGTCCAATTCCCCAGACATCTTCAATTTTAGTCCATTTTAATGCTTTTATACGCTTTTCTTCGGTGTCGATTACATGTGTGCCTTTTGTGTGGTCAAAAAACTTTTTAGCAATTCTATTGGCAATTTTAGATAAGGCTTTCGTTGGTGCAATACCTACACAGACTGGTATGCCAATCCATTTTAAGATTCGTTTTCTTATTTGTGCGCCGTAATCGTTATAATCGGGAATATTTTGACCTTTAAAATTTAAAAAGGCTTCATCAATACTATAAACTTCTACGTGTGGTGTGAAATTTTCTAGTATACGCATTACCCGCCCACTCAAATCGCCATAAAGGCTATAGTTTGAAGAGAAAACGCTTACGTTGTGCTGTTGCAACATGTCACGGAATTTAAATTCAGGAGCTCCCATAGGAATTCCTATTGCTTTGGCTTCTTCACTACGCGATATGACACAACCGTCATTATTGGATAAAACCACTACGGGTTTTCCGATAAGCTGAGGCTGAAAAACGCGCTCACACGAAACATAAAAATTATTACAATCTACAAGTGCATACATTTTGTAAAATTACTTTTTTTGAAAACAGCTTAAAAGTGCAGGACTGTTAATGTTAATAAAAACCTATGAGAAGCAATACGCTTTATAGTTAGCGTTTTAAGGAAAAATGTGCTTTAAATTGACGTTCTTCTCCATAGTAGCTGTAGTCAACTACAAACCAATAATCGGTTGAAGGTAATTTCTCACCATTGTAAGTTCCGTCCCATCCATTGCCTTTAGGTTGGACTTGTGTGATTAATTTTCCATAACGATCGAAAATTGAAATTATGGCATCTGGATGTTCATCTCGTAAATCCCAAATGTTCCATGTGTCATTTGTGTTGTCTGCATTTGGGGTAAAATATTTAGGATATTTGATAATCGTTGCGTTTAGTAAGATGTCGCCACAATTGCCAAATACATCACGTACCGTTATTGTGTGATCGCCAGAACCAACATCATAAAATACATTGTCGGTTTGAAATGGCTGGTTGTCCAATTGATAATTGTAAATTCCGAATCCTATGTCAATATTAACAGTAACAATTGCATAATTTTCGAAAGGAGATGAAATACTAACCGATGCGACTGCTGTGCTTGACTGTTCTACACTAACGGTTGTTGGGACATATTCACAATCAGGTGCGTTTTCAGGTGTGGTTTTTATTGGAACTACAGTATAAGTTCCTGCATTGTATGCTAAATAATTTGATCCTGTGCCAACTAAAGCTCCGTTTAAATACCATTCAACAGTATGATTAAATGGATTTAAACCGGAGGAAAGTAATATTGGTTGTTCTGCAATTTGAGTGATAGGGTCAACACAGATGATGCCTCCTTCTATTGAAAATTCACGTTTTGGATATATGGTAAATTGAAAGTGTTCTTCATTGTTACAGTTACTATTGTTTGTTGCTGAACCATATAACCAAACCTGAAAAGTTTGAGGAGTTGAGCCAGCGTTTACTGAATAGATGTAATCGGATGGATTTATGATGTCCGCTGTATTTCCTCCTGGTTGTGAATAATAATTTAGGTCGTAGTTGACTGTAGGTAGTGTTGGTAATGTAAAACTACCGCAATATGATGTGTTGTTGTATACAGTGTAATCGGGGACAATAGGTGTTTCAGATACAGTTATAATAAATGTATCTTCTTCGTTGCAAATAATTCCGAAACGACCTTGATTCTGTGCATATACGTATACCGTTGTAGTGCCAGGAGTGTTAAAAATAGTGCCGCTTGGAATAATGGTGTCTCCAATGTTGTCATTATCAGTATCAATATAGTAGTTGATAGTATAAGAATTCGTTGGAGAAGGTGGTGTATGGGTTAATGGTGGTAAGGCGTAATTTTCACTATCACAAATAGTAATATCTGGATAATCGGGTAAGTTTATACCGTTGTAAAAAACTGTAAATCGGATGTCTGCTTCACAGTTTGTGATAGGGTCAAAATTGTAAATGTAAAAGGTGTTGTCGGCATTAAAAACTTCTGTAGAATCCACAATTGTTCCTGATCCATTTGGGCCTCCTAGTTCAGTGTAATATGTTCCGTTTGTTGGTGTAGGTAAACTATACGGATTACACTCTATACGATCGATAACGGGATCGGTTGGTGGTAAGGCGGTAATTGTGATGGTGAAGGCCCACTCGTTTGAACATCCGTTGCTGTCAGGTCCATTGTAAACATAATATGTTCCAGGATTTAGTGATGTTCCAGATAAATCAATTACCTGATTAGCATATAATGGTGTTTGGTTTGGAGCTGTAGGGCCTCCAGGTAGCATGTAATAATTACCATTAGTTAATGCCGGTAAAATGTATTCCCCGCAATAGTTGTTGCTTTCGATTTCGTCAACTAGCGGCAAGGGTGTTATCGTAATATTATAATTTAAATTGTTGGTACAGTTAGGCGTTTCAGTAGTGTTAGTATAATAGTAAACAATTTGCGAAGTTGTTATCGGAATTGTAGGGTCAATTGAATTGCCTTGTCCCATTGGTTGATCAAAGTATCCGCCGTAAGCAATAGGTGGTAACATGTAGCTGCCACAGGATTCCAGTGGTACAAAAAATGAAGTATTTACTAAGTTGACTTGAAATTCAGTTTCATTCGGACAGAAACCGGGAGAACCATTCGAACTTGTATGAGCAAGTTGATTGTATATGTAATAAGTCCCGGGGTAATTAGGTCCGTTTACACTAATGATATCGCCTGGGTTTAAGACTGTTCCGTTTCCTCCTGATTGCGAATAATAACTCCCGTTGGTTAAACTTGGTAATGTATAACTATTACAGTAAGTTACATCGTTTAGCGTATCTATCAATGGAATGCCATGTATGTAAATGTCAATGGGTTCGTCTCTACATACAATTCCGTCTACTTCTGCGTAAAAGTAGATAGTTTCGATTACGGTTGCTTGTGTGTTATTGGTGTATGTTGTTCCTGCAGGAATAAGGGTTCCATTTCCGTTTGGTCCTCCAGCTTCTGTATAAAATGCTCCTATGTTGTGAGTAGGGGTTGGTACTATAAATTCGCCACAATGATTGTTTGCAGGATAATATTCATCCACCAAATAGATCTCAAAGCTAGACTCATTGGTACATCCATTGGTATCTGGTCCAGTATGAATGTAGTAAACGCCTCCTTCATCTATAAAGTCACCATTATTATATTGGGTTCCTGTGGCATTTGGTCCTGAGTAATAGGTTCCATTGTTTATTGCGGGTAATGTGGTATTGTTACACTCTACTATTAAATCGAGTGTGTCAACAATAGGTGCCGGATTAATTGTAATGACAACATTGGTTGTGCTGAAACAATTAGGGTTTAATTCGTTCTCAATACGTATCCAATATGTTGCCGTCCCAGTTCCTGTAATTATAACGTTTGGATTAATGGGGTTGCTGTCATTTTGTGCATCGCTTTGGGTGTTGTGGTAGGAAATGGTATAGTTTCCTGTTTGTCCATTAATTGCGGCAGCTTCGTGTTGTGTTAAATCGTAGGGAGTTGAGTCATTTTCGCATATTTCTCCAATGATGTTGGTTCCGGGAGTTATAGGGGCTGTAATAATTAAACTAAATTGGTATACGGCATCACAAAAGTTGTTGGTGATGGTATTGTATAGTTTGATATAGATGGTACCTCCAGGACTAAGATAATCGGTTAAATCTCCTGTAATAGGATTATTTGGAATATCCGATAGATTTTCAAAATATTGGACATTGTAGTTACTGTTGTTTATGCCTAATTGATTTTCATTGTTTAAAGTTAAATTGAAACTTGAAAATGGTGTTCCATTATCACAGGCATAAAGATTGTCAGGTGAATTTGTAACTAATGGGTCAAATGTGATAGTGTCTTCAATATGGCAAGTGCCTTTGTCAATAATTACATGATAAATTCCAGATTGTGTTACGGTATAAGTTGGTGAAGTCTCATTAGGAATGGTGCTTCCGTTTAATTGCCATTCTATAGTGTACGTGTTGTCTAATCCTGTATCTAATAAAAATGAATCACCGTTACAAATAGATTGATTGGATCCTAAATCAAAATCGGTTACAAAACTTCCTGCCGCTATGAAAACTGCAGAATCGTAATCGGAATCTCCATAGTCGGCTATGGATAGTCGTATTCTATATGGTGTATTTGGTGTAACTTGTGATGCTGCGGTCATAACAACAGTATGTCCACGCATGTTTAATGTTGAGGCTGCAGGATTGTTAGGGTTATAGATACTAAAAAGTCCTGGATTCGTTGAATTACAATTTGAGTTGTATGCTGCATTTCTAATGTTTTTTACCGAGACAGGATTGTTTGTTCCGGGTATTACAGCAAGATTAGTGGTTATACTAGTGTTTAAATCGGTTAAAGCAAATGCAAAAATATCATTTGAAATACACTGAAATTGACCGTACTCGTTTGAAGCAAATAAGAAATCGAAACTGAACGAGTTGGAAGTTGGAATAAAATCAAATTCTAAAAAGGCTACATCTACAATTGGAGTAGTTTGCCCGCTACTCGTGTTACTTAGGTTTTGTAGATATGTGTCGCTACTAGTGCTTATTGTGGAGCTTAAATTGGCTCCCGTGTATTGACCTTGCGTGAATATTGTATTTCCGTTTCGAATGATAATGCCTTCCGTAATTGGGAAAGTGGTGCCATTTTGATTGAAGTAGGCTACTGATTGGCTGGCTGACATAGTGGTATTAGTTACTTCAAGGCAAGAGTTGTTAAGTACTAATTCGACAAGTTCATTTGCGCTATAGTTGGGGTCTACAGTTATACTTTGCGAAAAGGTAAAAAACGGCAAAAGAAATACTAATATTTTGACTATGAATTTCATTCAAAATGAGGTGATTAATAGCCTATTAAAATTAGTGAATATATTTGACTTTTAAGGTGTTAAAATAAAAATGGTTAAGATTTACTCAATCTTAACCATTTTGTATGTTTTTTGTAAAAATATTAATCGTTCAGTTTTAATACTGCCATGAATGCTTCTTGAGGAATTTCAACGTTTCCTACTTGGCGCATTCTCTTTTTACCTTTCTTCTGTTTTTCTAAAAGTTTACGTTTACGAGAAATATCACCTCCATAACATTTTGCGGTTACGTCTTTACGCAATGCTTTTATCGTTTCACGAGAAATAATTTTAGCACCGACTGCTGCCTGGATTGGAATATCAAACTGTTGTCTTGGTATTAACTCACGAAGTTTTTCGCACATTTTCTTACCGATGTAATATGCATTGTCTTCATGAATTAACGCCGATAAAGCATCTACTTGATTCGCATTTAACAGAACGTCTAACTTAACAAGTTTTGACTGACGCATACCAATAGGATGATAATCAAAAGAAGCATATCCTTTTGAAACTGTTTTTAAACGATCGTAAAAGTCGAAAACAATCTCTGCTAATGGCATGTCAAAATTTAATTCAACTCGCTCTGGAGTTAAATAGGTTTGATTGGTGATAACACCTCTTTTTTCAATACATAAACTCATTACGTTTCCGACGAAATCGGATTTTGTAATGATGGTTGCCTTAATAAAAGGTTCTTCTACTCTGTCTAACTTTGAAGGTTCTGGTAAATCTGATGGGTTATTTACAATAATCGCAGTATCCGGTTCTTTTTTAGTATAAGCTAAATATGACACGTTGGGTACCGTAGTAATAACCGTCATATCAAATTCACGTTCTAAACGCTCTTGAATAATTTCCAAGTGCAACATACCTAAGAAACCACAACGGAAACCAAATCCTAATGCAGCAGAGCTTTCTGGCGCAAAAACTAATGAGGCATCGTTAAGTTGTAACTTTTCCATTGAAGCACGTAAGTCTTCAAAGTCTTCCGTGTCTACTGGATAAATCCCTGCAAATACCATTGGTTTCACGTTTTCGAAACCTGTAATCATATTGGTAGTTGGATTTTTAGCATCTGTAATAGTGTCACCCACTTTTACCTCTTTAGCTTCTTTAATACCCGAAACTAAGTAGCCAACATCACCACTTGATATTTTTTGTTTAGGAACTTGGTTTAATTTTAAAGTTCCTACTTCGTCTGCGAAATATTCTTTACCAGTAGCCATGAATTTAATTTTCTGACCTTTGGTAATTTCACCATTGATAACACGGAAAATTACCTCAATACCTCTAAAAGGATTGTAGTGTGAATCGAAAATCAAAGCTTGAAGTGGTTCGTTTGGATCTCCTTTTGGAGCAGGTATTTTTTCAATAATCGCTTCTAAAATTTTATCAACACCAAAGCCTGTTTTACCAGAAGCGTGGATAATATCTTCCAAATCACAACCTAATAAGTCAATGATATCATCACTTACTTCTTCTGGATTGGCACTAGGTAAATCAACTTTATTTAAAACAGGTATGATTTCCAAGTCGTTCTCTAAAGCTAAATATAAATTTGAAATAGTTTGTGCTTGTATACTTTGCGCAGCATCTACAATAAGTAAAGCTCCTTCACAAGCTGCAATAGAACGAGAAACTTCATATGAGAAATCTACGTGTCCTGGGGTATCTATAAGATTTAATATATAATCTTCTCCTTTGTATTTGTACTCCATTTGGATCGCGTGACTTTTGATTGTGATACCACGTTCACGCTCTAAATCCATATTGTCTAATAATTGCGCCTTTTCTTCACGAGCCGTTACGGTTTGTGTTGCAGCCAAAAGTCTATCAGCCAAAGTACTTTTACCGTGGTCAATATGCGCAATAATGCAAAAATTTCTTATTTTCTTCATCTTCTATGTCTGTCAATTGTATGAATAAATACAAGTGTATTTAATCTGCAAATATAAGTTAAAGTTTGTTGGTTTAGGGTTATTTGGTAAAAAAAATAGCCTGATACATCAGGCTAAAATTTGGTTTGTAATTCGTTAAGAAATACAGGGTTAAGAAAATATTTTTGATAAGATACCTTTCTTTTTAGCTTGTAATCCATTTTCAGTTCGGTATTTTCTAAACTCAACAAGTTGTTTGTCTAATTTTTTTTCTAATTTTTCTAAAGAAATGTTCTTTTTCATAATTATGGGTTATAAAATGTTTTAGTAATTGTTTCTGTAAATATAAAATGTATTTACAAAAATATAACATAAAATGTAAAATTATATGAGTTTTTATATAAAAAAATATTTTGTTATAAAATAACGTCTCGCTATATTTGGTGATATCATAATTTAAAAACAAATAAGGATGTCACGAAAAGTAAATTTAGAAATGTTAATAGATGATATTGACGTTGAATGCGGGTTTGTCTTTGATTCTGAGGGAGTTTTAGATAGATCACTTTATTTAGATTTAGCAGAAAATTTTGCCGCAATGTCTGGGATGATTACCACAATGTGTAAGGAGATAATGGAAGATTTTAATTTAGGAGAACTTGATGAGATTATCTTGAATACTAATTCAGGCTTGTTTTTTGTGAAAAAAATTCAAAACAATGAATATTTAGGTATAGTGACTAAAGATTCTAGTAAGCTTGCATTGATACATATGAAATTACAAAATTTATTAAAAGAAGTTGCAGCATAGTTGTAAGGTCTAAAATCAATAATAATAAACTAACCAATTAAACTATAGAAAAATGTCTGATTTTTTAAACACCTTTGTAAATGATTTGAAAAACAATCTAAGTGGATTTGTTGCAGTAGCTGTGACAGAAGTTAAAACAGGAATGTCTTACATTTCGAATACTGTCGATTCAAATTTTGATCCTGAATTAGCTTCGGCTTATAATTTAGAAGTGGTAAAAGCAAAATTGAATGCTATACGTGCTTTAAACTTAAATGAAAAAATTGATGACATCTTAATTACGTTAAGTTCACAAATTCATATTATTAGTTTATCAAACAATGGGGAATACTTTATCTATTTAGCGGTAGATTCAAATAAAGCTAATTTAGGAATGGCTAGAGCGACTTTAAGAAGATATGCTTCTGATATTGCTGCTAAAATGTAGAAAATTAGTATCTTTGCAAATTATAAAGCTGTATATAATACAGCTTTATTTGTTTGTAAACGTTTTAAGATTTTTGAAAAATGCCCAAAATTGGCAACATAGTATTACCGGATTTTCCACTTCTGTTGGCTCCAATGGAAGATGTGAGTGATCCACCCTTTCGTCGTTTGTGTAAATTACATGGCGCCGATTTAATGTATTCTGAATTTATTTCTTCGGAGGGATTGATCCGTGATGCAATGAAGAGTAAACAAAAGTTGGATATTTTTGATTACGAGCGTCCTGTAGGAATTCAGATTTTCGGAGGAGATGAAGAAGCGATGGAAATGTCGGCTAAAATTGTAGAAACTGTCCAACCCGATTTAGTCGATATTAATTTTGGTTGTCCTGTTAAAAAAGTGGTGTCTAAAGGTGCCGGAGCAGGAGTATTGAAAGATGTCGATTTAATGGTTAGACTTACCAAAGCAGTTATCAAAGGGACTAGTTTACCTGTTACGGTTAAAACGCGTTTGGGTTGGGATGAAGAGTCAATTAATATTGATGAGGTGGCTGAGCGTTTGCAGGATATTGGTGTTCAAGCTCTGACTATTCACGCCAGAACGCGTGCGCAAATGTATAAAGGCCATTCTGATTGGACGCATATCGCTAGGGTTAAAGAAAATCCAAGAATTACCATGCCTATTTTTGGAAATGGTGATATCGATTCTCCAGAAAAAGCATTAGAGTACAAGAATAAGTTTGGTTTGGATGGAATGATGATTGGACGTGCAGCAATTGGATATCCATGGATTTTTAATGAAATCAAACATTATTTTACAACAGGAGAGAAACTAAGTGCTCCAACAATGGCTGACAGAATCGAAGCGGCTCGAAATCATTTGATCTGGAGTGTGGAATGGAAGGGAGAGCGATTGGGAATTGTGGAAATGCGTCGTCATTATACTAACTATTTCAAGGGAATTCATGGGTTCAAAGAATACAAGCAGAAATTGGTAACAACAGATGGTTTGCATCAATTACTGGATGTGTTTACAGAAATTGAACAAGTATATACAAATTATCAATTTGAAATATAAAAAAAGGCTGAACATCTAGTTCAGCCTTTTTTGTTTTTTTATTTTAAAGGGCGCAAGGTGTTGCTGTAGGTTAAAAGGTATTTTGCTTTTTCATTTTCGTACTTTTTCATTACATAAATAAATTTGTACTTCGTGGCATTTTTAGGTTCAATTTTGATTTCTTCATTAGTGAAATTGTCCTTTAAAGTTAGTGTAGTGGTGTTTTGAAAACTAAAACTATCCGCGTATTTGGTTTTCAAATTTGAAATGGGATAATCCGCATACGTTTTTTTGTTGTTTTGGAACGCTAAAATTTGTTCACCTTTAAAACCTTGGGTAAGGATTAGCACACTTTTGTTGCTTGCGGTTGCGTTAAGGTCTTTTAAAATTTTCGCTTTTTCAGTGTCACTTACACTTTTAAAATCATCTCTAACTTGGATGTTGGTTGTGCTACACATAATAAACAATTGACATGTAACGAGCAGTAAAATCTTCTTCATTTTTTAAGTTTCATTTGTATTTAAACGAATTCCTGGCTATTCTATTATATCTTTGTAGAATTAATTTCATTTTATGCTACAAAAAATTGGTCATCGTGGTGCTCAAGGATATGTTGCTGAAAACACATTAGCATCATTTCAAAAAGCTATAGATTTAGGTGTGGATGCTATCGAGTTAGATGTGCATTGTTGTGCTAGTGGTGAATTAGTAGTTTTTCATGATTTTACTTTAGGTAGGATGACGGATGGAGTAGGTGAAATTCACAATTTCACACTACCTGAATTGAAAGAACTTAAAGTAGCAAATCAATATGATATACCTACTTTGGAAGAAGTTTTGCTTTTTGTTGATAGAAAATGTAAGGTGAATATTGAGCTTAAAGGGCATAACACAGCTAAAGCGGCTTGTGATTTAATTTTGCAATGTATTGAAGATCATAATTGGTTAATGAGTGATTTTATAGTGTCGAGTTTTCAAAGTGATGAATTGGAGAAAATGGTTCATTTAAATCCACAGATACCTTTGGCAATTTTGACACAAGCAAGTGTAGAACAAGCTATGGAATGGGCGAAACGATTTGGAGCAACTATTATACATCCCCATTTTTCGTTATTGACGGAGGAAAATTGTAAAATGGCAAAAGTTTTAGGTTTTCAAATTAATACTTGGACAGTAAATGACTTGTCTGATATCGAGCGTATAAAGAAATGGGGTGTTGATGGGATTATTTCAGATTATCCCGATAGAATATAAAGTTAAAGATGAATTCAAATTACGATATACTAATTGTAGGAGGTGGTGCGGCTGGATTTTTTACGGCGATTAACATAGTTGAAAGGAAACCGCATTTGAAGGTTGCTATTCTAGAACGTGGTAAAGAGGTTTTGTCAAAAGTTCGTGTTTCAGGTGGAGGTAGATGTAATGTGACGCACGCTTGTTTTGTTCCTAATGAATTGGTGAAATTTTATCCAAGAGGGGAGCGCGAGTTAAAAGGTCCTTTTCATCAGTTTTGTTCAGGTGATACAATTGAGTGGTTTGAAAGCCATGGTGTAGAACTTAAGATTGAAGAAGATGGTAGAATGTTTCCGGTAACGGATTCTTCTCAAACAATTATTGACTGTTTTTTACAAGCTACTAAAAGCTTGAAAATAGATGTTCTCACGGGACAAAGTGTGCGTTCTGTTTTTAAATCGGAAGATTTTTGGAAAGTAGAAACCAATATTGAAACTTTTGTATCTGAAAAAGTTGTTATGACTACTGGTAGTAATCCCAAAATTTGGGAAATGTTAGAAAGTCAAGGTCATAAGGTGGTTTCTGCGGTTCCTTCTTTGTTTACCTTTAATATCAAAGATGCTCGTATTAAAGATTTAATGGGTGTTGCTGCTTTTGCATCAGTAAAAGTAAAAGGATCCAACTTAAAAGCTTCAGGACCTTTGTTGATTACGCATTGGGGTATGAGTGGACCAGGTATTCTTAGGCTTTCTGCTTGGGGAGCTCGTGAATTGTTTGATAAAAATTATCAATTTGTTTTACAAGTCAATTGGCTGAACGAAGTTACTTTTGAAGAATGTTTAGAAGAGCTTAAAGACTTGAAAGAAGAAAACAGTAAAAAGTTAGTAGTTAAATTTTGTCCGTTTGATTTTCCAAAACGTTTGTGGGAAAGTTTAATTGCTGCAGCAGGTTTTCAAGCTGATTTAAAATGGGCAGATGTTTCAAAAAAGCAAATGATAGCTTTGGCTGAACAGCTAACAAATGGCCATTTCCAAGTAAATGGGAAAAGCACTTTTAAAGAAGAGTTTGTAACTGCAGGGGGTATTGATTTAAAAGAGGTGAATTTTAAAACTATGGAAAGTAAGCTACTTCCAGGGTTGTTTTTTGCTGGGGAGGTTTTAAATATTGATGCAATAACAGGTGGTTTTAATTTTCAAAATGCTTGGACGGGTGGTTTTATAATCGCACAAAATATATAAAGAAAAACGCTTCCTTTTGGAAGCGTTTTTCTTTATTTTTCTCTACCACCGTCAAGTTGGTCTTGCCAGTTTTTGAGTTCGTGCCATTTGCCTTCGTAGGCTAATTTTGCCTGTCTCGGCCATGTGCCAGGATCATGTATTGCGTATCGTTCTCCTGCTTTCATTAATATTTCACGACATCGGTCAACAGAGGTTTCGGATAAGCTTTTCCAAGATTGTATTCCAGAAGTGGTGAATAACTCTTCAATTTTGGGACCAATGCCTTCAATTACTTTTAAATCGTTTTCTTTTATTTTTTTTCCAAAAATAGATTTTGCTTCTTCAGCGTCAAAAGGTTGATGCGATGCAGTAGGAGTTGAAATGAGATTTTGATATGATTTTTCACTCTGCCTATAAGCGGCTATTTGTTCTTCAAGTGCACGTTTTTCTTTTTTGCAGGTTTCAAGTTCTAAATTTGAAATTCCGATTTGAGGTTTTTGTTGTGATTTACCAATAAAATATCCGATAAATCCACAAATTAATCCTGTAATAGTAAATGTGATCATCATGTCCTAGTTGTTTGATTGTTACTCAAATTTAATGAATTTTAACAAAAAAAAACAACAAAAACTTTGGAAATCAAATAATTAAAGGTTTAGAAAATAAATGCTTCCTGTTAGAATAGTAGCAAATCCTACCCACGCAAGGTAAGGGATAAGAAGACGACCTGCTGTTTTGTCTAGTTGTTTAAATAAAATATAAGTTTCGTAAATGATGAGCCATAAAAGAATAATTTCAATTAAAGCGAGTAATATGTTGTTGAGACCAAAAAATAAATAGGACCAAAGTGCATTTAAAAGTAATTGTGCTGTAAAAAAGAAAAGTGCTTTTTTTACGGCAGTTTTATTGGATTCTAATTTGTTCCATATTATTCCTCCAGAAACACCCATCATGATAAATAATAAGGTCCAAACTGGTGCAAATACCCAATTTGGAGGATTGAAAATAGGCTTTTCAATTGTGGGGTACCAAGTGGTAATCGAACTTTGAGTTACCAAACTCGAAAGATAACCAATGGCCAAGCAAATGGCTACAACATATATGATTCTTAAATATTTTCCCATAATAAATTTCAGTTGGTACAAAATAACGAATAAAGAAATTAATTAGGTTGTTCAAAAATGGTATTTTTGCTAAAATTTAAAATTATGTTTTCCGAAAAGGATTTTATTGCGTCAAATTATACTACTATTGAGAATGCAAATTTTCAATGGTCTGCACCTAGTAATATTGCTTTAGTGAAATATTGGGGTAAAAAAGACAATCAAATTCCAGCCAACCCTTCTATAAGTTTTACGCTAAATAATTGTAAAACCATTACTTTGTTAAGTGTAGTAAATAAAGGAGATGTGAATGATTTTTCTTTTGATTTGTTGTTTGAAGGAAAACCGAAAGAAAGTTTCAGACCAAAAATTCAAAAATTCTTGGAACGTATTGTTGTTTATTGCCCCTATTTGAAACAATACCATTTAACAATCGATACTGAAAATACTTTTCCACATAGTTCTGGTATCGCTTCTTCTGCTTCTGGTATGGCTGCTTTGGCAATGAATATCATGAGTTTGGAAAAAGAAATATGTCCAAGTATTTCCGAAGATTATTTTTATACAAAAGCATCATTTTTGGCACGATTAGGTAGTGGAAGTGCTTGCAGAAGTGTTAAAGGTCAAGTAGTGGTTTGGGGTAATCATGCTGAGGTTTTAGGAAGTTCCGATTTGTTCGGTGTTGATTTTGACGCAATGCACGAAGTTTTTCAAAATTATCAAGACACTATTTTATTAGTAGATAAAGGAGAAAAACAAGTTTCGAGTACGGTGGGGCACGATTTGATGCACAATCATCCTTTTGCTGAAAAGCGTTTCGAACAAGCGCATGAGAATTTGTCTAGTATAAAAGAAATACTTATTTCTGGAGATATACCAGAATTTGTTAAGGTTGTAGAAAGTGAAGCTTTGACTTTGCATGCTATGATGATGACTTCAATGCCATATTTTATCTTAATGAAACCGAATACGCTTGAAATTATCAATAAGATTTGGAGTTTTAGAAACGAGACTGCTATTCCGGTTTGTTTTACATTAGATGCTGGTGCAAATGTGCATGTTTTGTATCCGGAAAATGTGAAAGAAATAGTTTTACAATTTATTAAGAATGAATTGGTTGGGTTTTGTCAAAATGGTCAGTATATTTGCGATCAAATTGGACAAGGTGCAAACCAATTGAAATAATTCGTACATTTACGTTAGCGTATTTAGCAAAATCATATCCAGCTATGAAAGGACCATTATTTTATTCAAAAATATTATTGTTTGGAGAGTATGGGATTATAGAAGATTCCAAAGGGCTTTCAATTCCTTACAATTTTTATAAAGGTGCATTAAAATCTTCTGAAAACCCAACTGAAGAAGCTTTGAAATCCAATCAAAGTCTGTTGCGGTTTTCAATGTATTTGGATCATTTACAAAATGATAAGCCTGAGTTGGTTACTTTCAATATTCAAGAAATGCAAAATGATATTGCTTCTGGGATGTATTTTGATTCTAGTATACCGCAAGGTTATGGGGTAGGAAGTAGTGGTGCATTAGTTGCTGCTATCTATGATAAATATGCTAATGATAAAATTACGGTTCTAGAAAATTTAACACGCGATAAATTATTACAGCTTAAAGGTATTTTTGGTCAAATGGAATCTTTTTTTCACGGGAAAAGTTCTGGGTTAGATCCATTAAATAGTTATTTAAGTTTACCCATTTTAATCAATTCAAAAGATAATATTGAACCAACAGGTATACCTAGTCAAAGTGTACAAGGTAAAGGGGCTGTTTTCTTGATTGACTCTGGAATTGTTGGTGAAACTGCACCTATGGTAAATATTTTTATGGAAAATCTTAAAGATAATGGTTTCCGTAAAATGTTAAAATCGCAATTTATCAAACATACTGATGCGTGTGTTGAGAACTTCTTGCATGGTGATATCAAATCTTTATTTGAAAATACAAAGAAGTTATCAAAAGTGGTTTTAAATCATTTTAAACCTATGATTCCTGAGCAATTTCATCAGGTTTGGCAAAATGGTATTGAAACGAATGATTACTATTTAAAGCTTTGTGGTTCAGGTGGTGGAGGGTATATTTTAGGATTTACTGAGGATTTAGAGAAGGCAAAAGCTTCATTGAAGGATTATAAGCTAGAGGTAGTTTATAACTTTTAAAATAGCTATTTTTATTTTGCCCTAACTTTCTAAATTTTCGTCTCTAAATGCTGACAAGAAAATCTAAATTATTCTTAACTAAAATTTTCAGTTTCTTTTCTGTAATTCGAGGTTACAATATTTGGGTTGTTGCTTTAGCGCAATATTTAGCTGCTATTTTTATACTGGCTTCTGAAAGAAGAGCCTTGGATATTCTACTAGACTGGCAATTGTTTTTAATTGTAATTGCGTCTTCTTTAACAATTGCTTCGGGTTATATCATCAATAATTTTTACGATGCTCAAAAAGACTTGATTAATCGGCCTAGAAAGGCTATGATTGATCGTTTAGTAAGTCAAACAACTAAATTAAGAGTGTATTTTGCAATTAATTTCCTGGTGGTTGTGTTGATGTCTTTTGTTTCTTGGCGAGCCGTTTTGTTTTTTTCATGTTATATCTTTTTAATTTGGTTTTATTCTCATAAGCTTAAAAAGTTATTTATTATAGGTAACCTTACGGCGGCATTGTTGGCAATTCTTCCATTTTTCGGAATCTTAATGTATTACAAAAACTTTAAATCCGTGATTTTTGTTCATGCCACTTTTTTAATGCTATTAATCTTAATACGAGAAATCATAAAAGACCTAGAGAATATTGAGGGTGATTTTATTAATGAATACAAAACGATTCCTGTGCTTTTAGGAGAGTATAAAGCAAAATCAATTATAACGATATTGACTATTGCTACCGTATTCCCAGTTTATTATTTAACGGATGTTTATGAGGTAGGGCTTATGGATATTTATTTTTATATCAGCCTTATGCTTTTAATTTTCTTTTTAGTACAACTTTGGAAATCGCACACAAAAGAGTCGTATGTAAAATTACATTTTCTATTAAAACTCATTATTGTTTCCGGTGTATTTTCTATTGTTTTGATTGAACCTTCTGTTTTGATTCACGGAAAGAAGCTAATATCAACATATTAGTTATATCTTTGCAAAAAATAGTTAGAGAATGACACGTCATCAGGGAAATGATAGAAATAGACCCGGCTCATCACGCCAAGGGGGTCAAAAAAAGGCAAGTACATCTAGAGGTAACGCGCCAATTCGTAAAAAACCTTCAAAATTTAGTGTAAAAGCTACAGAAAATCAAGCACCAAAAACACCAAAAACGCCATCGAATCCAGATGAAATGCGTTTGAATAAATACATCGCTAATTCGGGTATGTGTAGTCGTAGAGATGCAGATATTTATATTCAAAGCGGAAATGTAAAAGTAAATGGTGAAGTAGTTACTGAGATGGGGTATAAAGTAAAATTGTCAGATACTGTTCAATTTGACGGTGCCACCATAAATCCAGAAAAGAAAGAATATATTCTTTTGAATAAGCCTAAGAACTTCTCAACTGCAGGAGATGATCAAAAAGGTGATGGAAATGTATTAGACTTGGTAAGAGGCGCAACACGTGCTAGTATTCAACCTATAGGAAGAATGGATAAAACTACTACGGGCCTTTTATTGTTTACTAATGATACTGATATGGTGCGTAAGTTTACTACGCCTAATCAACGATCTTCAAAGTTGTATCAAGTTTCATTGGATAAAAATTTAAAGTTTGAAGATTTGGAGAAAATTTCAAATGGTATAACGATTGACGAGCATAGGGTATATGTGGAGGAAATTACTTATATCGAAAATGAACCAAAAAGTGAAATTGGGATTAAAATGAAAACGGCTAATGTAAAGATTGTTCGTAAGATTTTTGAACATTTAAACTACGATGTGATAAAATTAGATCGTGTAACTTTTGCTGGTTTAACGAAGAAAAATTTACCTAGAGGTAACTGGCGTTTTCTTACAGAGCAAGAAATTATCAATTTGAAAAATGCCTAGTGCCTTGGAACAAATTGCGTTGCTTTGGTTTGAAGCGTTCAATTCAAAAGATTTAGAAGGCTTATTAGTGTTGTATAGCGAAGATGCTGTACATTTCAGTCCGAAACTTAAAATAAGACAGCCAGAAACCAATGGTTTGATTGTTGGTAAAGATGCAATGCGTGATTGGTGGAGTGGGGCTTTTGAACGATTACCTTCATTGCAATATGTGGTTACTACTTTAACAGCGAATTCTGAGCGTGTTTTTATGGAGTATGTACGTAAGGTAGAAAATGAAGATGATATGCTTGTAGCCGAAGTTTTAGAGGTTTTAGATGGTAAGATTGTTGCCTCTCGTGTTTATCACGGTTAGAAAGATTTAATTTTAAATTATTATATAAAAAAAACACCTTGATTTATCAAGGTGTTTTTTTTATGAACTATACTTTTGTGTATTATAATTTAGCTCTGTTGTCTTCAATAGTTGCTTTTTCTTTTAAAGCTTGGTAAGCTCTAGATTGCGCAGCGTTTTGTTGTTGCGTTTTTTCTTGGCTAATGTATGAAGCGTAAGAGTTTGTTTTTGGCGCTTCTACTACAGCAGTTTTTTGTACCATGAAGATACCGCTGTTTCCTTCAATAACCCCTGAAGTTTTGTTTGCTTCTAAGTTGAAAGCTTTACCTACAACTTTAGGCTCGTTTCCAATGTTTGGAATGTTTGGAGTTCCTAAAGCGATGTTTGAAGCTGTAATAACTGAACCACCTGAAGTTTTAGCAACATCAGCTAAAGTTGCTCCTGTCATTTTCTTTTTAAGAATTTCAGATTTTTTCTCATTCTTTAAAATACCGCCTACTGATTGTCTAGCGATATCTAAAGACAATAATCCGCTTTCGTTACGTGATTTTAACTTTGCAATAACAAAACCTTGTGGTGTTTCAAAACGTTTAACATCTCCAATGTTTGTGTCTTCATTATGTGTCCAACGTACAATTTCTCTTTCGTTTCCTAAAGAACCTATGTTCTCATCTGAAGATTTAATGTTGGTTGCTGGAATAACTTCAACTGCTGCAGCTTTGGCTACTTCAGCAAAGTCTTTTCCGTTAGCGTCAGCTTCTATTTTACTTGCTTTTGTATAAATAGCGTCAATAGTAGCTTCAGAAGGTTGAATGCTTTGTGCAACTGTTCCTAGTAATACAGCATCATATTTAGCAGAAACTTTAATTACGTGGAATCCGAAAGCAGTTTCTACAACTCCAATAGCTCCAACTGGGCTATCAAATACGAAATCGTTGAAAGTAGGAACCATTTGTCCTGGAGTGATATTGTCATATTCACCACCGTTTGATTTTGATCCTGGGTCTTCAGAATTTTCATTTGCTAATGTTACAAAAGAAGATGGGTTTGCTTTTGCTTTTGCTAATAAATCATTTGCTAAAGTTTTTGCTTCTTCTTTAGTTCTTGTAGCAGTTGAACGCTCAGCTCCTGCAAATCCAATTAAAATATGGCTTGCTTTTGCGCTAGAATTTGGTTTTCTATCAAGCATTCTTGAGATACACTGGTGACCGTTGAAAACGTATGGTCCAAATACTTCTCCCTTTGATAAGTTAAATAATTGTTCTTGGAACTCTAATGGTAAATCTTTTTTCGCTACATAAGTAGAATCAAATTTAATGTCAGAATTTTCATTTACGAATTCTCCAACGTTTTTGATTTCTCTGAAACTTGGTAATGTATCATTAGTTTTAGTTGTTTCGTTATAAACAACTTGTCCGAACATAAGTCTGTTGATTTTTTTAGCCATCTCAGCCTCATCTTCTTTTGAAGGTTTGTTTTCTAATAATACATAATCAATACTTGTAGTATTTTCAGATTTGTATTTTTTAGCGTTGTTTTTCATGTAAGCGATGATTTCATCGTCTGACACTTTAACTTCTTCATCGTTAACGGTATTGTAAGGAACTGTCACATATTGGAAAGTTACTTTTTTATTTTCCAAAAGGTGTTTGAATTCACCTTCAGCTTTAGTTGTATATACACCACCTTTTACCATGTTGTAATACATTTGCTCAACTGCAGCTTTTTCAGCTTCTTTTTCAAAGTTTTGCCATTCAACCCAACGATCTTGGTTTGGGTCGTTTTTAATTGATAATACAAACTCTCTGAATTTTGCTTCGTCAAACATACCAGCTTCATTTAAAAACTGTGGGTTTTGAGCAAAATATGGGTTTGTTTTGATAACATTGATTAACTGTTCGTTTCCAATGCCTAAACCTAATTTTTCAATTTCATTACCAATAACTACACCTCTAACTTCTTGTTCCCATACGCTGTTAATAGCTTGCGTGCTAGTGGTGTTTTGGTTTTGTTTTTCAAGTTGCGCAACTTTACGCATAAATGCTTGACCATCAATATCGGTACCGTCTACGGTTCCTACGTTATTGGAATTAGTTCCAAATCCACCACTCTTGATGACATCTGCCAAAACAAATGAAAACAATGCCAATGCAATGATTACAATTAGGATGAATGAACGTTGTCTAATTTTAGATAAAACTGCCATTTTTATATCAATTTACTTTTATTCAGTGGGCGAAAATACAATTATCTATTCAATAATAAAATAGATAAGTTATAAATTCGGTTAAAATTTTAATGTTTTTTTATTGTTTTTCTTCAGTTATTGAAAGACGGACGAGTTCAATCTTTTTATTTGAAGCAGAATGGATGTTTATTTCAAAACTATCAATTCTGATTTTTTCTTCATTTTGAGGAATTTCTTTAGTATTATGTACGATAAATCCTCCTAAAGTACTATAGGAATCCGATTCTGGAATGTTTAAATCATACTTTTCATTGATGTATTCAACATCTAAACGTGCAGAAAATAAATACGATGTTTCATCTATTTTTTCATCGATAAGTTCTTCGTCTAAATCGTGTTCGTCTTCAATTTCTCCAAACAATTCTTCGATGATGTCCTCTACAGTAACAATTCCAGACGTACCTCCGTATTCATCTATAATAACAGCCATACTTCTCCTTTTTTTAGTAAGTATGTCTAAAAGGTCCTTAATGTATATCGTTTCCGGTACATATTCAATAGGAATCATTATCGATTTAATGGTCTTTGGTTTTTTAAACAATTCGAAAGAATGTACATAACCAAGAATGTCATCAATTGAGTTTTGATAAATCACAATTTTAGAATATCCTGTTTTGACAAAAAGTTCTTTAAGTTCTGTAACAGAATCTAAAATGTCAACTCCTGAAATTTCGGTACGAGGTGTCATAATGTCTCGAGCTTTCAAGTCGGAGAATTCTAAAGCGTTTTGAAAAATTTGAATCTCAGAATCAATTTCGTCATCTTTTGAAACACCATTCATTTGTTCGGAAATATAATTTCCTAATTCAACCTTACTAAAATAATCTTGAATTTGGTCTCCCTCTGTTTTGAAGAAACGTTTTAAGATAAAGTCGGATATCCATATCGTAAAACGCGATACCCAATAAAAAAGTTGATAGAAGAAATAAGCTGGTGTAGCGAAAAGCTTCACAAAATAATTAGCATAAATTTGAAAGAAAACCTTAGGTAAAAATTCAGCAGTCATTAAAATTACAGCTGTTGAAATTACAGTTTGTAACAATAGGTTGGTAAAAGAACTGAAATTATAGCTAAGATTATTAATCCAGTCCATCAATAAATCACCAGAGTAAATACCATAGATTACCAATACCACATTGTTGCCTACTAGCATTGCGGTGATAAACTGTGATGGTTTCTCGATAAGTTTAGCGAGAATTTTTGAATTGAAGTTGTTTTGTTTTTTTTCTATGGAAAGAAAAACTTTGTTTGAAGAAACGTACGCTATTTCCATTCCAGAGAAGAACGCAGAAAGTAATAAGCAAATAACAATTATGGTTATTTCCATGTGTTATTTATTTCTGTTTTGGTGTTTGTTGTAAAAATGTCTTCTGAAAAAGAACATCCCTAGTGCAACAATTGCGATAATAACACTTAGCCATGGGTTTTCTCCGTGTTGTTTTTTCGAGTAAGCGTCATAAAAGAAAAATAATGCGAATACAATATAAACGTATTGTATGATTTTCATGTAAGTCATAGTGGTTGTATTTGAATCAAAAATAAGGAAAAAAAAGATTAGGTCAACAAATTAATTAGCAGTAGTGTTGACTTCACCGCTTCCGCTTTGCATGTTAAATATTTTGAAATCTTTGCTGAAGTCTACTCCTGGACCTTCCAGGTAGCCACCTTCACTATCAGAATATTTGAAGTGTTGTTCGGTAAAGAACCACTCGTTTTTTTGGTCAAAATAGAGTTGAGAAGTTTCCATTTTTTTTCCATCAAAAGAAGTAATAGTTACATTGCCTTGTAGATCAATAATATTAGTGTTTTTGTAGGATATGGCATAGTTTGAAGTAATAGTAGTGGTAATTTTATTATTGTTATCATACATGTTTACTTCAATGCCTTTTGGGAATTCTGTGAAAGGGAATTCAATGTTGCTATAGTCTAGCATTTTTGGGCTTTTTAAAACCGATTTGACCCTTCCTGAATCGGTGTATTTCAAATTCAGAGTGTCGGCATCACCAGTTGGCATAAACGTAGAACGGTTTATCTTTTGGACATCTTTTAAGTTACCTTCACATGAAAAAAACATAGTCACGACAAAAATCGTGACCATGTTTAATAGATATGTTTTGAAATTTGATTTCATATTACAATGTTGGTACAACAACACTTTCTCCTACCCAACAGTTGAAAGCAATTCTTTGACCTTGTTTTCCAGATTGGAAAATTTCAGTTCTACTTGGAGCAGCAGCTCTATAGCTAGCAGCCATTTTTGTAGCTGTTGCTTTTAATGAACCATCAACTGCAGCTTTATCAGCATAGTTAGCGGCTAGCCAGTACATCGCTCTTTTTTCAAATGGATCACCACCACAATCGTTGATACTGTTGCCGTATAATTGAGCAATTAATAGGTAAGCTCTTCCGTATGACGGTTTAACTTGTAAAGCTTTTCTAGCGTAAGTTCTTGATTGACTTTTGTTTGTTTTCATATAAACAGAAGCCATTTTGTAATATACACTTGCTTTCTTTGTATTGTCATTATACAAGTTTGCTGCTTGGTTGAAATATTCCATAGCTTTTGTTGTGTTTTTCTTTTGTAATTCCACAACTCCTAATTTGTAAGCAGCGTCTGCACTTGGATTTAATTTGTATAATGCTTCTGAAATTTTAGAGAACAATGGATCGCTATCACATTCTTTTGCTTCTAAACGGTCAGCAGCTCTTTTTAACCAAATTTCATTTGTTTTGTTTTGTTCAAAACCTTTTTGATAGAATGGTATTAATTTATCACAAGTTGATAATTCAACAATGATTGCATCCATACTTGAAGTAACTGTACCTATGTCTTCTAGGTTGCTTTCAAGTTTGTTTTTTGCTTTTGCTTCTTTAGCGCTCAAAGTTTCTCCGCCTTCTTCTCTTGATAAGAATTGGTCTAAATCAGTCGAGCTTTCTTTTTGTAATTCAGCAAGTTTTTCGTTGATGTCATCATATTTGTCAAAAACTTGTTGTAACTCAATCCCTTTGTTTCCTGCTTTGTAATCGTTTACAAAGATTTCGAAATAAGCGTAAATTGCACGTACATCGTTAAAGTTGGCTTTGTCGTTTTTGAAACCATTGTCAAAATATTTAAAAGCTTCTTCTTTTGTGCCAATGTTGTTATCAAAAAGGGCTAATCCTTTTTTCATATCAACTCCAGCTCCATATTCTGGGAAGTTCGCATAATATTCATCATACAACTTCATTAAATCACGTACGTATTTTTCTTTTTCAGAAGCGTCTTTTGCGTCGTTTATTTTATACTTAATAGCATATTCACCGTATGTATAAACCCCTTTATGGAAAGTAGGACAATCTTTTCTTAAAGTAGTTAAGTAGTCATAAGCTGAAGCATCTTTAGCTTTTACAGAAGTTGCCATTAAACTTAAAGTCTCCGTACAAGCTTCTGTGTTTTGAGAAAAACCAAATGAGCTTACTGCCAGCGCTACTAATAAAGTTAATTTCGTTTTCATTTTCATTTTTAAATTTAATCAATTAATACTTTTCTAAACCATTTATCACTAATTGATAATCCTATGCTTAAGTTAAAATAATTTTCTTGAATCAGGTTGCTATTTGTAGTTCCTCTCTTTCCGAATTCTAATCCTAAATCCAGTTTAGAAGTTCCAAGTGGGAAACCAAAACCAAAATTCATGCCATAATTGTTAATGTCTTCGCTGTTTACAATTAAACCAGTTTTTTCATAACGGAAACCAGCTCTGTAAATCACTCTTTTAAAATAATTTGTAAAAGAATCGTAGTCTGGAATATAATATCCACCGATAGCATAAGTTTGTCCGTTTTTATATTCTGATAATGTATTTTCTAGGCGGTTAGTCTGATCTTTTGAGTTCAAAAGTGCAATATCGGCGCCTAAAAGCCATTTGTTACGCTCTCCAATACCACCACCAAAAGAGAATCGAGATGGAATGATAAGTTTTGATTCGTTTGAGTAAGTATCGCCTTGGTCAACAACTAATTCGTTTCCACTAGCTGAGAATGTTACAGTAGAAAGAGTTCGGTCGTTATCGGTATTAAGTTTTGATTTTGGTTGGTAGGTAATACCAGAATAGAAATCTAGTTTTTCATTTAACTTTCTGTTGTACAAAAATCCGGCTTTTACCGAAATTCCTTTGATACTAGATTCGTTTAGTTCTCTTGTTGCCAATTGAACATTTGTAATCGATTCAACAATTTTGTTTTCTATATTTCCAAAGTTGTATTCAAAATTAAGACCAAAACTTAGATTTTTGTTAAACGAATAAGCTCCTCCTAAATATACTTTATTGATATAACCATCGCCAGAAAAACGTTTGGTTCTTTCCAAATCATTCTCTGTTGTAGTGTTGCTGATTTTGTATCCAACGGAACTGTATGGCATCAATCCTAAAGTAGCACCAAATTTACCCATAGGAATTCCAACGTTTAGATAGTCGATACCAGTACGTTTTGCGTTTTCCGAGTTGATGTTGTTTTTCAAATTAGAAAAAGTAGAAGTTCCACCAATGGAAAAGTTAGTTAACTTTAGGTGTGAATATGAAGCTGGATTTAATAAGTTAACAGTAATACTGTCGCCCGTTATGGCAAGACTTCCCATGGCTTTTTCAGCCTCGGTTCCTCTAAATCGTACTTCTCCAATACCGAATGCAGAATACGGAGATGCCGTGTTTTCTTGAGAGTAACCTACTAAGCCCATAAACAAGCTTAAGATAGCGATAACTTTTTTAGTCATTTTTTTTTATACAATAAGTAAATAATTGATTCAAACTCTCTAAAAGAAAATTTGGATTGGCAAATATGATGCTTTTTAAACTTTTAGCCAAAAATTCTGCGTCTCCTCCTGTTAAAATTATTGTTAAATCTTGATATTTATGCAAATAACGCGCTATGAAACCTTCTATTTCATAGCGTAATCCGTTTACAACACCAGAGTGAATGGCTTCGTTTGTGTTGTTCCCAATGAAATTTTCGGGTTCTTTGTTTTCTAATAACGGAAGTTTGGCTGTAAAAGTATTCAGACTTTTATAGCGTATACTTAAGCCAGGACTGATTGCACCACCTAAATAATTTTGTGAGGCATCAATAAAATCATAAGTAATGCATGTGCCTGAATCAATTATCAAACAATTTTGATGTGGAAATTGTAAGCTTGCACCAGCTGCTAATACCATTCGGTCAACTCCTAGAGTTGTAGGGGTTTGGTATAAATTATGGAAAGGGAATTTTGTTTGATGCGAAATTTCGACAAGTGCGGTGTTTTGTTTTAAGTATTCAATTGCTTCAGTGTTTAAATTACTCACACTAGAGCTGATGGAATTTTTGATTGATGGAAATTTTTTTAAAATTTGCTCAAAATTATATTTAGCGTCTTTTGTATCGAATACGAATTTTTCTTGGAGACTATTTTGTTCAAATACAGCACTTTTGATTCGTGTGTTTCCAATGTCGATTGTAAGTAGCATTAATGGATTTTTATTTTGTAAATATACAAATAGATTTTTTTAAGAAAATGTTTTGGTAAATTTAAAAATGATTCTATATTTGCACACGCAATAACAAAGTGATAAGCTTTTAATTGTAAAAGGTACCTTAGCTCAGTTGGTAGAGCAACGGACTGAAAATCCGTGTGTCCCTGGTTCGATTCCTGGAGGTACCACTTAAAAATCCCAAAGATAACTTTGGGATTTTTTGTTTTATATAGTTTTGTGAAATAGTTTCTTCAATAAAAAAATCCTATCTTTTTAGATAGAATTTTAATTATAATACCATTTCGTCGTATTTTAAAATTGTAGTATATCCCCTTTGGGTAAAATATTCTATAGGGCTTTCTTTGGAGATAACCATTACAAAATCGCCTCCCCAAGCACCAAGGCTTTTTATGACGCCTTTAAAATCATGAAAAAGTAATTCTTTTACTGTTTCCGTTTCCAGTACGTTACTCATGATAACTTGATGTTTTTCCATTAACATGGCAAAATCACGACCTTCAGTTGCTATTATGGCTTCTGCTGTTATAGTGTTTATTTCAGGAATAACTTTGTCAATCCGGTGTTGCTTGGTAATATAGTTTGAGATGGCAGACTTGCTATTTTGTTTTTGATTCAAATAAACAAAGTGAATGTTTTCTTTGAATGGCGGATTGAAATCTACCGTTTCGCTATGCGGTTTATTGTTTTCAATTGAATAGACGATTGGTAAATTAGATTGTGCGCAAGCAATATCGTATCCACTTCCACCGAAACTTTCTCTTAATAATTCAAATGCATCAATTTTTAACCACTGACCAATATTGTTGATTAATGTAGAAGATGTGCCAAGTCCCCATAATCGAGGAAAAGTTAAATGGGTAGTAATAATATATCCGTTACTTTCATTGATAAAAGTTTTGTTTTGGACGTAAGCCTGATGTAATATTTGTATCAGTGTGTTTTGGATGTTATTAAAATGTTCACTTGTAGCTTTGTTTGTAATAGCATCAAAAGTAATGATATCTTCAAACCAAATAGTGTTATCACTGTCATAACTCGTCCATTTGATTTCTTTGTTTTTGCCATTTTCAACAACTAGGTTTTGTCCAAATTTTGTTGGTACGGCCAAAGCTTTGGCACCATCCAAAACAGCATATTCTCCTGTAATTAATAACTTGCCGTTACTGTAAAAAGACTGTTTTTGCATTTGATGCTTTTATTTTCTTAAACTTTCCAAATAATCGACAACCAAACTATGTGAAATAGTATTGTTTTTGAAATAATCCAAAACCAAATGTTTCTCTTCCTTTGTAGCGTGATGTTGATTGAGAATGTTGTTGATGTGCATTTTCATGTGGCCTTTTTGAATACCAGTTGTTGTAAGTGAACGTACGGCGGCAAAGTTTTGGGCTAACCCTGTTACAGCAACAATTTGCATTAACTCTTCAGCACTTGGGTTTTCAAGCATTTCAAGTGAAAACTTAACAAGAGGGTGTAATGAGGTTAGACCTCCAATGGTTCCTAAAGCTAAAGGGATTTCCATCCAAAAAGTAAAAATGTCATTTTCAATCTTGGCATGAGATAGACTTGTGTATTTTCCATCTTTACTTGCGTATGCGTGAATTCCTGCTTCAATAGCTCTAAAGTCATTTCCAGTAGCTAACACTACAGCATCAATACCGTTCATAATGCCTTTGTTGTGCGTTACCGCTCGGTAAGGTTCTATTTCTGCAATTTTAATAGCGTTGACAAATTTTTCAGCAAACTCTCTTGAATCAATATTTTTATCATCACTCATTTGGTTCACAGGACAAGAAACTTCTGCACGAACAATACAATTTGGGACATAATTACTTAAGATGCTCATGATAACCTGTATGTTTTTTTCGTTATCATCAAAATCAGCGTAATCGTGCGCTTCGTGTTCCAATGTTTTGGCAAACTGTTCTAGACAAGTATTGATAAAGTTTGCTCCCATGCTGTCTTTTGTGTTAAACGTAGCATGTAGTTGGAAGTAATTTTCTAATTCGTTGGTTTTATCACGTAACTCAATGTCAAGTATTCCACCACCTCTTTTTTGCATGTTCTTAGTAAAGCTTTCTGTTTCTTTAAAGAACTGCGGTTTTATTGTGTTGAAAAATGCGGTTAGTTTTTCAGTGCTTCCTTTGAATAAGAAGTGAACTTGGCCTATTTTTTCAGTATTGATAACGGTTGTTTTAAATCCGCCTCTTTCATCCCAAAATTTTGCTGCTTTTGATGCGGCGGCCACTACTGAACTTTCTTCAATAGCCATAGGAATAGTATAGCTTTTCCCGTTTATGTTGAAATTTGGAGCTACACCATATGGGAGGTAGAAATTGGTTAGCGTGTTTTCAATGAATTCGTCGTGAAGTTTTTGAAGATTTTCACTTGTATTCCAATATTGCGTCACTATATTTTTTGCTTCTGTTGGATTTGAAAAATAGGTATTTGTTATCCAATCTATTTTTTCTTCTTTCGAAAGCTTTGAAAAGCCTTTAATATTTTGGGTCATCTTGATTGAAAATTATGAGGCAAAGATACTAATTCGATTTGTTTTCAAAGTGCTTTTATTCGATAGAAGTTTATTTTCAATTGATTGTAATATATTTTGTTTTTGTAAAAGTAAAAGGGATATTTTGTGGGGATATTAAGAGGTAAAAATGCAGTGTTGTTTCTTTTAACAGAAAAAAGATGGTAATTTGATAAAATTTGATTAAAATTGGAGGTTTTTTTATAAATAATTGAAATGAAATACTTTTACAAGACGTTAGTCTTACTTTTATTGACTTCACTATCAACAGTTGCCCAAAAATCAATAACCTTAGATGAAATTTGGACAGGTGCATTTAGAACACAAGGAATGGATGAACTAAATGCGTTAACTACAAAAAATCAATACACTGTTTTAAATTACAATGCAAATACGCGTAGTATGCAAATCGATTTGTTTGATTATGCTACGCTTGGAAAAATTAGTACTTTAATTGATACTAAAGATTTTCCAGTTTTGAGAGGTATTGATAGTTATTCGTTTAATGCTAAAGAAGATAAAATATTGATCGCGAATAATTCTGAGCAAATTTTCAGACATTCATTTACTGCAGATTATTTTATTTATGACCTTTCTTTGAAAACATTGACAAAAATAGGAGAGAATAAAATTCAAGAGCCTACTTTTTCACCTGATGGTTTTAAAGTAGCGTATGCTTTTCAGAACAATTTATTTGTTTATGATGTTCAGTCGAAAGCGCATACACAGATTACTACGGATGGAAAGAAAAATGCAATTATAAATGGTATTACCGATTGGGTTTATGAAGAAGAATTTGCTTTTGTAAGAGCATTTGATTGGAATAAAAGTAGTGATAAACTTGGATTCATCCGTTTTGATGAATCGGAAGTTCCAGAGTTTTCTATGGATGTGTATGCAGGAGGTTTGTATCCTTCTCAGGCAGTTTTCAAATATCCAAAAGCAGGTGAGAAAAATGCAACGGTTTCGTTACACCTTTTTGACTTGAAAACAAGTAAAACGCAAAAAGTTGATTTAAGTAATTATAATGATTTTTATATTGCGCGTCTACAATGGACAAATGATGCGAATGTATTATCTGCTCAAGTTTTGAATCGCCATCAAAATAACTTGGATTTATTATTTATAGATGGGGCTAATGCCTCGAAAAAAGTGGTGTTAAATGAAACAGATAAAGCGTATGTTGATGTAACTGATAATTTGACTTTCTTAAAAGATAATAGTTTTATATGGACATCTGAAAAAGATGGATACAATCATATTTACCACTATACTAAAGAAGGTAAGTTGAAAAAGCAAGTTACTAATGGCAACTGGGAAGTAACTGCTTATTATGGTTATGATGAAAAATCGAAGAAGATTTTCTATCAATCGGTAGAAAACGGTTCGATTAATCGTGATGTATATAGTATAGGAATTGATGGTAAAGGTAAAAAACGACTTACTTCATTAACAGGGACGAATAATGCAACTTTCAGTCCAAATTTTGAATATTTTATCAATAGTTATTCTAGTGCTTCTAAAGCTCCTATTTATACTTTGAATACTTCTAAAAAAGGGGAGGTAGTTAAAGAGATTGTTTCTAATACAGCTTTGGAAAATAAACTTTCGCAATACGATTTGCCTTCAAAAGAGTTTACAGTAATTAAAACTGAAAAAGGTATTGAGCTAAATACTTGGGTGATTAAACCAAAGAATTTTGATGTCGATAAAAAGTATCCAGTGTTAATGTACCAGTATTCAGGACCGGGATCACAAGAGGTGGCTAATAAATGGAATTCGTATAATGATTATTGGTTTATGATGTTGGCACAACAAGGTTATGTTGTGGTTTGTGTTGATGGAAGAGGAACAGGTTTTAAAGGCGCTACATTCAAAAAATGCACGTATAAAGAATTAGGGAAATACGAAGTAGAGGATCAAATTGATGCAGCTAAAGTTTTAGGTACTTATTCTTATGTAGATAAAGATAGAGTCGGAATTTTTGGATGGAGTTTTGGTGGTTTCATGGCTTCAAATTGTTTGTTTCAAGGAGCTGATGTTTTTAAAACAGCAATTGCTGTTGCGCCCGTTACAAGTTGGAGATATTATGATAGTGTTTATACAGAACGTTATATGCAAACACCTCAAGAAAATGCTTCGGGTTATGACAATAACTCACCAATTAATCATGTGAATAAATTGAAAGGTAATTTCTTATTGGTTCATGGTACAGCTGATGATAATGTACACGTGCAAAATTCAATGGAAATGATTGAAGCATTGATTCAAGCAAATAAACAATTTGATTGGGCAATTTATCCCGATAAAAATCATGGTATTTATGGTGGTAAAACGCGCCTACAATTGTATACAAAAATGACTAATTTCTTATTAGAAAAATTATAATATGAGCAATACAGTAAATCAAGAAAAGACATTCCTGGGGCATCCTAGAGCACTATTTATATTATTTTTTACAGAAATGTGGGAGCGTTTTTCGTTCTATGGAATGAAAGCACTTTTAATTTTTTACTTAACCAAATATCATCTTTTTTCAGATGATTCGGGTAATTTACTAATAGGAAGTTATGCCGCTTTAGTATATGCAGTTCCTGTTATTGGTGGTTTTATTGCTGATAAGTATCTTGGATTTCGTAAGGCTATTGTTTTCGGGGGAATAATGTTAGTATTGGGGCATCTTGGTATGGCATATGAAGGGAATGCGGCAACACAATCTGTTACAGGAGAAATTACAAGGGATAATCTTGCATTACAGGTTTTCTATTTTTCTCTTGCCTTAATCATTTTAGGAGTAGGTTTTTTAAAAGCGAATATTTCTTCGTTAGTTGGAGAGCTTTACGAAGTAGGAGATAAGCGTCGTGATTCTGGCTTTACTTTATTTTACATGGGAATCAATTTAGGTTCGTTTCTTGCTACTATTATTTGTGTGTGGTTAGGAGAAGCTTATGGATGGAGCTATGGATTTGGTGCAGCAGGAGTTGGGATGTTCTTCGGTTTGTTAACTTTTATTTCAGGTAAGAAATTGTTAATGGGTAAAGGTGAATCTACTAATCCAGTATTTTTGGAGAAAAAGTCATTGGGCTTAAAAAATGAGTGGATTATTTATATTTTAAGTGTTTTGTCGACTTTGATTTTTTGGCAAATGGTGCAAAATCATAGTGCGGTATCATTAGCTTTACAAATTGCAGGAGGGGCTTCCTTTATATATATTGTGTATTATGCAATTACCCAATTGGACGGAAAAGCTAGAGAGCAGTTGATAGCACTTACTATTTTAATTGTTTTTACTATTGTGTTTTGGGCTTTATTTGAGCAAGCTTATACTTCAATGAACTTATTTGCAGATAGAATTTTAGACCGACATATTTTTGGAATTGAACTTTCAGCAGGACAGTTTTTAAGTTTTAATGCTTTGTTTATTATTTTACTAGCACCAATTTTTGCTTGGTTATGGGTGAAAATGGGGAGATACAATCCTAATACAGCAGTTAAATTTTCATTAGCATTAATGCTGGTTGGGCTTGGTTTTGGTGCTTTAGTGATGGGAATAAATGTGTCTGGTTTAGGTAAAGTCGCTGCAATTTGGTTGATTTTGGCTTATTTGTTACATACTTGTGGTGAATTGAGTTTATCGCCTGTTGGGCTTTCAGCAGTAACAAAATTATCACCATCTAAAATTGTTGGTTTTATGATGGGAGTATGGTTTTTAGCTACAGCAAGTTCAGAATTTATTGCATCTGTATTGGCAAATATTGCTTCGGTTGATACTTCAAATGGTCTTGCACCGGACTTAAATATTGCAAAACAGAGCTATTTGAAGCTATTTGAGTATTTATTTTACACAGGAATTGGTTTTGGAGTTATACTTTTAGTACTTTCGCCAATCATAAAAAAATTAATGCACGGAGTAGATAAAGAATTAAACAATTAGTTATTATGAGTCAGAATTCAACAGATCAATTTTTTAAGAACCCTGTACTAGGACATCCTGCTGGGTTATTTGTACTTTTTTTCACAGAAATGTGGGAGCGTTTTTCGTTTTATGGAATGCGTGTACTATTGATCAACTTTTTAACAATGGCAATTATAGGTGATAATCCTGGATGGGGATGGTCAGCTGAAAATGCAGGAGCGCTTTATGGAACTTATGCCATGTTATTATATATTACTCCAATTTTCGGGGGTATTATTGCCGACCGTTATATTGGATACCGTTGGGCTGTTGTTATTGGAGCTTTAATCATGACACTAGGTCATGCTGCAATGGCAATTGAATCGCCGGTTATGTTGTACACAGGTTTAGCATTGTTAGTAATAGGTACTGGTTTCTTTAAACCAAATATGACTTCAATTTTATCTGAAATGTATAAGGCGTTTCCAGAGAAGAAAGATGGAGCTTATACTATTTTCTATATGGGTGTAAACGCAGGTGCTTTCTTCGGAATGATGTTATGTGGATATCTTGCTGAAAAAGTAGGATGGCACTGGGGCTTTGGTTTAGCAGGTGTGTTCATGTTATTAGGAACACTTCAATTTTGGTTGTCAAAACCATTATTTGGAAGTATTGGCGAAGTGCCTTCAAAGGAGAACAGACAAGCAGAAGAAGCTGCTGCTAAATTGTCAACAAACGAAGAAGACAAACGTAATCCATTTACGTTAGTAGATAAAATTTTAATTGTTTGTACTACGGTAATAGGATTGTTATATGCATTTAATGACCCGTTGTCAAAAATTGGAAATATCAACTTGTTTCCATTTGAAGTAGGAGGATTAAGTGGACAAAACTTTGCGATTCTTATTGCGTTATTATTGTTCTTGTTTTTAGTTATCACAAGAATGATGCGTTATACTTTGGTTATTAGACACCGTATGATTGCCGTTATTGTGTTTGCTTTTTTCACTGTTTTCTTCTGGATGTCATTTGAACAAGGTGCATCTTCACTAGTAATTTTTGCTCGTGATAATGTTGACAGAACGCTTGAGGGTGGTGCTTTAACATTTTTTAATATTGTAAATACACTTTTAACAGTGGTGCCTCTTGCGATTGTGAGTTGGGTTTTGGTGTTGTTAGCAAAACAAACTTGGGCTAAAATTCCAGGATCTAATATTGTACTAGCCATTTGCTTTTTAGGAGTATGGGGTGTAGCAATTTGGATGTTGTATCAAGAGTTTACAGCAACTTCTTCTGAAATTACAGTTTCATGGTTCAGTATTTTAAACTCATTCTTTATTATTGCTTTTGCATCGACAGTTTCAAAATTATGGGATAGTAAATTTAATCCACCGGCAGCTATTAAATATGGCTTAGGATTAATTATTATGGCTATAGGTTTTGGGTTATTAGCATTTGGAGCATATGGTATAGTAGAAGGTGTTAAAGTTTCTATGGTATGGTTAGTTTTGGCCTATTTATTCCACACATTAGGAGAGCTGTTCTTGTCGCCTGTAGGATTGTCTTACGTAAGTAAGTTGGTTCCTGGACGTATGATTGCTTTTATGTTTGGTATGTGGTATTTGGCTATTGCAATTGGTAATAAATTAGCGGCTATTTTAGGAGGTCAAATTGAAAATATTACAAAAGAATATTCATTGTCAACATTCTTCTTGATTTTTACAATAGTGCCTATTATTGCTGGTATTTTGGTGATGACATTAAATCCTGTTTTGAAGAAATTAATGCACGGAGTTAAGTAGCAAACATTTTTTGGCATTTTTTTTGTCTAAATTTGGAATATAAATAGAAAGATTATGAAAAAAATATTAGCTGTAGCATTTTTATTCTTCATTAGTTTAGGTATAAATGCACAAGAATTAAAATGGCATACCGATGTTTCTGAGGCTGCTAAGCTTTCGTTAGAGCAAAAAAAGCCAATGTTGATGTTCTTTACTGGTTCTGATTGGTGTGGATGGTGTATACGTTTACAGAAAGAAGTTTTGAAGACAGATGATTTTGCTAAATGGGCCGATAAAAATGTGATTTTAGTTGAGCTTGACTACCCTAGAAGAACACCACAAGATCAAGCGGTACGTGAGCAAAACCAAAATATGCAACGCATGTTTAATGTTTCAGGCTACCCAACGGTTTGGTTTGTTAACCCAGAACAAAAAGAGGGTAAAAAAGTTAACCTAGATGCTTTAGGAAGTACAGGTTACGTTAAAGGAGGTCCTGATGCTTGGTTGGCGGTAGCAAATCAAATTTTAACGAATAAGAAATAAGCTTAAGGCTTTAAATTATAGAATCCCTTTTCAGCAGTTGCATGAAAAGGGATTTTTTCTTTCATACATGTTGCTTTCCATTGGTTAATGTAAAAATTCTTATTACTTCTATCGGCGACAATTTGTTTTGGGCTTAGATTTTGAATTAATCGATTTAGATTGATTTTAGGATTTTTTGTTAAGATGATTATATCAGCCTTTTGATTTGATGGTAGAGTAGCAGTGCTATCAATAATCAGTATTTTTTGATTTTGGAATATGTAGATGTTTTTCAATTCTTGTATTTCTGAAGTTTGGATAAAGTTTGATTTTTGGTATGCTGTTATTGGGTAAGTATTTGCAATGCTATCAGTGGTGTGAAATGAGATTTTTGATTCTTGTTTTACTGCTATTAAAGGTTCTTTTGCGTTGAAAACAATGAAATCATGAGTTTTAAATTGTTCATTTTTAGTGATGAGATAGGTTATTTGAAAACTTATTATTCCAACTAGTAACGCTATTATCCATTTTGGTTTGAAATTATGTAATGTTTTTAAGAATAAGAACAGCACTATATAGGATAAGATGCATAAAGTTGTTGAGTAAAATATGTTTGTAATTATCATGGTGTCCCAGTTTGCTATCCATTTGATATAGGAGTTCATGAGATGTATGATAATTTGTAATGCTGCTCCAAATAATTTACTTAGCGGTATAAAGATGTAATTGAGAGGAATTAATATTAAGCCTAAAATTAATACTAGTGTAGCTGTAGGAATGATTACCATATTAGCTATTAAGAATTGCATGGAGAATTGGTTGAAGTATAGAATTGCCAATGGTAATACGCCAATTTGTGCCGCTATTGAGACGTAGTTTAAGTTCACGATATAGCGCATTATTTTGTTTTTTGGGATATAGATTTTTTGGAAAATAGGAGTGAATGCAATAATTGAAAGTACCGCAGTATAACTCATTTGAAAGCCTATTTCAAATAGATAGTTTGGATTGTAAAGTAGTAGAAGGAGTGCTGAAATAGCGATTGTGTTATAAATGTTTTGTGTTTTATTTAGATACTGTCCAATACTGAACAGTGAAAACATTAGGACTGCTCGTGTTACAGAAGCTGACATTCCTGTTAGTAGTGCAAATCCCCATAAACTCAAAAGTGTTACAATTAAAAATAGTAGTTTGCCATTTTTTAGTTTTCTAATTGGCGAAAAGATGAAATTGAGTATGATAAATAACATTCCTACATGTAAACCAGATATGGCAAGTATATGAATGACGCCTGCTCTTGAATAGTTTGTTATGGTTTCGTTATCGAGAAATTGTCTTTGACCAAACAATAATGCGTTTACAATCGCAGTAGTGTTGGTATCCCAATTTAAAGGTTTAAAACTATCAATAAGATTGGTTCTTAGTTTATGGAGGTAGTATTTAAAAGTGGTATGGGTTTTAGTGATTATAAAAGTGTTTTCGGTTAAAAAGACTTCATGGAATATGTTTTGTCGTGCGAGGTATTCTTTATAGTCAAACGTACTTGGGTTAGTATTTTTAGGAATTTCAATTAAATTTGAATAGATGATGACTTCATTACCTGGGACTAACGCTTGATGACTTTTTAAAGGGTTTAAAAGTAATATGTCTCCTTTGACTGCTTTGTTATTTATGGAAAGAAGCGATACTATGTGTTTTGAGTGTTTACTATTTGGTTTGATATTCTCATTAACAATCCCTCTAATGCAATTTCTATTCTGAAAAGTGTATTGTGTATAGTGATAGGGTTTTGTTAGGTCTGAATGATGATAATGGGTTATTTGGCCTAGAGAGAATGCTATTAGTAATGTTGCAATACCATAATGTACTTGTGTTTTGTAATATGTCTTTTTTAAAAGAAAGGCAATTGTGAGTATTACAAAACTAAAAATAGTTAACCCAAAGAGCATGTGTTCTCCCGGTTGTAAATAAGCATTAGCTATACAACCAATGGAGAAAAATACCGTAAAGGGTATTAATGGGAATGCAAAATTTTTCAATTATATTCAAAATAGATGCAACTAAATTTACAAAATTATTTAATTGATAACTCTATTTATTTGCGCAAAAGTTTTACTGTAATATTCGTCTAGTGTTGAAGAAACAATCACACCGCTGCTTGTAGAAGCATGTACAAATGTAATGACATCATCTTCGATGTCTGTTATAATACCAACATGATTTATTTTACTGCGACCGTTTGTTTTGAAAAATATTAAGTCCCCTGGAGTTGCTTTTTTCTTAGAAATTGTTTCGCCATGTTTGGACATATCAATAGCTGTACGCGGTAAAACAATGTTATAGTTACCAAAAGTGCTAAAGACTAAACCGGAGCAATCCATACCTGTTTTGGTTGTTCCTCCTAATCGATATCTAACACCTACAAAATCCAATGCATCTGTTACGATTTTATCATTCAGTGTTGCGTTGGATTTTTTATTTTTTTTAGATTTCTTTTTAGTAGTATCATCATTTATTGAAGGTGTTTTTTTCGAACTATTATAAGCATAAAGTCCTTTTTTTTGAGCTTCTTTTTTTGATGTGACTATGTTAGATTGTGTTTTACAGCTAACTACAAATAAGGTTAAGAGAATTATTAGTATCGATTTTTTCAATGGATAGGCTTTTTGGCTAAAATAAAAATTATTTCTTAAAACTTGAAACAATTAGTTGTGCAGTTTTCGCACTTGCGCCTTCACCACCTAGTTTAGATTCTAGTATATCGTAATTTTTAAGCATTGTTTCACGATTAGGGCCTTCTAAAATTGCTTGAAGCTCTGATTTTAAACGTTTGGTATTAAAATCGTTTTGAATTAACTCCGTTACTACTTTTTGATCCATAATCAAGTTGACTAATGAAATGTATTTTAATGTAATAATCCGCTTTGCAATTTGGTATGAAACCCAACTCCCTTTATAACACACTACTTCGGGAACTTTAAATAAAGCTGTTTCTAATGTTGCGGTACCTGAGGTAACTAAAGCTGCTTTTGCAATACTCAACAAATCATAAGTTTTATTGGAAATAAAATGGACATTTTTGTTGGTTATGAAAGTCTGATAAAATTCATAATCCTGACTTGGAGCACCTGCAATTACAAATTGGTATTCAGGAAAATCGTTAACAACCGATAACATTACCTCTAGCATCTTTGTAATTTCTTGTTTTCGACTTCCTGGTAATAGTGCAATAATAGGCTTTTCGTTTAAGTTGTTTTCTTTACGGAATAGGTTTTCTTCAATTGGTACTCTTGTATGGATAGCATCAATCAGTGGATGTCCAACAAAGTTAACTGGAAATTGGTGTTTGTTTTCGTAGAAATCTTTTTCGAAAGGTAGAATTACATACATGTAATCAACATCTCTTTTAATCGATTTGATTCTGTTTTCTTTCCAAGCCCAAATTTGAGGTGAAATATAATAATGAGTAGGGATATTGTTTTCCTTCGCCCAATTTGCAATGCGCATATTAAAACCTGGGTAATCAATAAAAATGATTGCGTCAGGTTTAAAATTTGAAATATCTTCTTTGCAGATTTTAATATTATTTAAAATGGTTTTTAAATTTAAAACCACTTCCAAAAAACCCATGAAGGCCAAATCACGATAATGTTTTACCAAAGTACCGCCAACATTTTGCATTAAATCGCCACCCCAGAAGCGTAGTTCAGCATTAGGATCTTCCTTTAAAAGGGCTTTCATTAAATTAGCACCGTGTAAATCACCCGATGCCTCACCTGCAATGATATAATATTTCATTATAAAATAAGCGTAATTATGGTTAGTACAAACATGGATAAAATAACACCACGTGCCATTAAGTCTTTGTTTTTCTTGATTAAGAAAAAGAATAAAAGTAAATTAGGGATTGCTCCTAATGTTATAATTTTTCCGATAGATCCATCATTTTTCATATAATTGAATCCTGTTACAAAGTCACTACTAGTAAATAGTTTTAAAACAATAAAGCAACCAATAAAACCACCTAATAAGCCTAGTAATAGGCCAATAAAAATATCTTTTTTATTCATCTTGTTATAAATTCCAATTGTTTAATGTTTGTATGGCATGATGTGCTGTCAAGTCAAATTGAACAGGCACAACCGATATATAACCTTCTTCTAAAGCTCTTTCATCTGTATCATGTCCTTTGTCTTGATTGACAAATTTTCCTGTCAACCAGTAATATTCTTTTCCCTGTGGATTAATGCGTTTGTCAAATTCTTCCATCCACATTGCTTTTGCTTGTCTGCAGACTTTTATTCCTTTTATTGGAGCCTTATTTGTTTTTGGGAAATTAACATTCAATACAACGCCTTCTGGTAATCCTTTTAATAAAACTTCTTCTGCTATTTTTTTAACATAACCCCTTAAAGGTTCTAAGTCGGTTTCCCAGCTATATTCAACATGTGAAAAGCCAATAGCAGGTATCCCTTCTATACCGGCTTCAACTGCAGCACTCATGGTTCCAGAATAAATGACATTGATGGATGAATTTGACCCGTGGTTAATGCCAGAAACACACAAATCGGGTTTGCGTTTTAGTATTTCGCGTACTGCGAGCTTAACACAGTCTACAGGTGTTCCCGAACAACTGTATTCATGTTCAATTTCTGGATCAAGTTTTACCTTGTCAATATGTAAGGTATTGTTGATTGTAATAGCGTGGCCCATAGCGCTTTGAGGGCTGTCAGGGGCAACAACTACAACATCTCCAATTTCTTTCATGACCTCAATGAGTAACCTAATTCCTGGGGAAACTATGCTGTCGTCATTGGTAACAAGTATGAGTGGACGTTCCATTTTTATTTTTTTGCTAAATTAAATAATTTAACCCCTAATGCCATTTTATTTCACAATTTTTAGCTTGTTCTTTAACAAAAAATTATCGTATATTGCGATTAAGTGGCACGGTTTTTACGTAACTTTATTGAAATTTTTTTCAATGTTAAGAATGATTGAATTTATGAAAAGAAACTATAGAATTATTTTGTTGGTGACAGCTTTGTCTGCAGTATTGTGGAGTTTCATGCCCTCAACAAAAAAGAATGACCCTGAGAAAGACAAACTACTTTTGGAGTTGTTGACGTTTGTTCTCGAAAAGGGGCATTATAGTCCTGTGGAAATTAATGATGATTTTTCTAAAGATGTTTATGATAAATATTTGACAGGAATAGATCCAACAAAGCGTTTCTTCTTGCAAAGTGATGTAGATCAGTTTGGGGTTTATCAAACAACTATTGATGACATGATAAAATCAAAAGATCTTACTTTTTTTGATTTAACCTATTCACGTTTGTTGCAACGTATATCAGAATCACGTGCTATCTATAGAGATATTTTATCAAAACCTTTTGATTTTGATAAAGAAGAGATAATCAACGTAGATTATGAAAACCAGCCTTATGCTAAGAATAAATCGGATCTTAAAAATAGATGGCGTAAACAACTAAAATTATCAGTATTGTCTTCTATTACTGATAAATTAAAAGTTGAATCAGACAAGAAAGAGAAAGATCCTTCTTACAAGGAGAAATCATTCAAAGAGATAGAGAAGTCTTCTCGAGAAAATTCTTTGAAATCGTTAAATGATTATTTCGATTTTATTGAGAAAGAATTGGATCGCAATGATTGGTTTTCAATTTTTATCAACTCTATAGTAGAGCAATTTGACCCACATACTTTTTACTTTTCTCCAGATGATAAAGAAAAGTTTGATATCAGTATGAGTGGTAAGTTTGAAGGGATTGGTGCTAAATTACAAAAGAAAAGTGATGCTGTTGAAGTATCAGAATTAATCTCAGGTGGACCAGCTTGGAAAGGTAAAGAATTAGAAGCTGGGGACTTAATTTTAAAAGTTGCGCAAGGTGATGCTGAGCCTATTGAAATAGCAGGTATGCGTTTGGATGATGTAGTTAAGAAGATTAAAGGACCTAAAGGCACTGAGGTTAGATTGACAGTTAAAAAAGTTGACGGAACTATTGCGGTTATTTCTATTATTCGTGACGAAGTTGAAACGGAAGAAACATTTGCAAAATCCTCAACTGTAGAAAAGGATGGTAAAAAATATGGAATTATTTACTTGCCTAAATTTTACATCAGTTTTGATAACAAAGATGAGCGTGATGCCTTTAAAGATGTAGCTTTAGAAATAGAACGTTTGAAAAAAGAAGATATTCAAGGCTTAATAGTTGATTTACGTGGTAATGGTGGAGGATCGTTAGAAACGGTTGTTAATATGACCGGTTTGTTCATTGAGAAAGGACCTGTGGTACAAGTGAAATCGGCTTCTGAAAGGAAAGATGTGTTGTTTGATAAAGACTCTGAAGTGCAATGGGATGGTCCATTGGTAGTTATGGTGGATAATTTCTCTGCATCTGCATCTGAAATTTTTGCTGCTGCAATTCAAGATTACAGAAGAGGGATTGTTATTGGAAGTAAGCATACTTATGGTAAAGGTACAGTGCAAAACGTGATTGACTTGAATCAGTTTGTTCGTGGTAATTCTTTTGGCGATTTAGGGGCATTAAAAACTACAACGCAAAAATTTTATAGAATTAATGGTGGTTCAACTCAGCGTGAAGGAGTTTTAAGTGACATTGTTTTACCAGATCGTTTCGCATATTTGGATATGGGTGAACGTGATGAGAAGAATGCTTTAGCTTGGGATAAAATTGATTCAGCAGATTATAAAACGGTATTCTCTGATTTCAGTGATATTATAGAAAAGAGTAAAGAAAGAGTTTCTATCAGTGATCAATTTAAGCTAATCGATGAAAACGCTAAATGGATTTTTAATCGTAAGGATGAGAATGATTTTAGTTTAAATCTAAAAGAATTCCAAGCTGATCAAAACTTAACAGAGAGTCGTTTGAGAAAATTTAAAGCTATTTCAACTTATTCAAATGGTTTAATATTTAATTCATTGCCTTATGAAAAGGCTATATTCGATAAGGATTCTATTTTAAAAGAAAAAAGAGAACGTTGGCATTCTGATATGAAGAAAGATGTATATATTGATGAAGGTCTTAACATTTTAGGAGATTTGTATTCATCGTTGTATGCTAACAGAATTACTAAGGTTGATAGTAAAAAAAAGAAGAATAAGTTAACACGAATCGATTAATTACCAGCAGTATCAAAGAAGTTTGAATTCTTTGATACTGTAAAAAAATAATAGGTTATGAGTTTTACTCGAATAATAGGGTGCTTAGTAGCACCTTTATTTTTTATATCATGTAAAGAGGTAGTTTTAAATGCTGAATCAAATGAAGTTATTGAAATTTTTCAAGGTGATACAGATTTTAATTTTTTACCAACATCAACAACTAATAATGTTTATCATCATGATGCTTTTGCTTTTTCTTATGCAGAAGAATATGAACAATCAGAATGGGTAGCTTATTATTTGGACTCAAATGATATGTCGAGTGTTGATTTTGAGCGTCCCTATTTTAATCAGGATCCTATTGTAATTACAAAATCTGCAGATTGGAGGAACTTTAAAAAATCGGGTTACAATAAAGGTCATTTGTGTCCTGCGGCTGATCGTAAAAGCAGTTATGAGCTATATGAACAGACTTTTTTTACTTCTAATGTTTCGCCACAGTTATATGATTTTAATGCGGGTATTTGGAACCGAATGGAGCAAAAAGTGCGGTATTGGGCCAAACGTTATGATGGTGTTTATGTTCTAACTGGAGGTGTTTTAAGCGATAATTTGAAAACTATAGGTAAAGAGAAAGTTGCGGTACCAAATTATTTCTATAAGATAGTGTTAACCAAAGATAGAAGTAAGATGATTGGCTTTTTGGTACCACATCAAAAGACAAGTAAAGCAATTTATGAATTTGTTGTATCTGTTGATACAATCGAACAGATGACAGGGATTGACTTCTTTCCAAATTTAGAAGATGCATTAGAAACTAAACTCGAATCTGTTTCAAATGTGAAATTTTAAAAACCAATTTCTTACCACTCGTTTACTTTATTAGCGTCTAGCTTAATAAAAATAAATAGCATAATAGTGAATGCCCATAAACTTGATCCACCATAGGAGAAGAAAGGTAAAGGAACTCCAATTGTAGGGAATAGCTTAATCAGCATGGCTATATTTACAAAGAAATGAGTAAACATATAGGTTGCTACACAATAACCGTAAATTCTACTGAATTTAGTTTTTTGGTTTTCTGCTAAGTATAGAATTCTTAAGAATAAAGTAACAAATAAAAAGATTACCAATACACTGCCCGCAAAGCCCCATTCTTCACCTACTGTTGTAAAGATATAATCGGTATGCTGTTCTGGCACGAATCCTCCTTTTGTTTGTGTTCCCTCAAGATAACCTTTTCCTGTCCACCCACCAGAACCAATAGCAATCATAGATTGGTTTAAGTTGTAGCCTTCATTTTTTAGATCGACGTTGTCTCCAATCAATACATCTATACGGTCTTTTTGGTGTGGTTCTAATACACTATTGTAAACATAGTTTATAGAATAGGAAAAGCCGCATATTAGAGCAAAAATTACTATGTAAACAAATGGGTTACGGGATATTTTTTTATTTTTAAAATAATGAATTAACATTATAATAAAAACTGTTATTATAATGTAAATAGGATTTATTAATAGGGCCAAAAAGAACAAAAGTATGGCTAGAACACCAGATAATATGTACCAAGATGGTAATCCTTCACGGTATAATACAAATATTAATGAGATAAAGATCATTGCACTACCAGCATCGGGTTGCATTAAAATCAATAATATTGGGAGACCAATAATTGCAAAAGCCAATAGCTGATGTCTGAATAATTTTAGATTTATTTGAGAATAACTGAGGTATTTAGCAAGTAGAAGTGCTACACCTGTTTTTACAAATTCAGAAGGTTGAAAACTTAATCCTCCGAATTGATACCAATTGGTTTGTCCTTTGATGGTTTTGCCAAAGACAAATAAGCCTAAGAGTAGTAGGATACCAATACCATAAAACACAAAGGAGAGTCGTTCAAATACCTTTGCATCTACGAATAAAAGGATTAGTATCAACGGAATGCTCAAAAAGATAAAAATCATTTGTCTTCCATAAATTTGAGAAGTGTCAAATACGGAAGTTTCTTCAAGAGGTAATGAGGCAGAATAGATTGTCATCCAGCCTAAGATTACTAAAGTTATATAAAGTAAAAGTGTTATCCAGTCGATTCCACTTCCTACACTTTGGTTTCTCATCGTAATTAATTTTCTACCTCTTCTTTTTTGGCGTTTAACGTTTCTATTGATTTCTGAACTGCGCTTTGCGGTTGTCGTTGATAGATTAAATCTTCTATCTTTCTGTATTCATCTTGTAGGCTACCATTCAACATCCTATTTTCCAAATCATGGCGTGTAATCTTGCCTTTTACATATTTTTCTATCATAAGTGTTGCTATTGGACCAGCCCAACGACTACCCCAATAACCATTTTCAATAAAAACTGCTATGGCTATTTTTGGATTATCCGCTGGTGCAAAAGCCACAAATATGGAGTGGTCTTTTAATTGATGCTTTACACCTGCAACTCTAATAAAATTTTCTGCTGTTCCCGTTTTGCCACAAATTTGTAAACTGTCAACTTTCAAGCTGCTAGCAGTACCTATATTATAAACATCTGCTAAACCTTTAATCACTGGTTCAAAATATTTTGGATCAATGGTTGTCTTGTGTTTAGTGGTGTAATTAGAGTCTATTTTTTGACCTTTAATTGTTTTGACAATGTGCGGTGTATAATAATAGCCTCTATTTGCTACAGCTGCCATCATATTGGCTAACTGAATTGGAGTAGTGGTGATTTCTCCCTGCCCAATAGCATTAGAGATAATTGTCGTACTTCTCCATCCTCCGTTTGGATAGGCTCTTTTATAAGTTTTTGAATTTGGAATAGAACCTTTTCTACCGATTGGCATATCGGTTCCTAAGAATTGGCCTAAGCCAAAACTCTCTACATGATTGGCCCAAATATCTACACTTTCACTAGGTTTTTGATATTTGTCTATGGTTTTTTTGAAAACATTGGCAAAGTAGGTGTTACATGATTGATAAATACCATTGTTTAATCTGGAAACTCCAGCATCATGACATTTCATAAAAGCGCCTCTTCCGTAATAGAAACCATGGTGGCAAACAAAACCGGTGTTTTCGTCAATGACTTCTTCTTGTAAGCCGATTAGACCTGTTATAATTTTGAAAGGTGATCCAGGTGGATATTGAGCTAGTAATCCTCTGTCGTATAATGGTTTAGCAATTGAGTCGTAATAAAGTTCTGTATAGTTTTTTGATCTTTTACGACCAACTAATAAAGCTGGGTCATAGGTAGGAGCAGATACCAATGCTAATATTTCTCCACTATTTGGTTCAATGGCTACAATACCTCCTCGCTTATTTATCATCAACTCTGTGCCATATTTTTGAAGCTCAGCATCTATGGTTAGAGTTAGGTCTTTTCCTTGTTGTGAAATAGTATCAAATTTGCCTTCTTTATACGGGCCTATTACCTTATTGTGTTTATCACGGAGTAAGTATTTTACACCTTTTACTCCGCGTAAAATTTCTTCATATTGTTGTTCAACTCCTTGACGACCTATTAAATCACCACTGTTGTAGTATGGGTTTTGATTAATAATAGCCTCATTCACTTGTGTGATAAAACCAAAGATATTGGCGCCATAATCTACTTGATAGTCTCTTAATGCACGTTTTTGTGTATAGAAACCTTCAAATTTCCGTTCTTTTTCTTGAAAAGCTGCGTATTCTTTTTTATTTAATTGTGGTAAAAATACAGAAGGAAGTCTTGGGCTATATACTTTAGCCTTTTCTATTTTTTTGATAAATTCTTCTTTGGTAATACCTAATAAATTGCAAAAACTCAGCGTGTCAATGTTTTTTATTTCACGAGGCACGACCATGATATCGTACGATGGTTGATTAGCAACCAATAATTTGCCATTTCTGTCGTAGATATACCCTCTTTCAGGAAAGTCAAAAACCTTTTTTATGGCATTGTTTTCTGCTTTAAGTTTTAAGCTTTCATCTACTATTTGTAAATAAAAAATCTTGCTAATTAATATAATAGCTGCTATAATAATTAAGGCAGGTAATAAAGCTTTTCTCATCGCTTACTAGGTTTTATTAGGTAAATAATAAGCACGCTAATAGCAAATGTGAAAACGGTAGTAATTAATACTCTTGAAATTATTGTGAAGAATAAATTTATTCTAAAATATTCTAATGAAAATAAAACCAGATGGTGAGTGAAAATAGATAATAGTAAAAAGGATATTCTCTCTGTTGAAATTCTATCGGCAATTTTTACCGTTTGATATTCATAACTTAGACCAAAAGAAAATTTGAAGAAATTGGGTCTTAAAGTTGCTAGTATTATTGATGAAGCAGTGTGTATTCCACCTGAGTTACAAAAAACATCTAGTAGTAGGCCTAATAAGAAACTTGTTACTAGTAACGTATATTTATTGCCATTCACAGGAAACAAAAGAATAAATAGCACATACGGATAAGGGTTTACATATCCAAACAAATCAATATTATTGAAAATTATGATTTGTAAGAATAAAAGTATAACAAAGCGTAAAGTGTTTAGCAGTACTGTGCTCATGCTATTTTTTTGTTGTTTCGGTTTCTAATTCCTCTTTTTCAGTTCTCTTTTTATTTTCTATTATATAGACATAACCAAGCGCTGTCATGTCGTTAAATAAGCGTATGTTGATTGTGTAATAATTAGTTTTAGTATCAATAAATACGCTTTCAATTTTTCCGATGGGTATGTTTTCTGGGAAAATTTCAGATTCAGAACCGGTGACAATTGAATCTCCTTTTCGTAAAGCAGCTAGCCTAGGTACATCAATTAGTTGAACATAACCTACATTTTTCCCATCCCAAACCAAAGAACCAAAATGATTTGAGTTTTTGATTTTGGCATTTATCCTAGATTTTGTATTTAAAACACTAAGTACAGTAGCGTAATTGTTTGAAGTTTTTTCTATAATTCCAACAATACCTTTGTCGTTAATAACCCCCATATCGGTTGCGATACTGTCTTTTTTGCCACTATTAACCGTTAAATAATTTTCTCTTGTATTAAAAGTGTTTTTGATAATCTTAGATTTATGAACTATAAAGTTTTCCTGATTGTCAAAATTTATTTTTTTAATATCAAGTAAAGTATCTTTTTTATTGTAAAGTATTTGTTTTAGGCGTGCATTTTCTTCTGCCAAGTGATTGTTCATTTCTCTTAAATGAAGATATTCATTTAAGTTGTTAATGTTTTGGTAAACACCACCCGAAATGGCATTGGCAGAATTAATATACTCACTCCTATGATAGGAATGTGTTTTTATTGTGAGCACAAGACTAATGCCCAAAAGCAGCAAAAACAGCAATCTATAGCTGTTTTTTACAAAAAAATTGAGTATTTGCTGCATGTACTATTTTTTATTTGATAAGAATACTTTTAAATCTATTGATGTTCTTTAGTGCAATACCTGTCCCTCTTACAACTGCACGTAATGGATCTTCAGCAATGTAAACGGGTAAATCAGTTTTTAACGAAATTCGTTTATCTAAACCTCTTAACATCGACCCTCCACCAGCAAGGTAGATTCCTGTATTATAGATGTCCGCTGCTAACTCTGGAGGTGTTTGTGATAACGTTTCCATAACCGCATCCTCAATACGTTGAATTGACTTGTCTAAAGCTTTAGCAATTTCTCTATAAGATACGTCTACTTGTTTTGGTTTACCAGTTAATAAGTCACGTCCTTGTACTGACATATCTTCTGGTGGACTTTCTAAGTCTTCTGTTGCAGCTCCTATTTGAATTTTTATTTTTTCAGCAGTAGTTTCACCAACGAATAAATTGTGTTGAGTTCGCATATAATAAATGATATCATTTGTAAAGACATCACCGGCAATTTTTACCGATTTGTCACACACAATACCACCCAATGCAATTACAGCAATTTCAGTAGTACCACCACCGATGTCTACAATCATGTTTCCTTTTGGTTGCATAATGTCTACACCGATACCGATTGCAGCTGCCATAGGTTCATGTATAAGATAAACTTCTTTACCGTTTACACGTTCAGCAGATTCTTTTACAGCTCGCATTTCTACCTCTGTAATACCCGAAGGGATACAGATTACCATACGAAGAGCAGGGGTGAATAATTTTTTCTTTAATGCAGGAATACTTTTGATAAACATACTTATCATTTTCTCCGATGCATCGAAATCAGCAATAACCCCGTCTTTTAAAGGACGTATTGTTTTAATATTTTCATGTGTCTTACCTTGCATCATGTTGGCTTCTTTACCAACAGCGATAATTTTTCCAGAAATCCTATCACGGGCTACAATTGATGGACTATCAATTACAACTTTATCGTTGTGAATGATTAAGGTATTAGCGGTACCAAGGTCAATTGCGATGTCCTCAGTCATGAAATCAAAAAATCCCATATTCTTTTTGTGGGGTTATTGTATTAATATTCTATCTCTTTATACAAATGTAATGAAATTAATGCTTGAAATGACGAGTACCTGTAAATACCATAGCCATATTGTGTTCGTTGCAATAATTTATACTTAGCTCATCTTTAATTGAACCTCCAGGTTGAATAACGGCAGTAATTCCAGCATTGTCTGCAATTTCAACACAATCAGGGAAAGGAAAAAATGCATCACTTGCCATCACTGCACCTTTTAAGTCAAAATTGAATGAGTTTGCTTTTTCAATTGCTTGGCGTAAAGCGTCTACTCTTGAAGTTTGACCTGTTCCAGAAGCACAAAGCTGTTTGTTTTTTGCAAAGACAATAGTGTTTGACTTTGTGTGTTTGCAAATTTTTGAAGCAAATAATAAATCTTCAATCTCAGCTTCTGTTGGAGCTGTATTGGTAACGGTTTTTAAATGCGATTTATTGTCTGTAATGTTGTCTTTATCTTGAACTAAAATTCCGTTTAGGCAAGTACGTACTTGTTTTGTAGGTAATTCTACTTCATTTTGTACTAAAAGTATTCTGTTTTTCTTTTCAACTAATAAAGCTTCCGCATCTGCGTCAAACGAAGATGCAATTATAACTTCGCAGAATAAACTGTGAATTTCTTGAGCAGTTGCTAAATCAATATTTCCGTTTGCAATTAAAACACCACCAAAAGCAGAAGTAGGGTCTCCGGCTAAAGCATCAACATATGCTTCTTTCATAGTGTTTCTAGTTGCTAAACCACATGCGTTGTTGTGTTTTAAAATAGCAAATGTAGGAGCGTCATTCTTAAATTCACTCATTAAATTTACAGCAGCATCTACGTCTAATAAATTATTGTATGATAATTCTTTACCGTTTAATTTGGTAAACATTTTGTCAAACTCACCAAAGAAAAATCCTTTTTGATGTGGGTTTTCTCCATAGCGTAAAACTTGACCATCAGCAATGCTTTCTTTGTAATATGTGTCTTCAGTGTTGAAGTAGTTGAAGATTGCAGTATCGTAATTAGAGGAAACATGGAAGGCTTTAGTAGCTAAAAGTTTTCTTTGTTCTATTGTAGTAGCCCCGTTTCCTTCTGTATAATAGTTTAAAAAAGTAGTGTATTCGTCAACAGATGCAACGATAACCGTATCTTTAAAGTTTTTAGCAGCAGCTCTAATTAATGAAATACCACCAATATCAATTTTTTCAATAATATCGGCTTCACTAGCGCCAGAAGCTACAGTCTTTTCAAATGGGTATAAGTCAACAATAACTAAATCAATTTGCGGAATGTTAAATTCTTCCATTTGTTGTACATCACTTGGATTGTCTTGACGGTTTAAAATTCCTCCAAAAACTTTTGGGTGTAAAGTTTTTACTCGACCTCCTAAAATAGATGGGTAAGAAGTTACGTCTTCAACAGCAACAACTGGAATTCCTAAGTCTTTAATAAATGTTTCAGTTCCACCAGTTGAGTAAATTGTTACATTGTTTTGGTGTAGTGCTTTAACAATTGGTTCTAAACCTGTTTTATCAAACACAGAAATTAAAGCAGATTGAATGTTTTTAGTTGTATTCATTTGTCGTGTTGTTTTAATGTGCAAAAGTAGTTATACTTCTCAAAAGATTCAAACTAATTTGTATGGATTTTAAGAAAATTCATTACTAGAAAAATATGATTTTCAAATGGAATAAAAATGTAGTTGTTTTCTTGTTTTTTATTTGCTATTTCGAAAGTGATCCATTTGTATTCTCATCTCAAAATAATGAATTTCATACTGATAGGCTTTTTGTCAACTTTATCTATCCGTAAATTTCTTGTAACAAATAGCTTCTTTTGTCTACTTATTAGAATATTAATATTGCTATGCTTTTATATTTTCGTTTACTTAGGGAAAGTCTTGCGTTTGCTTTGAATGCTCTTCGGAATAATAAGCTTCGAACTTTGCTTTCTTTATTAGGTGTCACTATCGGTATTTTTTCAATTATTGCTGTACTTGCTGCGGTAGATTCAATGGATAGGAAAATTAAAAGTGACTTAAGTGATATGGATGTAAATACTATCTACTTGATGAAAGGTACCTTCGGTCCATCTGATGTGCCTCGATGGAAAAGAGAGCAGTTTCCTAATGTAACGTACGAAGAATATGAGTTTTTAAAACGTTCTGTAAACAATGTGGATAAAATGTCGTTTAATATTTTTACCAGAAGTGAGAATATCAAATACTTAGATAAAACTGTAAGTTCAATACGCATCAATCCTACAACTCACGAATTTGTAGATATTAATCCAATGAAAATTGAGAGGGGTAGATATTTTAACGAGTCAGAATCGAATTCTGGAAGCGGAGTTATTATAATAGGTAGTGAAGTGGCTAATGGGCTATTTGGTGCGTCTTCAGAGCCTTTAGGGAAGAAAATACGTTTGTATGGGCAGAAGTTTACTGTTATTGGTGTTCTAAAGAAACAAGGCGAGTCTACATTTGGACCTAGCGCTGATGTTTCAGTTTTTATACCAGTGAATTTCTTAAGAAGACTCTATGGTGATAACAATAAAGCTTTAACTCCAGTTGTTGTAATTAAGCCTGTAAAGGGTGTAGATATTGATGCTTTTAAAGCGGAGTTGACGCATAAACTTCGAACTTTCCGAAGTGTGAAACCTGGGGAAATTAATAACTTTTTTATAAACGTTTTATCTGGGTTTACTGACTTTATAGATAATATTGTTGGTCAGATGAATATGATAGGATGGGTGATAAGTGGTTTTTCACTTTTGGTAGGTGGTTTTGGAATTGCTAATATTATGTTTGTTTCGGTTAAAGAACGTACTAATTTAATTGGAATACAAAAGGCACTTGGAGCTAAAAACAAGTTTATATTATTTCAGTTTCTTTTTGAAGCAATTATTCTTTCGGTGATTGGTGGAGTAGTGGGAATGTTTTTGGTTTGGGTTATTGGTTTGGTTCTAACCAATGTGTTGGATTTTGAATTTGTATTAAGTTTGCAGAATATGATATTAGGAGCTGGTTTGGCTGCTTTTATCGGCTTGCTTTCTGGGTTAATACCAGCAATCACTGCTTCTAAATTAGATCCGGTAGAAGCAATTCGAACAGGTATGTAGAGGCGCAATCAAAGTATAAAAAAATCCCATTCATTTGAATGGGATTTTTATTATCGTAAATCTTGATTTAAAATTAAATCAATGTATAAGTTGATTTTGTTTTTTAATTCTTTACGGTGTGCAATGAAGTCTAAGAATCCATGCTCTAGTAAGAATTCAGATGATTGGAAACCTTCTGGTAAATCTTTACCTGTAGTGTCTTTTACAATTCGAGGACCAGCAAAACCAATTAAAGCTCCTGGTTCTCCGATATTGATGTCTCCTAGCATTGCATAAGAAGCAGTTGTGCCACCTGTTGTAGGGTCTGTACAAAGCGAAATGTATGGGATTTTAGCATCTGCTAATTGTGCAAGTTTTACAGAAGTTTTTGCTAACTGCATTAAAGAATAAGCAGCTTCCATCATACGCGCACCACCAGATTTTGAAATCATCACAAATGGAATCTTATTTTGGATAGAATAGTCAATTGCACGTGCAATTTTTTCACCCACTACCGCTCCCATAGAGCCACCAATAAAGGCAAAGTCCATACAAGCAACAACTAAGTCGTTACCTTTTGACTTTCCAACAGCAGTTCTTACAGCGTCTTTAAGTTTTGTTTTTTCAGTTACTTCTTTAAGACGGTCTTTGTATTTTTTAGTGTCTTCAAACTTTAAAGGGTCTTTAGAAGTTATGTTTGCATTTAATTCTTCGTATTCGTTATTGTCGAATAAAATTTCAAAATACTCGTTACTTCCAATTCTAACGTGAAAATCGTCTTCTGGACTTACCCAAAGATTTTTAGCTAACTCTTCTGTATCAACAATTTTTCCTGTTGGAGATTTGTACCATAAACCTTTAGGGACATCTTTTTTATCTTCTGTAGCCGTTTGGATACCTTTTTCTTTTCTTTTAAACCAAGCCATAATTCTTGTTATTATGAGTTAAAATTATTAGGATACGAATTGCTAAATCTGTACCCTATCAAATTATAGTGTGTTAACGTTATTTAAATCAGCGAAAGCTTGTTCTAAACGTTTGTTGAATGTTAATTCGCCTTCACGAACCCATTTTCTTGGATCGTAATATTTTTTATTTGGACTATCTTCTCCAGTTGGGTTTCCAATTTGAGTTTTCAAGTAATCAATATTGTTTACAATATAGTCTCTTGTGCCTTCTGTAAAAGCAAATTGTAAATCTGTGTCAATATTCATTTTGATTACTCCGTAAGAAATTGCTTCACGAATTTCTTCCAAAGTAGATCCTGATCCACCGTGGAATACAAAATCAACTGGATTTGCTTTAGTGCTAAATTTTTCTTGAACGAATTCTTGAGAATTTTTCAAGATTTTAGGTGTTAATTTTACATTTCCGGGTTTGTATACACCGTGAACATTTCCGAATGCTGCTGCAACTGTAAAACGAGGGCTTACTTTCATTAATTCTTCATATGCATAAGCTACTTCTTCTGGTTGCGTGTAAAGTTTAGAACTGTCAACGTCTGTGTTGTCGACACCATCTTCTTCACCTCCTGTAATTCCTAATTCAATTTCAAGAGTCATGTCCATTTTGCTCATTCTTTCTAAATATTTTTTAGAAATTTCAATGTTCTCTTCGATTGGTTCTTCTGATAAGTCAATCATGTGTGAGCTGAAAAGCGGTTTTCCAGTTTCTGCAAAATGTTTTTCAGAAGCGTCTAAAAGACCATCAATCCAAGGTAATAAGTTTTTAGCACAGTGGTCTGTATGTAAAATTACAGTTGCTCCGTAAGCCTCTGCTAAAGTGTGTATATGTTTTGCACCAGCTACAGCTCCTAATATAGCAGATTGTTGGTTTTCGTTTGATAATCCTTTTCCAGCATTATATGATGCTCCTCCATTTGAGAACTGTATAATTACAGGAGCGTTTAATTTTGCTGCAGTTTCCATAACACCATTAATAGTGCTTGATCCTACTACATTTACAGCAGGTAATGCAAAGCCTTTCTCTTTTGCGTAATTAAAAATTTCTTGTACCTGATCGCCTGTCGCAACTCCTGGTTTTATGTTGTGGCTCATAGTTGTTTATTTTGTTTAATTCGACAAAATTAATAATTTAAAAATTAGAATGGATAATTAATACCAAAATTTAAAACAGTTCTGCTTAAGTTTAAATCACGGAACCATCTTTCGCTCATTTCTTTTCCAGGATTGTAAGTTTTGTAGCCCAAGTCGATTCTGAAAACGAAGAAACTGAAGTCATATCGGAATCCAATACCTGTACCAAGTGCTATATCTTGTAACGATTGAAAGCCGTTAAAGGTGTATTTTTCGTCTTCTACATTGTCAAATACATTCCAAATGTTTCCGGCATCTGCAAACAATGCGCCATAAAGGTCTCCGAAGAAATTAAAACGATATTCTGCACTAAAAGCTAATTTGAAGTTGGCTTCATTGAAATCGTTAATACCGCCGCTGCTCCCTGGACCTAAGCTATATGCTTGCCATCCTCTGTTGTCGTTTGATCCTCCGGCAAAGTAACTTCTAGAAAAAGGGATTGAGTTTGCATTTCCATAAGGAATTGCTATACCGGCAAATGTTCGGACAGCAAATGATTGTTTCTTTCGAAATCCCCAATGCTTGGTATAATCAAATTCTGATTTTACATATTGAGCATATTCAATACCGAAAAGTGTTCGGTTTCCATTGTCGCTTAAAGGCTCGTTAACCTGTCTTGCTATAATAGATGATACGTTTCCAGCGGATTCTATTTTTGCTCTAAAAGCATAAAAAGTATTATCAAGAATTCCATTTTGTGTGTTTTTACTAAACGTGAAATTAGAAGATACAATTAAGTTGTTTTCTGTAAGACGTACTTTACGCTCTGCAATACTTCTGATGGATTTATAGTCGGTATCGTTTGGTGAAAGAATGGTTTGTCCTGTAACAACATCTTCTATAAAGTTGTCAGCCCCGTCAAAAGTTAGGTTTCCTTGTTCGTCAAAATCTCCAGGTCCTGGGTTTGTGAAATAGATGTGTGATAAATCGTTAAGTCTGTTGTACGAAGAACGATAAACATTAAAGTAATTGTCAGCATTTAAATTACGAATGAACTGGGTGTTGAACAAATCCAAACGCATGGAAGTGTCATCTTTAGGTCTCCAATTGTAATTGATAATGGCTGTAAAGTTTTCTTTGTCTAATCCAATGTTTTTTTGGTTGGTTAAACCAAAACTCATTTGGGTTGTTGGGAGCATTTCCTTTCTAATAATGCTAGTGGTATTGATTGGAAAGAATATTCTAGGGAATGTAAGTTTTGCGTCACCACCATATTCCGAAATGTTGAAAAAAGTATTGTTTGGGTTCGCAAGATCTCTTGAAGACCCGATATTTCCTTTTGCTGAAATTTGAAAGATTTCGGCTCTTTTGAAAATATTACGCCATGTAAAAGACATACCGCCTGTGATACCAAAATCTTGTATGTTAGAATGTGTAAAGTCTACAAAAGGGGCCCAAGTATATTTTTTTCTAGGTAGTAAATAGACGTTCGCAATTAATCCATTCTCATCTTCTGGATCTTCTACATATTCTATGGTTTGTGATTTGAATGTTTGAAGGTTGTTAATTGAGCGTGTCGTTAAATTTTTATTTAAATCGCTAAAGTAATCGCCTTTGTTTATGAAAATTGTATTTGTTAAAGCTTTTGGTTTGTAATTTAATTTTCCATCACTATATATGGTAAAGTCTTTATAGGAAACACTATCGTTTATTCTGTTGACTTCTTTTTCAGATAAGTTTTTTGTAAAAATATTTACGCTATTTATTTTGTATAATTTGAATGGTACAGTTACAGTAGTGTCTCCTTTTTTAACGGATTGGTTTTCAATTTTTACAACCGTATTCAATTTATGGTTTGGGTTTTTAATGTCATATACGGTATAACGTATATTATTGACTTGGAATTTGTAAGCGCCACTATTTCTGAAATATTTTGTAATGCGTTCACGCTCCAAGTTCAGGTTGTTTAAATTGTAAGGGTCACCTGATTTTAATAGGGATTCGTTTTCAATTAAGTTATATAAACTGTCTAATACAGGGGTTTTGATTTCTGTTGTTATCGTGTCTAGTTTAAATTGAGCACCTGAATTTATGCTATAAGTAACTTTGCCTTTTCTTTTTCCAATGCTATCAATTTTAGAGTCGATTGTTACATTGAAGAAGCCATTGTTTTCATAATAGGTTTTTAATCTTCTTTTTGAGTTTTCTACCTTTTTAGGGTCTATTAATACTGGTGCTTCACCCGTTTTTTTTAAAAAGTTGCTCATGCCTGAGACTATGAAAGACTCGCTAAGGCGGTCTACCTGTTTGTTGGATAAAATTTTAGCTAAATTTTTTCTACGATTCGGTTTACGATTTAGCCAATCATAATATAGCGAATCGGCATTTTCTTTAGCCAAGTTGTATAAGGTTAGACGTAATGGAAACCCTGCAATACTACTATTGGGTTTTTGATAAAGAAGACTTTCAATGCGTTCGCTTTTGTTTATAGTATCATTAACCAAAATTGTGTTTTTGGTCAGTAGGCTTTTGTCTTTCGGTACCTTTTTAATTATGGAACAAGCGTTGAAAATTGTTCCGATTAAAAATATTAGTACTATTTTTGATAAATTTTTCTTCAAGTTGTTCTAAATAGTTAGTCAAAAATACAATTTTTATGGTTAGTAAAAACCAAATTAAACTTATAACAAGTTTACATCAAAAAAAATATAGAAAGCAACACCAAATGTTTATTGCTGAGGGGAAAAAAGTAATTGAGGAATTACTTTTGGCTCAATACGATTTGATGTATTTATTTGCTAAGGAAAATTTTTTTCCACAAGTTGATGTAAGCAAAGTTTATGCCATTTCAGATTTAGAACTTAAAAGAATTACAGCATTAACTACTGCAAATGATTGTTTGGCTGTGTTTAAAATGCCTGCGGAACAACTAATCAATAATAGTGGATTGGTTTTAGCTCTGGATGATGTGAGGGACCCAGGGAATTTAGGGACAATTATTCGATTGTGTGATTGGTACGGAATTGAGACTTTAGTTTGTTCTCATGAGTCCGTGGATTGTTATAATCCAAAAGTTATCCAAGCTACTATGGGATCAATTAGTAGGGTTAATATTGTTTATACAGATCTTCAAGATTATATCACAAAATCCAATTTGCCTGTTTTTGGGACTTTTATGGATGGAGATAATATTTACCAAACAAAATTGCCTGAAGAAGGTATTATTGTGATGGGGAATGAGGCGAATGGAATTTCTACAGCAATAGAAAGCTTAGTTTCATCTCGCATTTCAATTCCTAGATTTGGAAAACTACAGCAAACGGAAAGTTTGAATGTGTCAACCGCAACTGCAATTATTTTAAGTGAGTTTAAGCGTAATTCTTAATGAAATGCAAAGTTGATGTAGATTCCTCTGGTTTGCATACCTTGAATGTTTCCTGTCCATGGGCTACTCGGGTCGTTATCTCTTATTAGTTCATCTCTAGTACTGAAAACGCCTCTAATTGATGGTGAGAATTTGAAATATTCTAGGTAAATGTCAATTCCAAAACCAATTTCGTAAAAATTGGTCCACTTGGTCATCCTGAAGACATTGTTTGAGTTATCGTCAGGAGAATCGTTATTACTTCCTAAGTTCAATGCAGTAGAAAGACCACCAATCAAGTAAGGTTTTATGTTGCCTGTTCGCTTAGAAGAAAATTTCATAAGCATTGGAAAAGTAATATAAGTAGAACGAACTTCTCTTAGTTTATCGACATCGTCTTCTATATTTGGGAAAGTCAAATTACGTTGTGTAATAATTAAACCAGGCTCAAAGCGAAAGTCAATATGCTCGTGAAGTCTAAGATTACCAATAAGTCCTACGTTGAAACCAGTTGTGGTTTGTACGTCTATATCTTTGGTAACCGAAAGGTAATCGAATTTAAAATCTAGACTGTTAAAGCCAAGGTAGTATCCCCAATGTATGCGTTGCTTGTCAAAATTTTCTTGGTTGATAAGCGGATCTTTACCGAAAATGCCAAATTGAGCAAATGCAGTAGTTGAAAAAAGAAATACTAAAATTAAATTCTTCATATTATTTTTTAGAAGCATGATAAATTGTGGCTACCCCAAATGTTTGTGGTAAGTCTTTTACATCTATAAACCCTATTTTTCTCAAAATATTGTTCAAAGCTTCTCCAAAAGGAAATTCATTAGCTGAATCTGATAAATATTTATATGCTGATTTATCTTTTGAAAATAATTTCCCGATTAATGGAAGTATGAATTTTGAGTGAATAGCGTAACCTTGTTTGTATGGGAATTTAGTAGGTACTGAGGTTTCTAAAATAACAAAAATGCCATTTGGTTTTAATACACGTAAGATTTCAGATAATCCTTTTTCTAAGGTTTCAAAATTACGAACGCCAAAAGCAACAGTTATAGCATCAAAGTAATTATCAGGATAAGGAATGTTTTCACTGTCACCTAGTACCATTTGGATTTTGTGGTCTAGTTTTCTTTCCGCAATTTTCTTTTTACCAACTTCCAACATACCGGCAGAAATATCTAAGCCGATAATTTCTTCTGCAGCAGTATTGGTCATTAAAATAGCTAAATCACCTGTTCCAGTAGCAATGTCTAAAACTGTTTTTGGTTTTTTATCCGCTACTAGTTTTAAGACTTTTTTACGCCATTTTGTATCAATGCCGAATGAAATAACACGGTTTAATCCGTCATAATTTCCTGAAATGGTATCAAACATTTGAGCAACTTGTTCTTTTTTACCCAAATCCGAATCTTTATAAGGCGTGATGTTTTTTGACATTTTTTTTGTTTTGGAAAGCAAAAGTACAAATTATATTTCTTCTTTGGTGGCTCTTATATAAGTAAAATATGTGAAAGCGAATTTGTGTTTTTCGTCACTTGGGTGATACTCTTCATTTATAATTGACCAATCACTGTTGATGATTTGTGGAAAAAAAGTATCTGCTTCAACTTCGGTATGTACCCTAGTTAATTCAATTTTATCCGCAAGGTCCATTGATTGTTTATAGATTTCACCTCCACCTATAACATAGATGGTCTCATTATTTGGACAAATTGCTATAGCTTCTTCAAGGTTGTTGACAACCTTACAGCCTTCGGGTACTTCGTAGTTTTTTTGTCGCGTAATTATTACGTGAGTTCTATTAGGAAGTGGTTTTGGAAAGCTTTCAAAAGTTTTTCTTCCCATTATTATATAATGTCCTGACGTTAACTGTTTGAATCGTTTGAAATCGTCAGGTAAGTGCCAAACTAAATCGTTGTCTTTACCTAATGCGTTGTTTTCAGCAGCAGCAGCAATTATAACTAACATGTTATTTTTTTTGAGGTTACTAAATTAGTGAAAATTATTTTATGCATTTGTTGTTTGTCTGGGTTTTGACTTGTAACATTTTGTGATTTAGTTGTTATAAAACGGAAGTAATTTGTTTGGATAAATTTTATGTAGTTTTTTTATATGATAATTATAATTTTAATAAAAATTTAAATAATATGAAAAGAAAACTACTATTATTGGTTGGTTGTCTATTTTTTGTAATTGCTCCATTGTTTGCAAATAATGCAAAAGGGGGAGATGGTAAAGCAGTAACTACATCTACCATTACAGTTTTTGATGAAGTTGTTTTTTACGATGGATACGCTGCTTTGGTTACTTCTCCAGCACCTCCATCAGGGGTGTTGAGGTTGAAGAATTCTTTAAATTCAAGAAAATTGACTGATGTAGAGATAAGTCAATTTGATGCATCTGTTACTATGAATGTAGTAGTGAAAGCAGCATGTGATAATTATGATAGAATTGGTAATATTAGTTTAGCATTGGTGCCTAAAAATTCAACTACTTATAATCCTTCAAATGTTCAACGCATTGAACTTGGTCGATTTATTACCCCTTTTATGAATAAGAATTACATGCCTGATGAGGTGCCTTATTCGTTTAGTGTTTCAAATTTGACTCGTATTTTGCAAGATCAAAATTTATCTTCTATGTATGATTTTTGGATAGAGTTTGAACTTTTTGGTGTTGCTTCTGCTGCACAACAGCAAGTAGCTGGCTGTGCTGGAAGAAACGATGTTTTTTTAGGGAGTCTGACTTTTGATACAGGTTTTGGATTTTCTCTTTCAACGGGATATAATTATTTTCAACCTATAGCATTCAAAGAAAGATTTAATAATTATCAAGCAGGTGCATCTGATGCAATTGGTCAAACAGTTAAAACTATAAATATAAATTTGTCAACTCCAATAACTAATGCAAAGTTGTATTTAATTACCTCAAATCATGGCGCAAATTCCGGTGGTGAAGAATATAATCGACGTTTTCATTATGTTACTTTTGATGGAAATTCTGTATTAACCTATAAACCTGGTAGTACAAGTTGTGAGCCGTTTAGAATGTATAATACGCAAGCAAATGGTATTTATGGAAGTTCGCCAAGAACTGATGCTGTTTGGCAATCGTTTAGTAACTGGTGTCCTGGTGATAAAATTCCAATTCGTGTAATTAGTTTAGGAAGTTTATCTGCGGGAGCACACACTTTTGTTATTTCTGTTCCTGATGCTCAGTTTGTAGGTCAACAAGGTAATTTTCCTTTTTCGCTGTACTTGCAAGGGGATTCTGCTACGGCTTTGTCAAGTGAGCAATTTGATACTGTGAATTCTTTTATAATGTATCCAAATCCAGCTACAGATGTAGTCTCGATTGAATCAGTTAACAACGTTAAAGAGGTTGTTGTTTTTGATGTTTTAGGGCAACAAGTGCTAAAAACTAATTCTGATAATTTTTCAGTTTCTGAATTACAGTCGGGAGTGTATATCGTAAAAGCAGTTTTTGAAAACAATACTAGTGTTACTCAAAAACTAGTTAGAAAATAATAGTAGAAATATGTGTATAAAAAAGGAGCTGACTAAATTTAGTCAGCTCCTTTTTTATATTGCTACAGCTCCTTTAATGTGAGGATGAGGGTCGTAGCCTTCTAGCGTGAAATCATCAAATGTAAAATCAAAAATATTTTTAATTTCTGGGTTTAATTTCATAGTTGGTAGAGGTCTGCATTCTCGCGAAAGCTGTAATTCTAATTGTTCAATATGGTTGTTGTAAATGTGTGCATCACCAAATGTATGTATAAAATCACCAACTTGTAAATCACATACCTGAGCAATCATCATGGTAAACAAAGCATATGATGCAATGTTGAAAGGTACACCTAAAAAGATGTCGGCACTGCGTTGATACAATTGGCAACTTAATTTTCCATCTGCAACGTAAAATTGAAAGAATGCGTGACACGGAGGTAATGCAGCTTTGTTGTTGGCAACATTTTCTGCAAAAGAAGCAGTCGTGTCTGGAAGTACACTAGGGTTCCACGCAGATACAAGCATTCTCCTGCTATTAGGGTTGGTTTTTAAGGTTTCGATTAATTCTGCGATTTGATCTATTTCTTCGCTATTCCAGTTGCGCCATTGGTGTCCATAAACCGGACCCAAATCACCATTTTCATCTGCCCATTCGTCCCATATCTTAACGCCGTTTTCTTTTAAATAAGCAATGTTGGTGTCGCCTTTTAAAAACCACAACAATTCATGTATAATTGATTTCAAGTGTAACTTTTTTGTAGTCACCATTGGGAAACCTTCATTCAAATCAAATCGCATTTGGTAACCAAATACACTGATAGTACCAGTGCCGGTTCTATCTCCTTTTTGATTTCCATTTTCTAATACATGTTTTACTAAGTCGTGGTATTGTTTCATGGTTTTAGTTTATGTGTTTAAATTAACCAATAATCATTCCGGCTATTGTGGCTGATAAAAGTGATGCTAAGCTTCCTCCTATTACGGCTTTTAAACCAAATTCAGATAAAGTTTTTCTTTGATTGGGAGCCAAAGAACCTATTCCGCCAATTTGTATGCCAATCGAGGCAAAGTTAGCAAATCCGCATAACATATAGGTGGCCATAATAATTGATTTTTCATAAGTAAAATGAATATCATTGGTTATGTTTTTTAATTCTGCAAGCTGAATGTATCCTACAAATTCTGAAGCTGCTAGTTTAATGCCTAATAGTTGTCCCATTAACATCATGTCTTCTTGCGCTACACCGATTAGCCACATTAATGGTGAAAATATAATTCCAAGAATTGTTTCGAGCGAAAAAGAGGAATACGGAGTGTAAGTGGAAATTAAATTGTTTAATCCAGTATAATAACCAATTTTGTCCAATCCGTAATTTAACATGGCGATAAATGCAATAAAAACTAATAGCATCGCTGCTACATTTGCTGCCAGTTTAAGGCCCTCGGAAGTTCCTGTTGCAATAGCATCTAAAATATTTGACCCAATTTTGTCCTTTGTGACTTCAATAGTTGAGTCAATTTTTTCTGTTTGTGGGTATAGTATTTTCGAGATAATAATTGCGCCAGGAGCTGCCATTACAGAGGCGGCTAAAAGATGTCGTGCAAATTCGGCTTCTAGTATTTTGTCTCCTCCTCCGAGAAAGCCAATATATGCCGCTAATACTCCACCTGCAACTGTTGCCATTCCACCAATCATTACAAGAAGTATTTCACTCTTGTTCATTTTTTCAAGATAGGCCTTAATCAAAAGTGGTGCTTCTGTTTGTCCAAGAAAGATGTTGCCGGCAACGGATAAACTTTCGGCTCCTGAAATTTTGAGAAGTTTGGTTAAAAAGATTGCTAATAGCTTAACGATTCTTTGAATGATTCCCAAATAGAATAGTAAAGATGTTAAAGCAGAGAAAAAGATGATGGTAGGTAATACTTGAAAAAGAAATATAAATCCAAAGCTTTTAATGTCCATCATTCCGCCAAGTAAGAATTCACTTCCAGCTCGAGTGAATTCAAGTACTTTTGTGAAAAGCTTTCCGACGAAATCGAAAAACACTTGAACAAATTCTATTTTAAGTATTCCAAAAGCTAAGACAAGTTGGGCAGTTAGGCCAATCCCTACAGTTTTCCAGTTAATTTTTTTTCTGTTATTACTGAAGAGAAATGCAATCCCAATTAGGACAAGCATTCCTAAAAGACCTCTTGCAACCCCTGTAAAAGTGATTCCTTGGTTTTTAATCAATGGACTTTCGGCTACTTTTAAGATAGTGGTTTTTGGAGTTGTAAATGAATATGTTTTTTGTTTTCGTTTAAGGGTTAGGGATGAATCCGTTAGTGTTTCGATTTTGAATCGTTTTGTAAGTGATTCTTCTGTCTCTTGAAATAAAAATAATTGCTTTCCTTGTAAGGTGTAATCTCCTTCTAATATTAAACTGTCTGAAGGGAGGTTAATCTTGAATGTCCCATCTTTTAGCTTAAGGTACTCGTTTTCACTATTTTGGTACTGCCATTTTTTTTCAATATTTTGACCTGATAAAAAAGCACACGAGAACAAAAGGATAAGAAGCAATAATTTTTTATGCATAAACAGACTATTTAAGATTCTTTCTTAGAAATTTCATCTCTTATTTTGGCTGCTTTTTCATAATCTTCATTTTGTACTGCTTCTTCAAGTTTATCGTATAGCTCTTGTAACGAATACGAACTGTAATCTTCTAATTTAGCAGCGTCATCTTCTTTAAAGCCAAATGTTTCTGGGGTTGATAAAACATCATCATCCTCTGAATTTGATTTCTCTTCATCGTGTGGATTCATGTTTAAGTAAATACCAGCTTTATCTAATATGTTTTTGTATGTAAAAATTGGCGCATTGAATCGAAGTGCAAGCGCAATGGCGTCTGAAGTTCTTGCATCAATAATTTCTTCAATTTTATCTCTTTCACAAATTATGCTAGAGAAGAATACTCCGTCAACTAGTTTGTGGATGATGACTTGTTTGACTACAATTTCAAAACGATCGGCAAAATTTTTAAATAAGTCATGCGTCAAAGGACGTGGAGGTTTGATTTCTTTTTCTAAAGCAATGGCAATGGATTGTGCTTCAAAGGCACCTATGACTATAGGTAAGTTTCGTTCTCCATCAACTTCATTCAATATCAAAGCGTACGCTCCATTTTGAGTTTGACTATATGAGATTCCTTTTATTGTTAATTTAACTAAACTCATAAAAATTTACTTGGCTGGTAATGTAGCCTTGGTTTTAAAATTAAAGGTCGTTTCGTTTTATATAACTGAATTACAAAGATAAACAAACTAAAATCTGGAACAGTTATAAGACCACAAAAATAAAAAAAAGAGCTATCCAAACAAAGATACGATATCAAAGTTTAGATAGCTCTTTACAGCTTATCTTTTTTATTTAAGAATTGCTTTCTTTGAAAGCTTTTAATTTTTCAATTAATTGAGGAACAACTACAAAGGCGTCACCTACAACTCCATAGTCTGCAACTTTGAAGAAAGGTGCGTCAGCGTCTGTATTGATGACAACTTTTACTTTTGAAGAGTTAATACCCGCAATGTGTTGGATTGCTCCAGAAATACCTACTGCAATGTATAAGTTAGCAGCAACTGGTTTTCCTGTTTGCCCAACGTGCTCGCTATGCGGTCTCCAACCGATATCAGAAACTGGTTTTGAACATGCTGTTGCAGCTCCTAAAACTGAAGCTAACTCTTCAATCATTCCCCAGTTTTCAGGGCCTTTCATACCACGACCTGCAGAAACAACAATCTCAGCATCAGCAATGGTAACTTTACCTGTTACTTTTTCAATGTTTACCGTTTTTACGCCAAAATCTGCATCGTTTAATGTAGGGTTGAAATCATCTTCAGTTAATGCTGAAGATGATTCAATTAAACCAAAAGAGTTTTTAGCTAAACCGATAATTTTTACTTCTGTTTCAATTTCAGTAACATTGAACGCTTTGTTTGAAAAAGCATTTCTTTTTACTTGGAATGGAGAAGTGCTTACTGGCAAAGCAATAACGTTTGAAGCATATCCTGCATTTAAAGCTACAGCTACAAGTGGAGCAGCGTATAAGCTATCTGTTGTAGAAGATAAAACTACTAATTTTGTTCCTTCTTTTTCAGCGGCTTGTTTGATTACATCAGCAAAAGCTTTTGCGTTAAAAGTATTTAATTTGTCGTTACTTACTTTTAAAACTTTGTCAACTCCATAGTTTGATAATTCTGCAACGTTTGAAGCGTTAATTGTTAACGCGGTAACTGTAGTGCCCATTGATTCGGCTACTTTTTTTGCGTAAGAAGCTAATTCGAAAGCAACTTTTTTAAATTTTCCTTCTGCTGATTCAGCGTATATTAAAATAGACATGTGTTTTTTAATTTAAGGTTAAACAGATTAGATTACTTTAGCTTCGTTGTGTAACAAGCTTACTAATTCATCTAAATTATCTGGGCTTACTAATTTGCAAGCTGACTTAGGTGCTGGTTTTTCAAATTTTACTGCTTTAGTAGCAGGAGCATCACCAGTTGGTTCGTTAACTGCTAAAGCTTTTGAACGAGCCATCATAATCCCTCTCATGTTTGGAATACGTAAGTCTTTTTCTTCAACTAAACCTTTTTTTCCACCTATGATTAATGGTAAAGTAGTCGATACAGTTTCTTTTCCACCGTCAATTTCACGTGTAGCTTTTACATCGTTTCCTGTAACTTCTAATCCGATACATGAGTTAATAAAGTTGTATCCTAACATTGCAGACATCATTCCAGGAACCATTCCGCCATTATAGTCAATAGATTCGATACCTCCAATAACTAAGTCGTAGTTGCCTTGTTTTACAACTTCAGCAAGTTGTTTTGCAACAAACATCCCGTCAGTTGGGTTTGCGTTAATACGGATAGCCTCATCAGCACCAATTGCTAAAGCTTTTCTTAAAGTTGCTTCAGCATCAGTTCCTCCAACATTAACTACTGTTACTGTAGCACCTTGTTGTTCTTTAAACCATATAGCTCTAGTTAAACCAAATTCATCATTAGGGTTGATTACAAACTGCACACCATTAGTGTCAAATTCAGTGTCTCCATTTGTGAAGTTAATTTTTGATGTAGTATCAGGTACGTGACTGATGCAAACTAATATTTTCATTTTATAAAGTATATAAGTTGATAATTTTCGGGGTACGAATTTAAGTAATATAATTGAATAAAATACTATGCATGCATAATAATTTTTATATAATTCCTTAATTTTTAAGAAATCAAATAAGGTTTCACTCTTTTTTTGAAAGATCAAAATATTAAAACCGAGTTTAATTGGGGATATTTTTCCTTTTAATAATGTATTTTTTTTTATTTTTGCGACACATATAATTATAAGTAATGAAAACGATACAATTTAGAGAGGCAGTTTGTGAAGCGATGAGCGAAGAAATGCGCCGTGATGAATCGATATATTTAATTGGTGAAGAGGTTGCAGAATATAATGGAGCTTACAAAGCGTCAAAAGGGATGCTTGATGAGTTTGGTCCGAAAAGAGTAATTGATGCACCCATTGCAGAATTAGGTTTCGCCGGAATTGCGGTTGGATCTGCTATGAATGGGAACCGCCCAATTGTTGAATTTATGACATTTAACTTTTCATTAGTTGGTATTGACCAAATTATCAATAACGCAGCTAAAATGCGTCAGATGTCTGGTGGTCAATTTAATATTCCAATTGTATTTAGAGGACCTACAGCTTCTGCAGGTCAGTTAGCAGCAACACACTCTCAAGCTTTTGAGAACTGGTATGCAAACTGTCCAGGTTTGAAAGTAGTTGTGCCTTCAAATCCTTATGATGCAAAAGGATTATTAAAATCGGCTATTCGCGATAACGATCCTGTTATCTTCATGGAGTCTGAGCAAATGTATGGTGACAAAGGAGAGGTGCCAGAAGGAGAGTACACTTTACCATTAGGTGTAGCAGATGTTAAGAGAGAAGGTACAGATGTTACTATTGTATCTTTTGGTAAAATTTTAAAAGAGGCTTTCATTGCAGCTGATGAATTAGCAAAAGAAGGAATCTCTTGTGAAATTATCGATTTAAGAACTGTTCGTCCATTGGATTATGATACGGTTTTAAATTCGGTTAAGAAAACAAATCGTCTAGTAGTATTAGAAGAGGCTTGGCCATTTGGAAGTATTGCTTCAGAGATAACGTATATGGTTCAGGAGCAAGCATTCGATTACTTAGATGCTCCAATCCAGAGAATTACTACTGCTGATGTGCCAGCACCATATTCTCCAGCATTGTTGAAAGAATGGTTGCCAAATGCTTCAGACGTTGTAAAAGCTGTAAAAAAAGTAGCATATAAATAAATAGAAACTTACTATATTTGAAACTTCATCAGGAAACTGGTGAAGTTTTTTTATTTATCCGAATCTTATTTTTAAATGAAACCATATCACTATTTAATTGCCTTCTTGTTTTTTTCTTCATTCTTATTGGGTCAAACGAAAGTTGGAGGAAAAGTTACCGATGAATTTGGTGATCCAGTTGCTTTTGCCAATGTGGTGTTTAAAGATTCGAAAGAAGGAGTAATTACAGATGAGAATGGTGACTTTTATTTTGAATCGGATAAAGATTATACTGCATTAGTAGTTACGTTTGTTGGTTTCAGTAGGGAAGAGGTGCCTTTAAAAAAAGGTTTGAATGCCAATTTAAAAATTGTTCTTAAAGAAGGTACTGAACTCAAAGAGGTGGTGGTGTATACAGGTAAGACCTCAAAAAAGGATAATCCAGCACTTGATATTCTTCGTAAAATTTGGGAACGCAAACGTAAAAACGGACTTTACATGTTTGATCAATATAAGTATGACAAATATGAAAAAGTTGAGTTTGATATGAATACTCTTGATAGTGCTTTTATGAATAGTAAAATCTTCAAGGGTATGGAGTTTATTTTTGATAATATTGATACTTCTCGAATTACAGGAAAGACTTATTTGCCGATTTTTATTAATGAAAGTTTGAGTGAAGTATATGGAGATAATGTACTGAAAAAGAAAAAAGAGATTTTAAAAGCGAATAAAAACTCTGGCTTTGGTGATGGAGACGGTGTTAATACTTTCATTAAAGATTTGTATGCAGAATATGATATCTACAATAACTATTTAAAGTTTTTTGACAAGGATTTCGTGAGTCCTTTGTCGCGCACAGGAATAAACGTTTACAATTATGTATTGAGCGATAGTACATTTATTGACAATAAATGGTGTTATAACATTGTGTTCTATCCCCGTAGAAAAAACGAACTAACTTTTAAGGGTGATTTTTGGGTTAACGATAGTACGTTCGCAATTAAGAAAATTAATCTAGAAGCTAGTAAAAGTGCTAATATCAACTGGGTAAAAGAGATTTATATTGAGCAAGAATTTGACGTGTTGAATGATTCTGTGTTTTTGCTAAAGCGCGATTATATGATGTCAGATTTTAGTTTTTCTAAAAAAGAAGAATCAAAAGGTGTTTATGGAAAGCGAACAACAGTTGTAAAAAATCATCAGTTTGATATTCCAAAAGATGAGAAATTTTACCGAGAAGAAGTTAATTTTTATGATAATGCTGTTTTTGATAAGCCAAATGAATTTTGGGAGCAAAATCGTTTTGAGTCATTAAATAATAACGAAGCAGGAATCTATAAGATGTTAGATACCTTAGGTACGGTACCTAAGTTCAAACGAATTTATAATTTAGCTTCTATTTTAGGTAGCGGTTATGTGGAATTTCCACAGTATAACCTTGATTTTGGTCCAATATTCTCAACTTTTGGTTATAACGATGTCGAAGGAGTACGTATAAGAGCAGGAGGAAGAACTTATTTTGGGCCTAATGATAAGTGGCGTATTCAAGGTTATGGCGCTTATGGTTTTAACGACGATAAATTCAAATACGGTATTTCGGGTAAATGGATGGTGAATCCAAAGAATCGTTTGATATTATCGCTTGGTAATCGCAGAGACGTAGAGCAAATTGGAGTAAGTTTAACGACTTCAAATGATGTTTTAGGTAGGAGTTTCGCTTCGTCTTCACTTTTTTCAAGTGGGATTAATAATAAGTTAACTTCCATTAATTTGACAACCCTAGGTGCCGAAATGGAGGTTTTCAAAAACTTTATGATTCAAACTAATTTAACTTATAGAACGTTACGTTCGGCTTCAAATGAATTTAGTTTGGATTATTATACAGATGCGTCACAATCTGAAATTAAAAGCGAAGTTAAACAATCAGAATTGAACTTAGTATTGGAATATACACCAGGAAGAAAAACGGTTGGTTATGGTGTTGATCGAATGGAAGTGGACAACAACTATGCGCGTTTTTTCTTGAGTTATAGTAACGGTTTGAAAGGGGTTTTAAATAGTGATTTTAATTATCAAAAGCTACAACTTTTTTACAGGCAGCCTGCTTTAATTGGTGGTTTCGGTCGCTTGTTTACAACATTTGAAACGGGTAAAATTTTTGGAACAGTTCCATTAGGATTGATGGGTGTTATTCCGGGTAACCAGTCGTATTTTATTATTGAAAATACTTATAATCTTTTGGACTACTATGACTTTGTTGCCGATGAATATGCTTCTTTACATTTTGAGCATCATTTCAATGGGCGCCTTTTTTCACGTGTTCCGATGTTGCGTAAGTTGAATTTGAGAGAGATTATTGGGATTAAAGGTGTTTATGGAAGGGTTTCGGATGAAAATAAATTAATTAATGCTTCTGGTTTTGAATATGTAGCACCTGAAGATTTATATTGGGAATACCATGCAGGGGTTGGAAATATTTTTAAAATTCTTCGAATAGATTGTGCTTGGAGAGGAAGTTATTTGGATATGCCTAATGCTCGCAAATTCAGTGTGAAAGCCTCATTTGGTTTTTACTTCTAAATGGAAACTTGTTTCGAGTTACTTGCGGAAAGGGATACCGTTTTAAAAGAACTATATAAGCAATATGGAGTTCCCTATATTCCTTCGCGACCACAAGGTTTTGTAACACTCTGCAAACTTATTTTGGAGCAACAAGTTTCGTTAGCATCTGCTAAAGCTTGTTTTTTAAAACTTGAAGCTAAATTAGTTGCGATAACTCCACAAAATATAATAAATGCAACTGATGAAGAGTTACGTAGTTGTACTGTTAGCAGACAAAAGTCGGTTTATTTGAAAGAATTAGCTAATGCTGTTTTATTAAATCAGATAGATTTGGATAATTTATCGAAAATTTCTTCGGAAGAGGTCCGAAATCAACTAATTCAAATCAAAGGAATTGGTAATTGGACAGTTGATGTCTATTTAATGTTTGCTTTAGGTGATTTAGATTTATTTCCTCTAGGTGATATTGCACTTATAAACACTATGAAAGAATTGTATAAGTGTAATTCAACGGAAGAAATGATTGTAATTTCAAACGCTTGGAAACCTTATCGTAGCTTGGCAACCTATCTGTTTTGGCATCATTATCTTGAGAAAAGAGGAAGAAAGCCCTTAATTTATTAAAAAAACTAAAGTTATACTTGTTATAAAAGTATGATTCTTTACCTTTGCAGTCGCAAAAAATATATAAAAATGACAGCAGATAAAATAACGACGTTTGATGTATTAATTGAAATTCCTAGAGGAAGTAGAAATAAATACGAGTACGATTTTGATTTAAAAAGAATGCGTTTTGATAGAATGTTATTTTCTTCAATGATGTATCCTGCAGATTATGGTTTTATTCCAGAAACTTTAGCATTAGATGGTGATCCGTTAGATGTATTAGTATTAGTAAATGAGCCAACTTTTCCTGGTTGTGTAATGGAGGTTAAGCCAATTGGAGTTTTCCATATGGCAGACGATAAAGGACCAGATGAGAAAGTTATCTGTGTACCAGTTTCAGATCCAATTTGGAATAAATTAAACGATTTAAGTGATGTAAACTCGCACTTAATTAAAGAAATCGAGCACTTTTTCCAAGTATATAAAGACTTAGAAAACAAAAAAGTTGATGTTGAAGGATGGGGAGATGTTAACGAAGCTAAAGAAATTTTAGTGAAGTGTACAAACCGTTTCAACGAATTAGAAAACAAACCAGAAGGATTATTTAGTATTAAATAATTTTCAATATAATTCATAAAAAAGGGAGTATTAATTAATAATGCTCCCTTTTTTGTTTATTTTTGTTACTAACGACCATTTTTTATTAACTAAAAATAACCAAAAATTTTATGAATTCAGTAATGATTTACATGCCAATAATTATGGCAATTATTGGGCTGTTGTTTATGGCTTACAAGAGAGCTTGGGTTTTAAAACAAGATGCTGGTGATGGTAAAATGAAAGAAATTTCAGAACATATTTACGAAGGTGCACTAGCGTTTTTAAAAGCGGAATATAAACTATTAACGTTTTTTGTTATTGGAGCCAGTTTAGCACTTGCTGGTATCTCTATAGTAGTTCCTACTACACACATTCTTATAGTGGTTGCTTTTATTTTTGGTGCTATTTTTTCTGCTTTAGCAGGGAATATGGGGATGAAAATTGCAACCAAAACAAATGTCAGAACTACGCAAGCGGCTCGTACAAGTTTACCACAAGCATTGAAAGTTTCTTTCGGTGGGGGTACGGTTATGGGACTTGGAGTTGCAGGTTTGGCAGTTTTAGGATTGACAACTTTTTTTATTATCCTTTTCCAAGTGTTTATGGATGGTACTTGGACTTCTACTGAAGACATGACAATTGTTTTGGAAACTTTAGCTGGATTCTCTTTAGGAGCGGAGTCTATTGCTTTGTTCGCGCGTGTTGGAGGAGGAATTTATACAAAGGCTGCCGATGTAGGAGCCGATTTAGTAGGGAAAGTTGAAGCAGGAATTCCAGAAGATGATCCGCGTAATCCTGCTACAATTGCTGATAACGTTGGAGATAATGTAGGAGATGTTGCCGGTATGGGGGCCGATTTATTTGGTTCGTATGTTGCAACAGTGTTAGCGGCAATGGTTTTGGGGAATTATGTGATTAAAGATATGGGTGGTGCTATTGAAGATGCATTTGGCGGAATTGGTCCAATTTTATTACCAATGGCCATTGCAGGATTCGGAATTTTATTTTCCATTATCGGTACCATGTTGGTTAAAATAACGAGTGACGATGCCAAAGAAAAACAAGTTCAAGGGGCATTGAATATTGGAAACTGGGTATCTATAGCATTGACTTTGATAACATGTTATTTCCTAGTACAATATATGTTGCCAGCAACCATGAAAATGGAGTTTTATGGTGAAGGATTAAAAGATATTTCGTCTATGCGCGTATTTTATGCTACTATTATCGGTTTGTTTGTTGGGGGAGCCATTTCATCAGTAACTGAATATTATACGGGATTGGGGACAAAGCCAGTTTTAGCAATTGTTCAAAAATCGTCTACAGGCGCGGGAACTAATGTGATTGCAGGTTTGGCAACAGGGATGATTTCAACTTTTCCAACCGTTTTATTATTTGCAGGTGCTATTTGGGTATCTTACGCATTATCAGGGTTTTATGGTGTTGCATTAGCAGCTTCTGCAATGATGGCTACTACAGCTATGCAATTAGCGATTGATGCTTTCGGGCCAATTTCAGATAATGCTGGTGGTATTGCAGAAATGAGTGAATTGCCAAAAGAGGTACGTACTAGAACTGATATTTTAGATTCTGTAGGTAATACTACCGCAGCAACGGGTAAAGGATTTGCAATTGCTTCAGCAGCTTTGACATCATTGGCCTTATTTGCCGCATATGTAACTTTTACGGGTATAGATGGCATTAATATTTTTAAAGCGCCAGTTTTGGCAATGCTTTTCGTTGGGGGAATGATTCCTGTAGTGTTCTCGGCTCTCGCTATGAATTCTGTTGGGAAAGCGGCTATGGATATGGTTTATGAGGTACGTCGTCAGTTCAAGGAAATTCCTGGTATAATGGAAGGTACAGGTAAGCCGGAATATGGAAAGTGTGTGGCAATTTCTACAAAAGCAGCTTTGCGTGAAATGATGTTGCCAGGAATTTTGACTATTGGTTTTCCTATCGCTATAGTTTTAATAGGGAAATTAGTATACGGAGATAATAATCAATTAATAGCGGAAATGCTTGGAGGATATATGGCTGGCGTTACGGTTTCGGGAGTGTTGTGGGCAGTTTTCCAAAACAATGCAGGTGGTGCCTGGGATAATGCTAAAAAATCCTTCGAAGCAGGTGTGGAAATTAATGGTGAAATGACGTTTAAAGGTTCTGATGCGCATAAAGCTGCAGTTACAGGAGATACTGTTGGTGATCCTTTTAAAGATACTTCAGGGCCATCTATGAATATCTTGATTAAATTGACTTGCCTGATAGGTTTGGTGATCGCTCCAATTTTAGGTGGGCATTCCGAAACAGCTGTAGCGGCTTGTTGCAAAGGGCAAGGAACAGAAATTGTATGCAAGTCAATGTCACATGAAGATTGCTTAGCTAAAGGCTGTGCTAATGCAAATTGTGAGTATGGAAAAGGACATGTGCATTCAGCATCTTGTAACCATAGTGATAAAGCAGAGAAAATTATAAAAGATGTTAAAATTGAAAAGATAAAAGGAGATGATGGAAAAGTAACAGCTACCGTTATATTGAAAACTATAGTAAATGGTGAAGAAGTAATTGAAGAAAAAGTTTTTGAAGGATCTGATATTGAAGTGGAAGCTAAAATAGCGGAAATGGGATTATAATGACAAGTTCAGTTTTAAAATAAAAAGCCTGAAATTTTTCAGGCTTTTTATTTTAATGATGTTTCCCAATTTCCCAACCTTTTTTTTCTAAATACTGATTACCACTTGCAATTGCATCTTCTTCCAAAGTCGTACCCATAGAATCGTTCCATCTGTTCAAATAACCAAATAACGATATTACACCTAGCATTTCAACAATTTCTCCTTCGTTCCAATGTTGGTATAGTTCTGTCTTTATTTCTTCGGTAACAGCATTTGGAATTAACGAAGCTGCTAAAGAAAAATCCAGTGCAATTCGCTCTGCAGGTGAAAATGCCGGATGGGTTTTGTATTCCCAAATATTGTCTAGTTTTTCTTGTTCTGCACCATAGCGTTCCGCTGCTCTTATGGCGTGAGCTTGACAATAACGACAGCCAGTAGCATTACTACTTACCCAAGCAATCATGCGTTTCAGAGAAGATGTGACACGACCTTGATTTTCCATAACCGCTTTGTTTAAGTTAATGAAAGCTTTTGAAATGGCAGGGCGGTGTTGCATTGTTAATACTGAATTCGGACAAAAACCTAGGGTTTCGTTAAAAAATTCGGCTAATGTTTTTGTTTCGATATCATGATCAGGTGATAAAGGTGTAACTAAAGGCATAATTTTAAGTTTTCGTTTTAGCTAAAATAATAAATGCCACTAAATGTGGCATTGTAAAGTTTAAAATATTGATGCTTTTTAAAACAAACCGTTTATTTCAGCATCAATTCTGTTGATTATATTTCCAAGGTCTTCTGGATTGTCAACAAAATTAATTTTGTCTACATCAATAATTAAAAGTTTTCCTTTGTCATATGTTTGTACCCAAGCTTCGTAACGTTCGTTAAGTCGGCTTAAATAATCAATAGAAATAGAATTTTCGTATTCGCGGCCGCGCTTGTGAATTTGATTGACCAAGTTTGGAATGGAACTTCTCAGGTAAATTAGTAAGTCAGGAGCGCCTACTAAATCTTCCATAAGGTCAAAAAGTGATTTGTAGTTGCCAAAATCACGATTGGTCATCAGCCCCATAGCATGAAGGTTCGGAGCAAAAATATATGCATCTTCATAAATGGTTCTATCTTGAATGGTCGTTTTTCCTGTTTCTCTAATTTGTAATACCTGTCTGAAACGACTGTTTAAGAAATAAATTTGGAGATTAAAACTCCAACGTTCCATCTGATGGTAGAAATCATCTAAATATGGGTTGTCGACAACGTCTTCAAAATGTGCATCCCATTTAAAATGTTTTGATAATAATTTTGTTAAAGTGGTTTTCCCAGCGCCAATATTTCCAGCTACAGCAATATGCATTAAGGTGTGTTTATTTTATAGTTAATAACTTTATTATTGGTAAAAATAGATAAAAATTCGCCTTTCAGACAAAAATTCGAAAATGTTTTTTTATCTGTTTTGAGTTCAATTTCCTCCTTTTTAGAAAGGTCTAATAGGTATAATTGATTTTCTAATTTATATAGAAGATTTGTTTCTGAAAGTATTTGGGCAGAATTAAATGTCGGTACCTTACCTAAAGACTTTATCTTTCCAAAAAAAGTAATACTGTAAAACTCGTTGTCATCATCAATCCAATAGAATCGATTGTAATCGGATTGGCAATACTTTAATGTGTTGTTTAGTGGAGTCGAAATAAATTTATAGGAATCGTCTTCTAAGTTGAATAATCCAATTTTTAAAGTTGCCATATCGTAAAACCACAGCTTATTTTGAATGGTTAGTCCACATCCTTCAAAAATGATATTGTAATTGTTTCCGTTGATTTTCTGAACTTCCGATAATTGATTGTCCAGAATTACAATGGTATTATACTCTTTATACAATACAACAATTTGTAACGGATTTAAAATATCTACTGATGTCAGTTTTCCTAATGCAACATTTTTATACACGAATGACTTTGAAGAATTCGTTTTTTGCAAGGTGTTTTCTGTAATTGTGTAGTAATTATCAAAACTGTCTTTTCCTATGAATTGATCAGCTGAAATATTAATGGAATCTACTATTTGTGTATTGTAATGTTGCTGCGAAAAACCGTTTGAATAGCATACAAGATATAGTAGAAAAAAAAGTTGTTTCATTGTAAATTTCAATTAAACTATTTTAAGTTTTTACAGTCTAACAAGTGTTAAAGGTACAGATTAAACTTATAAAAAATGTTTTTATTGTAACAATTGCACCTTTTTTTAGTCTAAAAATAGTATAAAAAATATATCATGAAAAAAATCTTTCTTACCGTTTCTATTCTAATGATGAGTTTTGTGCAAGCACAAGATTTTCAAGGAATGGCTGTTTATGAATCCAAAACAAGTACTGCCGATTTTATGAAAGGGATGTCAGGAAATAGAGATATAACTCCTGAGATGCAAAAAAACATGGAAGAGCGAATGAAAAAAATGTTTGAAAAAACATTTGTTCTAAATTTTAATCAAACTTCTTCTATTTACAAGGAAGAGGAAAAGTTAGACATGATGGGGCAAGATGGTGGTCGTCGCATGATGGGTATGATGGGAGGCGGTGGAACACATTATAAAAATGTAAAAGAAAAGACGACTGTAGTTGACAAAGAATTCTTTAGTAAAGAGTTTTTAATAAAAGATTCATTACCAAAGTTGGATTGGAAATTAGAAGGAGAATCGAAACAAATTGGTCAATATACCTGTTTTAAAGCTACAGCAGTAAAACCAGTTAGTGAATCGGATTTTAGAAATTTTCGTTTTAGAGGCGATAAGGAAAAAGATGCAGCTGAAAAAAAGAAAGATAGTACAAAAACTGCAAAAACCAATTTGATGGATCAATGGGAAATGCCCAAAGAAATTGTAATTACAGCGTGGTATGCTCCTGAAATTCCAATTAATCAAGGACCAGAAAATTACTGGGGATTACCAGGTTTAATACTTGAAGTAAGTGATGGGAAAACTACTATTTTATGTTCTAAAATTGTAATGAATTCAAAAGAGAAAGTAGATATTGTGCCGGCTACTAAAGGTAAAGTGGTAACACAAAAGGAATACGATGAAATTGTGAAAAAGAAAATGGAGGAAATGCGTGAGATGTACCGTGGAAGCAACAGAGGTGGAGGCGGAAGATTTCATTAATTAATTTAGGTAATTCTTATTCACATACTAATTCAAATGAAAAAAATCATTTTTATTCTTGTCATGGCACTTAGTTTAAGTGCCTTTTCTCAAAATATTCGTCTAGAAGGTACGGTAAAAGATAGTACAGGTTTAGGGTTGGAAATGTCCAATGTTATGGCGATTAATACCGCGACAAAAGCTATGGATGCTTATGCTATTACAAACGATAAGGGGAAGTTTTTTTTGAATTTAAAAGCAAATACAGTTTATACAATCAAAGCGAGTTTCATTGGGTTTCAAACATTCGAAAAGGAATTTAAAACGCCTGCAAGTGATAGTACTTTTGATATTATAATGAGCCAGGGTGTTACTTTAAAAGATGTTGAGGTGGTTTATGAAATGCCGGTAACAATTTCTGGTGATACAATTATTTACAATTCCGATTCGTTTACCAACGGTACAGAGCGTAAACTTGAAGATGTTTTAAAAAAACTACCAGGTGTAGAAGTAAATAAAGATGGAGAAATTCAGGTAGAAGGAAAAACCGTTCAGAAAGTAATGGTTGAGGGGAAAGATTTTTTTGATGGTGATACGAAAATTGCAACCAAAAATATTCCTGCTGATGCATTAGATAAAATTCAAGTATTACGTAATTACAACGAAGTTTCTAATTTAAAAGGATTAGAAAACAATGAAGAAAGTATAGCCATCAACATCAAATTGAAAGAAGGAAAGAAAAACTTTTGGTTTGGTGATGTAACGGCAGGGATTGGTGTAGGCCACGAAGAAGAGCGTTATTTGGTAAATCCGAAGCTGTTTTATTACAGTCCAAAATATAGTATTAATGTAATTGGTAATATCAATAACATTGGAGAATTACCGCTTACGGCTCGAGATTATTTTAAATTCACGGGTGGTTTCAGAAGTATGATGCGTAAAGGCGGTTCTTCTTTTAATGTTACTTCTAATGATTTAGGGATTTTAGGTTTGAATAACAATCAAGCGGCTAATATCGAAACGAAATTTGGAGCGGCTAATTTCAGTTATAACCCTACAAAGTCTTGGACTATCAGTGGTTTTGGTATTTTTTTAGGAAACAAAACTCAAATAGAAAACAATACGATTTACAATCGTAAAGATGTATTGCCTAACGGCGATGAAGTTGATGTGGTTGAAACAAGAAGTCAAAAATCGTTGCAAGACAGTAACCTTGGAATTGTTAAATTGAGTTCTAGTTATGTTCCAAATGAAAAAGTGCACTTTGATTATGATGTATTGACTAAATTTTCAGATCAAAAAGAAGGTCAAACTGTTGCTTCAAATTTACTTGCTGATATTTATACTAACAAAGAGCAAAAGCCATTTAGTGTTAATCAAAATCTGAATTATTATTATACACTTAATGATAAAAACGTTTTTGCTTTTGAAACGCAGCATTTGTTCCAAGAGGAAGATCCTTTTTATAATGCCAATTTAACTTTTCAACCTTTTATGTTGAGCGGTTATGATACTACACAAAATAGAAACAATCTTAACCAGGAGCGTTTTGTAAAAACGAATAAATTAGATGCGAAGTTTGATTATTATTTAATGCTGACTTCAAAGAGCAACATCAATTTCACCTTAGGAAACACATATTCATACCAGAATTTTAATTCACATATTTTTCAAATTTTAGATAATAATTCGGTTAATGATTTAAATGATGTAGCAAATAATAACGATGTAGATTATGCTTTTAATGATGTGTTTTTAGGAGTACATTATAAGTTTTTATTAGGAAAGTTTACCTTTACTCCAGGTTTTAGTGTACACAATTATTCAACTAATGACACACAGTTGGGAACCTCTTTCAGCCAAAGTTTCAATCGTTTCTTGCCGGATGTGTATGCATTATGGCAAATTAAAAAATCAGAAACATTGACTTATAATTATAGTTTAACAAACAATTTTACGGATATCAATAGATTAGCTGAAGGTTATGTGTTTTCTAATTATAATAGTTTGTTTCAAGGAAACCGTTATTTAGAAAATTCGCTTTCACAAAGCCACAGTTTGCGCTATTTTAAATACAACATGTTTAATTTTGAAAACATATTTGCTGTTGTAAACTATTCGCGTCAAGTTGATGCTATTAAAAATAAAGCGTTATTGAGCGGTGTTAATCAAGTTTCTTCTTCGGTGAATATGAATTCAAATTTTGCAGATGAAACTTTTTCGGCAAGTGGAAATTACGGGCGTTCGTTTTTAAAATATTATAAAGCTTCAGCTGGTGCAAGTTTTAACTGGAGTAAGTTTAATAATATCCGTGTGTATCCTGATACTGATGCTAATCCGGATAACAATCCATCTGAAATTCAAACGACAGAATCGGTTACACAGAATTATAATGTGAAATTTTCTACTAATTATAAAACATTGCCGAATTTAAGTCTGCAATATGGTTTTACTATAAATGATAACTCGAGTGCTATTTTTTATACCGATAACCCATCTGTAGAATTGGAATATTATTTCTTAGATGCTTTTTCATTTGTGTCGGAATATAGTTTTTATCACAACAGAAGTAAGGATAAAACAATTGATAGTGAGTATGACTTTTTATCGGCTAGTTTGATGTATCAGAAAAAGAATAGTAAATGGGAGTGGAAACTTTCTGGAACTAATTTATTAGAAACAAAAGCGTTGAATTCAAATAGTTTTAATCAAATTGGAGGGACTAGTACTTTCTCAAGTTATATTGTTCAACCACGCTATTTAATATTGAGTTTAAAATATAATCTTTAATAAGAAGATTATAAATTACTGCTAAAGAAAAAAGCAAGCTTTAAAGCTTGCTTTTTGTTTTTATAATGTGAAGGCTTGTTTTACCTTATCTAGATAATCTAATTTTTCCCAAGTGAACAATTCAACTTCAATCGTTTTAGTCTCACCATTTGGAGTGGTAAAAGTTTTGGTCACTACTTCTGGTGTTCTTCCCATATGGCCATAAGCAGCTGTTTCACTATAAATTGGGTTACGTAGTTTCAAACGTTGCTCAATAAAGTAAGGACGCATATCAAAAATACCTTCCACAACTTTGCTGATTTCTCCATCCGTTAAGTTAACTTTTGCAGTTCCGTACGTGTTAACATTTATCGAAGTAGGTTCTGCAACTCCAATAGCGTAAGACACTTGAACCAAAACTTCATCAGCAAGACCTGCAGCAACTAAATTCTTCGCAATATGACGTGTTGCATATGCAGCAGAACGGTCTACTTTAGATGGGTCTTTTCCAGAAAAAGCACCACCACCATGAGCACCTTTACCACCATAAGTATCTACAATAATCTTACGACCTGTTAAACCAGTATCTCCATGAGGTCCACCAATAACAAATTTTCCTGTCGGATTAATGTGGTATTTGATAGCATCGTTAAATAAATGCGCATATTGTGGGTTTTTAGCAATAACACGTGGGATTAAAATATTAATGATATCCGCTTTAATTTTGGCTAACATAGTCGGCTCATCAGCAAAATCATCGTGTTGTGTAGAAACTACAATTGCATCAATACGAACAGGTTTATTATCATCGGAATACTCTAGCGTAACTTGTGATTTTGCATCAGGACGTAAATAGGTAATCTCTTTGTTTTCTCTACGTAAAATAGCCAATTCTTGTAATAGCTCATGTGACAATTTTAAAGCCAATGGCATGAATTCTTCTGTTTCGTTTGTAGCATAACCAAACATCATTCCTTGGTCGCCAGCTCCTTGTTCTTCTTTGCTAGCTCTATCTACACCTTGATTAATATCTTGTGATTGTTCATGAATAGCCGATAAAACGCCACAGGAATTAGCGTCAAACATGTATTCACTTTTTGTATAGCCAATTTTTTTAATTACTTCTCTTGCTATTGACTGTACGTCTAAATAAGTACTTGATTTAACTTCTCCAGCTAGAATTACCTGTCCAGTAGTTACAAGTGTTTCACAAGCAACTTTTGACTCAGGGTCAAATGCTAAAAAGTTATCAATTAAAGCGTCACTAATTTGATCCGCAACTTTGTCTGGATGTCCTTCACTTACAGATTCTGACGTAAATAAATAAGCCATAATTTCTTTTTTATAAATTAAGCGAGGAAAATTTGTTGCAAGTAAAAGCTAAAGAGTAGTGGGTTCTGCTTTAGCATTTTTTAACGAGGTTGCAATCAGTTCAAATTTTTCCTCTTTGTTTGGTGCAAATTTATGAAATGAAATTGAATTTCAAATGTTTAATAGGTATTTTTTAACAATCAAAAATATGTAGGATAACCATTTTATGAAATTGTTATTTTTTAGTAAATAAAACTAAGTTTGTTTTAAAAATAAGTAAAATTATACAAATGTGTGATTTTATTTTTTTTAATTGGGAAATAAATCTAATTTTGCCCTGTCGAATTTAAAAGACCAAAAAAATAAGAATGAACTTTATTATGTGTAATATGTGTTGTATGATGTGGAATATTCCGCAGAGGGACACTATTGTATATATTTAAATTTTAATAATTAACAATGAAAGCCTCTGTTGAACAAACAGAGGCTTTTTTTTATTTCACATTATTCGGTTTAAAAATTTGATAAAAAAGGAAATAGAATATTTACAAACAATTGATATGGCGAATACAATTGATTATTTAGAAGAGCTTAAAAATGAAGCTATTTATATTTTGCGGGAAACAGCTGCGCAATTTGAGAAGCCTGCTTTATTGTATTCAGGAGGGAAAGATTCTAATGTACTAGTGCATTTGGCATTAAAAGCGTTTCGTCCAGAGAAGTTTCCTTTTCCATTAGTACATATTGATATAGGGCATAATTTAACCGAAGCAATTGCTATTCGCGATTATTTGGTTATTCAAATTGGTGAAAAATGGATTATTGCTTCAGAAGAAGATAGTATTAAAAAATACGATTTTAAAGAAGCTGCAGGGCGTTTTCCTTCTCGTAATGCATTACAAACTTATGCTTTATTGGATGCAATTGAAGAAAATCAGTTTGATGGAAGTATTGGGAAAGCATTTTTAGAAACTTTGGAAACAATTGAGGTAGTTTCAACAATTGATTTAGAATCTCGTTTTCAAGTACAATGGGTAATTCGACCAAAAGGCCATGAAAATTATGATTATAGAGGTTTTGCGGGCTTGGTGTTAAGTGGAAGTTATTCTATAGGAGATACGGTTAATGTGTTGCCTGCTCAACTTGAAACAACTATAGTAAAGATTGAAAAGAACCTTGAAATTATCGATACGGCAAAGGCAGGCGATAATGTAGTGTTGCATTTTGAACACAATATTGATATCAGTCGTGGTGATACCGTTGTGCTAAGCAATCATTTGCCACGAGAATCCAATCAAATAGATACTTGGGTTTCTTGGTTAGACAATGCACCCCTTCAACTTGGAAAGACCTATTTATTTCAACATCGTTTTAAAAAGGTAAGGGTTAAGGTTCAATCGGTTAACCAAAAATGGAATATAAACGACTGGAAATTCGTACCTTCAGAGGAGATAAAATTAAACGATATAGCTCAAATCACAGTTAAGGTCAATCAACCACTTTATTTTGATGCATTTGATAAAAATTCAAAATCGGGTAAAGCTATTCTAGTCGATGAAACGAGTTTTAACACAGTGGGAGCTTTAATGTTTTTATAAAATAGATAAAGATGAGCACAAAAGAAACATCAGATTTAGAAAAACTATTTCAAGTGAATTTACTTGAAGCGCGTAGCTTTTTGAATAAAAAAGAGGTTGAACTTTGGATGGAACAGTTTTTTACTTGGCTGTTTTGTACCCAGCAAGAGTGTATCGATTTTCAAGTGTTTCAGCAAAGGAAAACCGATTTAGAAAACCGACTTGTTGATTTTTTAAAAGGAGTAAACACAAAGAATGCATCTGAAGTTTCGACATCATTTTTTAGTGAATTGGTTGTAATTCATCAAGTGTTGCTATCCGATTTAGAAGCTATAGTTGCTTTTGATCCAGCTGCTAAATCAAGAAGTGAAGTCTTGTTGGCCTATCCTGGTTTTTTTACCATAACGGTTTATCGAATTGCACATTATCTGTGGGAAAAGGGAGTTGCTATTTTACCAAGAGTACTTTCAGAATATGCGCACAGTAAAACTGGTATTGACATCCATCCAGGAGCAACAATTGGGAAACAATTTTTTATCGACCATGGTACAGGTATCGTAATTGGAGAAACCGCAATTATAGGTGATAATGTGAAAATTTATCAAGGGGTTACTTTAGGCGCCTTGAGTGTAAGTAAAGACAAAGCTGAAATTAAGCGTCATCCTACAATTGAAGATAACGTGATTATTTATGCCAATGCAACTATTTTGGGAGGGAAAACAGTAGTGGGTAAAGATTCTGTAATAGGTGGAAACGTTTGGCTTACCGATAGTGTTTCATCACAGACTTTAGTGTTTCACAAAGGCGAAGTGGTTGTAAGAGATAAAATAGAGGTTAACACAATAATAGACTTTAGTATTTAAAAAATTAAAACAAATAAAATCAAATAATTATGAAAGCGAATACTATTTTAGAAACAATTGGGAATACCCCAGTAGTTAAGATAAATTCACTCTATGGGAATCAAAAAAATGTATGGATAAAATTGGAAAGAACCAATCCTGGAAACAGTATTAAGGATAGGATTGCTTTGGCAATGATTGAAGATGCTGAATCGAAAGGTTTACTAAAACCCGATAGTGTTATCATTGAACCAACTTCTGGAAATACAGGTATCGGTTTGGCTTTGGTAGCCGCAGTAAAAGGCTACAAAGTAATCTTAGTTATGCCAGAATCGATGAGTGTAGAACGCAGAAAGTTGATGGAAATCTACGGAGCTGAATTTGATTTAACCCCACGTGAAAAAGGAATGAAAGGTGCAATTGAAAGAGCGGCTGAATTGGTTTCGCAAACGCCAAATGCTTGGTCGCCATCTCAATTTGTGAATCCTGCAAATGTGGAAGTTCATCAACGAACAACAGGTCAAGAAATTTTGGCTGATTTTCCTGATGGTTTAGATTACATCATTACTGGAGTAGGAACTGGTGGACATATTTCGGGAGTGGCTTCAGCAGTAAAAGCAAAATTTCCAAATGTTAAGGTAATAGCAGTTGAACCGGAGTTATCACCTGTTTTGAGTGGTGGTGAACCAGGTCCGCACCCGATACAAGGAATTGGAGCAGGTTTTGTGCCTGAGAATTACCACGGTAATTTAATCGATGAGGTTATTCAGGTTTCAAAAGATGAAGCGTTTGAGTTTGCTAGAGCTATAGCAAAGCAAGAAGGAATTTTAGTAGGTATTTCAACAGGAGCTTCTTTAGCAGCAGTTGCTAAGAAAGTACAAAGTTTACCTGATGATGCAGTAGTGCTAACTTTTAATTACGATACAGGAGAGCGTTACCTGTCAACTGAAGGGTTGTTCTAAAATAAATCAATAATTTTTTTGTAGGGTTTTTACTCCATTTTTTAATGGAGCAGGGATTGCTATGCTTTATTTAAAAGAAAAATGATACAAATAGTAAAAAAAGGAAAGGTAATTTTAGCGGGTGCAGGTCCTGGTGATCCAGACTTGATAAGCTTAAAAGCATTAAAATATTTGCAAACTGCTGATGTTGTTTTAACCGATAGATTGGTTTCTCCAGAGTTAATCGATACGTATGCTCGAAAAGATGCTGAGGTAATTTATGTAGGGAAACAATGTTCAAAAGGAATTCATACACCACAAAAAGATATCAATGAATTGATGGTTGATTATGCACTGCAGGATAAATTGGTGTTGCGAATAAAAGGAGGAGATGCTTCATTGTTTTCCAATGTGTTGGATGAGTTGTTAGTTTTAAAAGAAAACACAATTGACTACGAAATTATTCCTGGAATTTCTGCTGCTTTTGGAGCGGCTGCTTACACCGGTATTCCATTGACGGCTAGAGGTTATTCAAGAGGGGTTCGTTTTTTAACCTTGTATGATTTGAATACGGTTCAACCCCAACAATGGAACGATTGGGCTACAACCGAAGATACTTTGGTTTTTTACATGAGTGGTCAAAGGTTAAATACTTTAACCCAACAACTTCTATCTTTAGGTATTGATGAGCATAAAGGAATTGCTGTAGTACAACAAGCCACAACACCCAATCAGAAAACACAAGTATTTTCTTTTGGGCAATTGAAAACTACTGCTTTACTTGATTTTGAGTATGTTCCAACACTTTTAATAATTGGGAAAGTGGTGAGTTTACACCAAGATTTTGCTTGGTTTAATGAAAAGAATACAACGGAATCTTATTTCGATAATCATAAAAATGTTTTTCAAAATGCTATCTGAAATTAAATTATCATTATTGCAACAATTGGTGCAAAATGCATCAACTGAAGAAATTATTTGGACAAAAGGTTACCTCACTGGTTTTTTAGATAAAAATCAAATTGGTAATACGATTCCAAATGTTATTACGTCAACTCCCGTAGCAGTCAAACCATTAATTATTTATGGAACCGAAACGGGTAATTCTAAAAAAGTAGCTTCTCAATTATTGGCTAATTTTAAAAAGAATAAAATTCAAGCCAAAACGGTTGATGTTTTTCAATACGATGCCACTAAACTTTCAAAAGAAAATCTGGTATTGTTTGTTATGAGTACGCAAGGAGAAGGAGAATTTCCACAAAATGCGGTTGCTTTTTATGAAAATCTAAAAGGTGCTGAAGTCGATTTGAGTAAAGTGTCTTTTGCTGTATTGGGATTGGGCGATTCTTCATATCCTTTATTCTGTAATGCAGGAGTTTTATTAGATGAGGTTTTGGCTGAAAAAGGGGCAAAGCGTTTGTTGTCATTAGTGAAGGCTGATGTTGATTTTGCAGATACCGTTAGCAATTGGGAAACTAATTTAAAAGCGGCTTTTCAAAATCAAGGCACGTCACAAGAAACTGTAAAAACGCAATCTGCAAACCCAACTAAACACAAACAGAATTATACTGGAGTAATACACCATAAAGTGGTGTTAAACGATGTGGGTTCTAATAAAAAAACGTATCATATTGAAATTTCTTCAGAGGATGAAATTGTTTACAAACCTGGCGATGCTTTAGGTATTATTCCTAAAAATACTGCCGAAGAGGTGGCTTTTATTTTGAACTATTTTGGTAGTGATGCCCATCAAGAAATTGCTGTAAAAGATCAAAAGCAGACAGCTGAAAAATGGTTATTGGAACGAAATATAAAAGGATTGAGTAAGCGTTCCTTTGAACAATTGGCATCACTTCTTCAAGTAGAAATCAATGCAGAAAAAGAGGATTTAATTGATATTCTAAAAAATGTTGAAGTTAGTAAAGACTTGAAAATAGAAAGTGTGATTGAACTATTATTGCCAATTGCTCCGCGCTTGTATTCTATTTCGTCATCTTCAGAAGCGCATAACGGAGAAGTGCATCTTACGGTAAACTTGAATACGTTTAAAGTAAATGAGGAAGTGAAAACAGGATTGGCTTCTCAATTTTTAGCAGATTTTCCATTAGATACCCCTATCGACTTTTATATTCATAAAAACAACAATTTCAGATTGCCAGAACCTGATGAAAAAGTCATTATGATTGGTCCGGGTACAGGAATTGCGCCATTTAGAAGTTTCTTAGCGCATCGCGATGCTACAGCTGCAGAAGGTGAAAATTGGTTGTTTTTCGGCGAGCAACATTTCGTATTGGATTTCTATTATCAAACTGAAATTCAAGAATGGTTGACTACAGGAGTTTTGACCAAATTGGACACAGCCTTTTCAAGAGATCAGGAGCGTAAAATTTATGTGCAAGATCGTATTCGTGAGAAAGCATCAGAGTTTAATCGTTGGTTGGAAGAAGGCGCGAATGTTTACATCTGTGGGCAAAAAAATCCAATGAGTCAAGACGTGGAAGAAGCAATTGTAGCAGTGATAGCGCAAGAACGTAATATTTCGGTTCAAGCTGCGAAAGAAGTTTTGGAAACATTAGAAAATCAAGGAAAATATCAAAAAGACGTTTATTAAAAGCTATAAAAATGAGTGAAAAATTATCCCCAATAGAAACAATAAAAACCCAAAGTGATGGGTTGAGAGGGACATTAAAAGAAAGCATTGATTTGGATAATCATACGGGTAATGTGCGCCCCGATGACGAAACTTTAGTGAAGTTTCACGGAATGTATGTTCAAGATGATCGTGATAGAAGAGCAGAGCGTGCTGCGAAAAAATTGGATAAATTATATTCTTTCATGATTCGTTTGCGAATTCCAGGAGGTGTTATTTCGGCTAATCAATGGATTGCAACGCACGAAATTTCAAAGCAATATGGTACGGGAACGTTAAAGATAACAACACGTCAGACATTACAATTACACGGTTTGTTGAAACATCAATTACGACCAACTATCCAAGCATTCAATACGGCAAAACTTGATTCTATTGCAGCTTGTGGTGACGTGAACCGTAATGTAATTGTGAGCTCACATCCACAAATTTCACCACTTCATCAAGAGATTTACGAGTATGCCGATAAAATTTCGACTTTACTGTTGCCTAAAACGCAATCGTATTATGAAGTATTTATTGATGGTGAGAAAATTTACGAACGTTCCGCAGAAGCCGATCCATTGTATGAAGATCGTTATTTGCCAAGAAAATTTAAAATTGCCATTGCAATTCCACCAAGTAATGATGTTGATGTTTTTACTAACGATATTGGCTTGATTGCTGTTGTGGAAAATAATGAATTAAAAGGTTTTAATATCGCTATTGGTGGCGGTTTGGCTACTACACATGGTAATCCGAATACGTATTCACGTTTGGGAAGTATTATTGGATTTACCGATACGGAAGAGAAAACTTTAAAGGCGGTTTATGAAATATTAACGATACAACGTGATTTTGGTAATCGTGTCGATCGAAAGCTATCTCGCTTGAAATATACGGTAGATCGTTTAACTGTAGAAGGGTTTAAAAAGGAGTTAGAAAGTCGAATTGGATTCGAATTGTTGCCAGCGAAGCCTTTTGCATTTACCGAAAGAAGTGATCGCTATGGTTGGGAGCAAAATCATTTAGGGAAGTGGTTTTATACTTTGTTTGTAGAACACGGAGTGATAAAGCCTTATCAGAAGCAATTTCTATATGAATTGGCACAACTTGGGATTTCTAATTTTATTTTTTCAGGAAATCAAAACTTGATTTTAGGAGAAATAAGTGAAGCTGATAAAGTGCAAGTAGAAGCTTTATTGAAATCGCATGATATTGAAAAAAATGTTAGTGCGTTGCGAAAAAATTCGATGGCCTGTGTGGCATTGCCTACATGTCCATTAGCATTGGCTGAAGCACAACGTTATTTACCAGAATTGGTTACTAAAATTGAGCCGATTTTAGAAAAGTATAAACTTTCAGAAGATGAAATTTCAATTCGTATGACGGGTTGTCCAAATGGATGTGGTCGTCCTTATGTTGCAGAATTAGGATTTATTGGTACAGGTCCAGAACATTATAATTTTATGTTGGGAGGTGATCGTTTTGGTGAAAGATTGAATGTTTTGTATAAAGAAAAATTAAATGAAAGTCAAATTTTAGAAGAAGTAGATCGTTTGTTTTCGGATTATGTAACCAATAGAAATTTGCATGAAACATTTGGAGATTTTGCCTTCAGAGTAATTTTAAATTAATAAAAAATGATTAATACATTATTTCCCGTTTTCTTGAAAACAGAAGCAGCGCACTTTTTGATAGTTGGCGGTGGTAATGTGGGGTTAGAGAAAGCGGAAACATTGCTGAAACAAAACCCTGAAATCAAAATAACAATAGTAGCAACCTATTTCCATCAGAAATTGATGGAGATAGGCAATGCTCATACTAATATTACTTTATTGGAAAGAGCGTTTCAAGAAACCGATTTAGACGATAAAGACTTTACTATAATAGCCACAGACAAATCGGACGTTAATTTAGAAGTTCGATTATTGGCAAAAAGTAAAGGTATAAAAGTCAATGTGGCAGATCAGCCTGCATTATGTGATTTCTATTTGGGTTCAATAGTAAATAAAGGTAGTTTGAAAATTGCCATTTCAACCAATGGGAAATCACCAGTATTGGCACGCCGATTGCGGGAATATTTTACGGAAGTTATTCCCGATGATATTGAAGGAAGTATAGAAGTTTTGAATGCTTTCAGAAGCAAACACAAAGGGGATTTTAAAGAAAAATTGGCCGATTTAAATGAAGTAACCAAAAGTTTTCAGCGTAATGGTATAAACAAAGAGCAGAAGAAATTCAGGAAATTGCCTTTTATGCTTGCAACTTCATTTTTGATGTTTTTTATCGGCTATGGATTTTCTACAATTGTCTCTTTTTCGGGTATACAATATGGTTTTAAGGTTATTTCTAATGATTTCTATTATATGTTATTGATTGGTTTTTTTTCCAATTAATAGATAGTGCAGTTGGATTGGGATATGGAGTAATCTGTACAACAAGTATGATGATATTGGGTGTCAAGTTGCCTGCCATAAGTGGAATCATTCACACAGCTGAGATATTTACTGGTGCCATAAGTGACTTTTCGCATTATAAATTTGGGAATGTAAACAAGAAAAGGCTTTTTTTGGTTGGCACTTTTCGGAGTAGTTGGTGCAATGATAGGGGCTAGTTTTTTAGTTTATTTAGGAAATCAATACGAACAATATGCCTATCTTATATTTTAATCATTGGAATCCGATTAATCAAAATCGCTTTTAAAAAGTTACAACTTAAAAAAGAATTCGCTTTTTAGGTGCTTTGGGATTTTCAGGAACCATCTTTGCTTTTGGAGGAGGAGGGTGGCCCTATTGTAACTTCTATATTATTTGCAAAAGGTAGAAAGTCAAAATATGTTGTTGGGACAGTAAGTTTAGCAGATTTTTTTGTGACGCTTGCTGCTTCAATTGTATTTTTATCTGCATTAGGTAAGTCATTTGTATATTGTTTTAGGGTTGTATTGGGCGAAATTATTGCTTCACCTATAGCGGTGAAACTAGTTGGAAGTTTGCCTCAAAAAGCCGCTTTACTATTTGTACCCTTTTTGGTTATCTTGTTTAGTATCAGAACTTTTTTAAAAATTCTTGTTTAGTAGAATAATAAACAGTTTGCTTGAGTAAAAACAGTATTAAAAACCAATTTAATGTTTTAAAACAACAAAATTTAGAAAAAACAACTATTTATTTTTTTAATATAGTTTTATATTCTAGTTTTGTCTCGTTAAAAATAAAGAAATAGAGAATGAATTTTACAATGTGCAATATGTTTATGATGATGTGGAGTAATCTGCAGAGGAAGCGTATTGTGTAAATAAAAATCATTACTTGTTACAATATAACCTCTGCTTGAAAAACAGAGGTTTTTTTATGGCTTTACTCAAGAAGAAGTAGTGTTGTTGTTTTTCGCGAGAATGATAATCCATAATTGTTTAATGTTAGTTTGTATTAAGGCTGTTGAAAGGCAGCCTTTTTTTAAAGAAATGAGTCGGTTAAAGTTAAATAAAATAGTAGTAGAAAATTTTCAGTTGATAGCAGGTGATACCTTATCAAAGGTAATCTTGTCATATCAAGTGTTTGGTAGGCTAATGGGTACGGCGCCTTTGGTTTTGGTAAACCATGCTCTCACAGGAAATTCACAGGTTTTGGGTGAAAATGGTTGGTGGAATGATTTGATAGGTGAGCATAAAACTATCGATACTCAAAGATATACAGTCTTGGCTTTTAACATTCCAGGAAATGGTTTTCTAGATGCAACCAATTTGATAGAAAATTATAAAGCAGTAGCTACATATGATATTGCGAAATTGTTTTGGAATGCCCTTGATATTTTAAAAGTTAAAGAGGTTTTTGCTGTTATTGGTGGGAGTTTAGGAGGAGCAATAGCCTGGGAAATGGCAACGATACGTCCGCAAAGTGTTCAAAATCTTATTCCAATTGCAACAAGTTGGAAATCTTCCGATTGGTTAATAGGTAATGTGTTAATACAAGATTTGATTTTGAATAATTCGAAAAATCCAATTCATGACGCTCGGGTTCATGCCATGTTGCTGTACCGTACACCAGAATCACTTCATCAAAAATTTAAAGCTACAATACAAGAAGGGAATGAAATTTTTCAAGTGGAAAGTTGGCTTTTGCATCACGGAAAAAAATTGCACAATCGCTTTAATTTGGCCTCATATAAATTGATGAATCATCTCTTAAAAACAATAGATGTGCTGAAAAATCGGACTATTGAGGAGATGGCAAAAACGATAACAGCAAATGTCTATTTAGTAAGTATAGATACCGATTATTTTTTTACAGCTGATGAAATTCGATGTTGTTATACGGAAATGAAAAAGTATAAGCAGAATGTTTCTTATCATCAAATTGAATCGAAACATGGGCACGATGCTTTTTTAATAGAATACAAACAATTACACAAAATTTTAAAATCCATATTCAAATTATAAAATAATGAAAATACTAAAATTTGGAGGAAAGTCTTTAGCAAATGGAGAAGGGTTGCATAATGTAGTGCAGACAATAGCTCAAAAATATTTTAATAATGAAAGTTTGGCAGTTGTAGTTTCAGCTAGAGGTAACACAACAGATGAATTGGTAATATTGCTGAAGAAAGCACAAGCTAATATTGCATATAAATCAGATTTTGAATCGTTCAAAGCCTATCAATTAGAGGGTGTTTCTGAAAATATATTTGAAAACGAATTTGAAGTATTAGAGAAGCTTTTTGAAGGTGTCGCATTGTTGGGCGATTACAGCGAAAAAATAAAAGATCAAGTAATTGCCTATGGGGAATTGTTATCGGCAAAATATATCACCTATGTTTTAAACCATAATAATATAAAGGCAAATTTTGTCGATGCACGTCAGTTGATTAAAACTGATGCACGTTTTGGAAACGCACAACCTATCGATTTGGTGTCCAAGCGTAATGTTAAAGCGTATTTTGAAAAAAATGTTGATGCTGTAAATGTGGTTACTGGTTTTATAGGTGCGACTTTGCATAATGAAACCACAACTTTGGGAAGAAATGGTAGTAATTATACAGCATCGTTACTTGCTAATTATTTGAATGCATCAGAATTTCAGAACTATACACATGTAGATGGAATTTTTACGGCGAATCCCGATTTGGTTGTAGATGCTAAGAAAATTGAAAGATTATCGTTTAATGAGGCAAATGAATTGGCCAATTTCGGCGCACAAATTTTACATGCAAAAACCATAATTCCACTAGTAGAAAAAAATATTCCATTACGAATTTTAAATACGTTTAATGCATCAAACACAGGTACGTTAATTACGGCAGAGCAAGCTAACAATGGGATTAAATCGCTTTCGGTTCTGACGAATGTTTCTTTGATTAATTTGGAAGGTCGGGGTTTGCTTGGAAAAACAGGGATTGATGCACGTATATTTAGAGTGATGGTCGACAATGACATTAGCGTAAGTATCATTTCGCAAGGTTCTTCTGAGCGTGGTATTGGAATCGTTGTAAATTCGGATAAAGCAACAAAGGCTTTGGTGGGATTGGAAAAAGAGTTCGAAAATGACTTCTATACTAAAGATGTGAATAAGATTTCAGTTAATGATAATATAGCAGTAATCTCAATTATTGGTCAAGATCTCAGTAATTTTCATAAACCTTATACCGCTTTAATTCGAAATAAAATCACACCAATTTTATTAAACAACACCATTACAGGACGAAACATCAGTTTGGTGATTGCAAAGGAAGAGTTTAAACGTGCTTTGAATGTGATTCACGGAGAAATTTTTGGAGTTTCTAAGAAAATAAATATTGCGGTTTTTGGACATGGAACTGTGGGAGGAACATTAATAGACCAAATTGTTGCTTCTGCCGATAAAATTGAAAAACGCAAAGGAATTAAATTGAATGTTTTTGCCATTGCTAATTCTCAAAGAGTTGTTTTGAACAAGTTTGGGATTAATGAAAATTGGAGAGACACTCTTGCAGATAAAGGTATTTCGTATACAATTGAGGATGTAATTGCGTATGCAAAAGAACATCATTTGGAAAACTTAATTGCAATCGACAATACGGCTAGTGGTCAGTTTGTGGAAAATTATATCGCATTAGCGGAAAGTAGTTTTGATTTAATTTCTTCCAATAAAGTTGCTAATACAATAGGATTCGATTTTTATAAAAAGTTACGAAAAGTTTTAGCCGCAAATCAAAAGGAATATTTGTATGAAACCAATGTTGGTGCTGGTTTACCATTGATAGACACTATTAAGTTATTGCATTTGTCTGGTGAAAATATTACTAAAATCAAAGGTGTTTTTTCAGGGACATTGAGTTATCTGTTCAATAATTTTTCAGCTAGTGAAAAAAAGTTTAGTGAAGTTTTACAAGAAGCTATTGATAAAGGTTTTACCGAGCCAGACCCTCGTGAAGATTTGAGTGGAAACGATGTAGGGAGAAAGCTGCTGATTTTAGCAAGAGAATTGGATTTGCAAAATGAGTTTGAAGAAGTAAAAATTAAAAATTTAATCCCGGAACACCTTAGAGAAGGAAATGTTGCTGCGTTTTTATCGCGATTAGAGGAGTTTGATTCTGGTTATGCAGAAATTAAAAATAAGCAAACACCGAATCATGTGTTGCGATACATAGGGGAATTGTCTGGAGATTTACAACAAGACAAAGGTGTTCTGGAAGTGAAGTTAGTTTCAGTACCGGCAAATTCTGCCTTAGGATCTCTTCAAGGTTCAGATTCCATTTTTGAAATTTATACAGAATCTTATAGTGAACAGCCTATCGTGATTCAAGGAGCTGGAGCAGGTGCAAAAGTGACTGCAAGAGGTGTGTTTGGTGATATATTACGTTTATCTGAAAAAAAATTATAAGCATGAGCAATCAAAAATTAGGGTTAGAAACCCAAGCAATTCGTACGCAATTGGAAAGAACACAGTTTTTAGAACACTCTGTTCCGTTGTATTTAACATCGAGTTTTGTTTTTGAAGATGCTGAAGATATGCGTGCTTCATTTGCTGAAGAAACTCCAATAAATGAAATTGGGGTTATTGGAATCCCTGGGCAATTAGCTGAACTTGTTCCAAAAAGAAATAGAAATATTTACAGTCGATTTTCAAATCCTAATACTTCTGAGTTTGTTCAAAAAATGTGTTTGCTAGAAGGGGCTGAAGATGGTTATGCTTTTGCAACAGGAATGGCAGCAATATACTCAACATTTGCAGCTTTGTTAAATGCAGGAGATCATATTGTATCGGCAAGTAGTGTGTTTGGTTCTACCCATACTTTGTTTACGAAGTATTTTCCAAAATGGAACATTTCTACTAGTTATTTTGATGTTAACAAGGTTGAAACTATAGAAAGTTATATTCAGCCAAATACTAAAATATTGTTTGCAGAATCGCCAACAAATCCGGCAGTAGATATTTTGGATTTGAAGCTTTTGGGTGAAATTGCTAAAAAGCACAATCTTATTTTGATTATTGATAATTGTTTTGCGACATTCTATATTCAAAAACCAATAGAATTTGGAGCCGATTTGGTTGTGCATTCTGCAACAAAGTTGATAGATGGACAAGGTCGTGTTTTAGGAGGAGTGACCGTTGGACGCGCCGAATTGATTCGTGAAATTTATTTGTTTGCTCGCAATACGGGTCCAGCTTTATCACCATTTAATGCATGGGTATTGTCAAAAAGTTTAGAAACACTTTCTGTACGATTGGAGAGACATTGTGAAAATGCGCTGCAGGTGGCAGAGTTTTTAGAAAACCATCCGAATGTTCAAAAGGTAAAGTATCCCTTTTTGAAATCACATCCACAATATGCAATTGCTAAGCAGCAAATGAGTAAAGGAGGAAATATAGTGGCTTTTGAAATTAAAGGAGGGATTGAAGCGGGTCGTCAATTTTTGAACAAAATACAGCTTTGTTCGCTTTCGGCAAATTTAGGGGATACTCGAACAATAGTTACACATCCTGCTTCAACCACGCATAGTAAACTGTCGGTTGAAGAACGATTAACAGTAAGTATTACTGATGGTTTAGTTCGTATATCTGTAGGTTTAGAATCTGTTTCAGATGTAATAGCAGATTTAAACCAGGCTTTAAGTTAATCTGTTTGAAATAAATCAAGTTTTTAAAAATATTTTAGATTTAAAAACTAAAATTGAAATGTAATAATATTGTTTGTAGTAAATATTTCTAAAATACAAACTTATTAGTATTTTTGCAGCGTTCATAAATAATGTGTTTGTTATCACGAAAGCTGGAGGGAATAGACCCAATGAAAGCTTAGCAACCCTATTCTTGTAGAAGGTGCTACATTCTATTTCGATTCGTCGAAAAAAGATAACTAAAAGGAATTTCCTCTTTCTTTTTGTGATGCTCAAAATAACACTTAACCAAATGATGAAAGGGAAAGTTATGTCAAAAATTCAAGAAGAATTACAAAATAGAATTTTAGTGCTTGATGGTGCTATGGGAACTATGTTGCAGCGGTATAAATTTGAAGAATCAGATTTTAGAGGAACGCGATTTGCAGATTTTCCATTTCCTTTAAAGGGAAATAATGATTTATTATCGTTAACACAACCCGAAGCGGTAAAAGCAGTGCATCGCGCTTATTTTGAAGCGGGGGCAGATATTGTAGAAACCAATACTTTTTCTGGAACTACTATTGGAATGGCTGATTATAATTTAGAGGATTTGGTTTATGAATTGAACTATGAATCGGCAAAAATTGCACGTGAAGTTGCGGATGAATTCTCTGATAAACCTCGTTTTGTAGCAGGTTCAATCGGGCCAACAAACCGTACAGCTTCTATGTCACCCGATGTTAATGATCCTGGTTTTCGTGCCGTTACTTTTGATGAACTGCGTATTGCCTATAAACAGCAAGTGGAAGCTTTGCTTGACGGGCGATGTGATTTACTTCTAGTAGAAACGATTTTTGATACGCTAAATGCTAAAGCGGCATTGTTTGCAATAGAAGAAGTAAAAGAGGAACGAGATATTGATGTTCCTGTTATGGTGTCGGGGACTATAACAGATGCTTCTGGTAGAACATTATCGGGGCAGACCGTTGAAGCATTTTTAATTTCCATTTCACATTTTAATTTATTAAGTGTAGGTTTTAATTGTGCTTTGGGTGCCGATCAGTTAAAACCTTATTTGAAAAGATTATCCCATAACACAAGTCTAAATATTTCGGCACATCCGAATGCTGGTTTACCAAATGCTTTTGGAGAATACGATCAAACACCTGAAACGATGCAAGCATTGATTCGTGAGTATCTACAAGAAAATTTGGTGAATATTATAGGAGGTTGCTGCGGAACAACACCAGAACATATTCGATTGATTGTTGAGGCTACAAAAGAGTTCAAGCCAATTAAAAGAGAAATACTGATTTAATCAAAGCTAAATGGTAAAGGCTTTGAAAATGATAGAAGAATGAACAAGATAATTCAAAATACAGATTTTCAACGCCTTTATGAAAAACAGTTTGGTAAGGTTGTGAAATACATATCCGATTGTAAAATTTTCTGGAAAGAAGTTTTCAATTATTATAAAAGATTCAATGAGGAATTCTAACGATAAAAAATATTTAAAGCTTTCTGGTTTAGAACCTTTGGTTGTAACACCAGGCAGTAACTTTATAAATGTAGGGGAGCGCACTAATGTTACAGGATCGCGTAAATTTTTACGTTTGATAAAAGAAGAAAAGTATGATGAAGCTCTTGAAATTGCTCGTGCGCAAGTTGAAGGTGGCGCACAAATTATCGACATCAATATGGATGAAGGAATGTTGGATGGTGTGTATGCTATGACTAAGTTTCTTAATCTGATTGCTGCAGAACCTGATATTGCAAGAGTACCCGTGATGATTGATAGTTCAAAATGGGACATAATTGAAGCGGGTTTAAAAGTAATTCAAGGTAAAGGGGTAGTGAACTCTATTTCTTTAAAGGAAGGGGAAGCCGTTTTTATTCATCATGCTAAGTTGATTAAACGATATGGCGCAGCTGTAATTGTTATGGCTTTTGATGAATTGGGACAAGCTGATACTTATGAAAGAAGAATCGAAATTTGTAAACGTAGTTATGAGGTATTGGTTGATAAAGTTGGCTTTCCTGCTGAGGATATCATATTTGATCCTAATATTTTTCCGGTGGCAACAGGAATGGAGGAGCATAAATTAAATGCCTTAGATTTCTTTCAAGCTACTAAGTGGATTAGGGAAAATTTACCTTATGCTGGAATTTCTGGTGGAGTAAGTAATGTATCTTTTTCTTTTCGAGGAAATGATAAGGTGCGTGAAGCGATGCATTCTGCTTTTTTATATCATGCCATTAACAATGGGATGACAATGGGAATTGTTAACCCTGAGATGTTGGAAATCTATGATGAAATTGATCCAATATTATTGGAACACGTAGAAGATGTATTGCTGAATCGTAGAGATGATGCTACCGAACGATTATTAGATTTAGCAGAAAGCTTCAAGGGAGATGTTAAATCTAACGAAAAAGCAGTAGCAGAATGGAGAAGTGGAACTGTTCAAGAGCGTTTGACATATTCTTTGGTAAAAGGTATTGATGAATTTATTGAACGTGATGTTGAAGAAGCAAGGCAAATAGTTAATAGACCAATTGAAGTAATTGAAAAGCATTTAATGAATGGAATGAATGTAGTGGGTGATTTATTTGGTTCTGGTAAAATGTTTTTACCACAAGTTGTAAAGTCGGCCCGTGTAATGAAAAAAGCAGTGGCTTATTTACTACCTTACATTGAAGCTTCCAAAGACGATTCAAGTTCTTCAAGTGCAGGTAAAGTTTTAATGGCGACCGTAAAGGGTGATGTGCACGACATCGGTAAAAATATTGTTTCAGTTGTCTTGGCTTGTAATAATTTCGAAATTATCGATTTAGGAGTTATGGTGACACCAGAAAGAATTATAGAAACGGCTGTAAAAGAAAATGTTGATATTATTGGGTTGAGCGGTTTGATAACGCCGTCTTTAGATGAGATGGTGTATTTGGCTAGAGAGTTAGATAAATTGAATATTAAAATTCCAGTAATGATTGGTGGAGCTACTACGTCAAGAGCCCATACTGCAGTAAAAATTGCACCAGAATATAAACAAACAGTTGTGCATGTAAACGATGCGTCTCGTGCTGTTACCGTTGCATCAAATTTATTGCAGCCAGAAACAAAATTGGATTATGCGAGTGCTTTGCGCGAGGAATATGATAAACTACGTGAGGGCTATTTGAATAGAAGTAGAGAAAAGCAGTATCTGAGTATTAATGAAGCGCGAAAGAATAAATTCAAAATCGATTGGGATGCTTATGTACCGTATAAACCAAATTTTATTGGTACTAAAAATATAGAGGTTAAATTATCTGAATTGGTTGATTTTATTGATTGGACACCATTTTTTCAATCCTGGGAATTGTACGGTAAGTATCCTGCTATTTTAAAGGATGAGGTAGTTGGCGAACAAGCCACTTCACTATTTGAAGATGCACAAATAATGTTAAGCCAAATTGTAAAGGAGCAATGGTTTAAAGCAAAAGGGGTTTTAGGCATTTTTCCTGCTAATCAAATTCAAGATGATGATATTGAAGTACTCTATGCAAAAGGAGTTGCTACATTTTTAACGCTTCGTCAGCAATCACAAAAAACTGTAGTAGCACCCAATATTGCCTTGGCAGATTTTATTGCACCAAAGGCTACGGGTATTCAGGATTATTTTGGATGCTTTTGTGTGACAACAGGTTTTGGAGTGGAGGAACGCGCAATAGAATACGAGCAGAATTTAGATGATTATAATGCTATTTTGGTAAAGGCATTAGGAGATCGTTTAGCCGAAGCATTCGCGGAATATCTGCATTTGAAAGTGAGAAGAGAAATATGGGGTTATGCCTATGATGAGGTTTTGTCAAATGATGATTTGATTAAAGAAAAATATAGAGGAATTCGTCCTGCTCCAGGCTATCCAGCTTGTCCGGATCATTTGGAAAAACCAACTATTTGGAAATTGCTTGATGTTGAAAATGCAATTGGAGTTACCCTTACAGAAAGTATGGCAATGTGGCCAGCTTCATCTGTTTCGGGGTATTATTTTGCTAATCCGCAAAGTAAATATTTTGGATTGGGTAAAATTCAATCCGATCAAGTAGAAGATTATGCGAAAAGAAGAAATATAACAATAGAACAAGCTACAAAATGGCTTTCACCAAATATTGCAGAATAAAATGAAAGTAATTGAACATATCGAAAAGGCAAATGGGAGACCTTTATTTTCTTTTGAAATTTTACCACCTTTGAAAGGACAAAACATTCAATCTATTTTTGATGGAATTGATCCGTTAATGGAATTCAAACCGCCATTCATTGATGTTACCTATCATCGAGAAGAATATGAATATAAGGAACATGGTAATGGTTTGTTGGAAAAGAAAATTGTAAAGAAAAGACCGGGTACTGTAGGGATTTGTGCGGCCATACAAAATCGATATCAAGTTGATGCAATTCCACATATTTTGTGTGGTGGATTTACAAAAGAGGATACCGAAAACTTTTTAATTGATTTGGACTTTTTAGGTATTGAGAATGTAGTTGCGCTTAGAGGAGATGCAGTAAAAAGTGAAATTTATTTTAAACCAGAAAGAGAAGGGCATAGTTATGCATCAGAATTGGTATCTCAAATTCAAAATTTGAATAATGGGATTTACTTGGATGAAGATTTGCAAAATACAACCAAAACAAACTTTTGTATTGGGGTAGCGGCTTACCCTGAAAAACATATGGAAGCGCCAAGTATGGAAAGTGATATTCGTTTTTTAAAGCAGAAAATTGAGAATGGAGCCAACTATATCGTTACCCAAATGTTTTTTGACAATCAAAAATATTTTGATTTTGTGGCAAAATGCAGGGCATCTGGAATTACAGTTCCAATTTTTCCAGGTTTGAAGCCAATTGCAACAAAAAAACAATTGAATTTAATACCGCATCGTTTTAAAGTTGATTTGCCAGATGATTTGATATTGGAAGTACAAAAAGCAAAAGATAATGAAGCGGTGAATGAGATTGGTGTTGAATGGTGTTTGCAACAAAGTAAAGAGCTAGTTGCTGCTGGAGTGCCTATATTGCATTATTATTCTATGGGAAAGGCTGCAAATATTAAGAAAGTTGCAAGTGCAATTTTTTAAATTTAGTTATACAAATACTACTTATATTGTGAGATAAATTGCATTTTTATTCTTGAATATTTATTTTTTTAACATTTTTACGTGTTTATTAAAAAAATATTAGTACTTTTATAGTATCAGATACCTTAAAATCAATGTATTATGAAAAATTTTTGGTTAACCATGGTTTTTTCATTGGTAGTTCAGCTGACATTCGCAAGTGCTTTTGATGATTCTTTACTTGATAAAGCAAGAAAGTGTTATGATAATAAGGAGTATGCTGTAGCAATTGATTATTTTGAGCAATACATTAAAACCACCACAAATAGTGATTTAAAGAATGTTTATATTGAAATGGCCAATTGTTATTTTAAATTAAAAGATAATAAAATGGCGGTATATACCGTTATTGAAGCCATAACTGATTTTGGCTTTAGTGAGGAAGATTTTGTATACAATCAAGTTATTGATCCAGAGCTTTCAAAGTATGCTTTATCAGTGGTTTATGAAGATTTAGAGCAAAAGGAAAAACAATATTTAGCGACAATCGAGTAAATTAAATTTTTGAGTTAAGTTAAGAATAACCGATAGATTTATTTCTGTCGGTTATTTTTTTGATGTCTTTTCTCTGAAGATTTGTTCTAAATTTTTATTCTTCAAATTCATTTGAAGAATTTTATAGCCTTTTTCCTGAGCATAATCAAACACTTTTGAACGCATATCTTCATCAGAATTGAAAATAATTTCCCAGACGTTGTCGTTAACTTTCGCTGCAGAAATCATATTGGCCATAACAATGGTATCAATGATTTTGTCAAATTCAACTTCTATAATTTGTTGAGTATGTTCTTTTACTAAACTTTTTAAGTTTTTATCTTCTACAAGTACACCTTTATTGATTATAATTACCCTATCGCATATTGCTTCAACCTCTTGCATAATATGTGTTGATAGAAAAACCGTTTTATTTTTACCAATATTTTTAATCAACTCTCTGATTTCTAATAATTGATTTGGGTCAAGACCTGTTGTTGGTTCGTCTAAAATTAATACTTCAGGGTCGTGTAATAGAGCACATGCTAAACCGACACGCTGACGATATCCTTTTGATAGTGCTCCAATTTTTTTATTGGCTTCAGGTGTTAATCCCGTCAATTGAATTACCTCTTCAATTCGAGATTTAGAAACTTTATACACATCTGCATTGAAAGCCAAATATTCTCTTATGTATAAATCCAAATACAAAGGATTGTGTTCTGGTAAATAGCCAACAGATTTTTGTACGTTTTTAGCTTGATTGGTAACATCAAAACCATTGACAATTGCTTTCCCTTCTGTAGCACTAAGATAAGTAGTTAAAATTTTCATTAATGTTGATTTACCGGCACCATTAGGACCTAAAAAACCAACAATTTCTCCCTTTTTGATAGAAAAGGAAATATTATTTAATGCTTTTTGTTCGCCGTAAAACTTAGAAATATTTTGAACTTCTATTGACATTTTAAGATAAATTTTGAACAAATGTAATGATTTATCCAATAGATTTTTGTTGTAAAAAATGATTTATGTGTTTAAAAAATGTAACTTTATGTTATATAACAACCTAAACAACAATATATGAAAGCAAATTACTCAAAAAAACTACTAGCGGTGTTTTTTTTATTTTCCGTGACACTTTTTTCACAGACATTTTCTATAAAGCCCTCTGGTACTAATTTTATTTTGTATGATTTATCAATTCCTCCAGGTCAAAACACAATTGCTTATGCTGCTGGTTCTCAGTATACTGTTAATTCGTCGGGTATTATTTTGAAATCTACTGATGGTGGGGAAACTTGGCAAAACAATTATACTTATGCTCAAGGATTTAAAAAAATTGCTTTTGTTTCCACAACAAGAGGTTTCGCTCTAGGATACAATAATACCTTGTTAAAGACAATAGACGGCGGATCAACTTGGGTTAATATCACCGTTCAGAATGATATTTATTACTACAGTCAAATAGAGTTTTTAGATGCAAATAAAGGTTTTCTTTCTGGAATTACTAATGGAGGCCAATTTATAGCTTATAAAACTTTAGATGCTGGTGAAACATGGACAGTTGTTACAAGTACAACAAACTTATTGGATATGTCGGTTTCTTATGTAACAGATAATGTTCTATACTCTGTAGGTGCTAATCAAAAGGTTAGTAAATCAGTTGATGGTGGAAATTCTTGGACGACAATTAAATCTGGGATGATTGGGATGTATTATTTCGCAACTAGTTTTAAAGATGTCAATAATGGAGTGGTTTCTGGAGAAGATGGTGAAGTATTGTTGACAACTGATGGAGGTACAACATGGACAACAGTATGGAATACGGGTTATGAAAACTTTTATGGTTTAAAATTTATTGGAAATAAAGTAATTACAGCAGGCACCGATCATAATATATATTATTCTCAAGATTCTGGAGCTACATGGATCGCTTTAAATACTGCAAGTACTGCAACAGGAACTTTGTATGCTATTGAGGCTTTTGATAATGGCGATTTGCTGCTTTGTGGTTCTCAAGGTTCAATTTTAAAATCAGATAATTTTTTGTTTGCAAGTAACTTTGAAGCAAAAGCACCCCAACTTACACGTAGTTACAATGAAGAAACTAATATCCTAAACATTGAATCACTTTCCAATATAAATATGAATTCGGTAGAATTTGTGTCATTAGAAGGAAAACAAATATTTAAAAGGGAATTAAAATCTAGTGCAATCACATTGGATTTAAATTTTATTCAAAGTAGTGTTTACATTGTAAGAATTGAAATGGAAAATGGTTCACTGCAACTTTTTAAGTTTATCAAAAGGTAGTTGTTTCGAAGTTAATACAGAGTGTTAATTTTTTTTGTTTCTTTACTTTTGTTTTGATTAAAATCCCGATAGATTCGGGATTTTTTGTGTTTTGATATTTAAGTTTTACGATGAATCTAAAATCAATTGCTAAATAAGTTTTATTTTTACTTCAATTATTGAGAATATGGAGAATAGTAAAGCATTGCGAACATGGTTGGACGATTTTCATTTAAATCATCCATTGGTAATCGCAGGCCCATGTAGTGCTGAAACTGAGGTACAAGTACTTGAAATCGCACATGAATTGAAGAATTCAGATGTAACTGTATTTCGCGCTGGTATTTGGAAACCAAGAACACGGCCAGGTGGATTTGAAGGAGTAGGTGCAATTGGTTTGAAATGGATGCAAAGAGCAAAAGAAGAAACCGGATTGTTATTAGCAACGGAAGTGGCAACACCTGCGCATGTTCGTTTAGCAATGGAACATGATATTGATGTGTTATGGATTGGAGCAAGAACAGCAGTCAATCCTTTTGCTGTTCAAGAGATTGCAGAGGTGTTAAGAGGAACCGATAAAATTGTATTATTAAAAAATCCGGTTAATCCAGATTTGTCATTGTGGTTAGGAGGATTAGAACGTTTGTATAATGCTGATATCAAAAAGTTGGGCGTAATTCATCGTGGTTTTTCCACATATGAAAAAACGAAATATCGCAATAATCCAGAATGGCAAATCACGATTGATTTGCAAAATCGTTTTCCAGATTTACCTTTACTATGTGATCCGTCGCATATTGCAGGACGACGTGATATGATACAAGATGTTTCACAACACGCTTTAGACTTAAATTACGATGGATTAATAATTGAAACACATTGTAATCCTGATAATGCATGGAGTGATGCTGCACAGCAAGTTACGCCAACTGTTTTAAAACAGATGTTTTTAGATTTAAAAGTGCGTCAAAAAACCGATACTGAGAACGAATATAATTTGAGATTGTCAAAATTAAGAGCACAGATTGATAATTATGATGAGAAGATTTTGGAAATTTTAGGGAATAGAATGAAGATTGCCGATCAGATTGGGATGTTGAAGAGTGAGAAGAATGTTGCTATTTTACAAAATCAACGTTGGAATGAAATCTTGGATAAGATGATTTTAGAAGGTGAAGAAAAGGGTTTAAGTGGTGATTTTGTTATGCAATTATTTAAGGCAATTCACCAGGAGAGTATTAGACATCAAGAAAAAGTTTATAAAAGCTAGAGTTTTAAAAAGCTACCTAATAGGTAGCTTTTTAACTTTTTTGACGTTTAAAAATATAACGTGTAATAAAAATTCCATTGCCATCTTCTTTTCCTGCATCGCTTTCTACAGCACTGGTTACAAATGCTAAATCCCAGCCTTCTTCAATCATGTTGTTAATTTTTGAAGAGATTACAGCATCATTTGCTGCAATATTTTGAAAGCGAATTCCACCAATGTTGTAGAAGTTTAAAAGTTTAGTTTCTTCAAAATTTTTAACTCGTATGTCGCCTCTATCGCTTTTGTTTCTTTCGTCATCTTCTTCGCTTCTTGTAGAAGTAAAGTCTTTGTAGTTGCGATCCTCGTTTGAAGAAATTAATCGTGATCTACCCAAACCATTTGGAACGATAGATTCTACACTAGTCACAACACGATATTCATAAGTTTGTGCTCTGAGTCCAAACCATGAAAAAAGTGTAAAAATTAATAGAAAGAAGTTTTTTTTCATATTTACAATGATTTGTTGTTCATTCAAATATAGGAAAAAATAAAATGAATTATCTTTGTCGTATGACAGGAATCGTTTATAAATCTACGGGGAGTTGGTATACTATTAAAACCGAAAAGGGTAATTTTTTAGAATGCCGTATTAAAGGTAAGTTTCGCATGAAAGGTATTAAAAGTACCAATCCCATTGCAGTAGGAGATGTGGTAGATTATAATATAGAAAATACAACTGATGAAACCACGGGTGTTATTACACATATTCATGAGCGTAAGAATTATATCGTTCGTAAATCGGTAAACTTGTCAAAACAAACGCATATTATTGCGTCTAATATTGATGTGGTTTTTTTATTGGTGACCATTAATAATCCACCGACAACAACAAGTTTTATTGATCGTTTTTTAGTTACTGCTGAAGCTTACGGTATAGAGGCGGTATTGGTTTTTAATAAAATTGACACTTATAGTGAAGAAACAGTAGATGAACAATTGTATTTGCAATATATATATTCTGAAATTGGATATAAATGTTTACGAGTTTCTGCTCAAGAGAAAAAGGGATTAGATGAGTTAAAAGCATTAATGGTTGGAAAAACATCAATGTTCTCAGGACATTCAGGCGTTGGAAAATCTACTTTAGTAAATGCACTTGAACCTTCATTAAATCTAAAAACCAAACAAATTTCTGAATCACATTCACAAGGACAACACACAACAACTTTTGCTGAAATGTTTGACTTGTCTTTTGGCGCTCAAATAATTGATACTCCCGGTATTCGTGGTTTTGGTGTAGTAGATATGGAAAAGCAAGAAATAGGCGATTATTTTCCTGAATTTTTTGCATTAAAAGATAAATGTAAATTTAACAATTGCTTGCATAAAGACGAACCAAAATGCGCCGTAAAAGAAGCATTAGAAAAAGATGAAATTGCTTGGTCGCGTTATAAAAGCTATACCCAGATATTGGAAGGAGATGATGAGCAATATCGTGCCGATTTGTACGACGCAGATCGTAAAGCAAGTGATGAAACACGTAAATAATTACGGCTAATAAAGCTCTGTTTTTTTGAATATATGATTTAAAGTGTATATTTGGATATTCGAAAAATAATAAATGAGAGTAGTTATTCAAAGGGTTTCGGAAGCTTCTGTTACAGTTGAAGGTAAAAGAATAGCTGAAATCCAAAAGGGATTGTTGATTTTTGTTGGTATTGAAGATACTGACAAACAGGAAGATATTGATTGGTTAGCACAGAAAATTACCAATTTGCGCGTTTTCGCGGATGAAAATGATGTGATGAATCTTTCTGTAAAAGACGCAAAAGGTGATGTACTAATAATAAGTCAATTTACGTTACATGCTTTAACCAAGAAAGGAAATCGACCAAGTTATATTAAAGCAGCAAAACCGAATATTGCAGTTCCATTATACGAAGCCTTTGTAAAAAAAATTGAACAAGAACTTGATAAAACCGTTCAAACAGGAGATTTCGGTGCAAATATGAAAGTGGCTTTAATTAATGATGGTCCTGTAACCATTACTATCGATACTAAAAATAAAGAATAGTATGAGGTTAATGCTTAAAATTTTGACATTGTTTGTAACGGTATTAGTTTCAAACTTTGTAGGTTACTCTTTCGATACAGCTCCTAATATTGATAGTATGTATCACAGAGCTAATGCTGTAATAAATAGTAAAAGCAGTATACTTGAGATAGTTAGTGTTGATAAAATGGTTCTTAAAACAAAAAAGAGAATTACTGTTTTAAATGAAAAGGGTTTAGAAGCTATAGATGCAAATGTTTATTATGATAAATCGATAGCTATAAAGGAGTTAGAGGTCAAGATTTTCAACTTGGGTGGAAAAGAAATTAAAAGGATAAAGAAAAGTGACTTTAAAGATTATAGCGCAACAGGATCTTCTTTTTTAACAGATGATAGGGTCTTAGTATTCGATTATAACCCCGTTAGTTATCCTATAGTTATTGAGTTCGTTAGTGAAATAGTTAGAAAGAATACCGCTTTTTTACCAAGATGGCATCCAATTACAAATTTTAATGTTTCTATAATTAAAGATGAATTTGAGATCCATAATTATTCAGGAATTGAATTAAAGCATAAAACGTTTAATTTTAAAAACTACGGGGGCGTAAATTTTACAAAGAAAGAGAATGTAATGAAGTTTTCTTTGGAAAATTTTAAAGCAATAGATGCAGAGGTTTTAATGCCTAGTTTTGAAAAGATAGTCCCAAAAGCATTTTTTTCATTAGAAAAGTTCAATCTAGAAGGTGTTGAAGGAACGACTGAAAACTGGTCTGAATTTGGGAAGTGGATGTATGAAAGTTTGTTGAAAGATGTGCTGGAATTACCAGAAGCAACTAAAGAAAAAATTCATTCTTTAGTACAAAAGGAGCCCAATCCTATAAGAAAAGCTCGTATTGTGTATGACTATGTGCAAAATTCTACACGCTATATCAGTGTACAGCTGGGTATAGGCGGTTGGAAGCCTATGGAAGCTAAAGAGGTCGCTAAGTTGGGCTATGGTGATTGTAAAGCGTTATCCAATTATACTAAAGCACTTTTAAATGAAGTAGGAGTGCCATCTTTTTATACTATAATTAATGCAGGAAGTGAAAAAGAAGATTTTATAGAGGACTTTGTTTCTATGCAAGGAAATCATGCAATTTTAACAATTCCTAATGGTCAGGAAAATATTTTTTTAGAGTGTACCAGTCAAACAGATCCGTTTAGTTATCAAGGAAAGTTTACAGATGATCGTTTAGCACTTATAGTTAATGAAAATGGTGGAAAAATTGTTAGAACAAATAATTACGGTAGTGAAAAGAATAAACAAGAAATAACAGGTAAAATAGTAATTAACGAAGATTGTTCATTGTTTGCTTCGTCTGAAATTAAATCAACAGGTATTCAGTATGATGTTTTTAGAAAAATAGTTGATGTGTCAGATTCAGATAAAGAAAATTATTACAAAGAACACTACAGTTATATTAACAATTTGGTTGTAAATAAGTCAGAAGTTGCAAACGATAAAGATAAAATTCAAATTATAGAAAATATTGAATTAGAAGCAAAAAACTATGCTAGCTTGTATGGTAATGATATGGTATTTCCTGTTAATGTTTTTAATAGAGATAATTATGTGCCGAAGCGTATGTCAATCAGAAAATTTCCTTTTGAAATTGAAAGAGGTTATTTCGATACTGATTCATTAGATGTTTTTATACCGGATAATTATAGTTTAGATAGCTTACCAGAAAATTTTATTGAAGTAAATAAGTTTGGTGAGTACAGTATAGTATTTAAAAAAATTAATGAATCACAATTACGTTTTATACGAACTCTTTTAATTAAGCCAGGCTATTATAGTAAAGATGAATATGAGGCATTTAGAATATTTAAAGAAATAATAGCTAAAAATGATAATGTTAAAATTTTAATTCATAAAAAATAATGAAAAAACTCATTCGATTATTAGCATTGTTGCTAATAACCAATAACTATGCTCAAAAGATAGAATTGGGAGAAGTAACAAAAGAGGAACTTTTAGAGAAAAGTCATCCTACTGACCCTACTGCAGTAGCAGCCATTTTATTTCAAAGAGGGGAAACTTATTTTGAATATACTTACGATAATGGTTTTACTTTAGTTACAGATGTTGAGACAAAAATCAAGATTTATAAAAAGGAAGGTTTTGACTGGGGTAAATTTGAAATAGAGTTATATAAATATGGTGGTAAAAAAGAATTGGTTACTTTTTCTAAAGCAGTTTCCTATAATTTAGAAAATGGTAAAATAGTAAAGTCAAAGCTTAAAAGTGATGGTGAATTTAATGAAGAATTAAATAGGTATTATGATCAATATAAAATTGCGATGCCTAATGTAAAAGAAGGGACAATTGTAGAATTTAAGTATAGAGTGAGATCACCTTTTATTTCGAGGTTTCCTGAATGGAGCTTTCAAAAAGAAATTCCAGTGAATTATTCTGAATTTTTATCGAGGATACCAGAATATTATGTGTTCAATGTACATCATCGTGGTTGGATAAGTCCACAGATAGATGTTGATGGAAGAGAAAGAACCTTTACAGGTTCTTATAATAAATTAGTTAATGAAGCTGGGGGGTTTAGAAGTGAAAATGGAACGTATGAATTCAAATGTAAAGAGAATTATAAAAAATACACTTTGTCAAATATTTCAGCCCTTAAAAATGAAGGGTTTGTGGATAATTTAAACAATTATGCGGCATCTATGATGCATGAGCTAGTTTCAGTTCGTTTTCCAGATAAGCCTTTTGAAAATTATGCAACAAATTGGGAAGCAGTAGTAGAGTCAATTTACAATGATGATGATTTTGGGGGGCAATTAACCAGTACAGGATATTTTCAAGATGAATTGAGTATAATTCTGAGTAAAGCGACCACTCAACAGGAAAAAATAATGGGAATCTATAATTTTGTGTCCAATAATATAAGTTGGAATGGATATAATGGTATATTTTGTCATAAAGGGTTAAGAAGAGCCTTAATGGATAAAACAGGTAATATTGCAGATATTAACCTATTATTAGTTGCCATGTTACGAAAAGCGGGTTTCGAAGCTAATCCAATTTTATTGAGTACAAAGGCGAATGGTGTTGCACTTTACCCAACAAGAAAAGCCTTTAACTACGTTATATGTGCGATTGAAGTTAATAATGGTTTAATTTTATTTGATGCTTCTGATAAATCAGCGTCTCCCAATTTAATACCTACAAAATGTTTAAATTGGAAAGGACGAATTGTTAGAGCACATGGAAGCTCTGCGGAAGTGGATCTGACACCTAAAAAAACATCAATTAAGAATATTACGCTTATGGCTTCTATACTTGAAAATGGAGAAATTAGCGGAAGGGTAAGAGAGCAAAGATTTGATTATTTTTCTTATTTATTTTTAAAGAATGAAGGGAAATTAAGCAAACAAGATCTTGTAGAATACAAAGAGAAGATTACAAACCAGTCTGAAATAATGAACTATGATGTAAAGATTCAAAGTTTTGATAAACCAATTGTAGAAGAGTATGAATTTAAATCGAATAATTTAGTTGAACTTATTTCTGGAAAAATGTATGTAAATCCGTTGTTGTTTTTTAAGATGGATGAAACGCCTTTTAAGCTTGAGAAAAGAGAATATCCGATTGATTTTGTTTTTCCAAGCCAACAAAAGCATATGGTTACTATTAAGATTCCAGATGGCTATGAGGTTGAAAGTTTACCCGAATCGATTAATTTGACAACAGGAGGTGAAATGGGTAATTTTAAATTCGTTTTGAAAGCTACCGCAAATCAAATTCAACTAATTTCAAGTAGTGAAAGTAATTTAGCAATTGTCCCAGCCCAATATTATGATATTTTTAAGGATTATTATGCTAAAATTGTAGACAAGCAAAACGAGAAAATAGTTTTAAAGAAAAAAAGTTAAGGTTTTTGATAAGTATATAAGGCTGTTTTGAAACAAAAGCTAATTCGACTTATGGTAGCATTTTTAATTTATGCAAGCATGAATTTATTGGTTCTTTAGTTTTTCTATAGTTTTGAGAATGATATTAGTTTTTGGTGACAAGTTTTGTTTTTCAGTTTGACTATGGCAATTTTTGATTTATTAACTTTGTCAAGAATATATATAAAAAGTAATGGATATCAAAAACGCACAATTAGACGTAGATAATTGGATCAATGAGCACGGGGTTCGTTATTTTAACGAATTAACCAATATGGCGCAACTTACAGAAGAAGTAGGGGAAGTAGCACGTATTATTGCACGTCGTTATGGTGAGCAAAGTGAAAAGGAAAGTGATAAGAATAAAGATTTAGGCGAAGAACTTGCCGATGTGGTTTTTGTGGTTTTATGTTTGGCCAATCAAACAGGAGTTGATTTACAAGCCGCTTTTGATAAAAAAATGGATTTGAAAACGAAACGCGATCACGATCGTCATCATAACAATGAAAAACTAAAATAAATTGAACTGGATTCTATTGATAATAGCAGGTTTGTTTGAAGTTGGTTTTGCAAGTTGTTTAGGAAAAGCCAAAGAGACTTCTGGAACAACAATGTGGTTGTGGTATATTGGATTTCTTGTATGTCTAACCATAAGTATGGTATTATTAGTAAAAGTGACTAAAGAACTACCTATAGGAACTGCATATGCTGTATGGACAGGTATTGGTGCTGTAGGTAGTGTTTTAGTGGGAATATTGATATTCAAAGAGCCTGCAACTTTTTGGCGCATATTTTTTTTATCGACACTAATTTTTTCTTTAGTGGGACTTAAAATGGTAACGAAATAATGGATTTAAAACTTCATAAATCCAATGTAGCCTCAGCATCTTTTATAAAAGTTTCAGGTTCTAAATCTGAAACAAATAGGTTGTTGTTGTTACAGGCATTATATCCAAGTTTGGTTTTATCAAATCAATCCAATTCAGATGATTCAGATGTGATGCAAAAAGCGTTGAATGGGTTGTCTGAAAAAGTAAGCACAATTGATGTACATCATGCGGGAACAGCAATGCGTTTTCTTACTGCTTTTTTTTCAATTCAAGATGGCAAGGAAACTGTTTTAACAGGATCCAATCGAATGCTTGAACGACCTATTTCAGTTTTAGTTGATGCACTAAGGCAATTAGGTGTCCAAATTTCATATTTAGAACAAGATGGATTTCCTCCTATTAAAATCACTGGGAAAAAGATAGACTTATCTCATGTAACCCTTAAAGCAGATGTTAGCAGTCAGTATATTTCAGCGATACTGTTAATCGCACCAAAACTTGATAATGGTTTAGAAATGCATTTGGAAGGAGAAATTACTTCTTTACCTTACATAAATATGACGTTGAGTTTACTGAATCAATTAGGCGTTTCAACTTCATTTGAATCAAATGTCATAAAAGTTCAACCATTAAACATAATTACTACAACTAACGTTACCGTGGAAAGTGATTGGAGTTCAGCTTCCTATTGGTATTCCATTGTCGCACTTTCAGCGATAGGGACTAGTATTACATTGTCGAGTTACAAGAAGAATAGTTTGCAAGGTGATGCTTTTTTAGCTGAAATTTATAAAGACTTCGGGGTGGAAACTTTTTTTAATAATGATAATTCTATAACAATTGTAAAAGAGGCAAAAGCTAAAGTTAGGAATCTAAATCGTAATTTGAATAATTGTCCTGATATAGCGCAAACGATTGCAGTAACTTGTTTTGGTTTGGGTATAGGTTGCGATTTAGATGGCTTACACACTTTAAAAATTAAAGAAACAGATCGTTTGGTAGCATTAAAGGAAGAGTTGATAAAGTTAGGTGCGACTATTTCAGTAACGGACGAGTCGTTGCTTTTAAAACCTTCGAAAAAAATCATCGAAAATATTGTGATAAAAACCTATCAAGATCACAGAATGGCAATGGCATTTGCACCTTTAGCACTTCGTGTGCCAATTCAAATTGAGGAGGCTGAAGTGGTAAGTAAATCGTATCCTGATTATTGGGACGATTTGAAAAAAGTAGGATTTCGTATCCAATAAAAATGCGAAATCTGCTTTTGTAATTTGATTTTTCTAAAATAAAAGTTATTTTACTTGACAACCCCTATCTCACGATTGTATATTTGCAAAGTTTTGGGTTCAGAAAACTTCTGAATTCTAATTTCTTAATTCAAAATTTAACTATGAAGTTATCACATTTCAATTTTAATTTACCAAATGAGCTATTGGCGGAATTCCCTGCAGAAAACAGAGATGAATCACGTTTAATGGTTGTTAATCGTAAAACAGGTACTATTGAGCATAAAATGTTTAAGGATGTCATCGATTATTTTGATGATGGTGATGTAATGGTATTGAACAATACAAAAGTTTTTCCAGCTCGTCTGTATGGTAATAAAGAGAAAACGGGTGCGCGTATAGAAGTTTTCTTGTTAAGAGAATTGAATGCGGAGCAACGTTTATGGGATGTTTTAGTAGATCCAGCACGTAAAATTCGTATTGGAAATAAATTATACTTTGGAGATGATGATTCATTGGTTGCTGAAGTAATTGATAATACTACTTCACGTGGAAGAACATTACGTTTTCTTTATGATGGTTCTTATGAAGAATTTCGTCAAAAGTTAGTAGAACTTGGAGAGACTCCAATTCCAAAATATATTAATAGAGAGGTTACTCCGGAAGATGCTGAGCGTTATCAAACCATTTATGCTAAAGAAGAAGGAGCTGTTGCAGCACCTACTGCGGGCTTGCACTTTTCAAAGCATTTATTAAAGCGTTTAGAGATTAAAGGGATTAATTTTGCAGAAGTAACTTTACACGTTGGTTTAGGTACTTTTAACCCAGTTGAAGTAGAGGATTTGTCTAAACATAAGATGGATTCTGAAGAAATGGTAGTAACACAAGAAGCTTGTGATATTGTAAACAATGCTAAAGCTAAGAAGCGAAAAATTTGTTGCGTTGGTACAACTTCTATGCGTGCTATGGAAAGTACGGTTTCTTCGCAAAGAACGCTTAATCCTTATACGGGATGGACAAATAAATTTATCTATCCTCCGTATGATTTTAGTATTGCGGATGCTATGATTACGAATTTTCATACTCCAAAATCCACATTATTGATGATGATTTCGGCTTTCTGTGGTCATGATTTAATGAGAAAGGCTTATGATGAGGCAATTAAGGAAGGCTACAAGTTCTACTCTTACGGAGATGCGATGTTAATAATTTAACAAAAAAATAATATTTCTTTAAAAAGACGCGTAAACACGCGTCTTTTTTTATATTTATGTTGCTAAAAAAAGGAATAAAAATTTAAAATGTTTATTTTTGTTGTCTTAATATAAAGTTATCATTTTATGAATTTTGAGAATTCAAGAGAGTTTGCTCAAGGATTAGATTTACAAGACGAATTACGACAATATAGAAGTGAATTTATTTTCCCAAAAGTAAAAGGGAAAGAAGTAATCTATTTCACGGGAAACTCATTGGGCTTACAACCAAAACGTGCTAAAGCCTATGTAGATGAAGTTATGAACGATTGGGCTGAATTAGCTGTAGAAGGACATTTTTTTGCAGATAAGCCTTGGTGGGATTATCATGAGCGTTTTTGTCAGCCATTAAGCGAAATTGTTGGTGCTAAACCTTCAGAAGTAGCGGTTATGAATACTTTAACCATAAATTTACATTTGTTGATGGTTTCTTTTTACAGACCAACAGCAAAGAAGTATAAAATAATTTGTGAAGAGAAAGCTTTTCCATCAGATCAGTATATGTTTCAATCACAAGTTAAGTTTCATGGATATGAACCAAGCGATGCAATTGTTGAGATAAAGAGAAGAGAAGGAGAACATAACATTCGACTAGAAGATGTTTTAGCAAAAATTGATGAAGTTGGAGACGAATTAGCATTGGTTTTAATAGGAGGTGTAAACTACTACACAGGTCAAGTGTTTGACATGAAAACCATTACAGCAGCGGGTCATAAATATGGTGCGTATGTAGGATGGGATTTAGCGCATGCAGCAGGAAATATTGAATTGAAATTAAATGAATGGGGTGTTGATTTTGCCGCATGGTGTAGTTATAAGTACATGAATTCAGGACCTGGAAATGCTTCGGGTATATTTGTTCATGAACAACATCATCAAGATAGTGAATTGAATCGTTTCGCAGGTTGGTACGGTCATAATAAAGAGCGTCGTTTCTTAATGGAGCCTACTTTTGATCCAGTTCATGGTGCAAACGGTTGGCAAGTAAGTAATTTACCTGTTTTATCAATGGCTCCTTACTTAGCATCTGTGGAAATGTTTGCAGAAGTAGGTATGGCTAAATTGATTAAAAAACGTAATTTAATTACGGCGTATTTAGAGTTTATCTTGAATGAAATTGATAAAGAAATTGAAAGTGCTCAGTTTGAAATTATTACACCTTCAAATCAAGAAGAACGTGCTTGTCAATTGTCAGTTTATTTACATGGACAAGGTAAAGAATTGTTCCATTATTTGATGGAAGAAGGAGTTATTGTAGATTGGAGAGAGCCTAACGTAATTCGTTTAGCACCTGTGCCATTGTATAGTTCGTTTGAGGATATGTATGATTTCGGACAAATATTAAAAGAGGGTATCTTATCTAAAGTATATGACAAAGCAGGAAATTATTAATAGTTTTGATCCAAGTCAACCAGGCTTGGCAGATGCAAGCATTTTTGGTTTGCCTTTTTCAGCGGAACAGAGTGAAATTATTGTAATTCCTGTGCCGTGGGAAGTAACCGTAAGTTATGGCGCTGGTGCTTCCGAAGGACCAGAAGCTATTTTAGAAGCTTCTTTTCAAGTTGATTTGCTTAATCAAGATTATCCAGAATTATGGAAATTAGGGATTTATATGGATGAAATCTCTGAGGAGATGAAAGCACAGTCGGATGAATTGAAAGCCTTAGCGGCTCCAATTATCGAGGCTTTAGAAAATGGTCAAATTATCGATCATCATCCATCACTACAAACCGATTTGGATACGATTAACTATGCGTGTTCGGATATGATTGAAAAAGTGAGAACACAAACATTACATTGGCTAGATAAAGGGAAAAAACCTGTTTTGTTAGGTGGTGACCACAGTACACCTCTAGGTTATTACCAAGCTTTAGCTAGCAAGTATGATAATTTTGGTATATTGCACCTTGATGCACATATGGATTTGCGCATCGCGTATGAAGGTTTTACCTATTCTCATGCTTCAATAATGTATAATACGTTGCAGTTACCACAAGTATCAAAATTAGTACAAGTAGGGATTAGAGATTTTTGTGAACAAGAAGTTGAAGTGTTAACGAAAGAGAATGGTAGAGTACTTGTTCATACCGATTTAGATTTGAAAAAACAGTTGTTCGAAGGAAGTACATGGCAACAATTGTGTGATGCAATCATCAATTCACTACCTAGTAAAGTTTGTGTCTCTTTTGATATTGACGGTATGAATGCTTTATACTGCCCTAGTACTGGAACTCCAGTACCTGGAGGGTTTAGCTACGAGCAGGCTGTTTATTTGTTAAACCGTTTAGTAGAATCGGGTAGAGAAGTTATAGGCTTTGATTTAGTAGAAGTTGCGCCAGGAGAGAACGATTGGGATGGAAATGTAGGAGCTAGAATGTTGTTTCAAATGTGCGGAATGTTGGCTAAATCGCAGGGGATGAGTGTTGGTGAAAAAAATAAATTTTTAAAATAGATAAAATTATTGTAAATTAGACAGATATTATACTTTTTATTACTGATTATTAACCAAATCAAAAAATAGTAATGGGGCACTTTTTAACAGAAGAGTGGAGAGAGTATGTGCTAGAATTTGAACATTCAAAGCGGTACTTAGTCTCCAATATAGGACGCGTTAAAAGTTTTGTAGACAATCCTTCAGAAGCAAAAATAATAAAAGGTTCCGCAATTGAGGGGTACCGCTATATTATATTTAGAAAGAAGATAGATGGGGAATACAAAAATTTTCATTATTCGTTTCATTTCTTAGTAGCAAGCTTGTTTATAGAAAAAGAAAACGAGGAACAAAAACACGTAATTCACTTAGATTATGACAAATTAAATAATAAAGTCGATAATTTAAAATGGGTTACTTATCAAGAAATGAGGGAGCATGGCTATAAGAGTCCATTAGTTGCCGAAGGAAGAAAAAGGAGATTTGAGAAATTTGGACCAGCAAATACTAAGTTGACTGTTACTCAAGTTATAAGGCTCAAAAAGAAATTACTAGACCCGAATAGAAAAACAAGATTGCGTTTGTTAGCAAAGCAATTTGGAATCTCAGAAATGCAATTGCACCGTATCAAGACGGGAGAAAACTGGGGTCATATAAAAGTTGATAACGATTAAATCCTTCATTTGAAGGATTTTCTTTTTTTACATGGGTACTCCATAAATATTGAGTATTTTTGTATTCCAAAATAATTATATAGTTTTCATGCAAACGCCCAAAAAAATTGCTGTTGTAGGTGCTGGTTTAGTAGGTTCCTTATTGGCAATATATTTAAAAAGAGCAGGTCACCAAGTACATGTTTATGACAGAAGTCCAGATATTCGTAATATTGAATTTTCCGGAAGGTCGATAAATTTAGTGATGTCTGACCGTGGTTGGCGTGCTTTGGAACAATTAGGTTTGGATGAAGAGATTCGTAAAATTGGAATTCCTGTAGATAAACGAGCGATTCATTTGGGAACAGATGAATTAAATTATCAGCGTTACGGAAATGAAGACCAAGCAATTTTCTCACTTTCCCGAGGTATCTTAAATCGTAAGATGATTGATTTAGCGGAAGCGGAAGGTGTAGAATTTGTTTTTGAAAGTAAAATTTGGGATGTTTCGCTATCTACTGCAACTTTACATCAAGGCGAGACAGAACGTGGTGAGTGGCATGATTTAGAATATGATATCGTTTTTGGAGCAGATGGTGCTTTTTCTAGAATTCGTCACCGTATGCAGCGTCAAAGCATGTTCAACTATTCTCAAGATTTTTTAAAAATTGGCTACAAAGAATTACATATTCCTGCCAATTCTGATGGAACACATAAGTTGGATAAAAATTCATTGCACATTTGGCCACGAGGTGAGTTTATGTTGATGGCGTTGGCTAATACTAATGGAAGCTTTACGTGTACATTGTTTATGCCACATGAAGGAGAAAATTCATTTGAACAGCTAAAAGACAGAGCCACTTTAGTTGATTTTTTTGCTCAACATTTTCCAGATACCAAAGAAGTGATTCCAAACTTAGTGGAAGATTTTTTTAAAAACCCGAAAAGTTACTTGGTAACTATGAAGTGTTTTCCATGGACGCATAATGATAAAGTAGCCTTAATTGGAGATGCTTGTCATGCTATTGTACCGTTTTATGGACATGGAATGAATGCAGGTTTTGAAGATATTACCATTTTGGTAGAGATGATGGAAAAATACGGCGATGATTGGGAGAAAATTTTTAAAGAATATGAAAACTCAAGAAAGCCAAATGCAGATGCTATTGCAGAATTGTCATATCGTAATTTCATGGAAATGAGTTCGAAAACGGCAGATGCTAAATTTCATTTACAGAAGAAAATTGAAAAATGGTTTTCGGCAAAACATCCAGATAAATGGAAGCCTCTATACAGCAGAGTAACTTTTAGTCACCAACCGTATGCTGAGGCTTTAGCAGAAGGTGATCGTCAAAATGAGATTATGCAAGAAATTTTAACGATAGACAATATTGAAGAAATTTGGGAAACAGAACCTATAGAACACAGAATATTAGATTTACTAAAAGATAAAAAAGAGGCTTAAGCCTCTTTTTTCATTCTTCTCGATGTACTTTTTCAAAATCAAAAGCTGGTTTACAAATGGCTATATATTCACAAGGTTCATCAAAAGGATTTGAATATTGAACTCTAGTGTGTTTTTCAATTTTAATTGATTGTCCTGCTTCTAAAGTAATAGTGTCTTTTTCAATGATGAATTGTTTTTTACCAGAAATAACATAAGTGTATTCATCAAACTCTGGTGTTTGAAATGGTTCGCTCCATCCAGGTGGTGCAATCATATGTGCTATGGAAATCTCGGGATTGTTAGTCGCTACAATTCCATGATGCTCTTCAATTAATTTTCCGTCAGCAGTAGGCACTACAAATGGATTTTTTTGAATTTGATATTTTTTGGTTTCCATTATTTCTTCATCATTTTCATTAATACCCCCATAGCACCTCTAATAAAAGTAGCACTTGTTAATACCTTTACAATCGGATTCATTGCAGTACTTTTACGTGTAGCACTAGTTTGTTTACTGGATTTTTGTTTTTGCTCCTCTTCTTTATTAGCCAATTCCTGTGCTTTTTCAATTTTTTTAGTCAATATTTCATAAGCACTTTCTCTGTCAATAACCTCATTGTATTTTTTTGCCAATTTTGATTGTGCAATACAGTTTTCGATTTCTTTAGGTGTTAAAACATCCATTCGGCTCATCGGTGCCCGTAGCATTGTAGCAGCTAAGGGAGTTGGTATTCCTTTTTCATTCAATGCGGTAACAAATGCTTCTCCTATTCCCAATTGTGTTAGTACTTCATCGGTATCATAATACTCCGAAAGCGGATAATTTTCAGCAGTCATTTTAATTGCTTTTCTGTCGTTAGCAGTAAAAGCTCTCAAGGCATGTTGGATTTTTAACCCTAATTGTGCCAAAACGCTACTTGGGACATCCATTGGATTTTGTGTAATGAAGTAAACTCCAATGCCTTTGGAACGAATTAATTTAACGATGGTTTCAGTTTGATCTTGTAATGCTTTGCTAGCTTCATCAAAGATCAGATGGGCTTCGTCAATAAAGATAACTAATTCTGGTTGTCCGCTGTCACCTTGTTCTGGCATAGTATTGTAAATTTCAGCCAGAAGGCTTAGCATAAAAGTTGAGAATAATTTTGGTTTATCTTGAATATCGGTCAAACGCATGATGTTGATGTAACCAAAACCATTTTCGTCTATTCGCATTAAATCCTCTATTTCAAAAGACTTTTCGCCAAAAAATAATGATCCACCTTGCTGTTCAAGTTCAATAGTTTTTCTTAAAATGGATCCCGTTGAAGCTGTAGAAATGCGTCCATATTCTGCGGTGAATTCAGCCTTTCCTTCTTCTGTTGCGTATTGTAATGCTTTTTTGAAATCTTTAAGGTCTAAAAGCGGAATGTTATGGTCATCGCAATATTTAAAAATAACAGATACTACTCCTGATTGTGTTTCGTTTAAATCTAGAATTCTAGAAAATAAAACTGGACCAAATTCTGAAACTGTTGCACGTAATCGCACGCCATTTTGTTCAGAAATCGTCATTAATTCAACTGGGAAACCTTTTGTCTCATAGGGTAATGATATTTTTGAATGACGTTCTGTAATAAACGGCTTTTTTTCTCCTGGCATTGCGATGCCTGAAAAATCACCTTTGATATCCATCATTAATACTGGTATTCCTTTTGCAGAAAGTTGTTCCGATAAAACTTGAATGGTTTTGGTTTTACCAGTTCCTGTTGCACCTGCAATTAATCCGTGGCGGTTTAATGTTTTCAGAGGAATGTTTACTAATGTGTTTGGAACGGGTTCTCCATCCAAAATAGCACCTCCAATAGTAATATAGTCACCTTTACACGTATATCCGGATGATATATGTTGATTGAATTCTTCAGTTCTGCTCATTTTGAAAAAATATTGTTTCTCAAATGTATAAAAAATAGGACGGATAAGAAATACTGCCTTCAATAAATCTAATAATGCTAAAAAGCAAGTATCTAAAATTTCAATTGATTATCTTTGCAAACTATTTTAGTTTAAGATGTTAAAGAAAGAAATACAATTAGCAGTAGATAAAGGTGAGATGTTACCTTTGATGGAAGAGTTTTATACAATCCAAGGTGAGGGGTATCATACGGGTACTGCTGCATATTTTATTCGTATTGGGGGCTGTGATGTTGGTTGTCATTGGTGTGATGTAAAGGAAAGTTGGAATGCTGATTTACATCCTCCTACAGATACTGATTTGATTGTATCCAATGCTAAAAAATACGCTGAAACAGTTGTAATTACTGGTGGGGAGCCTTTGACATGGGATATGAGTTTGTTAACAGGTAAACTTAAGACTGAAAACTTAAAAGTCCATATTGAAACTTCCGGAGCATATGAAGTAACAGGACAGTGGGATTGGTTTTGCTTGTCACCAAAGAAATTAAAATTACCGGTTCAAAGTGCTTACGATATTGCGAATGAGTTAAAAGTAATTATTTACAACAAGCATGATTTTCAATTTGCAGAGGAACAAGCGGCAAAGGTAAATCCAGATGCTATTTTGTTTTTGCAACCAGAATGGAGTAAGAAAGAAGAGATGACACCACTAATTGTTGATTATGTGATGAATAATCCAAAGTGGAGAGTTTCCTTACAAACACATAAGTATTTGAATATTCCTTAGAAAAAATAATTATATTTGAATTCTAAACTTATATTATAAAATATGAAAAAATTTATTTTGACAGTTGCTTTTGTTGTGGTAGCGCAACTTGGAATGGCGCAAGATGCTTTCAAATCAGATGCGTTAAAAGTTATTGAAAAATCTGGTGCAGCTGGTCCTATGCAGAATGTTAAAGAGCAAGTTTTAGCAAGTATTCCTGAAGCAAAACATGCAGACTTTTCTAAAGATTTTGATGCAACTTTACCTGCTTTATATGATAAAATGGCAGTTATTTACATGGAAACATATACGCACGATGAATTAAAAGAAATGTTAAAATTTTATGATTCTCCAGTTGGAAAAAAAATTGCTGCTAATGCAGGAGAGTTAATGAAAAAATCTACTGAAGCAGGTCAAGAGTGGGGAATGCAATTGCAAGGTTTAATGATGAAATACATGCAATAATAAGTTACTAAAATACAATTATAAAAAAAGACCAAAACATATGTTTTGGTCTTTTTTTATAAAGTCAGTTTTGCTAAATAATCAAAATTTTTTCCTTCTTGGATCAACTCACAACTTAATCCATTGGCATGAGCTGCATTTTGAAGCGTATTGTAGTCTAAATATAACCAAGGGAAAGTATCTTCAGTTTCACCTTTGTATTGAACGGTAAAAGTTAGTTCACCATAATATCCATCTGCGGGGACTTCATATGCGCCGTCTTCATCTTGATCATACATGTAAATGATGTCAGACGAATCAACTAAAATTTGACCTCCAACATTTAAAAGTGATTTTAATTTTTGGAGATACGTTGAAATACGTTCCAATTTTTCAAAAATACCAGTTCCATTCATTAGTAATAAAATGGTATCATATTTTTCGGCACTTTCGATATCTAGGAGGTTTTGAACTTTGGCATTTTGCAAGCCTCGTAATTGACAAGCTTTAATAGCATTGGCAGAAATATCGATAGCTGTAACGTCTAACTTTTTTTCATTGGAAAGATACAATGCATGACTACCTGCACCACAACCAATATCTAAAATTTTCCCTTTGCATAGTTGTAATGCTTTTTTTTCCAATTTAGGCATCTCTTTGAAAGTGCGAAATAAATAAGCAACACTCATTTCGTCTGCCTCGCTAATGGAAGTTTCGGTAATTAAATCTTCAGGTGCATTATTGAGTTGGTAATCTAAAATGGCTTTTCCAAAGAGGTCTTTCATAGCTTTTTGTTGAAATTGTAGATTCTAGTTTTAAAGTTGTGTAACTTTGCTTTTCGAAATTGACATCAAATGCTAAAGCCATCCTTAAACGAAATACAAAAGTTAGCCAAAGATAAGCATAACGAAAATAAAAAGTATTTTGACAAACTAAAAAAGAAGACGCCAAAGAATATTGACTATGTCATGCAAGATTTGCATGAGGCCGAATTTAAAAAAACAGATTGTTTGGAATGTGCCAATTGTTGTAAAACTACTGGACCTTTGTTTACATCGGCTGATATAGAGCGTATTTCAAAGCATTTGCGCCAAAAGCCTCAGCAATTTATAGATCAGTATTTGCGTATTGATGAAGATAATGATTATGTGTTGCAATCGGTACCGTGTACTTTTTTGGATACTGATAATAAATGTTTTATTTACGATGTTCGACCAAAAGCTTGTCGAGAGTTTCCACATACCGATAGGAAAAAATTTCAACAGATTTCAAATTTAACCTTGAAAAATGTTGCGATTTGTCCAGCAGCTTTTAATATTGTGGAAGAAATGAAGAAGAAATTACCACTTTAATTCAAATTTTATGAAAAAAGTATTCAAATCAAAAGTTGATATTGCTTTACCAATATTGTTTATGGCCTCCTCTATTCCTGCATTTGTTATAGGGATACGAGAAAAAGATTGGGTGGTATTTGCTATTTTAATAGGTACTTTTGGTTTGGTGTTCTATCTGCTATATGATACTAATTATACCATTAGTAAAAACAATTTAAAAGTGCATTCGGGTTTTATAGTGAATAAAAATATTGCAATAGCAGATATTAAATCTGTAAAGAAAACAGATAGTATTTTAAGTGCGCCAGCTTCTTCTTTAACAGATAGGATAGAAGTGAATTATGGAATAGACAAATTCATAATTATATCACCTCTTCATAAAGAAGATTTTGTCACTGAATTGAAAAAGCAGAATGCAGATATACTTGTTGAAATTTAATTGAATATTCTGACTTTCTTTTAGTATTCATAATTAGTATATCAAATATTTTTCTCGTATTACTTTGAAATTTTCCAAATCTTCTTGCCAAGAAGCTCTAATTTCAACTTCAGAGAAACCACTTTCAATTTGCTGTTGTAGTTTTTTGGTTCCAGCCAATTTGGTAAAAAACGAGTTGAAGAATTTTGTCTTGTCAGCTGTTTCGTTATAGGCTTTTATTAACCATTGCAACTCTAATCGGCTTACTTTTTTAGCTTTTGTTAAATCTTCACCGTAGCATAATTTTCCATTGTAAATAGGATCTTTAGCACCTAAATTTGGTTTTGGAGTAAAACTAAAATTACTTTTTGGTAAAAATGGCGAACCGTATATTTGAAATTGTTTATCCGTTCCTCTTCCTACGCTAACGTTGGTGCCTTCAAAAAAGCATAAACTCGCATACAAATTAATCGATTGGTCGTTAGGTAAATTGGGAGATGGTTTAACCGGTAAGCTATAAGACATCTTTCGGTTGTAATTTTTACATGAAATTACACTAAGGTTGCATTGTACTCCATTCGATAACCATTTTTCACCGTTAATCATTTTGGCGTATTCACCTATGGTCATTCCGTGTAATACTGGAATTTCGTGCATTCCTACAAAGCTATGAAATTCAGATTCCAAAATTGGTCCATCTACAATATTACCGTTCGGATTTGGTCGGTCCAATACCAGTAACGGAATATTATTTTCAGCACAAGCTTCCATAACATAGTGAAGTGAAGAGATGTAAGTGTAAAATCGAGCGCCAACATCTTGCAAATCAAAAATTAATATTTCAATTCCTTTTAACTGCTCTGGTTTTGGTTTTTTGTTGTTGCCATATAACGATATTATAGGTAAGCCTGTTTGAGTGTCTTTACCATCTTTTATAAGTTCACCAGCATCAGCAGTTCCACGGAAACCATGTTCTGGAGCGAATATAGTTTTAATTTTTATTTTTTCTGATAATAGGTAATCGACTAAATGTGTCCCGTTTGATAAAATTCCCGTTTGGTTGGTTACGATCCCTATTTTTTTGTTCTTAAGAAGATTTAGATTTTCTTTTAAATTATCTGCTCCTGTTAAAATTGTACTTTCCGATGTGTTGTTTTCAATGCTTAATTTTTCAGGACCAACTTTAGTAGTTGCTGAATTTCCACAAGAAAAAATAAGTATAAAAGAGAATAATAGTGTATTTTTGAAAACCAATTTTTGAATCATAAAACCTTTGAATTTAGAATTTTTTATAGCCAAACGTCTCATCGCTACTAAAGGACATAAAAGTAGTGTTTCTTCACCAATTATAAAAATTGCCACTATTGCTATTGCAATTGGAATTATTATGATGATTGTGTCTGTAGCAACAGGTATTGGGTTGCAAGATAAAATTCGAGAAAAGGTTTCTGCTTTCAATGGACATGTTATTATTTCAAATTTTGATGACAATCAATCCCAAGTAAGTACTGTTCCGATTTCAAAGAATCAAGATTTTTATCCAAATTTCAAAAGTGTTGAAGGAGTAAAACATATTCAGGCCGTTGCAATTAAGGCAGGAATGATTCGTACAGAAGAAGTGGTCGAAGGTATTGTTTTTAAAGGGGTAGGAGCAGATTATGATTGGAGTAATATTAAGGAGTATATAGTTGAAGGAGGAATTCCTGATTTTAGTAAGGGTACAACTGATGATGTTGTGATTTCTCAGTTTTTAGCAAATCGCCTTAAAGTTAAATTGAATGATGTTTGTGTTACCTATTTTATAAAAGAAGGCGGTAAAGGCAAAAACACAAGAACTTTTAAAGTAGTTGGAGTTTTTAATTCTGGATTTCAAGAATTCGATGCGAATTATATATTAGGTGATATCCGTCATATTCAACGCATCAACAAATGGTCTGCTGATCAAGTTGGAGCTTTTGAGGTTTTCTTGAATGATTTTACACAGATTGAAGAGAAAGGAGTTGAAATTTATAATACCATTCCGCCTACCTATAATAGTGTAACTATTTCTGAAAAGTATTATAGTATTTTCGAGTGGCTAAAGTTATTCGACTTTAATATTATTGTAATATTAATTGTCATGATAGTGGTAGCTACCATTAATATGGTTGTTGCTTTATTGGTTCTGATTTTGGAACGCACTCAGATGATTGGTATTTTGAAAGCTATCGGTGCGAATAATTGGAATATCCGAAAAATTTTCTTGTACAATGCGGCTCATTTGATAATAAGGGGTTTGTTGTGGGGTAATGGTGTAGCACTTGTATTGTTGTTACTTCAAAAATATTTTGGAATTGTTGAACTCAATCCTTCAAGTTATTATGTAAATGTAGCGCCAGTTTCAATAAATCTATTTTATATAGCGCTTTTAAACATAGGGACTGTCTTAGTTTGTTTGTTGGTGCTGCTGGTTCCGTCATATATTATTACCAAAATATCTCCAGTTCGAGCTATTCGCTTCGACTAACACAACTTTGTTTAAAATTTTCAAATAGAAAAGAGGGGAGTTTTTACTTATTTTAAGGCTAAAATGGAATTCTTGTTTTATATTTTTAAAGTTTTAAAACCTGCTTATGGTGTAAAGAAGGCTTATTTAGGTGTTAAGTGTAAAAACATTTCGATTTGTAAGTGCTTTATAATCAAATAGTAGAAAAATACTTTTAAAAATAGTTGGATTAAGTCTTGTTAATGGTAAAAAAGATACTACTTTTGCACCCGCAATACAGGCAAGTTCATACAGATATTTTGGTTTAAGGGATGAGAATAAAAAAAGAATTTTTCTTTTAAAAAGCTTGTCAGAATCAAAAAAGGGATTACCTTTGCAGTCCGCAAAAACAGCGACGTTCTGATTACATATTGAGTGAGTTTTTGGAGATTTAAAAAAGAAATTTTTTTTCAAAAAAAGCTTGTGAGATTAAAAAGAAGTTGTACTTTTGCAGCCGCTAATCGAGAGAGTAG